>NZ_JACVAD010000019.1:0-1119 GCF_014851665.1 Achromobacter sp. ACM03 | reverse complement strand
TTACCAGAAGTAGTTAGCCTAACCGCAAGGGGGGCGATTACCACGGTAGGATTCATGACTGGGGTGAAGTCGTAACAAGGTAGCCGTATCGGAAGGTGCGGCTGGATCACCTCCTTTCAGAGCTTAGTGCTCGTGTTAAGCGTCCACTCTTATCGGTTGTTTGATATAGCTGGGATCAGTTGCAGGCTTGGGTCGAGGGAATCTTCCCTGGGTCTACAGCTTTCCTGACTGCTGATCCGAAAAGGTTTTTGGGTCTGTAGCTCAGTCGGTTAGAGCACCGTCTTGATAAGGCGGGGGTCGTTGGTTCGAATCCAACCAGACCCACCAAGTATTCTGCGCATGCGGGATATGGGGGTGTAGCTCAGCTGGGAGAGCGCCTGCTTTGCAAGCAGGATGTCATCGGTTCGATCCCGTTCACCTCCACCAAGTACCTAATCACCTGGTGATGTAGAGGCTAACTCATAGTGTCGTTGAAACGGCCTTATGAGTTAGGTTTTACCTGACAGCTATATTCGTTCTTTAACAATCTGGAAGAAGCACAACGAAATGTGCTCATCAAGTAATCAGCTTGCTGATGAAGATGGGTACGGGTTGTGATTGCATTAATTTTGTTCCAAGTTCTCAAGACTGGGGTGAATAACCCTAGACTGCTTTGAAACTTATGAACGGCACAAACGCTAATACTCAGGTCCTATAGCCTACAGCGTTATAGGATCAAGCGACTAAGTGCATATGGTGGATGCCTTGGCGATCACAGGCGATGAAGGACGTAGTAGCCTGCGAAAAGCTACGGGGAGCTGGCAAACAAGCTTTGATCCGTAGATGTCCGAATGGGGAAACCCACTCCGTAAGGAGTATCCCTGGCTGAATACATAGGCCAGTGGAAGCGAACCGGGTGAACTGAAACATCTCAGTAGCTCGAGGAAAAGAAATCAACCGAGATTCCGAAAGTAGTGGCGAGCGAAATCGGAAGAGCCTTTACGTTTTAGCACGCAAGATAGTCGAACGGAATGGAAAGTCCGGCCGTAGCAGGTGATAGCCCTGTAGGCGAAATCTTGTGTGTGGAACTAAGCGTAAGAAAAGTAGGGCGGGACACGTGAAATCCTGTTTGAAGATGGG
>NZ_JACVAD010000017.1:0-2034 GCF_014851665.1 Achromobacter sp. ACM03 | reverse complement strand
TGCGGAATAAAAGCTTGACGATGACCTACTTTCACAGACGTCCGTCCACTATCATCGGCGCAAAGTCGTTTCACTGTCCTGTTCGGGATGGGAAGGAGTGGGACCAACTCGCTATGGTCGTCAAGCGTAACTGGTTGAGCGGCTGCGGTTAGGCAACTGCTCCAATCTTGGAAGAAACACAACGCGTGGCGATCAGAGTCGAACTCGATGATCACACACGGTGGGGTGTAATTGGTGTTGGCTGGCTGCCGACGGTGCAGCCAGATTTTGTATTGAACGACACTTGGAACGCTATATCACCAGGTCATAACCATCAGTGTTATAGGATCAAGCCTCACGGGCAATTAGTATCGGTTAGCTTAACGCATTACTGCGCTTCCACACCCGACCTATCAACGTCCTGGTCTCGAACGACCCTTCAGGGGGATCAAGTCCCCGGGATACCTTATCTTCAGACGAGTTTCCCGCTTAGATGCCTTCAGCGGTTATCTCTTCCGTACTTAGCTACCCGGCAATGCCATTGGCATGACAACCGGTACACCAGAGGTACGTCCACTCCGGTCCTCTCGTACTAGGAGCAGGCTCCGTCAAGTATCCAACGCCCACGGCAGATAGGGACCAAACTGTCTCACGACGTTTTAAACCCAGCTCACGTACCTCTTTAAATGGCGAACAGCCATACCCTTGGGACCGGCTACAGCCCCAGGATGAGATGAGCCGACATCGAGGTGCCAAACACCGCCGTCGATATGAACTCTTGGGCGGTATCAGCCTGTTATCCCCAGAGTACCTTTTATCCGTTGAGCGATGGCCCTTCCATTCAGAACCACCGGATCACTATGTCCTGCTTTCGCACCTGTTCGACTTGTCAGTCTCACAGTCAAGCACGCTTATGCCATTGCACTATCAGCACGATTTCCGACCGTACCTAGCGTACCTTCGAACTCCTCCGTTACACTTTGGGAGGAGACCGCCCCAGTCAAACTGCCCACCATGCACTGTCCCCGATCCGGATAACGGACCAAGGTTAGAACCGCAAACAAACCAGGGTGGTATTTCAAGGATGGCTCCACGTAATCTAGCGACTACGCTTCAAAGCCTCCCACCTATCCTACACAGGCCGGTTCACAGATCAATGCAAAGCTACAGTAAAGGTTCATGGGGTCTTTCCGTCTAGCCGCGGGTAGATTGCATCATCACAAACACTTCAACTTCGCTGAGTCTCAGGAGGAGACAGTGTGGCCATCGTTACGCCATTCGTGCAGGTCGGAACTTACCCGACAAGGAATTTCGCTACCTTAGGACCGTTATAGTTACGGCCGCCGTTTACCGGGGCTTCGATCAAGAGCTTGCACCCCATCACTTAACCTTCCGGCACCGGGCAGGCGTCACACCCTATACGTCGACTTTCGTCTTTGCAGAGTGCTGTGTTTTTAATAAACAGTCGCAGCCACCGATTCTCTGCGACCCCATCATGCTAAGCGCGCAGGCGCTTCACACTACCGGGGTATACCTTCTCCCGAAGTTACGGTATCAATTTGCCGAGTTCCTTCTCCTGAGTTCTCTCAAGCGCCTTGGAATATTCATCCCGTCCACCTGTGTCGGTTTGCGGTACGGTCTCGTACAGCTGAAGCTTAGAGGCTTTTCTTGGAACCACTTCCAATCACTTCGCAAGCAATGCTCGCTCGTGCCACACCCTTGATTTACGCGCCCGGATTTGCCTAAGCGCCATCTTCGATGCAGCAACAGGGACATCCAACACCCTGATGATCTTCCGCGATCCGTCCCCCCATCGCACTGTACGACGGTGCTGGAATATTAACCAGCTTCCCATCAGCTACGCATCTCTGCCTCGCCTTAGGGGCCGACTCACCCTGCGCCGATGAACGTTGCGCAGGAAACCTTGGACTTACGGCGAGGGGGCTTTTCACCCCCTTTATCGCTACTCATGTCAGCATTCGCACTTCTGATACCTCCAGCAGCCTTTACAAGCCACCTTCGCAGGCTTACAGAACGCTCTCCTACCGCGTGCAC
>NZ_JACVAD010000016.1:0-2736 GCF_014851665.1 Achromobacter sp. ACM03 | reverse complement strand
TGAGCTGCTGTCCATCGAGCAGCGCGTTCACGCGCGGGTCGTTGTTGTTCAGCTCGTAGGTGTAGGTGCCGTCGGCCTTGAGGACGATCTTGCCGTACTCGCCGTTGACGGCGGTGTTGACGTTGCCAGTGACGTTCTGGCCGGCGGGGACGGTGCCCTTGGCCACGCCGACGACGTTGGTGACGTCCGCGCCGAGGGTGTCGGCACCGGTGCCGCTGATGACGTTGCCGGAGGCGGTCAGTGCGGTGTCTTCCGTGACGGAAGCGGTGTCGGGCTTGGCTTCGGGCGCGGTGTCGGTGATGAGCACGACCAGGTCGTCAGACTTGACCTGGTTGGCCGCATCGGTGACGGTGACGGTGAACTTGTCGGTGACGGAGTCGTCGCCGGCGGTGTGGTTCTTGGCCGTCCCATCCTGCTGGTAGCTATAGGTGATCTTGCCGGTGGCCGGGTCGTAGCCAGTCAGCGTGAGCTTGCCTTCGGTGCCGTTGACGACGACCGGGGTGGTGCCCAGCGCCTGGAGTTCGGCCACGGTGAGGGTGGTACCGCCGATCTTGACGGTAGCCAGGCCTTCCGGTGCGGTGACGGTCAGTTCGCCGGTGACCGGCTGCGTGGCGTTCTCGGCGATGCTGACGTTGCCGGCATCGGCGCCATTGGCGTCGGGGACGGTCACGCCGGGCACGCCATCGGTGTGGCCGTTGATGGTGACGGTGATGGTGGTGGTGCTGACGTCGCCGTCGGCATCACGGATCGTGTAGGTGAAGGTGTCCTTGAGCTGCTGTCCATCGAGCAGCGCGTTCACGCGCGGATCGTTGTTGTTCAGCTCGTAGGTGTAGGTGCCGTCGGCCTTGAGGACGATCTTGCCGTACTCGCCGTTGACGGCGGTGTTGACGTTGCCAGTGACGTTCTGGCCGGCGGGGACCGTGCCCTTGGCCACGCCGACGACGTTGGTGACGTCCGCGCCGAGGGTGTCGGCGCCGGTGCCGCTGATGACGTTGCCGGAGGCGGTCAGTGCGGTGTCTTCCGTGACGGAGGCGGTGTCGGGCTTGGCTTCCGGAGCGGTGTCGGTGATGAGCACGACCAGGTCGTCGGACTTGACCTGGTTGGCCGCATCGGTGACGGTGACGGTGAACTTGTCGGTGACGGAGTCGTCGCCGGCGGTGTGGTTCTTGGCCGTCCCGTCCTGCTGGTAGCTATAGGTGATCTTGCCGGTGGCCGGGTCGTAGCCAGTCAGCGTGAGCTTGCCTTCGGTGCCGTTGACGACGACCGGGGTGGTGCCCAGCGCCTGCAGGTCGGCCACGGTGAGGGTGACGTTGCCGATCTTGACGGTAGCCAGGCCTTCCGGTGCGGTGACGGTCAGTTCGCCAGTAACCGGCTGCGTGGCGTTCTCGGCGATGCTGACGTTGCCGGCATCGGCGCCGTTGGCGTCGGGGACGGTCACGCCGGGCACGCCATCGGTGTGGCCGTTGATGGTGACGGTGATGGTGGTGGTGCTGACGTCGCCGTCGGCATCACGGATCGTGTAGGTGAAGGTGTCCTTGAGCTGCTGTCCATCGAGCAGCGCGTTCACGCGCGGGTCGTTGTTGTTCAGCTCGTAGGTGTAGGTGCCGTCGGCCTTGAGGACGATCTTGCCGTACTCGCCGTTGACGGCGGTGTTGACGTTGCCGGTGACGTTCTGGCCGGCGGGGACCGTGCCCTTGGCCACGCCCACGACGTTGGTGACGTCCGCGCCGAGGGTGTCGGCGCCGGTGCCGGTGATGACGTTGCCGGAGGCGGTCAGTGCGGTGTCTTCCGTGACGGAAGCGGTGTCTGGCTTGGCTTCGGGCGCCGTGTCGGTGATGAGCACGACCAGGTCGTCAGACTTGACCTGGTTGGCCGCATCGGTGACGGTGACGGTGAACTTGTCGGTGACGGAGTCGTCGCCGGCGGTGTGGTTCTTCGAGGTACCGTCCTGCTGGTAGCTATAGGTGATCTTGCCGGTGGCGGGGTCGTAGCCAGTCAGCGTGAGCTTGCCTTCGGTGCCGTTGACGACGACCGGGGTGGTGCCCAGCGCCTGGAGTTCGGCCACGGTGAGGGTGGTACCGCCGATCTTGACGGTAGCCAGGCCTTCCGGTGCGGAGACGGTCAGTTCGCCGGTGACCGGCTGCGTGGCGTTCTCGGCGATGCTGACGTTGCCGGCATCGGCGCCGTTGGCATCGGGGACGGTCACGCCGGGCACGCCATCGGTGTGGCCGTTGATGGTGACGGTGATGGTGGTGGTGCTGACGTCGCCGTCGGCATCACGGATCGTGTAGGTGAAGGTGTCCTTGAGCTGCTGTCCATCGAGCAGCGCGTTCACGCGCGGGTCGTTGTTGTTCAGCTCGTAGGTGTAGGTGCCGTCGGCCTTGAGGACGATCTTGCCGTACTCGCCGTTGACGGCGGTGTTGACGTTGCCGGTGACGTTCTGGCCGGCGGGGACCGTGCCCTTGGCCACGCCGACGACGTTGGTGACGTCCGCGCCGAGGGTGTCGGCACCGGTGCCGGTGATGACGTTGCCGGAGGCGGTCAGTGCGGTGTCTTCCGTGACGGAAGCGGTGTCGGGCTTGGCTTCCGGAGCGGTGTCGGTGATGAGCACGACCAGGTCGTCGGACTTGACCTGGTTGGCCGCATCGGTGACGGTGACGGTGAACTTGTCGGTGACGGAGTCGTCGCCGGCGGTGTGGTTCTTGGCCGTCCCATCCTGCTGGTAGCTATAGGTGA
>NZ_JACVAD010000015.1:0-11483 GCF_014851665.1 Achromobacter sp. ACM03 | reverse complement strand
GGCCCGCACGGCCGCATCGTGCGCCGCGACGTGGAAGCGGCGCGAGACCGCGCCGCGGCAGCCGTGCCGCTGGCCGGCCGCCCGGCCGCACGCCGCGTGCCGCATACCGGCATGCGCCGCGCCATCGCCCGCCGTCTCACCGAAAGCAAGCAGAACGTGCCGCACTTCTACCTGACGGTGGACTGCCGGATGGACGCGCTGTTGGCGCTGCGCGCCCAGGCCAACCAGGGCGGCGCGGTGAAGCTGTCGGTCAATGACTTCATCGTGCGCGCCGCTGCGCTGGCCCTGCGCGAAGTGCCGGAGGTCAATGCCAGCTGGCACGAGGACGCCGTCGAATACCTTGCCGGCGCCGATATCTCGGTGGCAGTGGCCACCGACGGCGGCCTGGTCACGCCCATCGTGCGCGATGCCGACGTGAAATCCTTGTCCGCCATTGCCGGCGAAATCGTCGAGCTGGCCGGCCGCGCCAAGATCAACCGGCTCAAGCCCGAGGAATTCACCGGCGGCTCGCTGACCGTCAGCAACCTGGGCATGTACGGCATCAGCCAGTTCGCCGCCATCATCAATCCGCCGCAGGCCGCCATCCTGGCGGTGGGCGCGGCCGAGAAGCGTCCGGTGGTGGACAGCGACGGCCAATTGGCCGCCGCCACCGTCATGACCGTGACCCTGTCCGCGGACCACCGCGTGGTGGACGGCGCGGTGGGCGCGCGCTGGCTGGCCGCCTTCCGCACGCTGATCGAAAACCCCGTGCGCATCCTGCTGTGAGCCCCGCCATGACCAAGACTACGTTTGATCTCGTCGTGGTGGGCGGCGGCCCCGGCGGCTATGTCGCCGCCATCCGCGCCGCCCAGCTGGGCATGTCGGTCGCGCTGGTGGAGCGCGCCGAACTCGGCGGCATCTGCCTGAACTGGGGTTGCATCCCCACCAAGGCGCTGCTGCACAGCGCCACCGTGCTGCGCGCCTGCCGCGAGGCGGCGCACTATGGCGTGGCGGGCGCGGGCGAAGCGCGTCCGGACCTGGCCGCCATGGTGGCGCGTTCACGCAAGGTGGCGGGCCGCCTGGGCCAGGGCGTGGCGCACCTGATGAAGAAGAACGGCGTGACCGTGTTCGCCGCCAGCGCCAAGCTGGCGGGCGGCGGCCGCCTGGCGCTGGACAACGGCAGAACGCTGTCGGCCAAGCACATCATCCTGGCCACGGGCGCGCGCGCCCGGGAGTTGCCGGCGCTGCCCCTGGGCGAACGCGTCTGGGCCTACCGCCAGGCGCTGGTCCCGGCCGAGATTCCGAAGTCGCTGCTGGTGGTGGGCGCGGGCGCCATCGGCGCGGAGTTCGCCAGCTTCTACCGCGCCGTGGGCGCGGAGGTCACGCTGATCGACATGACCGCGGAAATCCTGCCGCAGGAAGACGCCGAGATCTCGGCGCTGGCCCGCAAGGCTTTCGAGAAGCAGGGCATCCACGTGCTGACGCAATGCGCCGTGACCTCATCGTCGCTGACCGCGACCGGCGTGAAGGTGACGCTGGACCGGCAAGGCCAGCGCAGCGAGCTGGAAGTGGATCGTGTCATCGTCGCCGCCGGCATCGTCGGCAACGTCGAGAACCTGGGCCTGGAGCAGACCCGCGTCAAGGTGGAGAGGACCCATATCGTCACCGACGGCCTGTGCCGCACGGCCGAGCCCGGCGTCTATGCCATCGGCGACGTGGCCGGCGCGCCGTGGCTCGCCCACAAGGCCAGCCATGAAGCCGTGCTGTGCGTGGAGGCCATCGCCGGCAAGCCCGCGCATCCCATCGATCCGCTGCGCATCCCGGCCTGCACCTACTCGTATCCGCAGGTCGCCAGCATCGGCATGAGCGAAGCCCGCGCCCGCGAACACGCCGCCAAGACCGGCGGCGACATCCGCGTGGGCAAGTTCACCTTCGCCGGCAACGGCAAGGCGATCGCCATGGGCGAGGACCAGGGGCTGGTAAAGACGGTGTTCGACGCCAAGAGCGGCGAGCTGCTGGGCGCGCACATCATCCACCCGGAAGCGTCCGAGCTGATTACCGGCTACGGCGTGGCGGCCTCGCTGGAAGCCACGGAGGAAGACCTGATGCACACCGTGTTCGCACACCCGACCTTGTCGGAAACGCTGCACGAATCGGTGCTGTCGGCCTTTGGCCGCGCCTTGCACGCCTAGGCGTCATGCCAAACGCGGCGCGGGTTCAGATCCGCGCCGCGAAGAAATCCAGGAAACAGGCGATGCGCCGCGAGAGCTGCGTGTTGCGGTGATACACCGCGTGCATGGGCTGTAGATAGTCCGTGTGCACGTCTTCCATCAGCTTCACCAGCCGGCCGGCCTTGACGTCCTCGCGCACCACGAAATCGGACAGGCAGGCGATGCCCACGCCGCGCACCGCCAGTTGCCGCTGCGTTTCGCCGCTGGACGTCGCCAGCGTCGGCACCGCCAGATAGCTGGACCCGCCAGCGTGGCGCAAGGGCCAGACGTTCAGGCTTTCAGGCTGGGTGAAACCCAGCACTTCATGCGTCGCCAGGTCCTCCACCGTCTGCGGCGCGCCGCGCCGGGCCACGTAATCCGGGCTGGCCATCACCCAGCGGGGCGACGGCCGCAGCGTGCGCGCATGCAGGGTGGAATCCGTCAGCGGTCCCATGCGCAGCGCCACGTCGGTGCGATGCTCCATGAGATCCACGATGCGGTCGTTGCTGGTGAGTTCGAGCGCGATCGCCGGGTATTCCCGCCGGAACTCCGCCACCAGCGGCACCACGCAATGCAGCATGACGGGCACCGACGCGTCCACCCGCAAGCGGCCGGCCGGGCGCTGATGCACCATGCGCATGCAGTCCTCGGCTTCGTCCAGCGACGCGACGATATGCCGGGCCTTGGGCAGGAAATGCTTGCCCTCCTCGGTCAGCTCCATGCGACGGGTGGTGCGGTTGATCAGGATGACACCGAGGTCTTCCTCGAGCCGCGACAGGCCGCGGCTGACGCCCGACGCCGTGTGGCCCAGCAGCTCGGCGGCGGCGCTGAGGGAGCCGGCATCCACCACACCCAGGAACAGGCGTACCGCGTCAGAGTTCAGGGACATGAGGCTGGCTCCTTGGTTTATGGGTCGATTGTATAGAGCCCACAGCACGCAGAGCCTGCAAAAAAACGCCGAAGGCCGGACGACAGCCGGCCCTCGGCGCTCAGGAGCAACCGGCGGTTACTGCGCCGGCACCACGGCAGTAACCTCAATCTCCACCTTGGCGCGGTCCTCGACCAGGTCCGCGACCTCCACGGCCGTCATCGCCGGGAAATGCCGGCCGATGTACTCGCGGTAGTGCTTGCCGATGGCCGGATACGCCGCCACGTACTCGTTCTTGTCCGTCACGTACCACGTCATCCGGACGATATGCTCAGGCTTGGCGCCGCCTTCGGCCAGAATCGCAACAATGTTCGCCAGCGTCTGGCGCACCTGCTCCGCCAGATCGTCGGTCTCGAACTGCTGCTGGCCATTCCACCCCACCTGTCCGCCCACAAATACGAGCTTGCTGCCCACCTGCATCTCGGTGAGCACGCCATTCGAATAGCCCCGGGGCGCCATCCAATCCGGCGGTTGCAGAATCTTCATAACGTCATCCTATATTTAAGAAAAGCAAACGATCCCCGCCGCTTACGCCGCGGGAACCAGATAAGCCTGCATGCGTTCCCGCAGATCCGCAGGCAGCGGCATGGACTTCATCGTCCGCAAATCCACCGTCACGATCGTCAGCGTCGCCGACAAGCGCAACTGGCCATCCGGCCCCTCGAAACGCACCAGCGCCTTGAACGACGCGCCGCCGATGCGCTGTACTTCCAGCACCTGGCGCAAACGCTCGTGCCAGCGGCTGGGCGCGCTGAAATCGCACTGCACCGACGCCATCGGCGTGCCGATGTGCCGCTCCACGTGCAGCGCATGGAACGGCAACCCCATCCCCTTGTCGAACCACTCCTCGACAAAGTCGTTGATCATCTCGAAATAGCGAGGATAGAAAACAATGCCCGCCGGATCGCAATGACGGAAGCGGACTTCGACCTGGCTGATGAAAGGGGCTGCCATGGAATTTCCTTGTTGCCGGTTCAGGCCATCTTGCGCAGCGCAAAGCGCTGCAGCTTGCCGGTTTCGGTGCGCGGCAGCGCATCGACAAACTCGATGGCACGGGGATACTTGTAAGGCGCGATATTGGCCTTCACGAACTGCTGCAGCGCTGCGACCAGCTCGCTGCCGGCCTCATAGCCCGGCTTGAGCACCACGAAAGCCTTGACCACCTGGCCGCGCTCGTCGTCCGCCGCGCCCACCACGCCGCACTCCGCCACGGCTTCGTGGCGCAGCAACGCGTCCTCGACCTCGGGGCCGGCAATGTTGTAGCCCGCCGAAACAATCATGTCGTCGTTGCGCGCCTGATAGAAGAAGTAGCCGTCGTCATCCTGCAGGAACGTATCGCCCGGCAGGTTCCAGCCGTTCTGCACGAAGCGCCGCTGGCGTTCGTCCGCCAGATAGCGGCAGCCGGTCGGCCCCTTGATCGCCAGCCGGCCCACCGTGCCGTTGGGCACGGGATTCATGTCGTCATCGACGATCTGCGCCACATAGCCCGGCACCACCCGACCGATGGCGCCGGCCTTGACCGACTCCGGCGGGCTCGACACGAACACGTGGATCATTTCCGTGCCGCCGATACCGTCGATCATCTCGATGCCGCTGGCCTTTTTCCAGAGCTGGCGCGTCGCGTCCGGCAGCGCCTCGCCCGCCGACACGCTCTTCTTCAGCGACGACAGGTCGAACTTGCCCACCAGCGCCGCCATCTGGCGGTAGAACGTGGGCGCCGTGAACACGATGGTGGCGCGGAAATCCTGGATCAGCTGCAGCAGGCTTTCCGGCGACAGCTTCTCGGCCAGCACCGTGCTCGCGCCCACGCGCAGCGGGAAGCACAACAGGCCGCCCAGGCCGAAGGTGAAGGCCAGCGGCGGCGTGCCGCAGAAGATGTCATCCGGACCCGGCTTGATGACGTGCTTGGGGAACAGGTCGCACATCGCCAGCACATCGCGGTGGAAGTGCATGCAGCCCTTGGGCGCGCCCGTGGTGCCGCTGGTGAAGGCGATCAGGCACACGTCGTCCGCCGCCGTATCGCAGGCCTTGAAATCGTCCGGCTTGGCCGCCGCCAACGCATCCAGCGCATCGGGCGCCTTGTCGTTGAAGTACATGACCTTCGTCAGGCCGGGGCAATGATGCTCATGGCTGGGCTGGGTGCAGAACTCCGCCTCGTCCTTCAGGCGGGCATCGCACAACACGGCCTGGATCTGCGCCTTGTCGATGATCTGCTTGAGTTCCTTGGCGCGCAACAGCGGCATCGTCGGCACCGTCACCAGACCGGCCTTGATCGCTGCCAGCCACGAGGCGGCCATCATGGGATTGTTCGGCCCGCGCAGCAGCAGGCGGTTGCCCGGCACCAGCCCCATGTCTTCGGCCAGCACCCGGGCGATGCGATTGGTCAGCGCGGCCAGTTCGCGGTAAGTCATCGTGGCCTGCTTGCCGTCCTGGCTCCAGCGCAGCGCGACGCGCTCGCCATGGCCGCGCTCGACCATGGCGTCCACCAGTTCGACCGCGCAATTGAAGCGTTTCGGATAGGCCACGTCGGGGCCGTCGAGCAGGAACTCTGGCCATTGTTCGCCCGGGGGCAGATTGTCCCGGGCGAAAGTGTCGATGTGGGCGGATGCTTCCATGGAATTCCCCTTGCTATTGCGGTGTAGTTGCTGTGCCGGGACGACGGAGCTCGATGGCTGCCTTACGCCTTCAGCAGTTCACGGGCAATGATCAACTTCTGCACTTCTGTCGCGCCTTCGTAGATCCGCAGCGCTCTTATTTCCCTGTAAAGCTTCTCCACCGGCATCCCCGACACCACGCCCGCGCCGCCGAACATCTGCAGTGCGCGGTCGATCACGGTCTGCGCCGATTCCGTGGCCGTCATCTTGGCCATGGCCGCTTCGCGCGTGGTGCGCTGCTTCAGCACGTCGCGCATCCAGGCCGCGCGGTAGGTCAGGAGCGCAGACGCGTCGATGGCGGTCGCCATATCGCCCAGCGCGGCCTGCGTCAGCTGCAGGTCCGACAGCGTCTGGCCGAACATGCGGCGCGACTTGGAACGCGCCAGCCCTTCGTCCAGCGCGCGGCGCGCAAAACCCAGCGCGGCAGCCGCCACCGAGGCGCGGAAGATGTCCAGCGTCATCATGGCCAGCTTGAAGCCCTGGCCAGCGTCGCCCAGCCGGTGCGATGCTGGAATGCGGCAGTTGTCGAACGTGATGGTCGCCAGCGGGTGCGGCGCGATCAGGTCGATGCGTTCGCTGACCTCGAAGCCCGGCGTGTCGGCATCCACCACGAAGGCGCTGATGCCGCGCGCGCCGGGGGCTTCGCCAGTGCGCGCGAACACGCAATAGAAATCCGCGATGCCGCCGTTGGAAATCCAGGTCTTGGCGCCATTCAGCACGTAGTGGTCGCCTTCCAGCCTGGCTTCGCAGGCCAGCGCGGCCACGTCGGAGCCGGCGTCGGGTTCCGACAGCGCGAAGGCCGCGATGGCCTCGCCGCGGGCCACGCGCGGCAGATAGCGTTGGCGCAGTTCGTCCGAGCCCATCAGCGAAATCGCGCCGCTGCCCAGCCCCTGCATGGCGAAGGCGAAATCGGCCAGCCCTTCGTGGCGCGCCAGGGTTTCGCGCAGAATGCACACGGCGCGGGAATCCACTTCCGGCAGCGCGCCGCCCCAGGCGCCGCCAGGGCCGCCCGCGACCGCGTAGCGCAGCCAGCCGGCCTCGCCCATGGCGCGCACCAGCTTCTTGCAGGCGCCGTCGGCGTCATGGTGATCCACGTCCCCCAGGGACGCCTCGCACCAGGCGTCGACCTCGTGCGCCAGCTTGCGGTGCGCATCGTCGAAAAAAGGCCAATCCAGCCAGCTTGCGTCGCGCATGCTCAGTCCCCTTGGAACACCGGTTTTTGCTTGGCCACGAAGGCCTCGTAGGCGCGGCGGAAGTCGCGCGTCTGCATGCAGATGGCCTGGGCCTCGGCTTCGGCCTCGATGGCCTCGTCCACGCCCATGTTCCATTCCTGGTGCAGCAGCTTCTTGGTCACGCCGTGGGCGAAGGTCGGGCCCGCGGCCAGCTGCGCGGCCAGCGTCTGCGCGGCATCGGCCAGCGCGCCGGGCTCATGCAGGGCATTGAAAAAGCCCCAGCTGGCGCCTTCTTCCGCCGTCATGGCGCGGCCCGTGTAGAGCAGTTCGGACGCGCGGCCCTGGCCGATCATGCGCGGCAACAAGGTGCAGGCGCCCATGTCGGCGCCGGCCAGGCCGACGCGCGTGAACAGGAAGGCGGTGCGCGCGGCGGGCGTGCCCAGGCGCATGTCAGAGGCCAGCGCCACCATCGCGCCCGCGCCAGCGCAGATGCCGTCGACCGCCGCCACGATGGGCTGCGGGCAAGCGCGCATGGCCTTGACCAGATCGCCCGTCATGCGGGTGAAGTCCAGCAGCTCGGGCATGCTCATCTTGGTCAGCGGACCGATGATCTCGTGCACGTCGCCGCCCGAGCAAAAGTTGCCGCCCGCGCCCGTCACCACCACGACCTTGATGTCGGTGGCGTACACCAGCGCGCGGAACAGATCGCGCAGCTCGGCGTAGGAGTCGAACGTCAGCGGGTTCTTGCGCTCGGGGCGATTCAGCGTCACCGTGCCGATCTTGCCGTCGGCCGACACCTGCCACAGGAACGTCTTGGCCTGGTAGCCGGCAAACGGACGCTTGTGGTGTTTCATGGTGTGCTCTTCGGGCTGGGTGCTCATGGTGTCTCCGTTCGTGAATTGGGGTGGATGGGGCGCCGGCTTCAGCCGGTCATCACTTCGCCGCCGTCGACGGCGATGGCCTGGCCATTGACCGAGGCCGAGGCCGGCAGGGCCAGCCAGGCGACCGTCTCGGCCACTTCCTCGGGCTGCACCAGGCGGCCCTGGGGGTTGCGCTCGGCCAGCTTGGCGCGCGCGGCGTCCGGCGTCATGCCGGTCTTCTCGACGATGTTCGACACCGCGCCGCGCACGATGTCGGTTTCGGTGTAGCCGGGGCACACGGCGTTGACCGTGACGCCCTTTTGCGCGGTTTCCAGCGCCAGCGAGCGGGTCAGGCCGATCACGCCGTGCTTGGCCGCGCAATAGGCGCTGACATAGCCGTAGCCGATCAGGCCGGCCGTGCTGGCCACGTTGATTACCCGGCCCCATTTTTCCTGCAGCATGCCGGGCAACGCGGCCTGGATGCAGTGGAAGGTCCCGGTCAGGTTGACGTCCAGCATGGACTGCCACAGCGCCGCGTCGGTACGGTCAAATCGCTGGCTGACGGCCTGGCCGGCGTTGTTCACCAGCACCAGCACGGGGCCGAACTCGGCCTCGGCCTGGGCGAAGGCCGCCCGCACCGAGGCTTCGTTGGCGATGTCGGCGCTGACGGCCTGCACCTGACCCAGGCTGGCCAGGCTGTCGGCCGCGGCGTCCAGGGCCGCACCATCGCGGCCCAGCAGCGTGACGCGCGCGCCGCGCTGCAAGAGCGCCCGGGCGCAGGCCAGCCCGATGCCGCGGGCGCCGCCCGTCACCAGGGCGTGGCGTCCGGCCAGCGGGAGCGGAGTTGCGTTCATTTGATATCCAGTTGCGCCATGGCGGCGGCGCGTTCGAAGTTGGTTTCCAGTTGGCGCTTGCCTGCGAAGTACTGGCTCGGCCATGAAACATCACGGTAGCCCACTCGCGCCGCTTCGCGTAGCGTCCAGGAGGCGTCAGCCAAATGGGGACGCGCCAGCGCGCAAAGGTCGGCGCGACCCGAGGCGATGATGCCGTTGGCGTGGTCGGCCTCGAAGATGGCGCCCACCGCGATCGTCGGAATGCCGGCCTCGTTGCGCACGCGGTCCGCGAACGGGGTCTGGAACATGCGGCCGTAGACCGGCTTTTCTTCCTTGCTGACCTGGCCGGACGAGCAGTCGATCATGTCGGCGCCGGCTGCCTTGAAGTGGCGCGCGATCTCCACCGCGTCATCGGCCGTGATGCCGCCTTCCACCCAGTCGCTGGCGGAGATCCGCACCGACATGGGCTTGTTCTCGGGCCATACCGCGCGCACGGCATGGAACACCTCCAGCGGGAAGCGCAGGCGGTTCTCCAGGCTGCCGCCGTATTCGTCGCTGCGGTGGTTCGTGAGCGGCGAGATGAAGCTGGACAGCAGGTAGCCGTGCGCGCAGTGCAGCTCCAGCCAATCGAAGCCAGCCTGCTCGGCGCGGCGGGCGGCGGCCACGAAGTTGTCGCGCACATCGTCCATGTCGGCGCGCGTCATGGCGCGCGGCGTCTGCGACACGCCTTCGATGTAAGGCAGGGCCGACGCCGACAAGAGCGGCCAGTTGCCTTCGGCCAGCGGATGATCGATCTTCTGCCAGCCCAGCTGCGTGGAACCCTTGCGGCCGGCGTGGCCCAGCTGCAGGCCGATGCGGGCATCGCTATTGCCATGCACGAAGCCGACGATACGGGCGAACGCGTCGCGCTGCTCGTCGTTCCAGAGGCCCGGGCAGCCCGGGGTGATGCGGCCGTCCGGCGACACGCAGGTCATCTCGACCATGACGAGGCCCGCGCCGCCCATGGCGCGCGCGCCCAGGTGCACCAGGTGGAAATCGCCCGGCACGCCATCGGTGCACGAATACATGGCCATCGGCGACACCAGGATGCGGTTCTTCAGCCGCACGCCGCGCGCCTGATAGGGCGTCAGCATCGGGATCGCAGGCCGCTGGCCCGGCGCGGCGGCAGCGCCGGCGCGTTCCGCGATCCAGCGCTCGAAGCCTTCCAGCCAGGCGGGGTCGCGCAGGCGCAGGTTTTCATGCGAAATCCGCTGCGAGCGGGTCAGGAGCGAATAGGCGAACTGCTCAGGCTCCAGGTCGGCATAGCGCTCGACGTTCTCGAACCATTCGGTGGAGTTGCGAGCGGCGTTCTGGATCTTCAGCACTTCGACGCTGCGCACTTCCTCGTAGTGCTTCAGGCCGGCTTCCACGCTGCCTTCCGCGCCGCTCAGGCAGCGCGCCAGCTCGATCGCGTCTTCCAGGGCCAGCTTGGTGCCGGAGCCGATCGAAAAGTGCGCGGTGTGGGCGGCGTCGCCCATCAGCACCACCGGCACGCGGCGCTCGCCGCGGGCGGTGTCAAGCTTGTTCCAGTGCACCCAGGTATTGCAGATGACGCGCGGGAAGCGGATCCAGATGGCCGAGCCGCGCAGGTGCGTAGCGTTGCTGATCAGCGGATTGCCATCCAGCCAGGGCGCGAACAGCTTTTCGCAGTAGGCGATGCCCTCTTCCTGGCTCATCTGCTCGATGCCGGCGGCCTGCCAGGTTTCCTCGGGCGTCTCCACAATGAACGTGGACATGCCGTCTTCGTAGCGGTAGGCGTGCGCCTGGAACCAGCCGTGCTCGGTCTGGACGAAGGCGAAGGTGAAGGCATCGAACACCTTCTTGGTGCCCAGCCACACGAAGCGGCAGCGGCGCTGGTCGATGTCCGGATGGAAAGTGTCGGCGTAGCGGGTACGGACCTGGCTGTTGATGCCGTCCGAGGCGATGACCAGGTCGGCGTCGTATTCGCGGGCGATGGCCTGGTCGTCCTGGATGAACTGTTCGAACACCAGCTTCACGCCCACGTCCTCGCAGCGCGCCTGCAGGATGTTCAGCAGCTTCTTGCGGCCGATGCCGATGAAGCCGTGGCCGCCGCTGCGGATGCTGCGGCCCTTGAAGTTGATGTCGATGTCGTCCCAGTGGTTGAAGGCGTCGCCGATGGTCTGGGCGGAAACGGGGTCGGCTTCACGCAGGTTCTGCATGGTGGCGTCGGAGAACACCACCCCCCAGCCGAAGGTGTCGTAAGGGCGGTTGCGCTCGATCACGGTGACTTCGTTGGCGGGGTCTTGCAGCTTCATGAGCAGACCGAAATACAGGCCGGCGGGGCCCCCGCCGATGCAGACTATTTTCATTGCCGTAGCGCTCCGTGGTAAGCGACATCCGCTCTGAATTCCTGGAGCTGGCGGCCGCAGATATTTAAACCTGGATAGTTTAGGCTTGAAATATATACCTGAAGGTCCCGAGGCGCAAATGGGGAAAGTATCTAGATACTTTGGACCTAAATAGGGACGCGCTTGCCGCCCCACCACCACCACCCCGCCCCACCGCATTCGCGCCAGCGAACACAATAGCAATGAAAGCAATCACGTATGTCATTGTCGGCCGCCTGCGCGGCCGACAATGACGGGCAACACAAGCCCCGCCCCCGACCACGGACGCAGCAGCGCCACAAACCAAGACTCAAGCAGCCCGTCGGCGCCGGCGCGTGGGAGGCGAGCAACCTCGATGCGCCCGAGGGAATCTGAAGGGAAGGCCGAAGGCCTGGACGAAGATGACGAAGGGGCAGTCCGGAGCGAAGGCTCCGGACCGCAATCGTGGGCGCTCGCCTCC
>NZ_JACVAD010000014.1:0-23504 GCF_014851665.1 Achromobacter sp. ACM03 | reverse complement strand
GGGCGACAACGTGGCCATGACGGTCAAGCTGCTGGCCCCCATCGCCATGGAAGAAGGCCTGCGTTTCGCCATCCGTGAAGGCGGTCGTACCGTCGGCGCCGGCGTCGTCGCCAAGATCCTGAAGTAAGCAATACCCGGATGGGTAGAGTGGACTCTAAAGTCCCTCTATCCATCTTTGCTGTAAAAGTAGTATGATGTATGGTTCCGCAAGTTGTTGCATGTAGGCGGAAGCAGCTGTGTAGTGCAAGTGTAGTGTTTTAGGGGCATAGCTCAATTGGCAGAGCGTCGGTCTCCAAAACCGAAGGTTGTAGGTTCGATTCCTACTGCCCCTGCCACCGCCAGGATAAACCCGCGGGAGATCATCGCGAGTTACGCATTCACGGCGGCTCGCGTCGCAATATGTCTAATACCAGCGTAGAAACCGTAACCAGTACCGCCGACCGGGTGAAGCTCGGGCTGGCGGTTCTTGTCGTTATTGCTGGCATCGTCGGGTTCTCCGTGCTCAGCGCGCAACCGATGCCTGCACGTATCGGCGTATTCGTCGGCGGCCTAGTGGTCGCAGCCGTGATCGCCTGGTTCAGCGAACCCGGCCGCCGCACCCTGAGCTTCGCCAGCGAGTCCTACAACGAAGTCAAGCGTGTCTCGTGGCCCACGCGCAAGGAAACGACCCAGATGACGGGTATCGTTTTCGCGTTTGTGGCGGTCATGGGCCTTTTCATGTGGGTGCTCGACAAGGGCATCGAATGGATTCTTTACGGCCTGTTGCTGGGCTGGAAATAAGGACGGCGAATGAGTAAGCGTTGGTATGTCGTCCATGTGTACTCCGGCATGGAAAAAAGCGTACACAAAGCCCTGAACGAGCGCATCGAGCGCGCGGGCCTGCAAACGTCTTTTGGCCGCATTCTTGTGCCCTCCGAGGAAGTCGTCGAGGTCAAGGGTGGTCAGAAGTCGATCACCGAGCGCCGCATTTTCCCCGGTTATGTCCTGGTTGAAATGGACCTGACCGACGAAACGTGGCACCTGGTCAAGAACACCAACCGCGTCACCGGGTTTTTGGGTGGCTCGGGCAACCGTCCGACCCCGATTTCCGAAAAGGAAGTCGAGAAGATCCTCTCCCAGATGGAAGAGGGCGTCGAGAAACCCCGTCCCAAGATCCTGTTCGAAGTGGGCGAGATGGTTCGGGTCAAGGAAGGTCCGTTTGCAGACTTCAACGGCAACGTCGAAGAAGTCAATTACGAAAAGAGCAAGGTGCGCGTGTCTGTCACCATTTTTGGTCGCGCCACGCCCGTCGAACTCGATTTCAGTCAGGTCGAAAAGACCTAATTTCAACCCCCGGGGAGCTCCCAGGCCTGAACGCCCAGGAGCGATATAACCCGCAAGGAGCAAAGCATGGCGAAGAAGATCGTCGGCTTTATCAAGCTGCAAGTGCCGGCTGGTAAGGCTAACCCCTCCCCCCCGATTGGCCCGGCCCTGGGTCAGCGTGGCCTGAACATCATGGAATTCTGCAAGGCGTTCAACGCCAAGACCCAAGGCATGGAGCCTGGTCTGCCGATTCCGGTGGTGATCACCGCCTTCGCCGACAAGAGCTTCACCTTCATCATGAAGACCCCGCCCGCGACGGTCCTCATCAAGAAGGCCGCCGGCGTGCAAAAGGGTTCGTCCAAGCCGCATACCGACAAGGTCGGCACGCTGACCCGCGCTCAAGCTGAAGAGATCGCCAAGGCCAAGGGCCCCGATCTGACCGCCGCTGATCTGGACGCCGCCGTGCGTACGATCGCTGGCAGCGCCCGCAGCATGGGCATCACGGTTGAGGGGATCTAATCATGGCAAAACTGTCCAAGCGCGCCGCCGCCATTGCGCAGAAGATCGACCGCACCAAGCTGTACCCGGTCGCTGAAGCCCTGACCCTGGTCAAGGAAACCGCCGTCGCCAAGTTCAATGAATCCATTGACGTGGCCGTGCAGCTCGGCATCGACCCGAAGAAGTCGGACCAACTGGTTCGCGGCTCGGTCGTTCTGCCCGCCGGCACCGGCAAGTCGGTCCGCGTGGCCGTGTTCGCCCAAGGCGACAAGGCTGAAGCCGCCAAGGCCGCTGGCGCCGACATCGTCGGTCTGGACGACCTGGCTGACCAGATCAAGGCCGGTCAAATGGACTTCGACGTGGTCATCGCCTCGCCCGACACGATGCGTGTCGTGGGTGCCCTGGGTCAGATCCTGGGCCCCCGTGGCCTGATGCCGAACCCGAAGGTCGGCACCGTGACCCCGGACGTCGCTACCGCTGTCAAGAACGCCAAGGCCGGTCAGGTTCAGTACCGCACCGACAAGGCTGGCATCATCCACGCAACGATCGGCCGCGCGTCGTTCGGCGTGGAACAGCTGCAAACCAACCTGGCCGCTCTGGTCGACGCCCTGCAAAAGGCTCGTCCCGCAGCTGCCAAGGGCATTTACCTGCGCAAGCTGGCCGTTTCGTCCACGATGGGCGGCGGTGCGCGCGTGGAAATTGCCTCGCTGTCGGCCAACTAAGCCGATAGCTGTAAACGTACTTTGGGCTGCATCCGGATTCCTCCGGATGTTGCTGTCAAAGACCGCTGGAGCAGGGTGGTTCAAGCAGTACCGGACCCCTCCGCTTAATACCGAAGCCCGTAAGGTTCGGATCCAGCGTAGACGGCGTCCCCAGGAAGATTTCTTTACACGAAGAACTCGACCAGGCGCCGCATTCGGTTGACGCGCAAGGCTCAGGCCCCAGGCGTCTTTTGATGGAGTGTTCAAACCGTGAGTCTCAATCGTCAAGAGAAAGCGGTGGTGATCGAGGAAGTCTCGGCGGAAGTCGCCAAGGCCCAATCGATTGTTATCGCTGAGTACCGTGGTCTGGACGTCGCCTCTGTCACCGTACTGCGCAAAACTGCGCGTGAATCGGGCGTGTATCTGCGTGTTCTGAAGAACTCGCTGGCCCGTCGTGCTGTTGCCGGCACGGCTTTCGAGCCGTTGGCTGAGCAACTGACCGGTCCGCTGATCTATGGCATCAGCGCTGATCCGGTCGCGGCGGCCAAGGTCCTCGCAGGTTTCGCGAAAAGCAACGACAAGCTGGTCATCAAGGCGGGCTCGCTGCCCAACAGCCTGTTGAACCAAGAAGGCGTGAAGGCCCTGGCCACCATGCCCTCGCGCGAAGAGTTGCTGTCGAAGCTGCTGGGCACCATGCAAGCCCCCATCGCGCAATTCGTGCGTACGCTCAACGAAGTTCCGACCAAGTTCGCCCGTGGCCTCGCCGCCGTGCGCGACCAGAAGGCAGCGGCTTAATCGCCCTGCTGTCCGGAATTCGCTGAACGACCGAGCGACACCCAAACCCTGGCATTACCAAAATATTTGGAGTTCTGAAAAATGGCACTTAACAAAGCTGAAATCCTTGACGCCATCGCTGGCATGACCGTGCTCGAGCTGTCCGAGCTGATCAAGGAAATGGAAGAGAAGTTCGGCGTGTCGGCTGCTGCCGCCGCTGTCGCTGTCGCTGCTCCCGCTGCTGGTGGCGCTGCCGCCGCCGCTGAAGAGCAAACCGAGTTCACCGTCGTCCTGACCGACGCCGGCGCCAACAAGGTTAGCGTCATCAAGGCCGTGCGCGAGCTGACCGGTCTGGGTCTGAAGGAAGCCAAGGACCTGGTCGACGGCGCTCCGAAGCCCGTCAAGGAAGCTGTGGCCAAGGCTGACGCCGAAGCCGCCAAGAAGAAGCTGGAAGAAGCTGGCGCCAAGGTCGAAGTCAAGTAAGACCTGCGTCAATTTGCCCGGGGACAGCGCAGTTTGCAGTCCCCGGGCTTTTGCGTTTCCAGGAAACCCCTACTGGGGGTATGCCCTTTACAGGGGGGTTTCCTGGAGTCGTATCACCTGGGGCCGTGGTTGACGGCCCATGCAACCTCGAGTCGGAGTGCTCATGCCTTACTCGTACACCGAAAAAAAGCGCATCCGCAAAAGCTTCGCCAAGCGTGAAGACGTTCAAAACGTTCCTTTCCTGTTGGCGACACAGCTTCAATCCTACCTAACTTTCCTGCAGGCGGATACCGCCCCGTCCGATCGCGTAGCCGACGGTTTGCAGGCGGCGTTCTCGTCGATTTTCCCGATCGTTAGTCACAACGGTATGGCGCGCTTGGAGTTCGTGAGCTATGTGCTCGGCGAACCGGTGTTCGATGTCAAGGAATGTCAGCAACGTGGCCTGACCTATGCCTCGCCCCTGCGAGCCAAGGTCCGCCTGGTGCTGCTTGACCGCGAAGTCAGCAAGCCCACCGTGAAGGAAGTGAAGGAACAGGAAGTCTACATGGGCGAAATTCCGCTCATGACGGGCACGGGTTCCTTCGTCATCAACGGCACCGAGCGTGTCATCGTTTCGCAGCTGCACCGCTCGCCTGGCGTGTTCTTCGAGCACGACCGCGGCAAGACCCACAGCTCCGGCAAGCTCCTGTTCTCGGCCCGCGTGATTCCTTACCGCGGCTCGTGGCTGGACTTCGAATTCGATCCGAAGGACGTCCTGTTCTTCCGCGTCGACCGTCGCCGCAAGATGCCCGTCACGATCCTGTGCAAGGCCATCGGCATGACGCCGGAATCGATCCTGGCCAACTTCTTCGACTTCGACAACTTCGAATTGAAGAGCGAAGGCGCGATGATGGAATTCGTTCCTGAGCGTTGGAAGGGCGAAATGGCCCGTTTCGACATCAGCGACCGTAGCGGCAAGGTCATCGTCGAAAAAGACAAGCGCATCAACGCCAAGCATCTGCGCGACCTGGCTGCCGGCGGCATCCAGCGCATCTCCGTGCCGGAAGACTTCCTGTATGGCCGCGTGCTGGCCAAGAACATCGTCGACCCGGACACCGGTGAAGTCATCGCCAACGCCAACGACGAAATCACGGAAAGCGTGCTGGGCGCCCTGCGCGCCGCCAACGTGCACGACATCCAGGCCCTCTACACGAACGACCTGGACCGCGGCCCGTACATCTCGCAAACGCTGCGCACCGATGAAACCGCCGACCAGATGGCCGCGCGCGTTGCCATCTACCGCATGATGCGTCCTGGCGAACCGCCCACCGAAGAAGCGGTGGAAGCGCTGTTCCAGCGTCTGTTCTACAGCGAAGAAACCTACGATCTGTCGCGCGTCGGCCGCATGAAGGTCAACAGCCGTCTGGGCCGTGGTGAAGACATCACCGGTCCGATGACGCTGACCAACGAAGACATCCTTGAAACCATCAAGGTGCTGGTCGAGTTGCGTAACGGCCGTGGCCAGATCGACGACATCGATCACCTGGGCAACCGTCGCGTGCGTTGCGTCGGCGAACTGGCCGAGAACCAGTTCCGCGCCGGCCTGGTGCGCGTCGAGCGCGCCGTCAAGGAACGTCTGGGCCAGGCCGAGACGGAAAACCTGATGCCGCACGACCTGATCAACTCCAAGCCGATCTCGGCTGCCATCAAGGAGTTCTTCGGTTCGAGCCAGCTGTCGCAGTTCATGGACCAGACCAACCCCCTGTCGGAAATCACGCACAAGCGCCGCGTTTCCGCACTGGGCCCGGGCGGTCTGACCCGCGAGCGCGCCGGCTTCGAAGTCCGCGACGTGCACCCGACCCACTACGGCCGCGTCTGCCCGATCGAAACGCCGGAAGGCCCGAACATCGGCCTGATCAACTCCATGGCGCTGTACGCTCGCCTGAACGAGTACGGCTTCCTGGAAACGCCTTACCGCAAGATCATCGACGGCAAGGTCAGCGAGCAGATCGACTACCTGTCGGCCATCGAAGAAAGCCACTACGTCATTGCGCAGGCCAACGCCGCGCTGGACGAGGAAGGCCGCTTCGTGGACGACCTGGTGGCTTGCCGCGAAGCCGGCGAAACCATGCTGACCGCCCCGGCCAACGTGCACTACATGGACGTTGCCCCGTCGCAGATCGTGTCGGTCGCCGCCTCGCTGATTCCGTTCCTGGAGCACGACGACGCGAACCGCGCGCTGATGGGCGCCAACATGCAACGTCAGGCCGTGCCTTGCCTGCGTCCGGAAAAGCCGGTCGTGGGTACGGGCATCGAGCGCACCGTGGCCGTTGACTCGGGTACGACCGTGCAAGCCCTGCGTGGCGGCCTGGTCGACCACGTCGATGCCGAGCGTGTCGTGATCCGCGTGAACGATGAAGAAAACGTCGCTGGCGAAGTCGGCGTCGACATCTACAACCTGATCAAGTACACCCGTTCCAACCAGAACACGAACATCAACCAGCGTCCCATCGTCAAGCGTGGCGACAAGGTCGCCAAGGGCGACGTGCTGGCTGACGGCGCATCGACCGACCTGGGCGAACTCGCCCTGGGTCAGAACATGCTGATCGCGTTCATGCCCTGGAACGGCTACAACTTCGAAGACTCGATCCTGATCTCCGAAAAGGTTGTTGCCGATGACCGCTACACCTCGGTCCACATCGAGGAACTGACGGTCGTTGCCCGCGACACCAAGCTGGGTCCGGAAGAAATCACGCGCGACATCAGCAACCTGGCCGAGACGCAACTGAACCGTCTGGACGATTCGGGCATCACGTACATCGGCGCCGAAGTCAGCGCCGACGACGTGCTGGTCGGCAAGGTCACGCCCAAGGGCGAAACCCAGCTGACGCCGGAAGAAAAGCTGCTGCGCGCCATCTTCGGTGAAAAGGCGTCCGACGTTAAGGACACCTCGCTGCGCGTGCCCTCGGGCATGACCGGCACCGTGATCGACGTGCAAGTGTTCACGCGCGAAGGCATCGTGCGCGACAAGCGCGCCCAGTCCATCATCGACGATGAACTGCGCCGCTATCGCCAGGACCTGAACGACCAGCTGCGCATCGTTGAAAACGACCAGTTCGACCGTATCGAAAAGATGCTGGTCAACAAGACCGTCAACGGCGGCCCGCGCAAGCTGGCCAAGGGCGCCACGATCACCAAGGCATACCTGGCTGATCTGGACCGCTGGCAGTGGTTCGACATCCGCCTGGCCGACGAGCCGCACGCCGTCGTGCTGGAGCAGGCCAAGGAATCGCTGGAGCAGAAGCGCCACCAGTTCGACCTGGCTTTCGAAGAAAAGCGCAAGAAGCTGACGCAAGGCGACGAGCTGCCCCCGGGCGTGCTGAAGATGATCAAGGTCTATCTGGCCGTGAAGCGTCGTCTGCAGCCTGGCGACAAGATGGCAGGCCGTCACGGCAACAAGGGCGTGGTTTCGCGCATCACCCCGGTGGAAGACATGCCGCACATGGCTGACGGCACGCCGGCCGACATCGTTCTGAACCCGCTGGGCGTGCCCTCGCGGATGAACGTCGGCCAGGTCCTGGAAGTGCACTTGGGCTGGGCTGCCAAGGGCGTGGGCCACCGCATCGCCGACATGCTGCGCGACGAGCGCACTGCGCAGGTCAAGAACGTCCGCGCCTACCTGGACAAGGTCTACAACACGACCGGCACCGGCGCGCGCATCGACGAGCTGACCGACGAAGAAGTCATGGAAATGGCGCAGAACCTCAAGAACGGCGTGCCGTTCGCGACGCCCGTCTTCGACGGCGCGACCGAAGAGGAAATCACCACGATGCTGGAACTGGCCTATCCGGACGAAGTCGCCAAGCGCATGGCGCTGACGCCTTCGCGCACGCAGGCGTGGCTGTACGACGGCCGCACCGGCGAGCAGTTCGAGCGTCCGGTCACGGTCGGCTACATGCACTACCTGAAGCTGCACCACCTGGTCGACGACAAGATGCACGCGCGTTCGACTGGCCCGTACTCGCTGGTTACCCAGCAGCCTCTGGGCGGCAAGGCGCAGTTCGGCGGTCAGCGTTTCGGGGAAATGGAAGTGTGGGCGCTGGAAGCATACGGCGCCGCCTACACCCTGCAGGAAATGCTGACGGTGAAGTCCGACGACATCACCGGCCGTACCAAGGTATACGAAAACATCGTCAAGGGCGATCACGTCATCGACGCCGGCATGCCGGAATCGTTCAACGTGCTGGTCAAGGAAATCCGCTCGTTGGCCCTGGACATGGATTTGGAGCGTAACTAATGAAAGCGCTACTCGACCTCTTTAAGCAAGTCTCGCAAGACGAGCAGTTCGATGCCATCAAGATCGGCATCGCCTCGCCCGAGAAGATCCGTTCGTGGTCCTACGGCGAAGTTCGCAAGCCCGAGACCATCAACTACCGTACGTTCAAGCCCGAGCGCGACGGCCTGTTCTGCTCCAAGATCTTTGGCCCGATCAAAGACTACGAGTGCTTGTGCGGCAAGTACAAGCGCCTGAAGCATCGCGGCGTGATCTGCGAAAAGTGCGGCGTGGAAGTCACCGTCGCCAAGGTTCGCCGTGAACGCATGGGCCACATCGAGCTGGCCAGCCCCGTCGCGCACATCTGGTTCCTGAAGAGCCTGCCGTCGCGTCTGGGCATGGTGCTCGACATGACCCTGCGCGACATCGAACGCGTTCTGTACTTCGAAGCCTGGTGCGTGATCGAACCCGGCATGACGCCGCTCAAGCGCGGTCAGATCATGTCGGATGACGATTTCCTCGCCAAGACCGAAGAGTACGGCGACGACTTCCGTGCCCTGATGGGCGCGGAAGCCGTGCGCGAACTGCTGCGCACCATCGACATCGACCGCGAAGTGGAAACGCTGCGCGGCGAACTGAAGGCCACCAGCTCGGAAGCCAAGATCAAGAAGATCTCCAAGCGCCTGAAGGTGCTGGAAGGCTTCCAGAAGTCCGGCATCAAGGCCGAGTGGATGGTCATGGAAGTGCTGCCCGTGCTGCCGCCGGACCTGCGTCCGCTGGTGCCGCTGGACGGCGGCCGCTTCGCGACCTCCGACCTGAACGACCTGTACCGCCGCGTCATCAACCGCAACAACCGCTTGAAGCGCCTGCTGGAGCTGAAGGCTCCGGAAATCATCCTGCGCAACGAAAAGCGGATGCTGCAGGAAGCCGTCGACTCGCTGCTGGACAACGGTCGCCGCGGCAAGGCCATGACCGGCGCCAACAAGCGCCAGCTCAAGTCCCTGGCCGACATGATCAAGGGCAAGAGCGGTCGTTTCCGTCAGAACCTGCTGGGCAAGCGCGTCGACTACTCGGGCCGTTCGGTCATCGTGGTGGGTCCGCAGCTCAAGCTGCATCAGTGCGGCCTGCCCAAGCTGATGGCCCTGGAACTGTTCAAGCCGTTCATCTTCAATCGTCTGGAGATGATGGGCCTGGCCACGACCATCAAGGCTGCCAAGAAGCTGGTGGAAAGCCAGGAACCGGTGGTCTGGGACATCCTGGAAGAAGTCATCCGCGAACACCCGGTCATGCTGAACCGTGCGCCCACGCTGCACCGTTTGGGCATCCAGGCGTTCGAGCCGGTCCTGATCGAAGGCAAGGCGATCCAGCTGCACCCGCTGGTTTGCGCGGCGTTCAACGCCGACTTCGACGGCGACCAGATGGCCGTTCACGTGCCGCTGTCGCTGGAAGCCCAGCTGGAAGCGCGCACGCTGATGCTGGCCTCCAACAACGTGCTGTTCCCGGCCAACGGCGAACCGTCGATCGTGCCGTCCCAGGACATCGTGCTGGGTCTGTACTACACGACGCGCGAGCGCATCAACGGCCGCGGCGAAGGCATCTTCTTCACCGACGTCGCTGAAGTGCAGCGCGCCTACGACAACGGCGAAGTCGAACTGCAGTCGCGCATCACCGTGCGTCTGAAGGAACACGAGCGCGACGAGAACGGCGAATGGCAGCCGGTGATCCGCCGTCACGAGACGACGGTCGGCCGCGCGCTGCTGTCCGAAATCCTGCCCAAGGGCCTGCCCTTCACGGTGCTGAACAAGGCGCTGAAGAAGAAGGAAATCTCGCGCCTGATCAACCAGTCGTTCCGCCGCTGCGGCCTGCGCGACACCGTGATCTTCGCTGACAAGCTGATGCAGTCGGGCTTCCGCCTGGCCACGCGCGGCGGTATCTCCATCGCCATGGGCGACATGCTGATCCCGACCGCCAAGGAAGGCATCCTGGCCGAAGCCAGCCGCGAAGTGAAGGAAATCGACAAGCAGTACTCGTCGGGTCTGGTCACGTCCCAGGAACGCTACAACAACGTGGTGGACATCTGGGGCAAGGCCGGCGACAAGGTCGGCAAGGCGATGATGGAACAACTGGCCACCGAGCCCGTGATCAACCGTCACGGCGAGGAAGTGCGCCAGGAATCGTTCAACTCCATCTACATGATGGCTGACTCGGGCGCCCGCGGTTCGGCCGCCCAGATCCGCCAGCTGGCCGGTATGCGCGGCCTGATGGCCAAGCCGGACGGCTCGATTATCGAAACGCCGATTACCGCGAACTTCCGTGAAGGCCTGAACGTACTCCAGTACTTCATTTCGACTCACGGCGCGCGTAAGGGTCTGGCCGATACGGCACTGAAGACCGCCAACTCGGGTTACCTGACCCGTCGTCTGGTCGACGTGACGCAAGACTTGGTGATCACCGAGGACGATTGCGGCACCTCGCAGGGCTACAACATGAAGGCCCTGGTCGAAGGCGGTGAAGTCATCGAACCGTTGCGCGATCGCATCCTGGGTCGTGTGGCTGCTGTCGATATCGTCAACCCGGACACGCAGGAAACGGCCATCGTCGCCGGCACCCTGCTGGACGAAGACATGGTCGACACCATCGACCGCATCGGCGTGGACGAAGTCAAGGTCCGCACGCCGCTGACTTGCGAAACGCGCCATGGCCTGTGCGCGCACTGCTACGGCCGTGACCTCGGCCGCGGCTCGCCGGTCAACCAGGGCGAAGCGGTTGGCGTCATCGCCGCCCAGTCCATCGGTGAACCGGGCACGCAGCTGACGATGCGTACGTTCCACATCGGTGGCGCGGCATCGCGTTCGGCCCTGGCCAGCGCGGTGGAAACCAAGTCCAGCGGTACCGTCGGTTTTGCCAGCACGATGCGCTACGTCACGAACGCCAAGGGCGAACGCGTGGCGATCTCGCGCTCCGGCGAACTGGCGATCTTCGACGACAACGGCCGCGAGCGCGAACGCCACAAGATCCCGTACGGCGCGACCGTGCTGGTGGGCGATGGCGAAGCCGTGAAGGCTGGCGCGCGCCTGGCGACCTGGGATCCGCTGACCCGCCCGATCGTGTCGGAATACGGCGGCGCCGTCCGCTTCGAGAACATCGAAGAAGGCGTGACCGTTGCCAAGCAGGTGGACGAAGTCACCGGCCTGTCGACGCTCGTCGTCATCACGCCGAAGACCCGTGGCGGCAAGATCGTCATGCGTCCGCAGATCAAGCTGGTCAACGAGAATGGCGAAGACGTCAAGATCGCCGGCACCGATCACTCGGTGAACATCTCGTTCCCGGTGGGCGCGCTGATCACCGTGCGTGATGGCCAGCAGGTTGCCGTGGGTGAAGTTCTGGCGCGTATTCCGCAAGAATCGCAAAAGACCCGCGACATTACCGGCGGTCTGCCGCGCGTGGCCGAGCTGTTCGAAGCCCGTTCGCCGAAGGATGCCGGCATGCTCGCCGACGTCACCGGCACGGTCTCGTTCGGCAAGGACACCAAGGGCAAGCAGCGTCTGGTCATCACCGACCTGGAAGGCGTGAGCCACGAGTTCCTGATTCCGAAGGAAAAGCAGGTTCTGGTGCACGACGGCCAAGTGGTGAACAAGGGCGAAATGATCGTGGACGGCCCGGCCGATCCCCACGACATCCTGCGCCTGCAAGGCATCGAGAAGCTGGCGACCTACATCGTCGACGAAGTGCAGGACGTGTACCGTCTGCAGGGCGTGAAGATCAACGACAAGCACATTGAAGTGATCGTCCGCCAGATGCTGCGTCGCGTGAACATCGTCGACGCCGGCGATACCGAGTTCATCCCGGGCGAGCAGGTCGAGCGCTCCGAGCTGTTGAACGAGAACGACCGCGTCACGGCTGAAGACCGCCGTCCGGCCAGCTACGACAACGTGCTGCTGGGTATCACCAAGGCCTCGCTGTCGACCGACTCGTTCATCTCGGCCGCTTCGTTCCAGGAAACCACCCGGGTCCTGACCGAAGCCGCCATCATGGGCAAGCGCGACGACCTGCGCGGCTTGAAGGAAAACGTCATCGTCGGCCGCCTGATCCCGGCGGGTACCGGCCTGGCTTACCACCATGCCCGCAAGGACAAGGAAGCGCTGGAGGCTGCGGAACGCGAAGCAGCCCGCCAGCTGGCCAACCCGTTCGAAGACTCGCCGGTCACGGTGGGCTCGGATGCGGAAACGCCGGCTTCCGACCTGGGCGCCGAGGATTCCGCCGAATAAGCGGAAGCACCCGGCAGGGATGCCGCGCGCAGTCCGGCGCGGCATGCCCGGAATCAAAAAGGCCGCTGATGCGAATCAGCGGCCTTTTTTTGTCTGGCGCAGGGGAGCTTACTTTGCGACCTGCGCCTGCGCGTGCCGGAACACGGGCCCCCAGACGGGATGGCCGGCTTCGTTGGGCGCCAGTTCGAAAGCGGGGTCCAGCGCCAGAATGCGGGCGAAGCTGTCTTCGCACAGCCGCGGATACTTGCTTACGCAGTAGCTGAACGCCTGCAGCTTGTAGGCCTCGATGCGTACGGCCTTGGTGGAGGTGGCCAGGGCGTCGGAGGTGGCGACGCCGCGGATGACTTCTCCGTAGCGGCCGGCGCTGTATTTGTCGCGTACCTGCTGCAGCTGGTCCAGGGCTTCCGCGGTGGGAGGCGCTTCCGGCTTTTGGGATGAGACGCCGGCGCAGCCCGCCAGCAGGGCCGATAAGCCGAGCAGACTACTCAGAACGCGAATTTTCATGGCTTCCAAAGGTGTAGAGGGGTTTAGCGGTACGCTATCGTGCCACAGCCTGATGCGCTCGGACATTTTCGGCAATGTCCTTGCGGTGCGGATTGGATAATATTCGCCTTATTCCATAGTTAATTCAGCTGTCGCGCGACAGCGCAGTCCCGATCATGTCTTCTTCCGCCGGCCTCCTGACGCCGCGTGGCCCCTTTTCCGGCGCCGCGCCGCTTGCACTGCGTCCGCTGAGCGCCATCGCCGCCAGCACGGCGGGGGGGGTGCCGGAAACCCGCATCAAGCGGCTTTTGTCCGATCTGCTGCCGTCCTTGATGGCGCTGCATGCCCAAGGTGAAATCTGCGGCGATATTTCGCTGGATACGGTGGGTATGGACGAAAACGCCCGTGCCCATCTGGTGCCTGAACTGGTCGTGGCGCGTTCGCGCCGCGCTACCCGCACGCCGACCCCGGGTTTTGCGCCGTTCGAACTCTACACGGATTCGATGGAATGGCCGCGCGGCCCCTGGAGCGACATCTACGCCCTGTGCGCGGTGATGCATACGCTGGTCATCGGCAGCAAGCCCGCTCCGGCGCCTGAACGCCGGGCGGAAGATACCTACGAGCCGCTTGCGTCCCTGGGTTTGCCGAAGTACAGCCAGGACTTCCTGGCAGTGATCGACGCCGGCCTGGCCATGGCGCCCGCCGACCGCCCGCAGACGCTGGCCGACCTGGCAGGCATGCTGGGCATCGCCGCGCCGGTCGAAACGGCGCCGGACCCGGTGATTCCGGCGCCGGCTTCGCGCGCGGCGCCCGCCGCTGCCGCCGCAGCGCATCAACCTGCGCGCGGACGCCATCCCCTGCTGGTTCTGCTGCTCATCGTGGCGTTGATCGGCGCGGGCGTTTACGCCTGGTTCGAGTCGGGAATGGGCGCGCCGAATGCGCTGATTACCCGGTCCGAAGTGGTCCAGCCGAACCCGCCGGCGGTGCATCCCCTGCCGCCGCCATCGCCACCGGCGCCGGGCGCCGCGTCTGCGGTGCCGCCATCGCTGCCGGAGGTTCGAACCCCGCAGGAAACCGCGCCTCAACCCCCAATCGCGGGAAGCGCGCCCGCTCAGAGCGACACTCCGGCTCAGCCGGCGGTGCCCGCCGAGGCGTCTGGGACTACGTCAACTCCGCCCGCGGCCGCGCCGGCCGAGACTCCCGCCGTGGCCGAAGAGGCTCCCAAGCCCAAGCCGGTTCCCGTGCTGGTGCGGTTGGACATCCGCCCTTGGGGCGAGGTCTGGATCAATGGCGTGGCGCGGGGCATCAGTCCGCCCGTCAAGGAACTGCGGCTGATACCCGGCAAGTACCAGGTGGTGCTGCGCAACGCCGATCTGCCCCCGTACCGCATGACGCTGGAGGTCAAGGCGGGCAAGCCCGCCGTGATCTCGCACGTCTTCCAATAAGGATCGCCGCGGCTATGCCGCGGGCATCTCCTCCGGCGCCATCGGCAGGCGCAGCGTGAAGACCGAACCCACGCCCAGCTCGCTGCTGACCTCGACCGATCCGCCGTGGCGTTCGGCCACCGTGCGCACGAATGCCAGGCCCAGGCCCGCGCCACCGACATCGCCGCGGGTTTCCACACCCACGCGCGAGAACGGCTCGAACAAGCGGGCCAGATCCTGCGCTGCGATACCCTGGCCCTGATCGCGGATATTGACGCGCCAGAAGCCGGGTTCCTCGTCGACGCCGCATTCGATCCGCGTGTCCGCCGGGCTGTACTTGATGGCGTTGTCGATCAGATTGCACAGCGTGCGCATGAGCAGGGTCTGATCGCCGCGGACGTAGGCGGCAGGCAGCGGCAGCGCGAGGGTGAGTTCAATGCCGCGCTTCTGCGCCGAGGCCCAGAACTCGTCCACGGCGTCCTGGAGCAGGCTGCCTAGATCCAGCTCTACTGCGCTGATCGTCATCGACTCGGCACGGGTCAGATGCACGAAGTCGTCGACCAGGCGCAGCGTACGGTTGGCCAGCGCGGCGATGCGGCCCAGGGTTTCACCCTGGTCTTCGGCCGAGCCGCTTTCCTGCTTCATTTCGACCAGCGCGAGGATCGAGCTTTGAGGCGCGCGCATGTCGTGCGAGATGAAGCGCAGGGTTTCCTCGCGCTGGCGTTCGGCCTGGCGGATGCGCGAGATGTCCGTCAGCGTGGTGACGGTGCCGGCGAAGTTGCCTTCGGCGGTATGGATGGGCGCGCATTTCAGGATCAGGTCGCGCCCCGCGTGGTCGCGTATTTCCAGGTCGGCGCTCCAGGGCGATGACGCGGCGACCGGGCCTTGGCCGCTAAGCGCTTCGGCGACGCGTTGGCGCGTGGCAGGATCGGAGATGGTCTTCTCGAGCAGGTGCGCGGCCGGGCGGCCGACGCGGGGAGGGCGCATGCCCAGCCGCTGGAAATACATGACCGCCGCCTGGTTGCGGAATTGCATGCGGCCGTCCTGATCGAAAACCAGCGTGGCGTCCGGCATGCCGTCCAGGCCGTCGGCCAGGAAGCGGCGCAGGTTGCGCACGCGGGCCAGCGCCCGGCGCAGCTCCCCGACGCGGCTCTCCAGCGACACGCTGGGTCCCGCGCCCTGGGCGCCGGCTTCGTTCAGCACCGGCGGGTACTCCCGCTGCAGGCGACGCAGCTCGTTGTCCATGTAGCGCAGCGCGGCCTCCTGGCTGCGCCAGCTCCAGAGCGGATAGCACAGCGTCACGCCCAACAGGGCCGCGGCCGGCGCGAACCACACATAGGCATAGGCCAGCAGCAGCAGTGCCGTCAGCAGGATGAGGGCGAACAGCGCCAGGCTGACCAGCAGGGCCCGCTTGGGCGACAGTCGCCACAGGGCCAGGCAGGCCAGCAGCACGGGCAGCGCCGCAAACAGCGCGTTGCACCAGGCGGGCGGCAGCCTATAGGCGATGTCGTCGCGCGCGGCGTGCAGCAGGTTGGCGATGATCTCCACCCCCGACATGCCGCTGACGTCATGCGATACCGGTGTCGGGTAAGCGTCGCCCAGGCCGGTGGCCCAGGCGCCGACCAGCACGTACTTGCCGCGCAGATCCTCCGGCGACAGATCGCCGCGCAACACGGACAGGTAGGACACGGTGCGCGTATGCGCGGTGGGGCCGGCGTAGGGGATCAGGATGCTGCCGTCAGGCGCGGCGCGTTTCAACAGTTTTTGCGCGGATTCCGGTTCGCCGCCGACGTCCAGCATGGCCAAGGCCAGATGGTTCCAGCGGCGGTCTCCAAGCTGCGCGGTCAGGGTGGCTTCGCGCACCACGCCATCCGGGTCGATGCGCGCGTTGATGAAGCCTTTCGCGGCCGCGGCCTGCGCCACGCCGGGGATGGGTTCGTTGACGGCGGAAGGGCGGTCGAGCCGGTCCAATACGACCGGCAGGACGGCGCGTCCGTGGCGCCGGATGCTGTCGGCCAGAATGCGGTCGTCGTTCGGATTGGCCATGTCCGGTTCGGCGAAGATCAGATCCAGCGCCACGGCTCGAGCGCCCTGCAGCCGGTCCAGCAGCGCCGCGTGGACCGCGCGCCGCCAGGGCCAATGGCCCAGCGCCTTGACGCTGTCATCGTCTATCGCGACGATCAGGATATCGGGATCGGCGGCACGCCCCGTTACCGACAAGGCGCGGTCATAAAGAATCTGGTCGAAACGGCCCAGGCCGTTGAAGGCGCCCAGGATGGCGGCAAGCGCCGCCAAAGCCACAGTCAGCCACAGCCCTGAGCGCGAGGTCCGGTCCTGCGGATCGGCGTCGGCCATGGGGCGGGCTCTAGTAATCGGTCAGCGTGATCAGGCCGCCCGTGCCGCTGGCGACGCCCGAGCCGTCGGAGGTCAGGAGCATGTTCGCGCCCTCGAAGGTTGCGATCGCGTCGCGCCCGTTCAGGCCCAGGTCATCCACCGCGCGCACGGACACGTAGTAGGTGCCGGGACCGGGCGCCGTAAAGCGGATGTCGTTGGTGGGGAAGCTCGTCGACGATACCGGCAACGCGCCTTCGGCATCGCGCGAGACGCGCACCAGATAGCTCTGTGCGCCGGACACGGGCGAGACGTCAGCGGTCCAGGCGCCGCCGCCCGCACGCGTGGGCGTGCCCAGTTGCGGCGCATCCAGCAGCGCGCGCATGCCCGAGACGACGCCGTCCGCGCCGACCGCCGCACCGTAGCCCGTGGCCACCGCCACGGGTTTGGCCGGGGCCGATCCGGGGGCGTGGGGCTGCAGCCGCACGCTGCCTTCCAGCACTTCGCTGTGCACGCCTTGCGCGCCGCTTTGTACGCGGAAGCGCGTGCCGCGCACGCCGGTGACTGCGACCGGCGTGCGGACTTCGAAGCGGCCCACGCCCTGTCCGGACGGTGCCACGGTCGATTCCACGCCGCCCTTTTGCACCTGGACGACGGAATCCGTCAGCGCCGTGCCTTCGAACTGGCGCAGGCGCGTCAATTCGACCGAACCGCCAGCCGGCAGCGTCAGCTTGGAACCATCGGCCAGCTCCAGCGTCACGAAGCCGTTGGCGGCGGTGCCGACCGTGCTGCCTTCGGCCACGGTATCGCCGGCCCGCAGGGGCTTGCCATCGACGTTCGCCTGGCCGCTGACGTGCACGACGCGGGCGTCGGCGGGCTGTACGGGAATCATGGACAGCGGAATGCGCAACTCCAGCCCGATGGGCAGCGTTTCGGGCGTGACGACCTTGTTCAGGGTCTGCAACTGGTTCCAGTTGGCCGGCTTGTGCGTATAGCGGGTCGCCAGGTCGATCAGCGTATCGCCTTGCCGTATGCGGTAGATGAAATCATCTCCGAGCGCGCCGGCAGGCTGGCTGCGCGCCGGCGCCATCAGCGTCAGGCAGGACATCAGGGCAAGCAAAGAAAGCGCGCGGCAGCGGCTCATGACTCTCGATTCTCCAGGGATGCGCGCAGGCGCTTACTGCGGATTGACTGCGATGTCTTCCGGCGAGCTGATCAGCTCAAGCCGGTAGCCCAACGCATATGAAGACGTAAGACGCACGCCATGTTCCGGACGCAGCTGGAGCTTTTGCCGGATGTTCGACAAGTGGGTGTCCAGGGTGCGCGAGGTGGCCGGAATTTCCCGGTTCCATACACATTCAGCCAGCACGTCGCGGGACATGAGGCGGCCGACATTGCGGAAAAACAGCAGCGCCAGTTCGAATTCCTTGGGGGCGAGCGGCACAACCGCGGAATCCAGGGTGATGCTGCGGGCGGCGGGTTCGATGCGATAACGCGCTACGTCGAAGGCATCGTTCGCGGGCTCGGCAATCTGGCTGCGGCGCAGCAAGGCCGCCACCCGGGCCAGCAGCTCCAGGGGGCGCAACGGTTTGACGATGTAGTCGTCCGCGCCCGCGCGCAGGCCTTCCACCAGATCGTCTTCGCTGGACCGGTTGGTCAGGAAGATGACCGGGATGCGCGGGCCGATATTGGCACGCAGCCACCGCACCACATCGTCACCGTCGATGTCGGGCAGATGCCAGTCCAGCAGCACCAGGTCGAAATGCTCAGTGCGTAGCGCGGCCAGCAGATCCCGGCTTTGCTGATAACTGGTGCAGTCGTATCCGGCAGTGGTCAGAACTTGCTGGATGCGTCGTGCTTGATCCAGGTCGTCTTCCAGCGACGCGATTTTCATCAGACGTGTTCTCGCGAAGGTTTGCTACGCAAGCGCGCGCTATGGCGCCCTACTGCAAGATGAGAAAGGAATATATAGGTGTAAACGAATGATAACTCGGGAGGGGCCCCGGCTGGCTACGTTATGGCAAGAACTGTCAAACATTGCAAAGTTGACGAATCTTGACTGGAGTTGTTGCGTAACAACGCGCCACACTGTCTCAATCGTTCTCCCCTCCGCAGTACGGCGGGGGCGGAGCCGGTCGAGGTTGTTGGTCGGATGGAACAGATATGAATCAATTGCGCATACTTATGATGTCACCGGACGAGGCCGCTCGCGGCATTGCCGTGTCCGCATTGCTGCAAGCTGGTATTTCTGCACGCGGTTGCTCGACGTCTCTCGAATTGTTTGGATTGCTCAACGGCGGCGGCTATGACGTCGTGGTCCTGGATGTCGGGACCTTGGGTGAAATCGGCTACGCCCTGGTGGCGCGCCTGCACGGCTCGTCGTCGATGGGCATCGTGGTCACGGGGCGCGGCATGTCGGTGGATAGCCGCCTGCGCTGCCTGCAAAGCGGCGCAGACGCCTGTCTGCCAGATCCGCAGGATCCGCGCGAGCTGGCCTGCATCCTGCTGTCCCTGGCGCGCCGCCTGCCCGCGGGGCAGGACGCGGCGTCCGTGGCCGAGGCCGCCCAGAACGGGCAGTGGGAACTGCGAGACCAGGGCTGGACCCTGGCGGCGCCCTCCGGGGCGACCATCTCCCTCTCCGCCAACGAACGCCTGATCGTGCGCTCGCTGCTGGAAGTCGCGGGCAAGGCCGTGGGCCGGACCGAATTGGGCGACGAGCTGCAGGTTGAAGGCGGCGGGGTGCGCGCCAGCGGTTCGCGCAGCATCGACGTGATCGTCAGCCGCTTGCGCCGCAAGGCCGAGCTGGCCGGGGTGATGTTGCCAATCCGCACGGTCTACGGCAGCGGCTACCTGTTCGCCGATCAGTAACGCGGGCGGGTACACTGGTTGGCGTGCCCGGCGCCAGCTGCTGCCGGAAAGTCCGCCTATCGTTTTCCCGCGGTTCATCACGATCAGTGGCCCCGATTTCCGCTTCCGTTTTTCGGCATATGTGGCCCTAATTTCCGCGAGCGCCGCCGAACGGGCGGTCTTCTGCCGGCAACACGCCACATCGCAGGCCTTACAATTTTCTTTGACAGCAAGCCTTTATCTCAGTTATGCTAAAGGGCTTACTGCTTTATTTCGCGCGCAAAAACTGGCCGCGGTAGGGTTCAGAAGTACGGTGTCTGGGAACGGGGTGCGTCACGAGCCTTTCGTCTTCCAGGCCACACGGCTTCGCGGCATCGGGTCCTTCCGGCGTCGTCGCTCCACGGCATCCAGCTTTGTGCGTTTTGTCATAGTTTGTTGGCAAGCCCGCTCTTTTACGTATACGAACGTTTGAGGCGGTTTTGCGCGAACTGCCTTCTCCGAAAGTTCACTGCTTGAGGAGACGAGTACGTAAGTACTTACCCAGTGGTACGTAAAAGGGATTTCAAAGGTCATGCCTACCATTAGCCAACTCGTGCGCAAGCCGCGCGAAGTCAGCATCATCAAAAGCAAGAGCCCCGCGCTCGAAAACTGCCCGCAACGCCGCGGCGTGTGCACTCGCGTGTACACCACCACCCCCAAGAAGCCGAACTCCGCTCTGCGTAAGGTTGCCAAAGTGCGTCTGACCAACGGTTACGAAGTCATTTCGTACATCGGCGGTGAAGGCCACAACCTGCAAGAGCACTCGGTGGTTCTGGTGCGTGGCGGTCGTGTGAAGGACTTGCCCGGTGTGCGTTATCACATCGTGCGCGGTTCCCTCGACCTGCAAGGCGTCAAGGATCGTAAGCAAGCCCGCTCGAAGTACGGCGCCAAGCGCCCGAAGAAGGCTTAATAACGAGTCAGCAGTACCCCCGCGTGGCGGAAGTCCGTCACTAGGGAAGTGCGACCGCGCCATCCAGATGATGGGAATGTGCGCGGCACGTAAGGGGTCGTCTCCATGGACGGCCATGGCCGTGTAATGAAACACGGTTCAACTGAACAGACACAAGGAAGCAACAATGCCCCGTCGTCGCGAAGTACCCAAGCGCGAGATTCTGCCCGATCCCAAGTTCGGCAGCGTCGAACTCGCCAAGTTCATGAACGTCGTCATGCTGGACGGCAAGAAGGCCGTCGCCGAGCGCATCGTTTACGGCGCCCTCGAGCAAGTGCAAACCAAGACCGGCAAGGAGCCGATCGAAGTTTTCAGCCTGGCGATCAACAACATCAAGCCGATCGTCGAAGTGAAGAGCCGCCGCGTTGGCGGTGCCAACTACCAAGTGCCGGTTGAAGTGCGCCCCGTGCGCCGCCTGGCCCTGGCTATGCGTTGGCTCCGTGAAGCCGCCAAGAAGCGTGGCGAGAAGTCGATGGATCTGCGTCTTGCTGGCGAACTGATCGACGCCTCCGAAGGTCGTGGCGCCGCGATGAAGAAGCGCGAAGACACGCACAAGATGGCAGAGGCCAACAAGGCCTTCAGCCATTTCCGCTGGTAATTTAAGGACTAACCCACCATGGCCCGCAAAACCCCGATCGAGCGCTATCGCAACATTGGTATCTCTGCGCACATCGATGCAGGGAAAACCACCACGACCGAACGTATCCTGTTCTACACCGGCGTCAATCACAAGATTGGCGAAGTGCATGATGGCGCAGCCACCATGGACTGGATGGAACAAGAGCAAGAGCGTGGCATCACCATTACGTCGGCTGCTACGACGGCGTTTTGGCGTGGCATGGCCAAGAACTATCCCGAACACCGCATCAACATCATCGACACCCCGGGACACGTGGACTTCACCATTGAGGTGGAACGTTCCATGCGCGTCCTGGACGGTGCTTGCATGGTCTACTGCGCGGTGGGCGGTGTTCAGCCCCAGTCCGAAACCGTGTGGCGCCAAGCCAACAAGTACGGCGTGCCGCGTCTGGCCTTCGTCAACAAGATGGACCGCACCGGCGCCAACTTCTTCAAGGTCTATGACCAGCTGAAGAACCGCCTGCGCGCGAACCCCGTCCCCGTCGTGATCCCCATCGGCGCCGAAGACACGTTCAAGGGCGTGATCGACCTGGTCAAGATGAAGGCGATCATCTGGGACGAAGCCAGCCAAGGCATCAAGTTCGACTACGAAGACATTCCGGCCGAACTGCAAGGCGCGGCTGAAGAATGGCGCGAAAAGCTGGTCGAAGCTGCCGCCGAGTCGTCCGAGGAACTGATGAACAAGTACCTCGAGACCGGCTCGCTGGAAGAAGCCGAGATCAACCTGGCCATCCGTCAGCGCACCATCGCCGGCGAAATCCAGCCGATGCTGTGCGGCACCGCCTTCAAGAACAAGGGCGTGCAGCGCATGCTCGACGCCGTCATCGACTACCTGCCGTCGCCCGTGGATATTCCGCCGGTCGAAGGCACCGATGACAACGGCAACGAAGTCCTGCGTCAAGCTGACGACGGCGAGAAGTTCTCGTCGCTGGCGTTCAAGCTGATGACCGACCCGTTCGTCGGCCAATTGACCTTTGTCCGCGTGTACTCGGGCGTCCTGAAGTCGGGCGACACCGTGTTCAACCCGATCAAGGGCAAGAAGGAGCGTATCGGCCGCATTCTGCAGATGCACGCGAACAACCGCGAGGAAATCAAGGAAGTTCTGGCTGGCGACATCGCCGCCGTCGTGGGCCTGAAGGACGTGACCACCGGCGAAACGCTGTGCGATGTCGATTCGCACGTGACGCTGGAGCGCATGGAGTTCCCCGAGCCCGTGATTTCGCAGGCCGTGGAACCCAAGTCCAAGGCTGACCAGGAAAAGATGGGCCTGGCGCTGTCGCGCCTGGCGCAGGAAGATCCGTCGTTCCGCGTGCGCAGCGACGAAGAATCCGGCCAGACCATCATTTCCGGCATGGGCGAACTGCACCTGGAAATTCTGGTTGATCGCATGAAGCGCGAATTCGGCGTGGAAGCGAACGTCGGCAAGCCGCAGGTGGCTTACCGCGAAACCATCCGCAAGACCTGCGACGAAGTCGAAGGCAAGTTCGTCAAGCAGTCGGGCGGTCGCGGTCAGTACGGTCACGTGGTTCTGAAGGTCGAGCCGTTGGCTCCTGGCGGTGGCTACGAATTCGTGGACGCCATCAAGGGCGGTGTGGTTCCTCGCGAATACATCCCCGCGGTGGACAAGGGCATCCAGGAAACGCTGCCTTCGGGCGTGTTGGCTGGCTACCCGATCGTCGACGTCAAGGTCACGCTGTTCTTCGGTTCGTACCACGACGTGGACTCGAACGAAAACGCGTTCAAGATGGCCGGCTCCATGGCATTCAAGGAAGGTCTGCGCAAGGCCAGCCCCGTGCTGCTGGAACCGATGATGGCCGTTGAAGTCGAAACGCCTGAAGACTACGCTGGCACCGTGATGGGCGATCTGTCCTCGCGTCGCGGCATGGTTCAGGGCATGGACGACATGGTTGGCGGCGGCAAGACCATCAAGGCCGAAGTTCCGCTGGCCGAGATGTTCGGTTACGCCACGAACCTGCGTTCGCTGACGCAAGGTCGTGCCACGTACACGATGGAATTCAAGCATTACTCCGAGGCTCCCAAGAACGTCGCTGACGAAGTCATCGCCGCTCGGGCCAAGTAAATAACCCTCGCCGCGTCCGCCCAAAAGGCGGCGCGGCAAATATCGAAATTTCCTTGAAAGTCAAAGGATAGAGATCATGGCAAAAGGCAAGTTTGAACGCACCAAGCCGCACGTGAACGTCGGCACCATCGGCCACGTTGACCACGGCAAGACCACCCTGACGGCGGCCATCACGACCGTTCTGTCGAACAAGTTCGGCGGCGAAGCCAAGGGCTACGACCAGATCGACGCGACTCCTGAAGAAAAGGCTCGCGGCATCACGATCAACACGGCTCACGTCGAGTACGAAACGGAAGCGCGTCACTATGCGCACGTTGACTGCCCGGGCCACGCTGACTATGTGAAGAACATGATCACGGGCGCCGCCCAGATGGACGGCGCGATCCTGGTCGTGTCGGCCGCTGACGGCCCGATGCCGCAAACCCGCGAACACA
>NZ_JACVAD010000013.1:0-62956 GCF_014851665.1 Achromobacter sp. ACM03 | reverse complement strand
GCGAGTTGGTCCCACTCCTTCCCATCCCGAACAGGACAGTGAAACGACTTTGCGCCGATGATAGTGGACGGACGTCTGTGAAAGTAGGTCATCGTCAAGCTTTTATTCCGCAGAACCCCACAGGTAATCCCTGTGGGGTTTTGTCTTTGTGGCGACCGAATGTATTGCGCTCGGGATCTCTCGCGCGATACCACCAGCCGCAGTCCCAATGAAAAACCCCTCGCAGGAATATCCTGCGAGGGGTTTTGTTTTGCTGCCGCAATCTGGGCGCTGAACGGCCTACTGCTGCGTGTATTGCTGGCGGTCTATGCCGTGGCGCTGCAGCTTGTCATAGAAGGTCTTGCGCGGAATGCCCAGGAACTCCAGGGTGGCCCTGATGTCGCCTTGGTGCGCCTGGAGTGCCTCGCGGATGAGCTGTGCTTCGAAGCGCTCCATCCGTTCCGGCAGGCTTGACGCGGCGTCCTGGGCCACGGCGGTTGGCGGGGCAGGGATATTCAACACGCCAAGCACGACCCGCTCGGCGAAATGCGCAAGTTCACGCACGTTGCCGGGCCAGTCGTGCGTCATGAGATGTTGTTTGATGGACGCCGGCATTTCCGGGATGTCGCGCTGGAAGCGGCGCGATGCGTGGCCGAGGTAGTGGGCGAACAGCAGCGGAATGTCCTCGCGGCGTTCACGCAGCGGCGGAATCCGGATGGTGACCACATTGAGGCGGTAGAACAGGTCTTCGCGAAACTTGGCGCGTATGGCTGGACTGCCCAGGTCTTCCTTGGTGGCGGCGACCACGCGCAGGTCCAGATTGCGCACTTCGTTGCTGCCCAGAGGAGTGATCTGGCGAGATTCGAGCACGCGCAGCAGCTTGACCTGCACCGCCAGCGGCATGCTCTCGATCTCGTCCAGGAATAGCGTACCGCCGCTGGCATGCTCGATCCGGCCGATACGCTTCTTCTGGGCGCCGGTGAAGGCGCCGGGCTCGTGGCCGAAGAGCTCGCTTTCGATGACGCTTTCAGGCAGGGCGCCGCAGTTGATCGCGACCAGTGCGCGGTGCCTGCGGCGGCTCAGGCGATGCAAGGCGGTGGCAACGACTTCCTTGCCGGTTCCGGTCTCGCCTTCGACCAGTACGTCCACGTCGGCATCCGCGATATGCCGCAGCGTTTGCTTGATGCGTTGCATGGCCGGCGTCGTGCCGATGAAAGGCACCTCGTCGGCCTGGACGGCGAACGCGGCTTCGCGCAGCCGGCGGTTTTCCAGCACGAGATGGCGCTTTTCCGCAGCGTGCATGATAGCGGTGATCAGCCTGTCGGCGGCATAGGGTTTGGCCAGGAAGTCATAGGCGCCGTCGCGCATGCATTGCACGGCCGTGGCGATGTCGCCATGGCCGGTGATCAGAATGACGGGGATGTCGGGGTCTATGTCCCGCAAGCGCTGGAAGAGTTGCAGGCCGTCCATGTCGGGCATGCGTATATCGCTGACGACCACGCCGTCGAAATCGCGCGTTAGTGTGGGCAGGGCAGAGCGTGCGCTGGCATGCGCGTCCACGGCGATGCCGTGCAGCTTCAGCGTCTGCGTATTGGCGCGCAGCAGTTCGTCGTCGTCGTCGATGAATACCGCACGCGGCAAAAACGGCTGGCGCTGGCTGTCGTCAATGGATGCCGGCGCGGCTGGCGGAAATTCAGGAGCGCGGTTCATGGTGTAGCTCGGTAGCGTTTTGCTGGCCAGACGCCTTGCGCAACGTCAGGATGAACATGGCTCCGCAGCCCGGGGCATGCGGAGCGGGAAAGACGGGATCGGCCGGGCCGGCGGCGATCAGGTCGCCACCGAATTCGGTGACGATGTCGCGGCAGATGACCAGCCCCAGTCCGAGTCCTTCGGCCTTGGTCGTATAGAAGGGAGTAAACAGATGCGCCCGCGCCTCGGCCGACAGGCCGGGACCGTTGTCGCTGACGTAGACCTGCACGGTCGCGCCCAGGTCCTGCAGCGCCACGACGATGCGGCCGTCGGGCCGGCCTTCCAGCGCTTCCATCGCGTTTTGCAGCAGATTCACCAGCACCTGTTCCAGCCGTATGCGATTGGCCAGCACCCGGTAATTCTGACCCGCGGGCGGACGTTGCAGGACGATGCCCTGGCGCCGCGCGCGCGGCGCAACCAGCAACAGCGCGCCCTCCAGACAATCCTTCAGGTTCGCGGGACCGATGGACGTGTCGGCCTTGCGCGAAAAGGCGCGCAATTCTCCGGTGATGTGGCCGATCCGCTCCGTCAACGCCGCGATGGTACCCAGGTTTTCCTGCGCCGAGCCTTCATCTTGCCTGCGCAGGAACTCGGCGGCGTTGTCCGCATAGGCGCGTATGGCCGCGACAGGCTGGTTGATCTCGTGCGCCACGCCGGCTGCCACCTGTCCCAGCAAGGCGAGCTTGCTGGCCTGGACCAGTTCTTCTTGCATGGTGTGCAAACGGGCGGCGGTGCGTTGGCGCTCGTCCATCTCATCGACCAGTTGTTCGTTGACTTGCAGCAGCTGAGCCGTGCGTTCATCGACCAGGGAGGCCAGCTGTTCGTGGATGGCGGCCTGCTGCTCGGCACGCTCACGGTTGCGGTGGCGGCGAAAGAGAACGATGCCGACCAAGGCGGCTAGCGCGCACTGCGCAAGCAGCGCGCCCAGCTGGGCGTTGGCGGTAGCCTGGTTGATGGCCGTCTGCACGGGCGACAACAGATGCAGTGTCCAACCTGGGGACTCGACAATGGGTAACGTCGTGTGCACCAGCGGCGCGCCTGCGGGGATCTGTGGCAGGGTTACGTCGGCGCGCACCAGCTGGCCATGGCTGATGGCTTGTAGCTGCGGCCGCAAGGGTAGCGGGAAAAAGGGCGCGTCGCCGAATTGCAGGCTGCTGCGCAAGGCCCGGGCCAAGTCTGGGGTGAGCGGAGCCAGCACATCGAAACGCCAGTCGGAGATACTGCCCAATAGCACTACGCCATGCTCGTCCGTGACGAAAATGGGCGAAACCGATTGGCGCCAGTCGGCCTCCAGGTCCCGGAAATCCACTTTCAGCACGACCACGCCCAGCATGGCGCCGTTGACGTCATCCACGCGTCGCGACAAGTACAGCCCGGCTTCGTGGCTGATCGTGCCCAAAGCGAAGTGCTCGGCCGAGCCATGGGCTACCGATCCCTGGAAATAGGGCCGAAACTGGTAGTCCACGCCGACAAACGTGGCGGGTTCACGCCAGTTGCTGGCAGCGATCGCAAGGCCCTTCTTGTCCAGCACATAGATGGCGGATGCGCCGACGCCGCGGCTCAACGTATCGAGCTTGTCGTCCAGGGATTCGATCTGCACGTGCGAGCCTCCCTGCAGCGCCGCGCGCACGTCGACATCGCGCGTCAGGACAAAGGGCAGCGCCCTGAATTTGTCCAGGTTGTTGCGCAGCAATGCCGCGTTGAGCTGGGCTGCCACGCGTGCCTGCTCCCCGGCATTCTTCAGCGCGCCGTCGCGCGCCCAGAGCGTGGCGGCGTGCAGTACGCCATAGACGACCGCGACACCCAGCAGGATGGCGATGGCCTTCCAGGGCCAAGGCCAGACAGGCGTGTTCCGAGGGCGCCGCGGCTTTCTGGCCTGGTCCACGCCGGGTCGGGCATCGCGGGGAGAGGAGTGGGTCGACATGGAGTGTGCGGTTTTTCGCACATTCTATATCTTTTTTGTGTGAAATTCCGCCAATAAAGGTCGGGGCAGTGCGCTGAGAGAAGAAAAATTCCTTTTTTGATCAAGGGCTTGGAGCGCAAGAGGAAGGTCTGCCGATGTTGGCACGCCTCTTGCATTAGTAAAGCCAAGCCCGGCGGCGTTGCCTGCGGGGTGAAATCGGCTTGCGGCGATACGCGCTTGCCAGAAAACAGATAACGCCCCAACGCCCGCGCTGAACCGCCCGGAGCAAGGGGCCTTGGTGGGGACAATCCCAATGATCGACGTGGATCAAGTCGCGCCCGTGCGCAAGCTCAAGTTCTATCAAATCCTCTATGTGCAGGTGATTTTCGCCATCGTGGTGGGCGTGCTGCTGGGCGCGTTCAAGCCCGAGCTCGGCCAGCAGATGCAACCGCTGGGCGACGCCTTCATCAAGCTGGTGAAGATGATCATCGCGCCGGTGATCTTCCTGACCGTGGCCACCGGCATCGCGGCGATGAGCGACCTGAAGAAGGTCGGCCGCGTGGCGGGCAAGGCCATGCTGTACTTCCTGGTGTTCTCCACGCTTGCGTTGATCGTAGGCATGATCGTCAGCCATATCGTCCAGCCGGGCGCCGGCATGCACATCGACCCCAAGACGCTGGACGAGAAGGCGGTCTCGGGCTACGTGGCCAAGGCGCATGACTCGACCATCACGGGCTTCCTGATGAACGTGATTCCGACCACGATCTTCAGTCCGTTCGTGGGCGGCGACATTCTCCAGGTGCTGTTCGTGGCGGTGTTGTTCGGCATTTCGCTGGCCATGGTGGGCGAACGTGGCCAGCCGATACTGAACTTCATGACTGCCCTGGCACAGCCCGTCTTCAAGCTGGTCGCCATCCTGATGAAGGCCGCGCCCATCGGCGCGTTTGGCGCGATGGCCTTCACCATCGGCAAGTACGGCATCAAGTCCGTCATCAATCTGGCGATGCTGGTGGGTACGTTTTACGCAACCTCGGTGCTGTTCGTGGTCGTGGTGCTGGGCCTGGTGGCGCGCTACAACGGCTTTTCGATCCTGAAGCTGGTGCGCTACATCCGCGAAGAGCTGCTGCTGGTGCTGGGCACCAGTTCGTCCGAAGCCGCGTTGCCCACGCTGATGCAGAAGATGGAACGCGCCGGCTGCTCGAAGTCGGTGGTCGGGTTGGTCGTACCCACCGGCTACTCGTTCAACCTGGACGGCACCAACATCTACATGACGATGGCGGCGCTGTTCATCGCGCAGGCTTGCGATATTCCGCTGTCGCTGGGCGACCAGATCCTGCTGCTGCTGGTGGCGATGCTGAGCTCCAAGGGCGCGGCGGGCGTGACCGGGGCAGGCTTCATCACCCTGGCCGCAACCCTGTCGGTGGTGCCTTCCGTTCCGGTCGCCGGCATGGCGCTGATCCTGGGCGTGGACCGCTTCATGTCGGAATGCCGCGCGCTGACCAACCTGGTCGGCAACGCGACTGCCGCCGTGGTCGTGGCGCGCTGGGAAGGGGAGCTGGATAAGGAGCAGCTGCATGCCGCGCTCGAGGGCGAGCTTCAGCCCGCGCCCGTGCCTGCCGCGGCTCCGGTTCAGGAAGCGCCGAGGGCTGGCGGCGTACCCATGGGCCAGCCGCTGCAGCATGGCTGAAACAGCGTAGATCCGCGGCTGCCTGCAGGCGGCCGCAACTATTGATGCAGCTGTAAGCCCCGGCAAGAAGGACTGCCCGCCGGAAAAAAAATCCCCCGGACCTCGACGGTCTCGGGGGATTTTTTTCGACCGGAGGCCGCGGTTTTCAGGGCATCTGTATCCCTGCCGCGCGCAACAGGTTTGCAGTTTCGAACAAGGGCAGGCCCATCACGCCGGTATAGCTGCCGGCGATATGCGAAACGAACGTGCCCGCCAGGCCCTGGATGCCATAGGCGCCCGCCTTGCCGTAGGGCTCGCCGCTGTCGCAGTAGCGGCCGAGTTCCTCATCCGTCAGCGCGCGCATGCGGACCTCGGTGATGGACACGGCCTCCAGCAACTGGTTTCCAGTCCAGACGGCGACGGCGGTGTGTACTTCGTGGGCGGAGCCGGACAGCGCGCGCAGAATGCGCATGGCGTCGTCGCGGTCGGCCGGTTTGCCCAGTACTGCGCCCGCCAGGATAACCGTGGTGTCGGCGGCCAGCAGCGGCAGTTGCGGCAGGTCCTGGCTGAGCATCCAGTCGCGTCCGCGCAGGGCCTTGTCGCGCGCAGTGCGCTGGACATAGTCGGCGGCGCTTTCGCCGGGATGTTGGGGTTCGTCCTCGCCCGGCGGGGCGGGTACGAGCAGGACTTCGTGGGCCAGGCCGACCTGGGTCAGCAGCTCGCGCCGCCGGGGACTGGCGGAGGCAAGGTAGAGGCGCGCGGAGGTTGCGGTGTCGGTCATGCGTCAGCAGGATGGGCGCCGGCCCGGCCAGCGGTCAGGCGCGGTGGTAGGGATGATTGGTCATGATGGCCCAGGCCCGGTAGAGCTGTTCGGCCAGCACCACGCGCACCATGGGGTGCGGAAGCGTCAGCGAGGACAGGCGCAATTGGCCGGAACAGGATGCCTTCAGGTCGGCATCCAGCCCGTCCGGGCCGCCGACGAGAAAAGCAACATCCTGACCGCCGGCGCGCCATTGTTCCAGCTTCTGCGACAACGCCATGGTGGTGAGGTCGCGTCCGCGTTCGTCCAGCGCCAGGCGCAAGACGCTGGCGGGCAGGGCGGCGTCGATCCGCTTGGCTTCCGCCGCCATCATCTGGGCGGGCGTCTTGCCGGTGGTGCGGGGTTCAGGCTTGATTTCGCGCAGTTCCAGCGCGCAGTCGGCCGGCAGGCGCTTGGCGTAGTCGTCCCAGGCGGTTTGCACCCAGTCCGGCATGCGCGTGCCCACGGCCACGACGATCAGCTTCACGGCGCGCTCAGTACTCGGCGTCGTGCGCGCCGTCGTTGGCGACCGGCGCGGGGCGGGTGGACTCGGGCAGGAGCTTCACGCGCACCGGCTTGCCGCCCCAGATCTCTTCCAGGTTGTAGTACTGGCGGATGGCGGGCTGCATGATGTGCACGACCACGTCGCCCAGGTCGACCACGACCCATTCGCCCGTGTCTTCGCCTTCGATGGTGATGCCGGAGAGATCGAGCGCACGGCCGCGATCCGCCACGCTGGAAGCGAGGGCGCGGGTCTGGCGGTTGGAGGTGGCGCTTGCAATCACGACGCGATCGAACAGGCTGGTCAGATGCGTGGTGTTGTAGACCTTGATGTCTTGCGCCTTGACGTCTTCGAGGGCGTCGATGACGGCGCGTTGGAGTTTTTGTATATCCATAGTCAGTAAATATAACCCGCGGGCGGACAGCGGATGCTGGCCCCGTGGCGCTTTCAGCGCACCGCGGGTGTAGGTTTATCGGTAAAGATGGTGCGCCGCAATATACGCGGCCACCGGAGCGGCAAGCAGGCCTTCGGTGGATTCGCCTTGCGCCAGGCGCTGGCGGATCTGCGAGGCCGAAACCGGCATGGGAGCAAAAGGCAGTTCCTGCAGTTCGCGTCCCTGGCCGCGCAGGTGTTCGGCCAGCGCCGGCGGGGCGCTGAGCGCCGTGCCCGGGCGGGTGGCCACGGCCAGGTCCACCAGGCTGGCGATGTCCTGCCAGTCGCGCCAGGTACAGAAATTCGCCAACTGGTCGGTGCCCAGCAGCCAGACGTAGCGCGCGTCCTGGGGCAGGGCGCGCAGCGTGTCGATGGTGTAGGTCGCGCCGCCGCGGTCGATTTCGATGGGATTGACCACCAGGCCCGCATGGCCGGCGATGGCCAGTTGCAGCATGTCGCGGCGTTGTTCGGCCGTGGCGTGCAACGCTGCGCGTTGCCAGGGATTGGCCGCGGGGATGAGCTGCACCTCGGCCAGGCCCAACGTCTGCAAGGCGTTCTGCGCCAGGGCGATGTGCGCGACGTGGACGGGGTCGAAACTGCCGCCCAACAGGCCGATGCGCTTCAAACCCAGTCCCGCGGTTTGAGGTAGGCGGCCAATTCGGCCTCGGGCGTGCCTGCCTCGGGCTGCCAGTCGTAGCGCCACTGCGCCAGCGGCGGCATGGACAGCAGGATCGACTCGGTACGTCCGCCGGACTGCAGGCCGAACAGCGTGCCGCGGTCGAAGACCAGGTTGAATTCCACATAGCGGCCGCGGCGGTAGGCCTGGAAATCGCGCTCGCGCTCGCCGTAGGCCTGGTCGCGGCGGCGTTCCACGATCGGCATGTAGGCCGGCAGGAAGGCGTCGCCCACCGATCGGGTCAGCGCGAACGAGGCGTCAAAGCCGGGAGCGTTCAGGTCGTCATAGAAGATGCCGCCCACGCCGCGCGTTTCATTGCGGTGTTTTAGGAAGAAGTACTCGTCGCACCAGCGCTTGTAGCGCGGGTAGTAGTCGGCGCCATGGCCGGCCAGGGCATCGCGGCAGGTGGCGTGGAAATGGCGGGCGTCTTCCTCGTAGGGATAGTAGGGCGTCAGGTCGATGCCGCCGCCGAACCAGAAGACGTCGGCCTCGTCGTGGCCGGGCCGGGCTGCCGCCAGGAACATGCGCACGTTCATGTGCGTGGTGGGCACGTAGGGATTGCGCGGGTGCAGCACCATGGACACGCCCATGGCTTCCCAGGACCGGCCGGCCAGTTCCGGGCGGTGCGCGCTGGCCGAGGGCGGCAGCTTGCTGCCCTGGACATGGCTGAACAGCACGCCGGCCCGTTCGAACAGCGAGCCGCCTTCCAGCAGGCGCGACAGCCCGCCGCCGCCCTCGGGGCGGACCCATTCGTCGGTACGGAAGGCCGCGCCCTCGGCGGCTTCCAGGGCGCCGACGATGCGGGCCTGCAAGCCGGTGAGGTAGTCCCGGACGGAAGAGACGGGCAAGGCGTTCATCGACGGTTCCGGCTAGGCGTTGGGCTTGGACTTCTGCTGCGAAGGCTTGAGCGCGCGCCAGCCGATGTCGCTGCGATACTGGCGGCCGTCGAAGTGGATGCCGTCGATCGCTTCGTAGACGCGGTCGCGGGCCATCTTGACGGAGTCGCCCAGCGCCGTGACGCACAGCACGCGGCCGCCGGTGGTCTTGACTTCGTCGCCGTCGAGCTTGGTGGCGGCGTGGAACACCATGCAGTCCTCGGCGTCGGCGGGCAGGCCGCGGATGACGTCGCCGGTGCGCGGCGTGTTGGGGTAGTTGTGCGCGGCCAGCACGGCGCCCAGGGCGGTGCGGCGGTCCCAGGTGATGTCGGCCTGGTCGAGCGTGCCGTCGACGGCATGCTCCAGGGCGTCCAGCAGGTCGCTCTTGACGCGCATCATGATGGGCTGGGTTTCAGGATCGCCCATGCGGCAGTTGAATTCCAGGGTCTTGATCTCGCGGTCGGGGTCGTCGCCCGGGGCGATCATCAGGCCGGCGTACAGGAAGCCCGTGTACGGGATGCCATCGCGCGTCATGCCCTGCACGGTCGGCAGGATGATTTCGCGCATGATGCGGTGGTGCAGTTCCGGGGTGACGATGGGCGCGGGCGAATACGCGCCCATGCCGCCGGTATTGGGACCCTGGTCGCCGTCCTGCAGGCGCTTGTGGTCCTGGCTGGTGGCCAGGGCCAGCACATTGCGGCCGTCGCACATGACGATGAAGCTGGCTTCTTCGCCCACCAGGCATTCCTCGATGACGACGCGCGCGCCGGCGGCGCCCATGGAGCCGTCGCCCAGCATGGCGTCCACGGCGGCATGCGCCTCTTCCAGCGTGGCGGCGACCACCACGCCCTTGCCGGCGGCCAGGCCGTCGGCCTTGATCACGATGGGAGCGCCTTCCTGGTCGATGTAGGCGTGCGCCTTGGCCGGATCGGTGAAGGTTTCGTAGCGGGCGGTCGGGATGTTGTGCCGGACCATGAAGGCCTTGGCGTAGTCCTTCGAGCTTTCCAGCTGCGCTGCGGCCTTGGTGGGGCCGAAGATCTTCAGGCCGCGGGCGCGGAACACGTCGACGACGCCAGCGGCCAGGGGGGCTTCAGGGCCGACGACGGTCAGGGCGACGCCTTCGCGTTGCACGAAATCGGCCAATTCCTCGGCATTGGTGAACGGGACGTTCTCGATCTGTTCGGCGCGTTGCGTGCCGCCGTTGCCGGGAGCGACGTATACCTTGTGGACGCGCGGGGAGCGGGCCAGCCGCCAGGCGAGGGCGTGTTCTCGGCCGCCAGAGCCAATTACCAGGAGTTTCATGTTGCGAGGTTCTTTAGGTTGCCAGTCGAGCGCCGCAAGGCGCCAGCCCGTGGAGTAGGCCAGGATCCAGGCGGACCCGGATCCGGTGACAGCGTGGCGCCGGGCAGGCAAGGCCCGCCCGGCGCCGGGGTAATGGAGTTACTGCGCTTCGTCGAAAACGACGTTCGTATAGACTTCCTGCACGTCGTCCAGGCCTTCCAGGGCGTCGAGCAGTTTCTGCATCTTGATGGCGTCTTCCCCGGCGAGTTCGGTCTCGTTCAGGGCTTTCATGACGATGCCGTCCACTTCGGCCTTCAGGCCGGCGGCGTCGAAGGCGCCGCGCACGGCGGCGTAGTCAGCCGGGGCGCAGACCACTTCGATCACGCCTTCCTCGTCGGTCGTCACGTCTTCCGCGCCGGCTTCGAGGGCGGTTTCCATGACCTTGTCTTCCGAGGTTCCGGGGGCGAAGACGAATTGGCCGCAATGCTTGAACATGAAGGCGACCGAGCCTTCCTGGCCCAGGTTGCCGCCGTTCTTGGCGAAGGCGTGGCGCACTTCGGCGACGGTGCGGGTGCGGTTGTCTGTCATGCAGTCGACGATGACGGCTGCGCCGCCGATGCCATAGCCTTCGTAGCGGACTTCTTCGTAGGCCTCGCCGTCGGCGCCGCCCGCGCCGCGCTGGATGGCGCGCTGGATGTTGTCCTTGGGCATGTTGGCGTCGGTGGCCTTGTCCCAGGCCATGCGCAGGCGCGGGTTGCTGTCCGGGTCAGGGCCGCCGGCACGCGCCGCCACGGTGATTTCACGAATGATCTTGGTCCAGAGCTTTCCGCGCTTGGCGTCTTGGCGCCCTTTGCGGTGCTGAATATTGGCCCATTTGCTGTGTCCGGCCATGGCTTCCCAGGGTAATTTGTCTGCAAAAATGGCATTTTACCGTGCCAGCGCCCGGCGCGCCCGGGGGCGGACCGCATGTGTCCATATTGCCACGCGCACAAGCGGCGCGGCAGGCTCTACACTTGGGCATCCATCTGATTCCCTGGTCCGGAGAGCTGCACATGCCCAACCCCATCGTCATCGCCAAGAATGCACAGACCGAATTGGCGCTGCTACCCGCCCTGGCAAACCGCCACGGCTGCATCACGGGGGCCACGGGCACCGGCAAGACCGTCACCTTGCAGGTTTTGGCCGAATCCTTCTCCCGTATCGGCACGCCGGTGTTCATGGCCGACGTCAAGGGCGACCTGACCGGCATTTCCCAGGCCGGCGCCGCGACTCCCAAGCTGCTGGAACGCCTGAAGAACCTGGGCCTGAACGAACCGGCCTGGGCGGCCAGCCCCGTCACCCTGTGGGACGTGTTCGGCGAGCAGGGGCTGCCGGTGCGCGCCACGGTATCGGATATGGGGCCGCTGCTGCTGTCCCGCATCCTGGAATTGAACGACACGCAGGAAGGCGTGCTGACGCTGGTCTTCAAGGTTGCCGACGACGAAGGCCAGTTGCTGCTGGACCTGAAGGACCTGCGCGCCATGCTGCAGAACGTCGCCGACCGCGCTTCGGAGCTGAAGACACGTTACGGGAATGTGTCTTCCGCCAGCATCGGCGCCATTCAGCGCGGCTTGCTGGCGCTGGAATCGCAGGGTGCGGAGAAATTCTTCGGCGAACCCATGCTCGACGTGGCCGACCTGATGCGCACGGATGCGCAGGGCCGAGGCATGGTCAACGTGCTGGCCGCGGACAAGCTGATGCAGGCGCCGCGCCTGTATGCAATTTTCCTGTTGTGGCTGCTGGCGGACCTGTACGAGAAGCTGCCCGAAGTCGGCGACATGGACCAGCCCAAGCTGGTGTTTTTCTTCGATGAGGCCCACCTGCTGTTCAACGATGCGCCCGCCGCGCTGCTGAACAAGATCGAGCAGGTGGTGCGCCTGGTCCGCTCCAAGGGCGTGGGCGTCTATTTCGTGACACAGAACCCGCTGGACATCCCCGACACCGTACTGGGCCAATTGGGCAATCGCGTCCAGCACGCCTTGCGGGCATTCACGCCGCGTGACCAGAAGGCCGTGAAGACGGCGGCCCAGACGATGCGTCCCAATCCGGGGCTGGACATCGAGGCCGCCATCACCGAGCTGGGCGTGGGCGAGGCGCTGGTTTCCTTGCTGGATCCCAAGGGGCGGCCGATGCCGACCGAACGCGCCTATATCGTGCCGCCGGCCAGCCGGATCGGCCCGGCGACCGACGCGGAGCGGCAGGCGTTGCGCCAGGGCAGTCCGCTGGCGTCGAAGTATGAGAAATCCATAGACCGCGAGTCCGCCTATGAAGTGCTGGCCGGGCGTGCGGCCAAGCCGGCGGACCAGGCCGGCGCGGCCGGGAACGGTTCCGCGCAGCCCGCAGGCAAGGGCGCTGCCGAGGAATCGGGTGGCGGCCTCATGGACAGCCTGAACGAGGTCTTGTTCGGGTCGACGGGGCCGCGCGGCGGCAAGCGCGACGGCGTGGTGCAGACCATGGCCAAGAGCACGGTCCGGTCGATCGCGCGTGAACTGACCCGGGGCATTTTGGGCTCCTTGCTGGGCTCGAAAGGCCGGCGTTGAAATCCTGATCCTGCGTGCCTGCCAGCAGTGGCTGGCGCGTCCGATTCGGGGCCGTATCGAGTAACATTTCCGTGCAATGATATGGAGGCTGCGCGTGGCCGCTCAGACCCGCGGCGCGCATAGTGCATCCAAGGAAAACAAAGGAAGACGTGGTGGCAAAGAAACACAAGATTGCGGTGATTCCTGGAGACGGCATCGGCAAGGAAGTCGTGCCTGAGGGCTTGAAGGTGCTGGACGCGGTCGCAACGCGATTCGGCATCGATTTTCAGTGGGACCATTTCGACTGGAGCTGCGACTACTACGCCAAGCGCGGCAAGATGATGCCGGACGACTGGCAGGCGCAGATCGGCCAGCACGAAGCGATTTTCTTCGGCTCCATCGGCTGGCCCGCCACGGTGCCTGACCACGAAGCGCTGTGGGGCTCGCTGTTCAAGTTCCGCCGCGAGTTCGACCAGTACATCAACCTGCGCCCGGTGCGCCTGATGCCTGGCGTGCCCTCTCCGCTGAAGGACCGCCAGCCCGGCGAGATCGATTTCTTCATCGTGCGCGAGAACACCGAAGGCGAATACTCCAACAGCGGCGGCCGCCTGTTCGCGGGCACCGAACGCGAAGTGGTCATCCAGGAAAGCGTCTTCACGCGCATCGGCGCCGACCGCGTCCTCAAGTTCGCCTTCGAACTGGCGCAGAAGCGCGGCAAGCACCTGACCGCCGCCACCAAGTCCAATGGCATTTCCATTTCGATGCCCTGGTGGGACGAGCGCGTGGCCGAGATGGGCGAGAAGTACCCGGACGTGCGCTGGGACAAGTACCACATCGACATCCTGTGCGCGCATTTCGTGCAGCATCCCGACTGGTTCGACGTGGTGGTGGCTTCCAATTTGTTCGGCGACATCCTGTCCGACCTGGGACCGGCCTGCACGGGCACCATCGGCATCGCGCCTTCGGCCAACCTGAACCCGGAACGCAAGTTCCCGTCCCTGTTCGAACCGGTGCATGGTTCGGCGCCGGACATCTACGGCAAGGGCATCGCCAACCCGATCGGCCAGATCTGGAGCGGCGCGCTGATGTTGGACTTCCTTGGCTATCCGGACGCTTCGGCTGCGGTGGTCAAGGCCATCGAAACCGTCCTGGCGGAAGGTCCGCGTACCCGGGACATGAAGGGCACTGCCTCCACCGCCGACGTCGGCAGCGCGATTGCCGCGCTGATCGCGGCGGGCTGAGGCAAGTCCTCGCCAGACCCTTCGGCTAGTCAATGGACGAATCTGGCTTTTCCTTCTCCGCTGCCCACGTGGGTAGCGGGCGGGCCGACCGTTTCGTGCGCAAGCTGTACCGCGTGCTTCGGTCGCGCACGCAGAGGCATAACCAGCACTTGTGGCCTTTCGTCCGGATCCGCAGGGATAGGTCAGGCGCCATCTGCGGCTTTCGCGCCTTTGGCCGACCGCAGCCAGTCACGCCGTTGGCTCAAGGGTACGATTCCGCCGACCAGGAAGTACATCTGATCCTGAGCGGCCCGTCGGTCACGCAGATACCTTACGACCGGCTCGACATCCGGGTCGCGATGGGCGTGAATGGCGCCATCATGCTGGCGCGCAAGTTCGACCTGCCGTTCAAGTATTACTGCATCATCGACCAGAACTTCGTGCGCGAGCGTATCGAGCTGGTTCGCGAGATCGTGTCGCGCGACCTGACGCTGTACGTCTTGCCCGAGGTTCTGCGCTACATCATGCAGGGGCTGCCGCAGGAGTCGATCCGCTGCCGCATCTGCGTCATTGAACTGATCTCCGCACGGGCCTACCAACGCATCTCCGCGCCAGCCGTGCTCCAGCGCATGGCGGCGGCCTCGCCCGACGTGCAGTTGCTGGACGCAAAACAGGCCATGGGCTTCAGCTTCAACGTGGCCTTGGGCGTGTTCGACGCCGATACAGTGGCCTATGCCGCCTTGCAGGTGCTGGTGTCCAGCGGCGCCCGCAAGGTCTACGCGCACGGGCTGGATCTGACGTTGCAAAATGGCGTGCGCTTTTATGATGAAGGGACCTCGCGCCAGTCGAGCAGGCTAGCGCGCAAGTTTTCGCAGTTGATTGAGCCGTCGTTCCGCTTCGCCGCCGCGCAATGGCGCGCTCGTGGCATCTCGGTGTTCAACCTGTCGCCCACCAGCGCCTTGCCGGCCGACGTCATCGAGCGCGCCGACTGGCAGGTCTTGCTGAAGGAATAGCGTTCTTGTGCCGCCAGGCCCTGGACGCAGATCGGTCCGGGGCCTGGCGCTGCGCCTCAGTGGGCGCCGGCCGCCGCTTCGGCCGCGCCGCCGCCGCCCGCCTTGGCCGACCGGGGACGAGCGAACCAGACCAGGCCGGTGAGTGCCAGGAAGATGATCGCGGAGGCGTAGAACACGTCTACCGCGGACATCGTGAAGGCTTGCGCATTGATCAGTCCGTCCACCATCGTCAGCGCTTGCTGATGCGTCACGCCCAGCCCGTTCTGCAGCGTCGCCATGGTCTGGTCGAACGCCTGCTGGCCGGGCTTGGCGACTTCGGTGAGCTGCGCGTGATGCATGGTCGCGCGGTTTTCCCACAGGGTGGTGGCGATGGACGTGCCGAACGCGCCCGCGGTCAGGCGCAGGAAGTTCGACAGACCCGAGGCCGCGGGAATGCGCCACGGCTCGATGCTGGACAGCGTGATCGACGTAAGCGGCACGAAGAACGTCGCCATGGCCGCGCCCTGGATGATGGTCGGCACCATCAGCGTGCGGACATCGGTCTGGGTGTTGAAGCCAGAACGCATGAAGCACACCAGCGCGAAGATCAGGAACGCCACCGTCGCGATCTGCCGCGGATCGCGCGTGGCCAGCATCTTGCCGACGATGGGCGTCAGCAGGATCGCCAGCAGGCCCACCGGCGCGGTCACCAGCCCCGCGTAGGTCGCGGTGTAGCCCATGTTGCTTTGCAGCCATAGCGGCAGCAGCACCACGTTGCCGAAGAAGACGCCGTAGGCCACCGCCAGCGTCAGCGCGCCGACCGTGAAATTGCGGATTTTGAACAGGCGCAGATCCACCACGGGGTGGGCGTCGGTCAGCTCCCAGATCAGGAAGAAGACGAAGGCGACGAACGCGGTGGCGGCCAGCGCGATGATGGTGCCGCTGGCGAACCAGTCCAGCTCCTTGCCCTTGTCCAGCATGATCTGGAGCGCGCCTACCCATACCACCAGCAGCGCCAGCCCGACCTTGTCGATCGGCAGCTTGCGCGTGACCGATTCGCGGTCGCCATAGATGCGCCAGCTGATCCAGGCGGCCAGCAGGCCCACCGGCACGTTGATGTAGAAGATCCACGGCCAGGTGTAGTTGTCGGAGATCCAGCCTCCCAGCAAGGGCCCGGCGACGGGCGCCACCAGCGTGGTCATGGACCAGACCGCCAGCGCCATGCCCGCCTTGGACTTGGGGAAACTCGCCAGCATCAGCGCTTGCGACAGCGGAATCATGGGCCCGGCGACCGCGCCTTGCAGCACGCGGAACGCGATCAGCGCTTCCAGCGAGGGCGCAAAGCCGCACAGCCATGACGCCAGCACGAACAGCAGGGTGGAGATCAGGAACAGCCGCACCTGTCCAAAGCGCTGCGTGAGCCAGCCCGTGAGCGGCACTGTGATCGCGTTGGCCACGGCGAACGACGTGATGACCCAGGTGCCCTGGCTGGTGCTGACGCCCAGATCGCCGGAGATGGTCGGGATGGACACGTTCGCGATGGACGTGTCCAGCACGTTCATGAACACCGCCGTGGACAGCGCGATGGACCCGATGATGCGGGTCGCGCCTTCCAGCGGCGGGTGGGCGCCGGGCGGGGGCGCCGGCGCGGCGGCGGGCTGCTTGGCTGCGCTCATGATGCGAGGTTGGCCTCGATGATCTTGCTGATCATGGCGTCGACTTCGTCATGGGCCGGCTCGAAGGCGCGCGTCGACCAGGCCGGCTCCTTGCGTTCGGCCTGCGTCAGCGGTTCGCCTTCCTGCTTGCCCACGTCCACTTCCACGTCCATCGACAGGCCCACGCGCAGCGGGTGCTTCTTCAGGTCCTCGGGGTCCAGCGCGATGCGCACCGGCACGCGTTGCACCACCTTGATCCAGTTGCCGGTGGCGTTCTGCGCGGGCAGCAGGGCGAAGGCGCTGCCCGTGCCGGCGTCCAGGCCGGCGATGGTGCCGTGGTAGGTGACCGAGCTGCCGTACAGGTCGGCCACCATCTTGGCCGGCTGGCCGATGCGCATCTTGCGCAGCTGGCCTTCCTTGAAATTGGCCTCGATCCACACCTGGTCCAGCGGCACCACCGTCATCAGGGCCGAACCGGGCGCGACGCGCTGGCCGACCTGCACGCTGCGCCGGGCCACCACGCCACCCACCGGAGCGGGCAGCACGGTGCGCGATTGCGCCAGCCAGGCGTTGCGCAGGCCGGCTGCGGCCTGCTGCACGTCGGGGTGGTCGGCGACCGTGGTGCCCTGGGTCAACGCCTGGTTGGTGGCCAGCTTGGCGCGGGAGGCTGCCAGCGCGGCGCGGGCTTGCGCCAGGCCTGACTGGGCGGACTTCAGCGCGGCTTCGGCGTGCAGGATCTCTTCGCCGCTGACGCCGCCGGACTTGGCCAGTTGCTGGCGGCGGTTGACGTCGCTTTGCGCGCGGGTCAGTTCGGCCTGGGCGCGCAGGATGTCGGCGTTGCGCAGGTCGACGTCGGCGGCCAGGGCGTCGTTCTGGACGTAGATGGTGCGCACCTGGCGCACCGTTTGCGCAAGTTTGGCCTGGGCCTGCTGCAAGGCCACGTCGGTGTCGGCCGGGTCCAGGCGCACCAGCGGCTGGCCGGCGGCCACGGTTTCCGTGTCGTCGGCCTCGATGGCCACGACCGTGCCGGGCACTTGCGGCGTGATCTGCACCAGGTTGCCATGCACGTAGGCGTCGTCGGTGCTCTCGAAATGAGCGCCGAAGAGCGCCCACCAGATGCCGTAAGCGATCGCGATGAGGATGAAGGCGCCGGTTGCCAGCAGCAGCAGGCGTTTGCGGGCGGGATTGGCGGCGGGAGTGGCTGCGGTCATGACGTCTGAGTCCGGGGAGCGTTCAATGGGTGGAGTTCGTGGCGGGGGCCGGCTCGGCCGCGGGGGCGTAGCCGCCGCCCAGCGCATTGGCGAGAGTGGCGTCCAGCTGATAGGCGCGGATGCGCAGATCGGTGTCCAGTCGCGCCTGTGTCAGCACGCCGGTCTGCGCAATGAGCACGGAGATGTAGTTGCCCATGCCGGCCTTGTAGCGCTTGACCGCCAGGTCATAGGCGGCGTCGATGGCTTCGCGGGCCTGGCGCTGCTGGGCCTTTTCCTGGTCCAGCAGGCGCAGGCCGTCGAGCGCATCGGCCACCTGGTGCACGGCGTCCAGCACGGTCTGGTTGTAGTCCGACACCGCGAGGTCGGCGTCGGCGCGCCGGCCCGCCAGGTTGGCGTTCAATTCGCCGCCGTGGAAGATCGGCAGCGTGACCGCCGGGCCGAAGCCGGCCATACGGGCATCCGCGCCCAGCAGATTGCCGGTGCCCATGGCCTGGAAGCCGACGAACGCCGCCAGGTTCACATTGGGGTAGAACTCGGCCTTGGCGCTGTCGATGGCGTGGCGGGCGGCTTCGGCGCGCCATTTCGCAGCGGTGACGTCGGGGCGATGGCCCAGCAGGTCCAGCGGCACGTTGGCGGGCACGCCGCCGGCGGGAGCGGTCAGCGCCACCGGCTGCAAGGATTGCCCGCGTTGCGGACCGGCCCCGGCCAGTGCCGCGACCTGATTGCGCAGCTGCGCCAACGTGGTGTCGGTCTGGGTCAGTTCCACCTTGCCGGCGGCCAGCGACGATTCCGCCTGTTTGACTTCCACCTGGGTGTCCAGCCCGGCCGTGTAGCGGCCTTGGGTCAATGACAGCACCTCGGCGCGTTGGGCCAGCACGCGGTTGAGCACGTCACGCTGGGCAAAGGCGTTCTGCAGATTCAGGTAGGCGCGGACCAGGGCGCCGGCCAGCAGATTGCGCGCCGCCTGCGCATCGGCCGCGGCGGCGGCTTGCTGCGATACGGCCGCTTGCAGGCGCGACCGGTTCTTGCCCCAGAAGTCCAGCTCATAGCTGAAGTCCAGCGCCAGCCGGTTGTCGCTGACGACCGAGCCGCCCATGGGAGCGGGGTAGATGTAGTCCTTGGACAGGTGTTCGCGGGTCAGCGTGTAGTTGGCATCCACCCGGGGCAGCAGCGGGGCGCGTGCGATGCCGACGGCGGCATTGGCCTTGGCCAGGCGCGCTTGCGCCGCGCTCATCGAGGGGTTGTTGGCCAAGCCCTCGTCCAGCAAGGCATTGAGCTGCGGATCGCCGTAGCGCTGCCACCATTGGGTTTCGGGCCAGACGGTGTCCTGGCTGGTGAGCCCCAGCTTGGCGCCGTCCAGCGCGGCCACCGGCTCGGAGCCGGATTCCATCAATGCGCAACCGCTCAGGGCCAGCACCAATACGGTAGTGAGAAGGCGTTTCATCCTGACTGTTTGCTGAAAGTAATTGATTGATCTGTATTTGCCTAGGCAATTATTATGCCAAATAAAACCCCGAAAGCCGGGGTTCGTTGGCGGACCTTAGCGGTTTGGGGGGGCTGACGAGGCGGAGCCGTTGGCGATCATCCGGCGCAGCAGGTGCTTGAGCTGCGCGACTTCGTCGCTGGAAAACCCGCGCAGGTGGTAATTCAGTACCCGCGCGATATTGGGCGGGATCGCGCGCGCCTTGGCCTCGCCGATCTCGGTGAGTTCGATCTTGACGACGCGGCGGTCTGTCTGGCACCGGTTGCGGCGCAGCAGTCCCTTGGCTTCCAGCCGGTCCAACGCGCGGGTCATGGCGCCCGTGTCCATGCCTGTAAGCCTGGCGAGTTCAGCGGGCGTATCGGCGCGGCCCTGGAACACCAGCAGCACCGGACGCCATTGCATCGCGGTGAGTTCCAGCGGGGCCATTTCCTGGTCCAGCATCCGGTTCAGGGAATTGGAAACCAGTTTGATCAGGAAGCCGGCGTTTTCATCCATTACGCAGCTGGCGTCTGCGCGGTAATGGACGGGGCCGTCGGACGGAGAAGTGGGAGGCGCAGCAGTCATATGCGCCGAATTTTACTGCCTAGTCAGTTATTGTCAAGGCTGCGTTTTCGCCGCGATGTCCGGCTGTGCGGCGGGCGCCTGCTTGCGCAGGCCCGACCAGACGATGGCGGCCACGATCAGGGCGGCGCCCGCCATCATGCGCGGCGTGGGCTCCTGGCTGAACAGCGCCCAGGCGAAGGCGATGGCGTAGACCGGCTCCAGCGCGATGACCAATCCGGCGCTGCGCGCGTTCAGCCGCGTCAGGCTGGACACGAACAGATAGTGCGACAAGCCGGTGCAGAAAATGCCCAGCAGCGCCAGCCAGAACCAGTCCAGCGCAGGCAGCGCAGGCAACTGGGATACGGCGAAGGGCAGCATTACCAACGCCACGATCAGGTTCTGCCAGCAGGCCACCTGCATCGGGTCCATACCCGAGGCCGAACGGCGGTTGCTCAGCGCCAGCAGCGCGAAGCTCAGGCCCGACAAGAGGCCCCAGGCCAGGCCGATGGTGCCCTGGTCGGCCAGGTCGAACGCGGGCGTGACCAGCACCAGGCCTGCAGTCACCAGGCCCAGCAGCAGCCATTCGGTCGGACGGATGCGTTCCCGGAAGAGCAGGCCCTCGAACAAGGTGATGAAAGCGGGGAAGCTGGCGAAACCCAGCGTGGCGATGGCGATGCCGCCGACTTTCACGGCGATGAAGAAAGTGACCCAGTGGCCCGCCAGCAGGGCGCCGGACACCACCAGCACGAACAGCTGCGCCGGCGTCAGGGCGCCCAGGAGCGGCTTGCGGCGCATGCGGGCGAACAGCCCCAGCGCGAGCACCGCGAAGACGGCCCGGCCCAGCGTGATCACGGCGGCGCTGGCCTGGATCAATTCGCCGAACACGCCGGTCAGGCCGAAAAGCACTGCGGCAACGTGGATGTAGGTGAGGGCGCGGTGTCGGGTCATGCGTGAGGCAGGCGTATGGCGAAGAAAGCGTGGGTAAAGGCGTGCGGTGTTTTTGCACTGAACATAAAATCATCGCATGAATCGCCTTGCCAAGCTTTCGCCGTCCTTCCGCCTTTCCAACCGCACCGCCGGTTTTTTCCTGGCGACCCTGGGCGCAGTCCTGTTCTCGGCCAAGGCCATCGTGGTGAAGTTCACTTACCGCTACGGCATCGACGCGGTCACCCTCATTGCCTTCCGCATGCTGTTCGCCATGCCGTTCTTCGCTGCGGTGGCCTGGCATCAGTCGCGCCGCGCGGCGCGCGGCGAAATCCCCGTGATGACCTGGAAGGAGCGCGCGCAGGTCTGCGTGCTGGGCCTGCTGGGCTATTACCTGTCCAGCTTCCTGGACTTTCTGGGGCTGCGCTACATCACCGCCAGCCTGGAGCGCCTGATCCTGTTCCTGTCGCCTTCGCTGGTGGTGTTGCTGTCGGCGTTCTGGTTCAAGCGCGCGGTCGAGCGCCGCCAGTGGATGGCCATGGCGCTGTCCTATGCCGGGGTGGTGCTGGTGTTCGCCCACGACCTGTCCTTCGGCGGCGGCGAGGTGCTGTTAGGGTCTTTGTTCGTTTTCGGGTCGGCCGCAAGCTATTCTGTGTACCTGATCTGTTCGGGGGAACTGGTCAAGCGCTTGGGAGCGACGCGCCTGGTGGCGTATGCCATGCTGGTGTCTTGCGTGGCCTGCATCATCCAGTTCTTTGCCGTGCATCCCCCGTCCATGCTGATCCAGCCTGCCGGGGTCTACGGGTATTCGGTGATCCACGCCACGCTGAATACCGTCGTGCCGGTGTTCATGCTGATGTGGGCGGTGGCGCTGATCGGCGCGCCCACCGCGTCGCTGCTGGGCATGATCGGGCCGGTGTCGGTGCTGTTTCTGGCGTCGTGGTTTCTGCAAGAGCCCATCACTGTGTGGCAGATGGCGGGGACCGCGTTGGTGCTGGCAGGGGTATTCGTGCTGATGGGGGGCGGGGCCGGCAGGCTGGCGTCCGCCAGGCAGGACGGGACCCGGCCATCGCGTTGAATCTGATTTTTCTCGTTCAGGGGCCGCAGACAGGCTCTCGTTAGCATTTTTTCCAATGAAAGGAGGCCAGCATGGCCAGCAATCTCGTCAAGGCAATTCGTATCGAGCAGCACGGTGGTCCTGAAGTCCTGAAGCTGGTCGAGGTGGAAGTGCCTCCGCCCGCCGCCAATGAAGTCACGATCGAGCAGCACGCCGCCGGCCTGAACTTCATCGATATCTATTACCGCACGGGCTTGTATCCCCACGCGTTGCCGCACGGCCTGGGCTTCGAGGGCGCGGGTGTCGTGACCGCGGTCGGCGCCGACGTCACGCATCTGAAAAAGGGCGACCGCGTCGCCTACGGCCAGAGCCCCATCGGCGCCTACGCCAAGGCGCGCAACGTTCCGTCCGCGCAGGTCGTCAAGGTGCCCAAGGGCATCGGCTTTGACGAAGCGGCGGCTTTGATGCTCAAGGGCCTGACGGTGCAATACCTGTTCCGCCAGACCTACCGTCTGCAAGGCGGCGAGACCATCCTGTTCCACGCGGCCGCAGGCGGCGTGGGCCTGATCGCGTGCCAATGGGCCAAGGCCCTGGGCGTGAAGCTGATCGGCACCGTCTCCAGCCCCGAGAAGGCCGAACTGGCCCGCGCCAATGGCGCCTGGGAAACCATCGACTACTCGCGCGAGAACGTGGCCGAGCGCGTGCTCGAGCTGACTGGCGGCAAGAAGGTGCCGGTGGTGTATGACGGCGTGGGCAAGGACACCTGGGAAACCTCGCTGGACTGCATCGAGCCGCGCGGCCTGATGGTGAGCTTCGGCAATGCGTCCGGCCCCGTGTCTGGCGTCAACCTGGCGACGCTGAACCAGAAGGGCTGCCTGTACGTGACGCGCCCGTCGCTGGGCCTGCACGTGAACACGCTGGCCAAGCTGCAAGCCGCCTCCGAGGAGCTGTTCGACCTGGTCCTGAAGAAGAAGATCAAGGTCCGCATCGACCAGCGCTACACGCTGGAGCAGGCCGGCGAGGCCCAGACCGCGCTGGCCGCGCGCAAGACCACCGGCGCCACGGTGCTGATGCTGGACTGATCCGACGTCCGCGATGCGCGGGCCCCACAAGGGCGCCGCGCCAGGCCCGGCACCGCGCTGCGCGTTGCCGGGTTTTTTTTGCCGTGCGCAGAATGACAAAACGCCATGCACGGTCCGACAAGCCTTCCGGGAAGGCCGTTGCTATCCTGGCTTCAACCATTTCGTTGGAGCTTCGAATGTCTTCAGCAAGCGCAAGCGCCGCCGGCCACGCCGGTTCTGACCGCCCGGAACTGGCCGCCATCCGGGAAGCCATGCTCATCGATGGCAAACCGGTGCGCGAAGGACAAGGCGCGCCCATTGCCGTCCATGATCCGGCCACGGGCGACGTCATCGCCCATCAGCCCGACGCCGGGCCGCAGCAGGTGGACCTGGCGGTGCAGGCCGCCAGGCGCGCCTTCGGATCCGGTCCCTGGCGTGACATGCTGCCTGCCGGGCGCGAACGCCTGTTGCTGAAATTGGCCGACCTGATCGAGCAGCACGGCACCGAACTGGCCCGTCTGGAAACCCTGAACAACGGCAAGCTGCTGGGCGTGGCGCAGGGCCTGGAAGTCGGGTCGGGCGCGCAGTGGCTGCGCTACATGGCGGGGTGGGCGACCAAGATCACGGGCGACACCCTGTCGCTGTCCATACCGTTTCCGCCGGGCGTGCGGTACAGCGCCTATACCTTGCCGCAGGCGGTGGGCGTGGTGGCCGCGATCATTCCGTGGAATTTTCCGCTGTTGATGGCGATCTGGAAGATCGCGCCCGCCTTGGCGGCGGGCTGCACCGTGGTGCTCAAGCCTGCCGAGGAAACGCCGTTGACGGCGCTGCGCCTGGCCGAGTTGGTGCTGGAGGCGGGCTTTCCGCCCGGCGTCGTCAACGTCGTGACCGGCCGGGGCGAGACCGCTGGCGCCGCGCTGGTTGCGCATCCCGGCGTGGACAAGATCGCGTTCACGGGGTCGACCGAAGTCGGCAAGCTCATCGGGCGCGCCGCGATGGACGACATGAAGCGGGTTTCGCTGGAGCTGGGCGGCAAGTCCCCCGTGATCGTGCTGGACGACTGCGACGTCGACCGCGCGGTGCAGGGCGCCGCGGCCGCCATTTTCTTCAACCAGGGCCAGGTTTGCACGGCGGGTTCGCGCCTGTATGTGCAAAAAGGCCTGTATCCCAAGGTCGTCCAGGGACTGGCGGACCTGGCCGCCGGCATGAAGCTGGGGTCCGGATTCGACCCCGCCACCCAGGTCGGCCCGCTGGTGTCGGCCCGCCACCAGAAGCGCGTCATGGACTACATCGGCCTTGGACGCAGCGAAGGCGGACGGGTGCTGGCGGGAGGAGGCAGCGGCAGCGGCTCGGGCTACTTCGTGCAGCCCACCGTTTTCGCGGACGTGCCGCCGGGGGCGCGTATCGTTCGCGAGGAGATCTTCGGACCTGTCGTGGTGGCGCAGCCCTTCGATACGCTGGACGATGCGGTGCGGCTGGCCAACGACAGCGCCTACGGCCTGGGCGCCAGCCTCTGGAGCAACGATCTCTCCCGCGTGCAAGGCCTGATCCCGCGCATCGATGCCGGCACCGTCTGGGTGAACACGCACAACATGCTGGATCCCAACATGCCTTTCGGCGGATTCAAGCAGTCCGGCATCGGCCGCGAACACGGCCGCGCCGTGCTGGAGATGTACCTGGAGCGGAAGTCCGTTTGCATCGCTTACTAGAACGATGAGCGCGCGGCCCAAGCCGGGAAATACCGGTGGCCGCGCTTTCATGACACCAAGGGGAAGACATGGCAGGCAGGACAGGTAGCCGGGGCCGCCGACGGGCCACGCTGTTGCTCGCGTGCGCGGCAGCATCGCAGGCGGCATGGGCAGGAGACCCCAGCGCGCGGGATTGGATACCCGCGCCGGTGGGCACCAATATCATCGCCGGGTATCTGGCGGGATTGCGATCCTCGGGCTTGTATGCCGAGGGGCAGCGGGTGGACGGCGCGTCCGTCGACGTGAATGCGCTGGTGTACCGCCAGATGCACTATCGCGACTTCTACGGCAAGACGATGCAGCTCGAATTCATCGTGCCGATGTACCGGACCTCGCTGGACCTGCCGGGCGCGCCCGGCGACCACCAGACCGGTATCGGCGACGTGACGCTCGGGTCGGCCATCTGGCTGTACAACAACGAGCAGACCAAGACCTGGTTCGCCTGGGAGCCCTTTGTGGTGGCGCCGGTGGGCCGTTATGACGGTTCGCGTCCCGACGTGTCTCCGGGCAAGAACCGCTGGTCCACCATCCAGGATTTCGCGTTCGTGCAGGGCTTCGGCGAATCCACCTATCTCGAAGCCATCGCCGAGGTGGAGATCTACGGCCGCAATACGGACTGGTATGGGCAGACGCTGAAGAAGGATCCCTCGTTCCGTTTCTTCGCGCTGGCTTCGACCAACCTGACGCCCGATACCTACACCGGCATCCGTTACCGCTACGAGACTGGCGGCAAGGAAACCTCGTCCGGCGAGACCGTCGCCACGCGGGCGCGCAATCACCAGCTGGCCGTCGAACTGACGCATCAGATCAACGACGCCAACCAGATTCAGATGCAGTACATCCACGACCTGAAGGTCGAGAACGGACCGCGGATGCGTGGCGTGCAGTTGCGCTACGTCTATGCGTTCTAGGAGAACCGGACCATGAGACCAGGAGAATATCGATGAACGCGCCTAGCGCCAGAACATGCGCATCGCGGGCCGGACGGTGGGCGCTATGCGCCGTCCTGGCGGCGTCGGCGGGGCTAGCCCGGGCGGATCTGCCCGTGGAAGAGCTCAAGGGCGGCACCCGCCTGCCGCCGGCCACGCCGCACCGGCTGTACGTGATGGATGCCGTCTTCAATCACCTGGTCGACAGCCGGGTCAACATCTATGACGGCGACTCCTTCAAGTTCCTGGGCATGGTGCCCGCGTCGTTCAACGGCCACATGACCGTGTCCGCGGACGGCAAGGACATCTACGTCATGACGACCTACTACGAGCGCTTGAACCGCGGCAAGCGCACCGACGTGGTGGAGGCCTGGGACGCCGAAACGCTCACGCCCAAGTACGAGGTGCCGATCCCGCAGAAACGCGCGCAGGCGCTGAATTACCGCAACTATCTGCAGCAGAGCACGGACGGGGAACTGCTGTTCGTGCAGAACGCCACGCCCGCGTCCTCGGTCACGGTGGTGAACCTGAAGACGCGCCAGTTCGCGGACGAGGTCACCGCGGCGGCAGGGTGCTGGAGCATCATCGTGCTGCCGTCGCGCCCGCGCAGCTTCGCCAGCATCTGCGGCGACGGCGCGCTGCTTACCGTGGACCTGGACCAGGCCGGCAAGCCGGCGGGGCAGCAGCGCAGCCAGCCCATGTTCGATCCCGAAAAGGACCCCATCTTCACGCACACCGAGAACCTGGGCGACACCTACTACTTCGTGTCCTACAACGGCAATGTCTACAGCGCCGACTTCAGCGGCAAGGACGCGGCTTTCGGCAAGCCCTGGTCCCTGCTGGACGCTTCGGGCAAGGACCAGGGCTGGCGCCCTGGCGGCTACAACCTGCTGGCCATCAACAAGGCCGCCAAGCGGCTGTATGTGGGCATGCATCCCAACGGCGCCGAGGGCTCGCACAAGACGCCGGCCGCCGAGATCTGGGTCTACGACCTGGCCACGCACAAGCGGGTGGCGCGGGTGCCGGGCCAGAATGCCTTGTCGATGTCGGTCTCGCAGGACGACCAGCCGCGCCTGTACACGATCGACGGCGGCAACGTGAACGTCTACGACGCCGCGCCGGCCGCGCCGGTCCTCAAGGGCACGATCCAGGCCGCCGGCGAAACCGCGCTGCAGGTCGAACCGCAACCGCGAGGTGCGCGATGAACGATCCCGTGCTGCTGTATGCCGCGAGCGCGGCGCTGGCCTGCGTGCTGCTCCTGGGGGCGCTGGAAAAGTTGAGGGACATGGCGGGCTTCGCCGCTATCGTGTCGGCCTACCGCATCCTGCCGGCGGGGTGGAGCGGCGCGTTCGCGTGGCTCTTCGTGCTGGGCGAAGCGCTGTCCGGCGCCTTGCTGCTGGCGCCGGCACGACAGGCGGCGGGCGCGCAACTGGCGCTGCTGGTGTTGGCGGCGGCGACGCTGGCGCTGGCCTTCAATCTGCTGCGCGGGCATCGCGACATCGATTGCGGCTGCGGCGGCCCCGCCGCCGGCGGGCCGGGGCGCGGCGCGCAGCGTGGCGGGCTGTCGTGGTGGCTGGTGCTGCGCAACGCGGCGCTGGCGCTGTGGGCTGCGCCCGCGCTGATCTCCGCGGCGGGCCAATCGCGCGGTCTGCAGTGGGCCGACTCCGCCGCCGTCTTCGGCCTGGCGATGGCTGCCGTGGGCCTGTACTTCACCGCCAATCACCTGTTGGCCTCCCATCTCAAATTGCGCAATCTCTGAAGGAAACTCACATGGATGCCTTGATCATTTCCAATTTTCTGTTGTGGGGCGTGGTGCTCTGCCTGGTGCTGGTCATCCTGGCGCTGTCGCGGCAGATCGGCGTGCTGTACGAGCGCGTGGCGCCGATGGGGGCGCTGACGATGGATAAGGGCCCTGGCGTGGGCGAGCCCGCTCCGCGCTTCGAACTGCCGGATCTGCTGGGTCGCCGTATCGTCATCGGCGAACGCGGCCAGCACAGCCAGCTGCTGTTCTTTCTTTCCCCGACCTGCCCGGTTTGCAAGAAGCTGCTGCCTATCCTCAAGTCGGTGGCCAGCACGGAAAGCGCCTGGCTGCGCATCGTGCTGGCCAGCGATGGCGAAATGCCCGAGCACCTGGCGTTCTACAAGCAGGCGGGCCTGGAGCGTTTTCCGTACTTGCTGTCGACCGAACTGGGCATGAAGTTCCAGATCAGCAAGCTGCCCTATGCCGTGCTGATCGATGAAACCGGAACCTTGCGCGCCAAGGGCCTGATCAACTCGCGCGAACAGCTCGAAAGCCTGTTCACCGCGAAGGAGCTGGGCGTCGCTTCGGTGCAGGAATTCCTGGCCGCCGGCGCGTTGGAAGAAACCCGGATTTCCCGCAAGGAGAGCGGCAATGCAATGGCTGGATAAACTCGCGGAGCGCGCCGCGCGCTCGGTTGCGCACACCACTTCCCGGCGCAGCGTGCTCAACCGCATCGGCCGGGCGCTGGTTGGAACGGCATTCCTCATGCCGGTGCTGCCGGTGGCGCGGTCAGCGCCCGCTGATCCCAAGAAACCGCAGATGGACGACACGGCGTGCGACTACTGGCGCTATTGCGCGGTGGACGGCTTTCTGTGTTCATGCTGCGGCGGCAGCATGACGTCCTGCCCGCCTGGCACCTCGCCTTCGGCCGTGTCGTGGGTTGGCACCTGCCACAATCCGCTGGACGGCAAGGACTACCTGATCAGCTACAACGACTGCTGCGGCAAGGCTGCTTGCGGCAAATGCATGTGCGCATCCGCCGAGCGCGAGCGGCCCGGCTATCAGATGTTCCTGCACAACGACGTGAACTGGTGCATGTCCAACGAGTCCTCCATCTTCCACTGCACGACCTCGGTGATCGTGGGCCTGGCCAAGCCGAAGCCGAAATCATGAGGCCAGAAGGGCGACCGCCATGGCGCGGGTGGCGCGGGTTGTGCGCCGCCGTCCTGCTCTGCGTGGGCCGGACGGCCGCCGCAGAGCAGGCGGCCGCTGACGCCGCCGACGCCGACAGGCTGCGTCTGGCCGTCCGCGCCGACTACGTGCTGCAATGCGCGGGCTGCCATCGCGTGGACGGCCGTGGCAGCGGCCGCCACGGCATTCCTGATTTCCGCAATTCGGTGGGCGCGTTCGTGCATCTGCCGCAGGGCCGCGAGTATCTGGTCCGCGTGCCGGGCGCCGGGCAATCGCAGCTCAGCAATGCCGAACTCGCGGCCGTGCTGAACTGGGTGGTGCGGGAATTCAGCCCGGCGCAGTTGCCGGCGGATTTCCGGCCGTACACGGAACAGGAAGTCGCGCAGGTCCGGCCGCGCCGCTACGAGGACGTGGTGCCGGTGCGTCATGGCCTGGCTCAGGCGCTGGCGCGGCTCGGCTTCCAGTTGGCGGACTATTCTTATGGCAGCGACAGAAAACCGTAGAGGAACAGGCACTTAGGGGTTGTCACCGATATTCCCTGGCGCCGACCGATGCTAGAAAGAGGCAGCATTCCATTCAACGCTGTAGCTGTGTCGCCAGGCAGGCCGTTCCAGGCAAACAGGCACGCCGTTTCGAGACGCCGGAGTCGCCATGTCCCCATCCCTTCTGCGCAGCGAGCCCAGGCACTTCCTGGACTGCGCAAGCTGGCAGGAAAATGTCAGCGATACCTTCGTTCCCCTGGAAGTGTCCGCGGTGTTTCCGGCCCGTTTCCGCAATAGCGTGGCGGTGGATTCGCTGGGCTGGATGCAGGTCTGCGAGTTGCGCAGCAGCGCCCAGCGCGTGCGCCGCAGCAAGCTGCTGGCCAACCGTTCCGAGTCGTCCGGCTACAAGGTGACGCTGCAGCTCGCTGGCCGCAGCGAGATCCGCCAGTCGGGGCGCAGCGCCTTGCTGGTGCCGGGCGAATGGAGCATCTACGACACCACCCGGCCGTACGAAGTCGACGTCGACGATGGCGCGCACTTCCTGGTCATGCAGGTGCCCGGCAAGCATTTCGAGGCCTGGCAGTCTTTCATGCAGAATGCCGTGGCGCGCAGCTTCAGCGCGCGCCAGGGGTGCGGGCGCATGGCGATGGACCTGCTGCGCGTGGCGCTGACCGAGCACGCGCATCTGTCCGAAAGCGCCTCGCGCGATGCCGCCAATGCGGTGCTGCAGATGATGGGACTGGATATCAGCGAGCGGGCAGGCGGGCAGGCCGAACATGACCAGGCCGAACTGCGGCAGGCGCAATTGCGCCGGGTGCAGCAGCACATGCTTGAAAACCTGCATGATCCGGCGCTGTCGCCAGCGGCCGCTGCAGCGGCCTTCCGGATGTCGCGCCGCTATTTGTACAACCTGTTCGCGCAGGCTTCCACGACCCCGGCCGATTTCATCCTCAGCGCGCGGCTGGAGCGTTGCTGCGATACGCTGTGCGACCCCGCTCAGGCGGCGCGGCCGATAGGCGACATCGCCTACAGATTCGGGTTCTCAGATGCGGCGCGTTTCAGCCATGCGTTTCGCAAGCGTTTCGGCGTGTCGCCGTCGGAATACCGGCGCCATGGACGCCCGTCCTGATCAGAGCTGTTCCTCGTTGATCAGGTCTTCCTTGCCGTAGAACTTCACGCCGATGCGGATGCGTTCGCGGCCCTGCGAGCGGCGATGGCGGTTGGTGTCGCGCAGCGAATAGACGCAGCCGCAATATTCCTGCTGGTAGAAGTTTTCGCGCTTGCTGATTTCGATCATGCGGGCCGAGCCGCCGCCCTTGCGCCAGTTGTAGGTCCAGTAGATCAGATCGTCGTAGCGCGCCGCGGCGCGTTCGCCACAGCCGTTGATCTGGTTCATGTCCTTCCAGCGCGAAATGCCCAGCGAGCTGGTGATGGTGTCAAAGCCATGCTCGTGCGCGTAGAGCGCCGTGCGTTCGAAGCGCATGTCGAAGCAGGCCGTGCAGCGCTCGCCGCGTTCGGGAGCGTTTTCCATGCCCTTGACGCGGTCGAACCAGTTGTCCATGTCGTAGTCGGCGTCGATGAATTCGATGCCGTGCTGCTCGGCGAAGCGGATGTTCTCCTGCTTGCGGATTTCGTACTCTTTGACCGGGTGGATGTTCGGGTTGTAGAAGTAGATGGCGTAATCGATGCCTGAGGCGGTCATCGCTTCCATGACTTCGCCGGAACAGGGCGCGCAGCACGAGTGCATCAGCACCTTGCGGCGGCCGGCGGGCAGGTCGAGTTTGGGGCGCACGAGTTCGGACATGGCTTGCAGGAAACAAATAAGGCGGAAAACTCCTTATTTTACGCTGAGTTGCCGCTGAAGGGTGCGCCCCCGTCCCCCAATACGCTCAGCCCAGCACGGCATCCCAGAGCTCGCGCACGGCGGCGCGCTCTTCCTGCAGCTGGTCCTGCGGGACGCGCGCCTTCTCCACCCCCTGCAGGCGCATCTGGTGCTGGACGCGGCGCAGGGTGCGGTAGGCGTCGCCGGCGCGCGCGGCCAGTTCGGGAGCAATCAGGCCCGCCTCGCCGGACAGGCGCAGCAAGGCGATATTGCCCAGGTTGCGCACCAGCACCGGATGCGTGCCCGAATGGCACAGCACCAGATATTGCGTGACGAACTCCACGTCGACCATGCCGCCGCGGTCGTGCTTCAGATCGAACAGCGGGCTGCTGTTGGGGTGGCCAGCATTGATCTTTTCGCGCATCGCCAGCACTTCCTCGCGCAGCCTGGCGGCGTCGCGTGGCAGTACCAGGATGTCTGCGCGGATCTGCTCGAAACGCGCGCCGACGCTGGCGTCGCCCGAGGCGTAGCGGGCGCGGGTCAGCGCCTGGTGTTCCCAGGCCCAGGCGTGCTTGTGCTGGTATTGCTCGAATGCTTCCACGGATACCGCCAGCAGGCCGGCGTCGCCATCCGGCCGCAGGCGCAGGTCGACTTCGTACAGTCGGCCCGAAGAGGTCATGGTCGAGAGCCACGACGTCATGCGCCGGCCCAGCTTTGCGTAGACCTCGGCGGCGTCGTCGCGCGGGTCATCGAACAGGAACACCAGATCCAGGTCCGAGGCATAGCCCAGTTCCTTGCCGCCCAGCTTGCCGTACGCGATGACGGCGAAGCGCGGTTCGGCGCCCTCGGCCTTGTTGACCAGCGGCCAGGTGCGGCGGATGGTTTCGGTCAGCAACAGGTCGGCCAGCGCGGACAGCTGGTCGGCCAGCTTCTCCACGGTGAGTTCGCCTTCCAGATCCTGCGCCAGCAATTGGAAGCTGGCCTGGCGCTGCATGTCGCGCATCAGGTTCATCTGGCGCTCGATGTCCGGATCGCCGTCGGGCAGCCGGCAGGCGTCCAGGTCGGCGGTCAGCTGGCGCGCGATCTGGCCGAAGTCCAGCGGCTCGAACAGGGTGCGCCAATCGATCAGGCTGTCCAGCAGCAGAGGGTGCTGGGTCAGGTATTGCGCGGCCCAGGGGCTGGCGGCGACCATGCGCGCCACGCGCGCCAGGGTGTCGGGGTATTCGGCCAGCAGGGCCAGGTAGGCGCTGCGCTGGGCGATTTTCTCGATCAGGTCGAACAGCCGCACCGTGGCTTGCAGCGGGGCTGGGGTTTGCAGGGCCGCTCGCAGGGCGGCCGGCAGCAGCGCGTCCATGCGCTTGCGGCTGCTCTCGGGCAGACTGCGCACCCGGTGGCTGCCCAGCAGGGTCTCGGTACGGCGCAACAGGTCCTGCGCGTCGTCGCCGAAGGCTTGGCTGATTTGTTCGGCGAGCTCGCAGCTGCTGTCTGGCTCGTCCGGGCCGGACCCGGGGTCGGTGGCGCCGGGCGCGGGCGCCGGCACTTCGGCGTCGCCCATGCCCACCAGCCGGAACACGTTGCGGAAGGTCTGCGAGACGAATTGGCGGTGCGCGGCCAGCGTGCTTTCGAAGTCAGCGGGGCTCATGCCCAGCGCTGCGGCCAGGCCGGCGCGTTGTTCGGGGTCGCCCGGCAGCAAATGGGTCTGGGCGTCCTCGCGGTATTGCAGGGCATGCTCGGTGCGGCGCAGGTAGCGGTACGCCTCTTCGAGCCGGCGCGCGTCTTCCTCGGGCACCAGGCCGGCGGCGCTCTCCGCGTGCAGCGCTTCCAGCAGGCCGCGTTTTTGCAACGCGGGCATGCGGCCGCCGCGGATCAACTGGGCAAGCTGCACCACGAATTCGATTTCGCGGATGCCGCCATCGCCCAGCTTGATGTTGTTGGCGCTGTCGATGCCGTTGCGCGCGCTGGCGCGCCGCTGCCAATCCTGGCGGATGCGTTCGCGCAGGGCGCGCAGGGCCGAGAGCGCATCGAAGTCGAAATACTTGCGATAGACGAACGGCACGCGCAGGCTTTCCAGCTGGCGCGCCTGGGCGGCACTGTCGCTGCCTTCGAAGGCCTGGGCCGGGATCAGCCGGGCCTTGAGCCAGGCGTAGCGTTCCCATTCGCGGCCCTGGCCGATCAGGTAGTGCTCCAGCGCGTCCAGGCTCCAGGCCAGGGGACCGGCGTCGCCGTCGGGGCGCAGGCGCAGGTCGGTGCGGAACACCTGGCCGTTGGCGTCGACTTCGGACAGCACCGGCATCATGCGCCGCGTCAGGCGGCCGTAGAACTCGTGATGGCTGATACGGCGCGGACCGTCGGTTTCGCCTTCTTCGCCGTACAGCATGATCAGGTCGATGTCGGACGAGACATTCAATTCGCAGCCGCCCAGCTTGCCCATGCCCACTATCAGCATTTCCTGCGGCTGGCCGGTGGCCGGATCGCGCGGCACGCCATGCACGGCGGCGAGGTCCGCCGCCACGCTGCGATAGGCCGCGGCCACCGCAGTGTCGGCCAGCGCGGTCATGGCGCCCACGACTTCTTCCAGATCGGCGTGGCCGGTCAGGTCGCGCACGATGAGTGTGTTGAAGACCCGTTCGCGCAGCTTGCGCAGCACCATGCGGCAGACCTCCACGGGTAGCGTCTCGCCTGCCTGCGGTCCGGCCAGCTCCGCCTGCCAGCGCGCGATCTGCGCGGGCGTGACGGGTTCGCGCACGGCATCGTTCAGCCAGGCGGCCAGATCTGGGTGGGCATCCAGGCGGCGGCGCAGATGGCCGGACCAGGCGAGGGCGGGGGCAAGCGTAGAGGGCGTGGACATGGCGAAAGGGGCGGCGCGATGGGCGCGTTTCAGGTATAAGTGGGGACGATACTGCAAGACCTCTTCTCCTGCCCACCGATCCGTGTCTGTTTCAAAAAAAGTGCTCTGTTGGGTGTTCTGGGCCGTGCTGACCGTCTATTGCGTCGTGGCCCTCGGACTGCTGGGCGTGCGCTATTGGGTTCTGCCCCGCGCGGACCAATGGCGTCCCCAGATCGAAGCCTACGCCAGCAAGGCGCTGGGCTCCCGAGTGACCATCGGCTCCATCCAGGCGAACTGGCAAGGCCTGAACCCCAAACTCGATCTCACCTCCGTCCAAGTCTACGACGATGAGGTGGACCCGGTGTTGTCCTTGCCTTCCGTTTCGGCGGTGCTGGCCTGGCGCAGCATTCTGGTCCTGTCGCCCAAGCTGCTGCGGTTGCAGCTCGACCGGCCCGAACTCCTGTTGCGGCGCGATCCCGAAAATCATCTATGGGTCGCGGGCCAGGACATCGACCTCAATGACGACGATCAGCGTTCCGACCTGGACCATCCAGCGCTGCGCTGGCTGGGCGCGCAGCGCGAGCTGCGCATCCGCGGCGCGACCATACGCTGGCAGGACGAGTTGCGCCGCGCGCCGGAGCTCACCCTGACGGGCGTCGACTTCCTGGCGCGCAACGGCAGTTTGTCGCATCGTTTCGTGCTCAAGGCCGCGGCGGGCGAGGCGCTGGCGCGCAACGTCGAGCTGCGCGGCGAATTCAATCGCAGCCTGTTTTCGGTGAACGCGGCGAATCCCGGCAATTGGGGCGGCCAGCTATATGTACAGCTGGACGACGCTGAACCCTTGGCCTGGCAGCCTTGGTTCGAGGTCCCGGCGGTGGCGGGCCGCCTGAGCGGGCGGGCATGGCTGCAGTTGGAACGCGGCAAGTTCACCGATCTGACCGCGGACGCCGCCGTGCGCGGCCTGCAATGGACCGAGACCGCGCAAGGGACCGCTGCCCCAGGCTTCAGGGCCGGGTACGTCCAGGCCCGCGTCCAGGGCTTGCCGGGCGACTTCATGCAGCTGGACAGCGTGCCGCTGGCGCGCAGCCCTGGCGCCCCGGCGGTGTCGGTCAGCGCCAAGGCCGAACAGCTCACTCTGTCCTTGCCGGGCGTCTTCGAGCAACCCACGCTGGCTGTGCGCGACGTGGCGCTGGATGCCGCCGTCAAAGGGCCCGATGCGAAGCACTGGTTCGTGGACGTAGGCCAACTGCAACTGGTCAACGACGATCTCGACGTGCGCGTGCAAGGGCAGTGGCGGCCAGAAGGCAGGACCGCGGCGGGCAGCGTCGACATGCACGGCGTGATGGCGCGCGGCTCCATGTCCGCCATCCATCGCTACCTGCCGCTGGAGGTCAACGCCGATGCGCGCGAATGGCTGGCCATCGGCTTGCCCGCGGGCGAAATGCAATCGGCCTCCATCACGCTCAAGGGCGATCTCGACGAATTTCCTTTTGGCGCGCCTGGGGCTCAGGGCGATTTCGTGATCGCCGGCGCATTCAGCGGCGCCAAGGTCGATTACGCGCCGGCGCGCGAGCGCCGCAAGGGCTGGCCGATGCTGGAGAACCTGTCCGGCAATTTCCGCATCGACAAGGTCAGCCTGGCGCTGGACAGTCCGGGCGGCGCGGTCGCGCATGCCGGATCGGGACATACCGTGACGCTGGGGGCGGTTTCCGCAACCATTCCCAACATGGAAGAGAACTCCGAACTGCTGCTGACCGGCGAGACGTCCGGCGCCGTGCCGGCCTATCTGGCGCTGGCAGCCAACTCGCCCTTGGGCGAGTTGCTGGATGGCGCGCTGGACGAGGCGCGCGGCACCGGCGACTGGCGGGTGGGGCTCAAGCTCAAGGTGCCTCTGTTGAACACCGATGACACCCAGGTCCAGGGGAACATCCTGTTCGCGGGCAACTCCTTCACCTTCATGCCGGAGATGCCGCTGCTCAGCCAGATGCACGGCGACCTGGAGTTTTCGGAGAAGGGCGTCGAGGCCAAGGACTTGCGGGCCCTGTTCCTGGGCGGCCCGGCGCGGATTTACGGACGCCTGGCGCAGAGCACGGACGCCTTGCGCTTCGAGGGTACGCTGGCCGGGCCGGCGCTGACTCAATTAAGCAACACGCCGTCCATGTCGCGCTTTTCGGGCAAGGCGGCCTACAAGGGCAAGGTGGGCTATCAGCGCGGCGGCGCGGTGGACATTTCCGTCGAGTCCGATCTGGTGGGCATGGCGATCGACATGCCCGCTCCGGTCGGCAAGGCCGCCCAGGCTTCGCAGTTGCTGAAGGTGCAATGGTCGCCCGCGCAGGACCGCGGAGCGCAGAACCGGCGCTGGCTCACCGCAAGCCTGGGAGATGCCGTCAACGCGCTGTTCGAACGGGCGCCGTCCGAAGGGTCGCCGTCCTACTTCGCGCGCGGCGCGCTGGGCATCAACCGTCCGGCAAGCCTGCCGGAACGCGGGTTCAGCCTGAACGCGAGCCTGCCTGAACTGGACCTGGATGCCTGGGAAAGCGTGTCCGACGGCTTCAGCGCGCCTGCTGGCAAGGGCCGTGCCGCGCCCAAGCCCATGCTGCCCGCGGCCGAACGCATCAGCCTGGCGGCCGGCGTCTTGCGGACTGGCGGCTTTACCCTGAACGACCTGACGCTGTACGCGACCCGGCCGGGACCCGCCCAATGGCGCGTGGATCTGCAATCCAAGCAGGCCACGGGTTCGCTCGAATGGCGCGAGGCCTCGGGCGCCATCGCCGGCCAGATCACCGCGCGCCTGAAGCATCTGTCCCTGGGCGGCGAGGGCGACACCAACAAGGCCGACGAGGCGCTGTCCTCCGGCAACGACCTGTCAGACATCCCGGCGATCGACCTGCAAGCCAAGGAATTCCTGCTGTACGGCAAGAACGTGGGCGAACTCCAGGTGCAGGGCACGAACCTGCAGCGCGGCCGCCAATGGCGCCTGGACAAGCTGTCCATCGTCAACGACGCGGCCTCGCTCAACGCCACCGGCAACTGGAACCTGGAAGGCCAGAGCCGCGGCCTGACCGTGGACGCTTCGGTCAAGTTCGAAGACGTGGGCAAGTTCCTGGACCGCATCGGCTTCGAAAAGGTGGTGTCGGGTGGCAAGGGCACGATGCAGGGCAAGGCCACCTGGCGCAATCTGCCCTGGACCCACAAGATCGAAGACCTGACGGGCGAGGTCGACGTCAGCCTGGACAAGGGCCGCTTCATGCACGTCAACTCCCGCACCGCGCGGCTGCTGGAGCTGCTGTCCCTGCAATCGCTGCAGCGGCTGGCGCGGCTGGACGTAAATCCCACCAATCTGCTGCGCGACGGCTTCCCCTTCGACACCATCCGCGGCAAGGTCAAGCTGGCCGACGGCACGGCTTCGACCGAAGGCTACAAGATCAACGGGCCGGTGGCGACCATCGTGCTGGCCGGCGGGGTCAACATCATCCGCGAACGCTGGGACATGAAGGCCGTGGTGATTCCGAACCTGGACGCCAGCGGGGCGGCCATGGTGACGGCGCTGGCGGTCAATCCGCTGATCGGCCTGGGAGCCTTCGTGACGCAGTGGCTGCTGAAGCAGCCGCTGGCGCGGGCCATGACCATGGAATACGCCGTCACCGGCAGCTGGGACGATCCCAAGATCGAGCCGATAGACGCGTCCGGCAAGCCGGCCGGCAACAAGCAGACCCCGCGTCCGGCGCCGCAGCCTGGCATGCTGGAGGAGTTCATGGGAGGGCAGTGAGCCGCCTGTTCGGCCCATGAAAAACGCCCTGGGCGCAAGCGCGCTCCAGGGCGTTTTTCATGGCCGGGTCCAAGGCGCGGGCGCCGCGGACCGCAGGCTCTGACCAGGCTTACTTCTTCTTCATCATGTCGAAGAATTCGGCGTTGGTCTTGGTGGCGCGCATCTTGTCCAGGATGAATTCCATCGACTGGACTTCGTCCATGTCGTGGATGAACTTGCGCAGCACCCAGACCTTCTGCAGCAGGTCGGGGGCGATCAGCAGCTCTTCGCGGCGGGTGCCGGACTTGTTCAGGTTGATCGACGGGTAGACGCGCTTTTCGGCCAGGCGGCGCTCGAGGTGGACTTCGGAGTTGCCGGTGCCCTTGAATTCTTCATAGATGACTTCATCCATGCGGCTGCCGGTTTCGATCAGCGCCGTGCCCAGGATGGTCAGCGAACCGCCTTCTTCCAGGTTGCGGGCCGCGCCGAAGAAGCGCTTGGGACGTTGCAGCGCGTTGGCGTCCACGCCGCCGGTCAGCACCTTGCCGGAGGCCGGCACCACGGTGTTGTAGGCGCGGGCCAGACGGGTGATCGAGTCCAGCAGGATCACCACGTCCTTCTTCATTTCGACCAGGCGCTTGGCCTTCTCGATGACCATTTCCGCGACCTGCACGTGGCGGGTGGCGGGTTCGTCAAAGGTCGAGGCGACCACTTCGCCGCGCACGGTGCGCTGCATTTCGGTCACTTCCTCGGGGCGTTCGTCCACCAGCAGGACGATCATGACCGCGTCGGGGTAGTTGGTGGTGATGGCGTGCGCGATGTGCTGCATCATCACCGTCTTGCCGGACTTGGGGCTGGCGACGATCAGGCCGCGCTGGCCCATGCCGATGGGGGCGAAGACGTCAAGAATGCGGCCCGTGAGGTTTTCCTCGCTCTTGATGTCGCGTTCCAGGCGGATGTTGCGGTTCGGGTGCAGCGGCGTCAGGTTTTCGAACATGATGCGATGCTTGATCGCTTCAGGCGCCACGCCGTTGACCTTGTCCACCTTCACCAGGGCGAAATAGCGCTCGCCGTCCTTGGGCGTGCGCACTTCACCTTCGATCGAGTCGCCGGTGTGCAGGTTGAAGCGGCGGATCTGCGAGGGCGAGATGTAGATGTCGTCCGTGCTGGCCAGATACGAGGTCTCGGGCGAGCGCAGGAAGCCGAAGCCGTCGGGCAGGACTTCCAGAACGCCGTCGCCGAAGATCTGCTCGCCTTGCTTGGCGCGCCGTTTCATGATGGCGAACATCAGCTCCTGCTTGCGCAGGCGGTTGGCGTTCTCGATTTCCAGGCCGGCGGCCATTTCCAGCAGCTGCGAGACGTGCAGCGCCTTCAGTTCGTTGAGGTGCATCGCGGTGGATTTTTGGGGGAAAGTGAAGGAGAGTTCTGGCGGCGCGCCACGGACGGGCACACGCGGTATTGAATGAGCGCCGCCCCGAGGGCGGCGCCTTCGTTCACGGCACGCGGCTTACAGCGCGCCGTCCAGGAATGCGGTCAGTTGCGACTTCGACAGCGCGCCAACTTTGGTGGCGGCAGCTTGGCCGTCTTTAAAGAGCATAAGGGTGGGAATGCCGCGGATGCCGTACTTGGTGGCGGTACCCTGGTTTTCATCGACGTTCAGCTTGGCGATCGTCAGGCGGCCAGCGTACTCCGTGGCGACTTCTTCCAGGATCGGGGCAATCATCTTGCAGGGGCCGCACCAGGCAGCCCAGTAGTCCACCAGCACCGGCTGGCCGGATTTCAACACATCGGCATCGAAGCTGGCGTCACTGACGTTCTTGATTTGGTCGCTCATGATGGTGATTCTCGGTTCGGCAGCAAAAGGCGCGTAAAAAGGGACGCGCCCCGCCGTTGTTCTTGTTTGTGGATGGACTCAAGCATACCACTGTCAATATCAACAGGCATACCACTGTTAATAACAACAGGAGTTGCTGGATTTGTGTAGGATGTTGCGGCGCAGTTGTCGCGATCCGGGCGGTACCGACCCGATGCGCTGGCTGTGACTGTCATCATCCTACCGAATTCGGAGCTGGTCAGGTCGTGCTCATCCCACTGGGAGCCGCGCAGAATCTGGACTTATCCGTAAAATGTCGGTTTTTTTCCACAGATGTTGGGGATAACTTGGCCACTCCACGTTACACCGAGGCGTCCATTCGCGTCCTGAAGGGACTGGAGCCCGTGCGCCAGCGCCCGGGCATGTACACCCGAACCGAAAACCCCCTGCACGTCGTGCAGGAGGTCATTGATAACGCCGCAGACGAGGCATTGGCCGGATACGGCAAGCAGATCCAGGTCACGCTGCACGTCGACGGCAGCGTTTCCGTCGAGGACGACGGGCGCGGCATTCCCGTTGGCCTGCACCCTGAAGAGAACGCTCCCGTGGTGGAGCTGGTATTCACGCGCCTGCACGCAGGCGGCAAGTTCGACAAGGCGGGCGGCGGCGCCTACGCCTTTTCCGGCGGCTTGCACGGCGTGGGCGTGTCCGTCACCAACGCCCTGGCCACGCGCCTGGAAGTGGTGGTGTGGCGCGATGGCGCCGTCAACCGCCTGGTCTTCAAGGGCGGCGACGTGGCCGAGCCCCTGGCGCCCTACGACCAGGGTGGCCGCAAGAAGTCCGGTACCCGCGTGCGCGTCTGGCCGGACGCCAAGTATTTCGACAGCCCCAACATTCCGCTGGGCGAGCTGACGCACCTCCTGCGCAGCAAGGCCGTGCTGCTGCCGGGCGTCAAGGTTTCCCTGGTCAACGAGAAAACCGGCGACACCAAGACCTGGCAGTACCAGGACGGCCTGCGCGGCTATCTGTCCGAGGCGCTGGCCGGGGGGGAGCTGATGGTGCCGTTCTTCGAAGGCGAACAGTACGCCGGGGCCGACCACGAGAACTTCGCCGAAGGCGAGGGCGCCCAGTGGGTGGTGGCCTGGACCGAGGACGGCAACGCCGTGCGCGAGTCGTACGTGAACCTGATTCCGACGCCTGCCGGCGGCACCCATGAATCGGGCCTGCGCGAAGGCCTGTTCGGCGCGGTCAAGGGTTTCGCCGAGCTGCACAGCCTGCTGCCCAAGGGCGTCAAGCTGCTGCCGGAAGACGTGTTCGCCCGCGCCAGCTTCGTCTTGTCGGCCAAGGTGCTGGATCCGCAGTTCCAGGGCCAGATCAAGGAACGCCTGAACAGCCGCGACGCGGTGCGCCTGGTCGGCGGCTTCTCCAAGAGCGCGCTGGACCTGTGGCTGCACAGTAACGTCGAATACGGCAAGAAGCTGGCCGAACTGGCCATCCGCCAGGCCCAGGCGCGCCAGCGCTCGGCCCAGAAGGTCGAAAAGCGCAAGAGCTCGGGCGTGGCCGTGCTGCCGGGCAAGCTGACCGATTGCGAATCCAGCGACGCGACCCGCACCGAAGTCTTCCTGGTCGAGGGCGACTCCGCGGGCGGTTCGGCCAAGATGGGCCGCGACAAGGAATTCCAGGCCATCCTGCCGCTGCGCGGCAAAGTGCTCAATTCCTGGGAAGTGGATCGCGACCGGCTCTTCGCCAACAACGAAATCCATGACATTTCCGTCGCCATCGGCGTGGACCCGCACGGTCCCGGCGATACCCCGGACCTGTCGGGCCTGCGCTACGGCCGCATCTGCATCCTGTCCGACGCCGACGTCGACGGTTCGCACATCCAGGTGCTGTTGCTGACGCTGTTCTATAAGCACTTCCCCAAGCTGGTCGAAGCCGGCAACGTGTTCGTGGCCAAGCCGCCGCTGTTCCGGCTGGACGTGCCGGCGCAGGGCAAGCGTCCGGCGCGCAAGATCTACTGCCTGGATGAAGGCGAACTTGAAGCCGCGCAGGACAAGCTGCGCAAGGAAGGCGTGCGTGAAGGCGCCTGGGCCGTCAGCCGCTTCAAGGGCCTGGGCGAAATGAATCCCGAGCAACTCTGGGAAACCACCATGAATCCGGACACGCGCCGCCTCCTGCCCGTGGGCTATGGCGACCAGACGCCCGAAGACACCACCCGCATGTTCGACATGCTGATGGGCAAGGGCGAGTCCTCGCAGCGCCGCGCCTGGATCGAAGAGAAGGGCAATCTGGCGGAGCTGGACATCTGATGGCCGGGTCCGCGCCCGGCTCGGCCCGCATGGACGTCCAGATGACTGCCGACGACTACGCCGACTTCGCCGCTTACGTGTACAAGCGGCCGGAGCTGCGCCGCCGCCGCTACCGCTCCCATCTGCGTTTCGCGGTCCTGATGATCGTGGCCCTGCTGGCCTACCTGATCTGGCAGACCTGGGACGGCAATACGCCGAACTGGGGGCGGATCCTGCCCGTGTATTTCCAGGGCTTGGCGGTGGGCCTGGGCATTCTTGCGCTCCTGGCGCTGGCTTACGAGTACGTCCTGCCCTCGCTGGTCAGGATGAACACGCGCCGCATGCTGAAGCGTCAGCCCGACGAGCTGTTCCTGGGACGGCATCAGCTGGACTTCGGCCCCGACGGCATCACGGATACCACTGCCACCGCCTCCGGACGCATGGACTGGTCCGATGTGCGGCGGGTCGAGGAAACCCCGCAGCATCTCTATGTCATTCTCGGCACCTTGCAAGGCGTGATCATCCCCAAGCGCGGGCAGGACGCCGCCACGTTGGATGCGGTGCGGACCCAGTTGCGCGCGCATGTCGCCGATACGCAGCTGATGTCGTCCGCGCAGGCGCTTTGACGCCGTTTCGATGAAATTGTCTACCTGAATACATCATGACCGACAGCAATCAACCCGGCTTGTTCGATTCCAATCCGCCCGGCGGCGATGGCGGTGGCGATGGCGACGCCGCCATCACCCTGGCGCGCTACGCCGAGCAAGCCTATCTGGACTACGCGGTGTCCGTGGTGCGCGGCCGCGCCCTGCCGGACGTGGGCGACGGGCAGAAGCCCGTGCAGCGGCGCATTCTCTTCGCCATGCAGGCGATGGGGCTGGCCGCTGGCGCCAAGCCCGTCAAGTCCGCGCGCGTCGTGGGCGACGTGCTGGGCAAGTATCACCCGCACGGCGACCAGGCCGCCTATGACGCCATGGTGCGCATGGCGCAGGATTTCTCGCTGCGCTATCCGCTGATCGACGGCCAGGGCAACTTCGGTTCGCGCGACGGCGACAACGCCGCCGCCATGCGCTACACGGAAGCCCGCCTTACCCCCATCGCCAAGCTGCTGCTGGACGAGCTGGACGAAGGCACCGTGGACTTCGTGCCCAACTACGACGGCAGCCAGCAAGAGCCGCAAATGTTGCCGGCGCGCCTGCCCGTGATGCTGCTCAACGGCGCCTCGGGCATCGCGGTCGGCATGGCGACCGAGATCCCGCCGCACAACCTGCGCGAAGTGGCGCAGGCCTGCGTGGCGCTGCTGAAGCATCCGCAGATGCCGGACGCCGAGCTGCACGCCCTGATCCCAGGTCCGGATTTCGCGGGCGGCGGGCAGATCATCACGCCGGCCGAGGACATCGCCCAGATCTACGCGGGCGGCCGCGGTTCGCTCAAGGTGCGAGCGCGCTGGCAGTTCGAGGAAATGGCGCGCGGCCAATGGCAACTGGTGGTCACCGAGCTGCCGCCGGGCACCTCGGGCCAGAAGGTGCTGGAAGAGATCGAGGAAATCACCAACCCCAAGGTCAAGACCGGCAAGAAGAGCCTGACGCCCGAGCAGACGCAGGCCAAGGCGGTGATGCTGAACCTGCTGGACGCCGTGCGCGACGAGTCGGGCAAGGACGCCGCCGTGCGCCTGGTCTTCGAACCCAAGACCTCGCGCGTGGACCGCGACGAATTCGTCAACACGCTGCTGGCGCAGACCAGCATGGAAAGCAGCTCGTCCATCAACCTGGTGTGCATCGGCACCGATGGCAGGCCGCGCCAGAAGGGGCTGCGCGACATCCTGGTCGAGTGGCTGGCGTTCCGCACCAACACCGTGGTGCGCCGCACGCGCTTCCGCCTGGACAAAGTCATCGACCGCATCCACGTGCTGGAAGGCCGCATGGTCGTCTACCTGAACGTGGACGAAGTCATCCAGACGATCCGCGAATCCGACGAGCCGCGCGCCGCGCTGATGGAACGCTTCAAGCTGTCCGAACGCCAGGCCGAGGACATCCTGGAAATGCGCCTGCGCCAGTTGGCCCGCCTGGAAGGCTTCAAGATCGAGCAGGAACTGGCCGACAAGCGTGACGAACAGGTGCGCCTGCAGGAACTGCTGGACAATCCCGCTTCGCTCAAGCGCCTGCTGGTCAAGGAAATCGAGGCCGACGCCAAGCAATACGGCGACGACCGCCGCACGTTGATCGAGACCGCCGAACGCGCCGTGCTCGAAACCAAGGTGCTGGACGAGCCCGTCACCGTGATCGTGTCGCAGAAGGGTTGGCTGCGCGCCCGCCAGGGCCACGGCCACGATGCGTCGCAATTCGGCTTCAAGCAGGGCGACGATCTGTACGGCGCCTTCGAGTGCCGCACCACCGACACGCTGATCGCCATGGGCGACAACGGCCGCGTCTATTCGGTGCCGGTCGCCGGGCTGCCTTCGGCCCGCGGCGACGGCCAGCCGGTCACCACCATGATCGACCTGGGCAGCGGCACGCGTATCGTCCACACGATCGCGGCCGCGCCCGACAGCCGCTGGCTGCTGGCTACGCGCGGCGGCTACGGCTTTGCCGCCAAGCTGTCCGACATGGTCAGCCGCCAGCGCGCCGGCAAGCAGTTCATCACCCTGGAAGAGGGCGACGAACTGCTGCGTCCGGTGCCGCTGTTCGACGGCGCCAAGCAATTGGCGCTGCTGTCGCACAAGGGCAAGTTCCTGGTGTTCGGCCTGGACGAGGTCAAGACGCTGTCCGGCGGCGGCCGCGGCACCATCCTGATGGGGCTGGACGGGACCGACAAGCTGGACCAGACCGTGCCCATCGGCGCGGGCGGCCTGCGCGCGGCCGGCATCTACCGCAACAAGCACACCGAGGACATCCTGGCGGGCGACGCGCTGGCGCCGTACATCGGCAAGCGCGCCCGCAAGGGGCGGGCGCTGGATGTGCGGCCCAAGCAGCCGGTGGTGCTGTCGCCGGTGCTGGGCTAGGTTCCGGGCGGGCAGACAAGAGAATGGCGGGCTGCGGCCCGCCATTTTTTTCGTCTGTTGACCGGCTGTGCGATCCCGGTATTTAATAGATAGATCATTCAGTCTATTAATAGCATGCGCAAGATCGACCCCATCAAGCAGCAGGAACGGCGCACCCAGATATTGGCCGCCGCAGCGGATTGCTTTGCCGAGCACGGCTTCCATTCGACCTCGACGGCGCAGATCTGCGCCCGCGCCGGCATGAGCCCCGGCAACCTGTTCCACTACTACGGCAGCAAGGCGGAAATCATCGAAGCGATGATTGCGTCGGATACCGAGTCCGCGCGCGAACGCATGCGGCAAGCGTGCGCCGCGCCCGACGCGAGGCGGGCGTTGACGGATTGGGTCGCCGCGCAGTTGGCGCAGCATCAAGACCCGGCCTACGTCAGGCTGGGCATGGAGATCCTGGCCGAAGCCGTGCGCAACCCGCGCGTGCACGCGCTGGTGCTGGAGAACGAGGCGGCGCGCAAGGCCGGGTTGATGGCCTTGCTGGAAACGGTGTGGGCACAACGCACGCCGCCGCAGGCGGCAGCCGAGATGGCCGATACGCTGTTGTTGCTGCTGGACGGCGTCTACAGCCGGTCGGTGGTCGACCCCGCCTTTGGCGCGGCGGCCGGCAGCCGTCTCCTGGAACAGGCCTTGTCGCGGTGCCTGCCTGGCGACGCGCAACAAGGCGCAGCCGCAGGGGGGCAGGCATGAACGCGGCGGCAACCCATGCGCGGCTGGAGCAGGTCGATGCGCTGCGCGGCTTCGCGCTCTTCGGCATCCTGGTGGTCAACATCGGCGTGTTCTCGTCGCCGTTCTATGGCGCCGGCGTGGCCGACCCGGCGTACTCGCAGCCCTTGGACCTGGCCGTGCGCTGGCTGATCGCGTGGCTGTTCGAGACCAAGTTCTACCTGCTGTTCTCTTTCCTGTTCGGGTACAGCTTCACCTTGCAGATGACCGCTGCCGAACGCAGCCAGGCGGCTTTTGCGCCGCGCTTCCTGCGCCGCTTGGCGGGCCTGGCTTTGCTGGGGCTGGCGCACGCGGTGCTGTTCTACCAGGGCGACATACTGCTGACCTACGCATTGCTGGGCCTGGCGCTGCTGCTGTGCCGGCGGATGGAGCCGCGGCGGGCGCTGCGCATTTCGCTGTGGCTCATCGTGCTGACGGCCTCGTTGTGGGCCATTCTGGGCGCATTGAGCTATCTGGACCCGGTGTCGCCCGGGTACGAGGCGCAGTACCACGCGGACGCCCTGGCGGCGATCGACGCCTACCGGGGCAGCATAGGCACGACCATCGCGCAGCACTGGAAAGAGCTGACCGGGGGCGTGTGGTTCACGGTGCTGTGTGTGCAAGGGCCGTTCGCGTTCGCAATGTTCCTGGCTGGCTACGCGTTGGGCCGCCGTAACGCGCTGGCCGATCCCTGGCGTCAGCCGCGTTTGCTGTGGTTGCTGTGCGCGCTGGGCCTGGCGCCTGGCCTGGCCGGTTCTGCGGCCTACGCCTTCAGCACGCTGCCGTCAGCGGGGGCCGCCTGGGAACTGCCGGGCCTGGCGGTGGACCTGCTGACCGCGCCGTTGCTCAGCATGTCGTACGCGGCGGCCTTGCTGCTGGCCATGCGCACGCAGCCGGGGGCGCGGCTGGCGGGCTGGCTCGCGCCCGCCGGGCGGATGGCATTGAGCAACTACCTGATGCAATCCGTGGTCTGCGCCTTTCTTTTCACCGCTTGGGGCCTGCGCCTGTTCAGCTCGGTCTCGCCGCTGGCGACGTTCTGCATTGCCGTCGCGATATTCGCGGCGCAGTTGCCGCTGTCCGCCTGGTGGCTGCGGCGCCACGCCTACGGCCCGGTCGAGTGGTTCCTGCGCGCGCTCACCATCGGCGCCTGGCCGGCCTGGCGGCGCGCGCGGGCTGACTGATCAGACCGGCTTGGCGCGCAGCCGGCCGACGGGGGCGCCGCCGTCGCGCCGGCCCTGGCGCGCCCACATGCCTGCCAGCAGCAGCAACGCCGGCACATATACCCAGAAGTCGGACCAGCGCTGCGGGTTGGGCGCCTTCACTTCCAGCACGTCCCAGCCTTGTTCCCAGCCGGCGCGCTGGGCGCGGCTGCCGAAACGCACGCCGCCGATCTGCGTCTGCTCGCCCAGGCTCATCAGTGTCAGTCCGGCCTCGGCCAGGCGCTTGCGGCCCGCGTCCTGCCCGCCCGGGTTGTCCGTCAATTCGGGCAGGGCAACGGCCACCGTCTTGGTCAGTTCGTCGCCTTCCAGGTTGATGCCACGCAGCACCACCGTCAGCCTTCCATTGTCGGGCAGCGCGCCCGCGATGGCCTGCATCTCGGAGGCCGGACGGCTTTCATGGCGCGGCGCGAAATGGTCCATGAACCAGTCCGGACGGAACAGCATGAACGTGACCAGCAGCAGCACGCCGACTTCGGCCAGCGTGCAGCGCACGCGGAACCAGCGCATGGTGGCGGCGGCGAAGGTCAGCGAGGCGATCGTGGCGCCCGTCACGACCAGCGCCAGTTCCCAACCGTAGGTGACGTCGATCAGCAGCAGCATGGGGTTGAACACGAACATGAATGGCAGGATGGCCGTGCGCGCCGCGTAGGTCACGCCCTGGATGCCGGTCTTGATCGGGTCCTCGCCCGAGATGGCGGCGGCCGCGAAGGTCGCCAGGCCGACGGGTGGGGTGATGTCGGCCATGATGCCGTAGTAGAAGACGAACATGTGCACCGCGATCAGCGGAATCACCAGGCCGCTCTGCGCGCCCAGCTCCACCACCACGGGCGCCATCAGCGTCGCCATCAGGATGTAGTTGGCCGTGGTCGGCATGCCCAGGCCCAGGATCAGGCACACCACCGCCGTGAAGATCAGCATCAGCAGCACGTTGCCCATGGACACCAGTTCGACGAAGGCCGTCATGCGCAGGCCCAGGCCGGTCAGGGTGATGGCGCCCACGATCAGCCCGGCGGTGCCGCAGGCGATGGCGATGCCTATCATGTTGCGGGCGCCGTCCTCCAGGCCGCCGATGGCGTCGCGCCAGCCGTGGCGCCAGGCCGCGGACACCGGCTGCTTGCGGAACCAGGCGATCAGCGGACGCTGCGTCACCATCTGGAACAGCATCGCCATCGCCGCCCAGAACGCCGACAGTCCGGCCGACAGCTCTTCCACGCTCAGGCACCAGACCAGGATGCCGATGGGAATCAGAAAGTAGAGCCCGGCGCGCACCGTGGGCCAGGGTTGCGGGCGCACGGGGTGGTTGATGTCGATGTCCTGCGGCAAGTCGGGGTGGCGCGCCGCCACGCGCAGCAGCCACAGATAGAGCACGGCCAGGATGGCCAGCAACACCCAGATGGCCGCGGCGCCTGCCACGGCCTGCACGCCCGTGCCTATCCAGTAGACCGCGCCCATCACCAGCAAGGTGCCGCTGATGCCCATGCCCCATCCGGCCAGCTTCTGCAGCGGCGTGCGCGCGGGGCCCGAGGCCATCATGGGCTGGATGCCCAGTTTCAGGGCTTCCAGGTGGACGATGTAGAACAGCGCGATGTAGGAGATCGCGGCCGGCAGGATCGCGTGGCGGATGATGTCGGTGTAAGGAATGCCGACATACTCGATCATCAAAAAGGCGGCTGCGCCCATCACGGGCGGCATGATCTGGCCGTTGACGGACGAGGCGGTCTCGATGGCCCCGGCGCGCACGCCGCCGTATCCGGCCTTCTTCATCAGCGGAATCGTGAAGATGCCGCCCGTCACCACATTGGCCACCGACGACGCCGACACCAGGCCGTTGACGGCGGAGGACACCACCGCCACCTTGGCCGGCCCGCCGCGCAGGTGCCCCAGCAGCGCGAACGACACCTGCATCATGTAGTTGCCCGCGCCGCACTTGTCCAGCATCGAGCCCAGCAGCACGAAGATGAAGATGTACGACACCGATACGCCCAGCGCCACGCCATAGACGCCTTCCGTTGTCAGCCACATGTGCGACATCAGGCGTTCCAGCGACGCGCCGCGGTGCGCCAGCACGTCGGGCAACCAGGGACCGGCCAGCGCGTAGGCCACGAACACCAAGCCCAGCACGGTCATGGGCAGGCCGAGCGCGCGGCGCGTCACCTCCAGCAGCAGCGCCAGGCCAATCGCGGCAGTGGCCACGTCCATGGTGGTCGGCTGGCCGGGACGGCCCGCCAGCTCGTTGTAGAAGACGTACAGATAGCTGCCGCAGAAGCCCGCCATCAGCGCCAGCGCCCAGTCGTACCAGGGCATGCGGTCGCGCGCCGAGCGCTTGCTGGCGGGGTAGGCCAGATAGCCCAGGAACATGGCGATGCCCAGGTGCAGGGCGCGCGCCTCGGTGTCGTTGAAGATGCCCCAATTCAGGGAGAACGGCAGCGGCGACGCGTACCAGAGCTGGAAGAGGGACCAGATCAGCGCGCCCGCCGCCAAGGTGGCGCCCGCCAGGCCGCGCACATTGCGGCCTCCGCGGTCGGCGTCGGCGACCAGCTGTTCCAGGTCCGGGGCCGGCGTATGCGGCTCTTTATTCATGAAATTCCCCTACGTGTCATGGCGCGCGCCGGCGGCGCGGCGCGCGTTGAGCCCCCGCGCTTGCTGTGCGCAGGGGACGGCAGCCTGCGTGGCGGGATTAGACCCGGCCACACATGCGTGCCGTTTCAGCGGCCCTTGGGCCTGGGCCTCAGAGCAGGCCCTTTTCCTTGAAGTACTTCTCGGCGCCCGGATGCAGCGGCGCCGACAGTCCGTTCTTCACCATGTCCGCCGCCTTCAGGTTGGCAAACGCGGGGTGCAGCTTCTTGAAGTCGTCGAAGTTGTCGAACACCGCCTTGACCACGGTGTAGACCGTCGCCTCGGGCACGTCGGCGGAAGTGACGAAGGTAGCGGTCACGCCGTAAGTCTTGGTTTCCGTCGGGTTGTTCGGATACAGCCCGGCCGGAATCGAGGCGTGGGCGTAGTACGGGTACTTCTCGACCAGCTTGTCCACGGCGGGACCGGTCAGCGACACGAGCTTGGCGCCGCAGCTGGTGGTGGGGTCCTGGATGTTGGCCGAGGGGTGGCCCACGCCATAGAAGAAGCCGTCGATCTTGCCGTCGCACAGCGCGGAACCGTGCTCGTCGGGACGCAGTTCGGACGCCAGCGAGAAGTCCTTCAGCGTCCAGCCCATGGTGCTCAGCAACTCCTCCATCGAGGCGCGCGTGCCCGAGCCGGGGTTGCCGACGTTGAAGCGCTTGCCCTTGAGGTCTTCGAAGCTCTTGATGTTCGCTTCCTTGCGCGTCACGACGGTGAAGGGCTCGGGGTGGATGGAGAACACCGAGCGCAGCTTGGTGTACGGTCCGGCCTGCTTGAACTGGCCTTCGCCCTTGTAGGCGTTGAAGCCGACGTCGGATTGCACCACGCCCAGGTCCAGCTCGCCGGCCTTGATGGTGTTGGCGTTGAAGACCGAGCCGCCGGTCGATTCGACCGAGCAACGGATGCCGTGGCTGGAACGATCCTTGTTGACCAGGCGGCAGATGGCGCCGCCGGCGGCATAGTAGACGCCGGTGACGCCGCCCGTGCCGATACTGACGAACTTCTGTTGGGCGGCAGCGGGTGCCGGCGCCGTGGACAGCAATGCCGTGGCAAGGCCCGCGGCTGCGAGCGTCCAGGCGTTGCGATGGCCCAAGGGGTGTTTGACGGACGTGGTCATGCAAACTCCTTTTGGGGTTTTTCCCCGTGATATTGCCGGTCTTGGCCGGCGGTTGGTGCGCCCCGCGAGCCGCGGAGCACCCTGTGCGTATCATCGCGAGCCCGCGCCAGGCGGGCGGCACGGCGCAATCGCTTGCGCCGCGCTTGCAGCAGGCGGCTAGGCGCGCGCCTGCGCGATGGCGGCGTCGATGGCGCCGCTCAGACGTTCGGTCAACTGGTCCAGTTCATCGTCGGAGATGATGAAGGGCGGGGCGAGCAGCACGTGGTCGCCGTGGCGGCCGTCGATGGTGCCGCCCATCGGGTAGACCATCAAACCGAGCGCCATGGCTTCGCGCTTGATGCGCGCGTGCAGCGACAGCGCGGGGTCGAAGGTCTGCTTGCTGGCGCGGTCCTGCACCAGCTCGATGCCCATGAAGAGGCCGCGGCCGCGGATGTCGCCGACGTGCGGATGCGCGCCCAGCGCGCTCTCCAGCCGCTGGCGCAAGCCTGCGCCCTGCGCTTGCACGCGCGCCAGCAGGCCATCGCGCCGGATCACCTCCTGCACGGCGAGCGACGCGGCGCAGGCGATCGCATGGCCCAGATAGGTGTGGCCATGCTGGAAGAAGCCGCTGCCTTGCTGCATGGCATCCACGATGCGCTGCTGCACCATCACCGCGCCGATCGGCTGATAGCCGCCGCCCAGGCCCTTGGCGATGGTGATCAGGTCAGGCGTGACGCCTTCCTGTTCCACTGCGTACAGCGTGCCGGTGCGGCCCATGCCGCACATGACCTCGTCGGCGATCAGCAGCACGCCGTGACGGTCGCAGACTTCGCGGACGCGGCGGAAATAACCCGGCACAGCCGTGACGGCGCCGGCGGTGGCGCCGACCACGGGTTCGGCCACGAAAGCCATCACCGTGCCCGGACCCAGGCGCTCGAAGGTCTGTTCCAGTTCCTGCGCCAGGCGCTCGCCGTATTGCTCGGGGCTTTCGCCCTCGCGCTGGTCGCGGTAGGCGTAGCAGGGCGACACGTGCTCGACCTCGATCAACAGCGGCGCGAACTGCGCGCGGCGCCAGGCATTGCCGCCCACCGCCAGCGCGCCCAGCGTGTTGCCGTGATAGCTCTGGCGCCGCGCGACGATGTGGCGGCGTTCCGGCTGGCCGATTTCCACGAAGTACTGCCGCGCCATTTTCAGCGCGGCTTCGACCGCTTCCGAGCCGCCCGAGACGAAGTAGGCATGGGAAATGCCCGGCGGCGCATCGGCCACCAGGCGCTCGGCCAATTGCTCCGCGACCTCGGTCGTGAAAAAGCTGGTGTGGGCATAGGCCAGCGCGTCGATCTGCGCATGCATGGCGGCCTGGATATCGGGGTGGTTGTGTCCCAGGCAGGAGACCGCCGCGCCGCCCGAACCGTCGAGGTAGGAGCGGCCGGCGCTGTCGTAGACCCACACGCCCTGGCCGCGGACCGCGACGGGAGGCGTCTGGCGCAATGAACGATGCATGACATGGGTGTGGCTCATGGGGCAATTCCGCAATGCAGGAGGTTGAAGGCGAATCCGGACGGGATGTCAGGCGGGGCGGCGCGGCGGCGCGCTCCAGTAAACGTTGTCGTTGAGCAGGCGCTGTTCCACTTCGGTCAGCCGGTTCAGCACCTCCTCGCCGCCGCGCGCGGTCAGGCGGGCGATCAGGTGCTCCGCCAGGCCCAGCAGGCCGGCGGTGGTGTGGAAGAACGACCCGGGCCCCTGGCGCGCCGGGCGGGCCCGCACGCCTTCGCGGTCAGGAGGCGCGAAGCGCAGGGTGTGGCGGGCGTCGACCGCCAGCGGCGACAAGGGGTCATCGGTCAGCGCGATCAGCGCCACGCCGCGCTGCGCGGCCTGGCGGGCCAGTTGCACGGTGGCGGTGGGATAGGGCGCCTGCGAGATCACGATCAGCGCGTCGCCGGGTCCCAGGTTGTCGGCTTGCTCGGCGGGCGCGCCGCCCAGGCCGTCTATGAGCACGCTGTTGCGCCGCACCAGCTGGTAGGCGTAGCGCATCTGGAAGGCAATGCCGAAGGCTGAGCGCGTGCCCAGGAAGCCGACCTGCCTGGCTTCCAGCAGGGTCTGCACCGCGGCGTCGAAGGCGGAGGGCGGGTTCAGCGCGCAGACGGAGCTCATGGCCCGAACCTGATAGTCGGTGAGCACGTCGTGCCCGGGCGCCGCGGGTTCGCCCGCCGCGGCCTGCAGCGCGGCAGCGCGCTCGCGCAGTCCCGGCGCGGCCTGCCCTGCCAGGGCCTGCTGGAAGGGCTGACGGAAATCCTCGTAGCTGGAAAAGCCGACGGCCCGCGCCAGCCGCAGCATGGTTGCCGGCGCCACGCCCAGGGTCTGGGCCTGGCGCCGCATGGACCACAGGCCGACCTCGGCGGGGTGCGCCACGACCCAATGCGCCGCCCGCTGCAGTTCCGGCGGCAGTTGTTCCAGTTTTTCCTGGAGGGTCAGGAGGAGGTCGGACGGCAAGGACATGTACGGCGGGAAGAGGCTGTAAAAAAACAGATGATAAATCTTGAATCAATAAAAAAACATATGTTTTTATAAGGGGTTCCACCTAGAGCGCCTGACGGTTCAGGCAAGCTCGCTCGCAGGTAAGTCCTTGAAATTCGCTGCCAATTCCCGCAAATCGGCGCTCATTTACTTACATCACGCAACGGGATTTTTGTTTGACGGGAATGAATCGTGCGCATATCATTTGTGTAGAAATGAATTTGACCGAACACGTTTTCCCATGACTGACACCGCGAAATCCGACCCTGCACAGCAATACGATTTGCGCATCTTGCGGGCCCTGCGCCGCATCACGCGTTCCATCGCCTTGCATTCGCGCCAGTTGTCCGCCGTCAGCCACATTACGGCGCCGCAACTGATGTGCCTGCGCACCGTGATCGCCAACGGTCCGATGACGGCCACCGCGATCAGCCGCGAAATGCACGTCAGTCCCAGCACCGTGGTCGGGATCCTGGATCGCCTGGAAGACAAGGGCTTGATCCGCCGCGAACGCGGCCGCGAAGACCGTCGCATCGTATTCGTCACGGCCACGGACGCGGGCCGCGAACTGGCGCAAGGCGCGCCGTCGCCGCTGCAAAAGCATCTGGCCGACGCGCTCAATGCCTTGCCCGAACTGGAACAGGCCACCATCACGCTGTCCCTGGAGCGCATCGTGGCGCTCATGGAGCAGGACGGCCAGGCCGCCGTCGACACGCATGGCGACGTGTCTTCGCCCATCCTTGAAGTGCCCACGGGCGGGGCACCCCCTGAATCGGGAATCGTTGCATGAAGAAAACCGAACTGGATACCCCAACCCTCTCAAGTGCCGTGGCGCCGGCGGTCAGCGCGCAGACCCATACCATGCGTCTGCCCGACCGCAAAGACGGCGCCGCCATCCACCGCCTCATTTCCGAGTGCCCGCCGCTCGACCTGAATTCCCTCTACGCGTACCTGCTCCTCGCTGAGCATTTCCGCGACACCTGCGTCCTGGCCGAAAGCGCCGGCGGACGCATCGACGGTTTTATCTCCGCATACGTGATCCCGGACCGGCCCGACACCTTGTTTGTCTGGCAGGTCGCGGTGCACACCCGCGCACGCGGCCATCGACTGGGCCGCGCCATGCTCCGCGAGCTCTTGCGCCGCAAGGGTCTCGAGCATGTCCGCTATCTCGAAACCACGGTGGGGCCTGACAACCAGGCATCGCGCCGCAGCTTTGCCGGCTTGGCCAGCGAACTCGGCGCCCACGTCTCCGAGCAGCCGTTCTTCGACCGGCAGCTTTTCGGCGGCGCGGACCATGACGACGAGATGTTGTTGAGGATAGGTCCGTTCGCCTTGCCAGCCCCCTAGGGGCGGCGCAAGCCCAGCGGTCTTATCGAATTACCGGGATGGTTGGCCGATCCGGATGCGCAAGCGCACCCGGAAGGGTTCTGGCCGTCCGTCCACTCATGAGATGAAAAGGGAGGATTAATCATGGACTTGAAGATCTTTGACCGGATGGAGTCGGAGGTACGGGGCTACATCCGGTCGTTCCCCGTGATATTCAGCCAGGCCAGGGGCTCGACCCTGATCGATGAGGACGGCACCGAATACATCGATTTCTTCAGCGGCGCCGGCACGCTGAACTATGGCCACAACAATCCTGTTCTCAAGGAAAAGCTGCTGGAGTACGTCCAGTCGGACGGCGTGGTGCATGGCCTGGACATGGCCACCAGCGCGAAGAAGCGTTTCCTGGAGACGGTGGACCGCGTGCTGCTCAAGCCGCGGAACTGGCAATACACCTTGCAGTTCACCGGTCCCACCGGCACCAACGCGGTTGAAGCTGCGCTGAAGATCGCGCGCCAGGTCAAGGGACGTCCCAACGTCATCTCTTTCACCCATGGTTTCCATGGCGTGAGCGGCGGCTCGTTGGCGGTGACGGCCAATATGAAGTTCCGCGACGCGTCCGGCTATGCGCTGGGCAACACCACCTTCATGCCCTACGACGGATACTTCGGTCCGGACGTGGACACCATGGCCTATCTTGAACGCATGCTGGAAGATCCCAGCAGCGGCATGGACAAGCCGGCGGCCGTCATCGTGGAAACGGTGCAGGGCGAAGGCGGCGTCAACGTGGCGACGCTGCGCTGGCTGAAGGAACTGGAAAAGCTGTGCAAGCGCCACGACATGCTGCTGATCGTGGACGACATCCAGGTTGGCTGCGGGCGCACCGGCACGTTCTTCAGTTTCGAGTCCGCGGGTATCCGCCCCGACATCATTACCCTGTCGAAATCGCTGTCGGGCTTCGGCCTGCCGATGTCGCTGGTGCTGATGAAGCCCGAGCTGGACATCTGGAAACCCGGCGCCCACAGCGGCACCTTCCGCGGCAACAACCTGGCCTTCGTCACGGCCGCGCAGGCGCTGGAAACCTATTGGGCCAACACCGCCTTCGCCACCGAAATCCAGCGCAAGGAGCGCCAGGTGCGCGACTGGCTGGAGAACCTGGTTCACAGCTATCCCAACGCCGGCCTGTCGGTGCGCGGCCGCGGCCTGATCCAGGGCCTGGTGTGCAACGCCACGCCCGCGCTGGCCAACCGCATCGCGCAGAACGCCTTCAAGAAAGGCGTCGTGATCGAGACCTCGGGCGCGCACGATGAAGTGCTCAAGCTGCTGCCCGCGCTGACCATCGAGGAAGAGCTGCTCGGCAAGGGCCTGGACGTGATCGAAGCCAGTGTCGCGGAAGCGCTCGCCGAAGAAGGGCAGTCCGCCCGCATCCTGAAATTTGGAGGAAAACGTCAATGATCGTACGCAATGTCAAAGATGTGATCGGCACCGCCGACGAAGTCCGCACCGACACCTGGGTCAGCCGCCGCGTGCTGCTCAAGAAGGACGGCATGGGCTTCTCCTTTCATGAGACCACCATCTTTCCGGGCGGCCGCACCCACATCCACTACAAGAACCATCTTGAAGCGGTGTGGTGCATCGAAGGCGACGGTTCCATCGAGACCATCGCCGACGGCAAGAAGTACGAACTGGGGCCCGGCGTGGTCTACGCCCTGAACGAACACGACGAGCACTGGCTGTGCGGCGGCAAGGAGCCGCTGCGCGTCATCTGCGTCTTCAACCCGCCGCTGACCGGCCAGGAAGTGCATGACAAAGAAGGCGTCTACGCCTTGCCTGAAGCCGAAGCCCAAGCGGCCTGAAACACAAGGAGGTTCGCATGATCTCACCTGCACAGGATCCGTACGCCTCCCGTACGGATCGAAGTTCCGCCATCATCGCCCGCCAGGACCCGGTGGTCTATGAAAATGGCCAGTACGCCAGCGCATTGAACGCCGGCCAGGTCGAGCAATACGAGCGCGACGGCTTCATCCTGCTGGAGAACCTGTTTTCCGAAGATGAAATCCGCGCGCTGTCCACCGAGGTCGAGCGCATGACGCGCGATCCCTCTATCGTCCGCCGCGAAGAGTCCATCACCGAGCCCGGCAGCAATGCGGTGCGCTCGATCTTCATGGTGCACGTGCTCAATCCCATCCTGTCGCGCCTGGTGCGCGATCCGCGCCTGGTCAATGTGGCGCGGCAGATCCTGGGGTCCGAGGTGTACATCCACCAGTCGCGCGCCAACATGAAGCCCGGTTTCAAGGGCAAGGAGTTCTACTGGCACTCCGACTTCGAAACCTGGCACGTCGAGGACGGCATGCCGGCGATGCGCGCGCTGAGCTGCTCGGTGCTGCTGACCGACAACAACGAGTGCAACGGCCCCTTGATGCTGGTGCCCGGATCGCATCGCCAGTTCATCTCGTGCGTGGGCGAGACGCCGAATGAACACTACAAGCAGTCGCTGAAGAAGCAGGAATACGGCGTGCCGGATCCGGTCAGCCTGCAGCTGCTGGTGGAGCAGGGCGGTATCCGCTCCATGACGGCCAAGGCCGGCTCGGTGGTGTTCTTCGACTGCAACACGATGCACGGATCCAACAGCAACATCTCGCCGTGGCCGCGCGCCAACGTGTTCATGGTCTACAACAGCATGGAAAACACGCTGAACCCGCCCAAGTACGGCCTGACTCCGCGTCCCGAGCACATCGCGACGCGCAAGGGATTCAAGGCGGTCACCCCGCTGGATACCTTGAAGCTGGTGGGGGGCTGAGCCTCCTGTGAAAATGCCCAGGCGCTGCCTGGGCATTTTTTCTTCCGGGCGTCTGCTATTCTCTGCGCACTTCGCCCCATCGAGACTCCGCACGCCATGTCCGCCCGCATCCTCAGCCTGCACATCTACCCGGTCAAATCCTGCGCGGGCATTGCCCTGGACGAATCGCCCATCGACCGCGCTGGGCTGGCCCACGACCGCCGCTGGATGCTGATCGGCGCCGATGGCCAGTTCATGACGCAGCGCCAATGGCCTGCGATGGCCCTGATCCGCACGGCGCTCACGGCCGACACGCTGCGCCTGTCAGCGCCGGGCATGTCCGATCTGGACGTTGCCCTGGACGGATCGGGACTGGAACAAGAGGCGCAGTCCGTGGCCGTGTGGAGCGATACCACGTCCGGCCGGCGCGAAAGCGCGGCGGCCGGGCAGTGGTTTTCCGACTTCCTGAAGACGCCGTGCCGTCTGTACAAGGTGGACGCGGCCGCGCAACGCAACGCCAAGCCGGACTGGGTGTCGCGCTGGGTGGACGCGCATCCAGACCTGGCCGAACCGTTCGCGGGCCAGCACTGCTTTGGCTTTGCTGACGGCTTCCCGCTGCTGGTGGCCAACCAGGCCTCGCTGGACGACCTGAACGCCCGCCTGCAGGCCAAGGGCGTGGCGCCGGTGCCGATGGACCGCTTCCGACCCAATATCGTGGTCCAGGGCGAATGGGAAGCCTTCGAGGAAGACCACACCGCCCTGATCGAAGCCGCGGGCGTGAAGATGGCTTTCGTCAAGCCTTGCACCCGTTGCTCGATTCCCGATATCGACCAGAACACCGCCCAGCAGTATGAAGAGCCTGGCCGCACACTGGCCGGCTACCGCAATCTGGAAATCGGCGTGGTGTTCGGCCAGAACGCCATCCTGGACGCGCCCGAGGGCGCGCGTCTGAAGGTCGGCGACGAGGTCGGGATCGAACTGGATTTCTGAATCCGGGGCCTCGCCGCCGGGGCCTTAGGCCGAGGACAGCTTCAGGCCCACCAGGCCGAGCACGATGAGGGCGACGCTGGCGATGCGCATCCAGCTGGTGGATTCGCCGAACAGCACGATGCCGGCCACGAAGGCGCCGATCGTGCCGATGCCTACCCACACCGCATAGGCCGTGCCCAGGGGCAGGGATTTCATGGCGACCGCCAGCAGCCAGACGCTGATGGCCATGCCTCCCGCGGTGATGGCCGAAGGCCAGAAACGGGTGAATCCGTGGGTGTATTTCAGGCCTACGGCCCAGACGATTTCAAACAGGCCTGCGAGTACCAGGATGATCCAGGTCATTACGACTCCTACCTTGTGCTGCCGGCGTGCCGCCGGCGCGAGGGGCCGTCCCCAGAATCAAACGCGCCAGCCTTGTCGCCGCGCGCGGCAGCGGGCCGTCCCGCTGCGGCAAAAATTATAGAATACCGGGTTCATACGGCAAAACCGGGTGCCGGGCATCACTCTTGCAACACTTCGCGTTCCGGGCCGCGAAACCAGGATATTTATCATGCAACGCATCATGCTGCGGGCAAAACTGCACCGCGTCACGGTCACCGAAGCCGACCTCCACTACGAGGGGTCTTGCGGCATCGACGAAGACTTGCTGGACGCTGCCGGCATGCGCGAGTTCGAACGCATCGAGCTCTATAACGTCACCAACGGTGAACGTTTCGACACCTACATCATCAAGGCGGCCCGCGGCAGCGGCGCCATCTCCTTGAACGGCGCCGCCGCGCGCCGCGCCCAGGTCGGCGACCTGATGATCATCTGCACCTACGGCCCGATGTCCGAGGCCGACTCGGCCACGCACAAGCCGCTGGTGGTGCTGGTGGACGACGCCAACCGCGTCAAGGAAATCCGCAAGTTCCCGGCCTGAGGCCGGGCCGGGCGGAGCGCCTCGCGAACGAGGCGCTCCGCTAACACCCTGAACCGTTTCATCATGAGCTTCCAGGTCATCATCCAACCCAGCCAGCATCAATTCCCGGTCGAACCCGGCCAGACCGTGCTCGATGGCGCGCTGGCCGCTGGCATCGTCCTGCCGTACAGCTGTCGCAACGGCGCCTGCTCCACCTGCAAGGGCCGCGTGGTGTCCGGGGAGTTCGACGCGGGGCAGTATCCCGCGCAGATTCTTTCGCCCGAGGAACTGGCCGGCGGCTACACGTTGTTCTGCCAGGCCCGGCCTGAATCCGACATGGTGGTCGAATCCACCGAAGTCCGCCTGGCCAGCGATATCCAGATCCGCAAGCTGCCTTCGCGCGTGCAGGCGCTGGAACGCGTGGCCCCGGACGTCACCGTGATCAAGCTGCAGTTGCCCGCCTCCGAGCAGTTCCGCTACTACGCCGGCCAGTACATCGAAGTCATCCTGAAGGACGGCCGCCGGCGCAGCTATTCGATGGCCGGCGCGCCCCACACCGGCAGCCCGCTTGAACTGCACATCCGGCATATGCCCGGCGGCGTGTTCACCGACCACGTGTTCGGCGCCGGCGACACGCAGATGAAAGAGCGTGAGATCCTGCGCCTGGAAGGGCCGTTCGGTTCCTTCTTCCTGCGTGAAGACAGCGACAAGCCAGTCGTGCTCCTGGCCAGCGGCACGGGCTTTGCCCCGGTCAAGGCCATTGTCGAGCACATGATCCACAACAACATCAAGCGGCCCGTGGCGCTGTATTGGGGCGGACGCCGTCCGCGCGACCTCTACATGGACGCGCTGGCCCAATCGTGGACCGGCATGCTGCCCGATTTCCGCTACGTGCCGGTAGTCTCCAATGCCGTACAGGAAGACGGCTGGACCGGGCGCACCGGCTTTGTCCACGAAGCCGTCATGCAGGACATCGCCGACCTCTCGGGCCATCAGGTCTATGCCTGCGGCACGCCCCTGATGGTGGACGCCGCAAGGCGCGAATTCAGCGCCCAGAACGGCTTGCCGCCCGAAGAGTTCTACGCCGACGCCTTCACGTCCGAAGCGGACCTGGCCAAGGCTGCAACCCAGTCTTGAGTAACAGGGCATGAGCGAATCGGGGTGGAACGAGCGGGCCTGGAAAGGTTTGTGACTTCCGCCCCTTTTTATTCCATAGGCGCGGGCAAAGCGCCGGGGTAAACTGCCGGGCAGCAGCTTGCCATGGGGCGCGGACATCGGGTCGGCGGACCGAGCTGGCACGCAAGGAGCAATGCGGGCATGAAAGTAGCGGTATTGGGTGGCGGCATCATCGGAATCTCCAGCGCCTGGTGGCTGAACCAGGCCGGCCATGACGTCGTCGTCATAGATCGCTGCACCGGTCCCGCCCAGGAAACCAGTCTGGCCAATGGCGCGCAGATCTCGGTCTCCTACGCCGAACCCTGGGCCAATCCGCAAGCCCCGCTCAAGCTGCTCAAATGGATGTTCCAGGACGACGCCCCGCTGCTGTTCCGTCCGCAACTGGACTGGCGGCAATGGATGTGGGGGCTGGCGTTCCTGCGCGAGTGCCTGCCCAGCCGCCTGGCTCCCAATATCCGCGCCATGGTCCGCATGGCGGAATACAGCCGCGCGACCCTGCGCAGCATGCGCGCTGAACTGGGCATCCAATACGATCACCTGGAACGCGGCATCCTCAATTTCTACCGCGATCCGCACGAATTCGAAAACTCGCAGCGCGCCGCGGGCCTGATGCGCGACTTCGGCGTGGAACGCCGTGTGGTATCGACCGACGAGGTCATCGCCATCGAGCCCGCGCTGGCGCCGCACCGCCAGACCATCGTCGGCGGCGATTACACGCCCGAGGACGAGAGCGGCGACGTGCACCTGTTCACCGTGGCCCTGGCCGAGCGTTGCGCCCGGGCCGGCGTCGAATTCCGCTACAGCACGCGCGCCACGCGCCTGCTGACCACCGGCGGCACGGTGCAAAGCGTCGAGATCATCGAACCCGATGGCCGTTACGGCGCCTTGTCGGCCGACGCCTACGTCGTGGCGATGGGCAGTTTCAGCCCCTACCTGCTGCGGCCGCTGGGCGTGCCCTGCAACGTCTATCCGGCCAAGGGCTATTCCGCGACTTTTCCGGTGATCAAGCCGGACGCCACGCCCACGGTCAGCCTGACGGACAGCAGCCACAAGGTGGTTTTCTCGCGCCTGGGCGACCGCCTGCGCATGGCCGGAACCGCCGAGCTGTCGGGCTATTCCCGCAGCCTGAACACCGGACGTTGCGAAGCCATGACCCGCTTGGCGCGCGAACTTTTTCCCGACGCGCTCGATTTCGAGCGCGTCAGTTATTGGTCGGGCTTGCGCCCGTCCACTCCCTCGAACGTGCCCATCATCGGCCGCAGCCGTATCCCCAACCTGTACGTCAACACAGGACACGGTACGCTCGGCTGGACGATGGGCGTTGGCTCGGGCCGGGCATTGGCCGATCTGCTCAGCGGAAGGCGGCCGGAACCGGAATTTCCTTTTCTTGGTCTGTGAACCTATGAAGAATCTGCAATTGGCGGGCGTTGCCCGCGCGATGTTCGCCAGCCGGCGCGCATGGTTGTTCGGCGCCGCCATGGCGATGGCGGGTGCGGCGAATGCCGCCGCGGTCGAGATCCAGGTCTGGCACACGCTGACCGACGCAAACAAGGCCGAGTTCGAAAAGCTCGCCAAGCAATACAACAAGGAGCAGGACGAGGTCCGCGTGACGCTGCGCGGCTTCGCCTCGCCCAGCGCGCTGGAACAGGAAGCCGTCACGGCGGTCAAGGCCAAGAAGGGCCCGAACCTGCTGCAGTTGACCGATAACCATTCGCCTGAAGTCGTCGCCCAGCACAAGGCCGTGCTGCCGCTGTACGAACTGCTGGCCAAGTACCCGATCAAGGACCTGAACTGGTTCGTGCCGGCCACCAGCAGCTTCACGCGCGACAGCAAGGGCCGCCTGCTGGCCTTCCCCTGGATGGCCGAAGTGCCGGTGATGTTCTACAACACCGCCGCCTACAAGAAGGCCGGCCTGGATCCCAACAAGCCCGCGCGCACGTGGACCGCTCTGCAAGGCGAGCTGCTGAAGCTGCGCGACGTGGCGGATATCGACTGCCCCTACGCCTCCAGCGACCAGGTCACGGTCCACCTGGAGAACCTGGCGCCGATCAACAACCAGCAGTTCACCAGCAACAACAACGGGCTGGACGCGGTCACCAAGAAGTCGGCCGCGCCGGCCATGCAGTTCGACACGCTGTACATGCGCCACATCTCGCTGATGGTCAGCTGGAAGCGTTCGCTGCTGTTCATGGCGCATTCGGGCGACAACGCCAGCGACAAGCTGTTCGCCAAGGGTGAATGCGCCGTGCTGACCGCCAACACCGGCGCGTTCGGCCAGTTCCTCAACACCAAGTCGCTGTCCTTCGGCGTGGCGCCGCTGCCTTACTACGAGCAGGCCACCAAGGACGGTGGCAAGCCCTTCGTGAGCGGTTCGGCGCTGTGGGCGCTGGAAGGCCATCCCCAAGCCGAGGAAAAGGCCACCGCCCAGTTCCTGGCCTGGCTGTCCAAGCCCGTCATCGCCGCGGAATGGCACCAGCGCACCGGCTACCTGCCCTTGACCGAGGCCGCTTTCCGCGCCTCGGACGTGTCGTTCTATAACCGCATTCCGGGCGTCCAGGCGCTGATTGCCTCCATGCGCACCAACCCCACGGCAAACAGCCGCGGTTTCCGCATGGCCAACTACACGCGCATCGAGCCCGTGCTGAACCAGCAACTGAACGATGCCTTCGAAGGCAAGGTGCCGCCGGTGGCGGCGCTGAACAACGCCGCCACCCAGGCACGCAGCATCGCGGCGCAACGCTGATCCAGGCAGGCGGCGCAGACGCCGCCGAATCCTGATGCAAACCCGGTCCCTGGACCGGGTTTTTTTTCGTCCGTCCGCCGCGCGACCAAACCATCCATGCGTACATGCCAGTCTGGTGACGCTGGGGCCGCTCGTCCACCATGCCTCTCATGCGTATCGATTCCGGTGCGCCTTTTGCTCGCGGTGAGGCATGGTTCGTTTCTTCTTTCTGGCGGCAGGGCTGTCCTGCCTGGGGGCCTGCACAGGGGCCGGCAAGAGTCCGGCCGCAACGTCATGGGAAGCCTCGCGGCAGGCGGCCCAAGGCTTCCGCTTCGATTGGCAATTGTCCGGCGATCCCTCGGTTGCGCCCATGCAGGTGTTCGACGACGGCAAGGAAACCTGGCTGCAATTCGCGCCGGGCCAGCCGCTCCCGGCGATTTTCGGCGTAGGCAGCGACGGCGAGCGCGCCTTGCCCTACTTGCGGCGCGACCCCTATGTCGTGCTGGCGGGTGGGTGGAGCGGGCTGCTGTTTCGCGGCGGGCGTCTGAGCGCCCGCGCGCAGCGACTGCAACCGGTCGCCGACGCCCGGGCGGGGAGCAGGCCGCAGGATGAGCCTGCGCCGCTGGCGCCAGCTGTCGTGGCTGAGCGCATCGGTCCGGCGCGGCCCACCGAACCGGCGCTGCCCGCCATCGGCGCGCTGCAAGCCGCCGGGC
>NZ_JACVAD010000012.1:0-88824 GCF_014851665.1 Achromobacter sp. ACM03 | reverse complement strand
GGCGTTGCGTCGGCCCCGGCCGCCGGCGTCGCATCGGCGCCGGTCTCAGCGCCGCAGCCCGTCTACCGCGCGGCGCCGCCGGACGCCACGCTGCGTGCCGTGCTGGCGCGCTGGTCGGATCTGGCGGGCTGGACCTTCCAGCCGCAGCACTGGGCCGTGGACGTGGACATTCCCTTGTCGGCAACGGCCGAATTCTCCGGCGACTTCAAGTCGGCCGTGCGCGAACTGCTGGGCGCCACGGAACTCGCCGAAAGGCCCCTGCAGCCATGCTTCTACGGCAACCGGGTCCTGCGCGTGGTGCCATTGGCACAGTCCTGCACGCGCATGGCTGCGCCAGGAGGGGCCGCGACATGATGCGCAAACTGTTCTTGAGTGCGGCTGCCTGCGGAGTATTGGGCGGCTGCGCGGTGTCGCAGCAGGTTGCGGACCAGCGCCGCGCGGCGAACGCGCGTCAAGCCCAGGTGGCCGCCAGCCATCAGGCCTTCACCGAAGGATTGTCGGATCGCGCCAAGCGCGTCGCGGCCCAGGATGTCGCCATGCCTTGGCTTGCCGGCAAACCGCAGCCGCTGGCGCGAGAAGTGGCGCTGCCGCCCGCATTGCGCGAGAACCTGCGGACAACCTTGATACTGGCCGACGACGCCGATCTGCCGATGCTCGCCCAGCGCCTGAGCGCCGCCACCGGCATTGCAGTGCGAGTGCGCCCCGACGCCTTGCTGCCGCTGGAGTTGTTCCTGCCCCGGCTGGCCGTCAATGGCGCATTGTCCGTGCCGGCCCCCGCCAGCCTGGAGATCCGCGCGGGCGCGCAGCCGCTGGCCGACTTGCTCGACACGCTGGCCGCGCGCTTCTCGGTGCATTGGCGCTACGAGCACAACGCGCTCGAGTTCTACCGCACCGAGACTCGCGTGTTTGATTTGCGCGCGCTGTCGCTGAGCAGCAAAGTGGACGTGCGCCTGGGCCGCGAAGGCAGCCCCGAGGGCGAAGGCTTCGAGAGCACGTCCAATACCTCCCTATCGGCGGGACAGCATGACGCGATGGCCGTCCTGCGCGCCAACATCGTGCCGTTCCTCACACGTTCCGGCGTGGTCGCCGAAGCGGTCGAGGGTTCCACTTCGATTGTCGTCACGGATACGCCCGAAGCGCTCGAGCGCGTCGCCCGCTACCTCGAGCGCGAGAACAAGGCGCTGACCCGTCGGGTGCGGCTGGTGTTCGAGGAAATCACGGTCGTTGCCAACGACGCCGTTTCGGGCGGCATCGACTGGAACATCGTCTACGCCGCGGCGGGAGCGGCGGCGCGGTTGGCGGTGCCTGGAGCCGGATCGGGCGGGGGCAGCCTGGAGGCTTCCGCGGCCAGGGGGCCATACCAAGGCTCTCAGGCCATCATCTCCGCGCTCAGCACCATGGGCGCGGTCGTGCGGCACAACAAGGTGCCCATCCTGACCCTGAACCGTCGTCCGGTTACGCATGCGGTAAGAACGACATTCAGCTACATCGACCGGGTGCAGAGCACTGCGGTCCCAGGCACCACGGCGGGGGGCGCCAACGGTACGCTGCCCGCGGTATCCATCAGCCAAAAGGAAGAAACAGTAGGTTCGTTCCTGACGCTGTTGCCGGACATCCAGGAGGACGGCCAGATCCTGTTGTCGCTGGCCTACGACAACGCGGTTGCCCAGCCCTTGAAGACCATCACGTTCGGCGAGCGCGGCAACCAGGTGCAGGTCCAGCAGGTCACGATCGACGGCAACGGCACGGTGCAGCAGGTCGAGCTGCGCCCCGGCCAGCCCATCATCGTTTCCGGTTTCGATCGCGGCCAGGAACAGCATGACCGCCAACGGCTTGCGCCGAGTCTGCCGCTCATTACTGGCGGCCTGGACAGCGCCGCCTCGGAACGCACGACAACCCTGGTACTGGTAACCGCCCAGGTCGAGGAAGGGTACTAGGCATGGAACGCGTCCCTCCCACCTTGTTGCTTGAGGTTCCAGATACTGGCCGCAGCCTGGCGTTCGGCCTGCGCTGGTTCGCCCTGATCGGCTCCAACATTCCCGCGCTGGCCCGTTCGCGCGGGCGCCGCCTGCGGGCCAGCCACTATGTCGTGGGCGGGGCGCCGGCCATGGTGGCCGGCTATGGCCGCGTGCGCTCATCGTGGCGCAGCGGTCCGCGGGCGGGGCGGCGCAGGCAGGGGCACATCCAGGCTGCCGCGCAGTTGTACGCCTTGTTGTATCCGGACGGGGGCCATAGCCTGATCAGCCTGCCGGGCGGCGGGCATTGGCTGGTGGCGGCGCAGCGCGGCACCGTACTGTCGCAGGCCGACAGGGTATACGCCACGCTCGACGAAGCCTTGCGTGAACAGGCGTTGTTGTGCGCCCGGCGCCCCGCGTTGCAGGCGCGGGACGCCGAGGAGGCCTGGGCCTTGCTGATGCAGGCGGCGGACCCGGCCGCGCAGTTGGTCGTCTTGTCCTCGCGCTGGGCCGAACTGCCGCTCGCGTTTCGCTTGTTCCTGGCCTGCGTCGCGCTTGCCGCTGTCGCTCCGCCCATATGGGACGGTCTGCCCGCGCTGAGGCCGGACCGCGCATCGCCCGATTCGGCCGCTGCGCAGGACCTCCCGTCGCAGCGGGATCCGCATCTGACCCTGCTGCAAAACACTGTGGCCCACGCTCCTGCCGAAGTTGCACGCTTGCTGGACGGCGTCGGCAAGCTGCCCATACAGGTGCGCGGTTGGGCGCTGAGCCGCGCGCGCTGCCTTGCCGGGGAGCAGGCTTGGAACTGCTCCGCGGTCTATATCAGGGCGCACCCGCAGGCGGCCAACGATGTGCTGCACGCGCTGCGGCCCGCAGGCTGGCAGGTGACATTCCAGCCGCTGGAAGAAGCCACGCTGTCATGGCGCATGGCGTCCTCGCCGGTGATGCTTGCGGACCTGGCGCTGCCCTCATCGCTGCAGGTCGATACCGGGCTGATCGCTGCGCTGCAACGCATGCGGGCGGCGTTTACGTCGGTGATCCTCGCGGCCGCGTTGCCGCTGCCGTTGCCAGTGCAGTCTCAACCCGTCGCGGGCCAAATCGACGCCCCGATGCCGTTGCAACCTGCCATTCGCAGCCGCGCCATCACCTTGCGGGGGCCGCTGCGTTCCTTCGCGCTTCTGGACGGTGCCGTCGCGGCGGCCAGATGGTCCCGCCTGTCGCTGGACATCCAGGCGCAACCCCGGCCCACATTGGTTTCCAGCACGCTGGTAGCCGAACTACAGGGAGAACTTTATGAACAGGAATAGGGGCGCCGCCACGCGCCCGAATCCCGCGGCAGGATTCATCGGGCGTCTGCTCTTGTCGGCCGCTTTGGTTCCGGCCGCTCATGGCCAACCGTCACCGCAAAGCGCCGACGAACCGCGGCCCTGGCCAGAGACGGAAACCGTGCGCGCCTTGCTACGCGCGGATGCTGCGGCCGCCCTGGCGGACTGCCGCGTCCCCGGTCTGTGCCGTCCCGGACCCGAGTCCGTGGCGCAGGCGACGCCGCCGGCCAGGGCATCGGACGATATCCGGGTGATGGCGATCTTCGGCCTCGCGCGCCGCTTGAGCGCCGATATCGCCGTCAATGGCGCCGTGCTCCGCTACCAGGCGGGCAGGGGCGAACCCGTCGCGGGAGCTGTCGATGGCCGCGCCTATCAGCTGCTGGCCATCGACGACAGTTGCGTAAGGCTGCGCCGCGGCGATACCGAACGCACCGCCTGCGTCGATGCGGGCAGGGGACGGCCATGACTGTGCATGCCTTGCCGTCCGTCGCGGCGCATCGCGCGGTGGCGCTTTCCACGGCGGCGGCTTGGGAGCCGCCTCAGCTTCAAACAGCCGACGACATCGCCCGTCTGCAGCCCGCGTTCGCGCGTGCGCTGGGGCGCGATTTCGATCTTGCGGCGCTCGCGGGCAGGCTGTGCCCCGTGTTGCTCGAAAACGGCGAGGTCGCCGTGTTCGCGGTCAAGGACTACACGGAGGGCGACCAGATCGAAGAGGTCGAGCGCATGGTGCGGGCGCGCGGTTACCGGCTGGCGCAAGTACCGCGCTATCAGTTGCCCGCGCCGCTGCTGCTGATGATCGCACGCGGCCAGCTGGCGGAGCCAGCGTGCGCCGGGCGCGGCAAGGAGCGGCAGGAAGAGCGCGCCTCGGCCCTCGCCGCAATGTTCCTGGATATCGTGCGCTGGGGCGTGGCGCAAGGAGCGAGCGACGTGCACATCAACGTCAACCGGCGGCGCGCTGCCTGCGAGATCCGCTACACCATCGGTGGGGAATACGTCAGTACGGAACGCTTTGCGGGCCTGTCCAATGCGACGCTGCTGGAGGTCCTGGCGGTGGCCTGGATGGATGTCAGGGGAGGCAACGGCGCGGTGTTCGACCCGGCGCTGGAGCAGCAAGGGCGCATCGGGCTGGACATCGATGGCGTGCCTATCGTGCTGCGCTGGGCCTCGTTGGCCGCCGATGCCGGCCCCTCGGTCTGCTTGCGCATCTTGCGGCTGGACGCGACCGCCAACGCTGATCTCCTCGCGTTGGGCTATCTGCCCACGCAGGTCGAAACGCTGGCACGGGCGCGCGAACGCGAGGGCGGGGCCATCGTGCTGGCGGGCGTGGTTGGCTCCGGCAAGTCAACCACCATCGCGACGCTGATGCGGGGCATCGCGCCCACGCGCAAGGCCATCACGCTGGAAGATCCGGTCGAATACGTCATCGACAACGCCTTGCAGAATACCCTGGGAGGCGCTCTGGCCGAATCCGCCTGGCCCGCGTTCGACGCCAAGCTCAAGACCATCAAGCGCTCGGCGATGAACGATCTGCTGATCGGCGAGATCCGGGACGCCGATACCGGCCGTGCGTTCATGGATCTGGCCGGCTCGGGCGTCAGCCTGTACACCACCACCCACGCCGCGGGCGCCGTGCTGATACCCGAACGCCTGGCGTCGGATTCGATCGGCGTGTCGCGCGATTTTCTGGCTACGCCAGGCATCCTCAAGTTGCTGGTCTACCAGACCTTGCTGCCGCGCTTGTGCAGCCATTGCTCGCTGCCCGTGGACAGTCTGTGGTCCAGATCCGCCGGGAGCGGTAAACGTCCCGAATGGCAGGCATGGTTGAAACGGCTGCAGCATGAGTTCCTGCTGGATCCTGACGCGCTCCGGGTCAGGAATGCCGCAGGTTGCAGCGCTTGCAGGCGCCCGCAATTGCCTGAGTTGAACGGCATCGCAGGCCGTAGCGTGGCGGCGGAAATGCTCGAGCCCGAGCGCGTCGACGGCTTTCTTGAGCGGGTGCGTACGCGCGATAACGTGGGGCTCAAGCGCCAGGCCGAGGCTGCCGGGCCCACCGCCTGGCGCAGCGAGGCCGCGCGCGGCGCGCTAGCGCGGGACTGCGCCCTGTACAAGGTCAGCCGTGGCGAGGTCGATCCCCGCGTGCTGCTGCGCCGCTTCGACTTTCCAGCAGTCTTGCCTGCGCAGAGCGCTGGACCCGGCGGGGGCGGCCATGGCTGAGCCGCTGTTGGCGCGACCCTTCCTCGGCCTGCCTTCGGGTCGCACGCTGTCGCTGCGCCTGGACGCGCTGCGCTTTCGTGCGGGGCGAGCGGACTACTACGAGTATCTGGCCGACCTGGTCGAAGGAACGCAGGGCCGTAAGAATTTGCGCGACGTCTTCGAGGACGATGCGCGCCGTCATGGCGAGGATACCGTGCGCGGCCGGCTGTCGAGGCATTGGGCGGGCATGTATCTGGAGGCCGGCGGCGATCTGGGCGTGGCCTGGACGGACACGCTGCCGTCCAGTGAATGCGTGCTGCTCAGCTGCGTGCAGGAAGAAGGCGGCGATCTGTCCGCCGCGTTGCGGGACGTGGCAAGGGCTGTACGGCTGGCGTCGGATGCGTGGCTGGCGCTGGTCTCGGCCGCGGCGGCGGGCCTTGCGGCGGCAGCCGTCGCATTCGCCTTGCTGTGCGCCATTCCTTTTTTCAGCGTGCCGCGCTTGCAGCAGGTGTTCCAGGCCGTGCCGGCGGAGGAGTACGGCCGCATGACCCGCGCGCTGTTCGCGCTGTCCCAAGGCCTGAGGCAATGGCTGGCCCTGTGGCTGGTGCTGTTGTTGGGCCTGGCCTTGCTGTGCCTGTGGTCGCTGCCGCGCTACACGGGCGCTGCGCGGTCGCGGCTGGACCGCTGGCTGCTCTGGAGGCTCTACCGCGATTTCCACGCCATCCGCTTTCTTGCGTTGCTGGCCGTGCTGGTCAGGCAGCACGGCGCGGCCGACACCCGCCTCAGGCGAGCCCTGGCCGTGCAGGCCCGGGATACGGTTCCCTGGATGCATGCGCATCTGCTGGACATGCTGGGACGGATAGACGGCGGCCAGACGGGGCCGGAGATTTTCGGCACAGGGCTGCTGGACGCGGATACCTGGTGGTACATGGCCGACATGATGGACGCCCTGGGCATGGAGGCCGGGCTTGCGCAGGTGCGGCTGCGCGTCGAGTCGCGCCTGCTGGCGCGGGTGCGTCGTCAAGCGTCGGTGTTGCGCTGGGCATTGCTGCTCACGTCCGTGGCCGGCGTGCTGGGCATCACGCTCTGGCATTACGCCGTGATCGACGAACTGCGCCAGGCGTTGACCAATTTCTATGCAAGCCAATAGGGGCTGCATCAGGCATGCGGCGCTTATTCGCCTGCGTGCTTTTTTCACGAGGAGAGCAAGCATGCACCAAGTCCACGCAATCCCATTACGCGCCAAGCGGCAGCGGGGCTTTTCATTGATGGAGGTGTCCATCGTCACCGCCATCGTCCTGTTGATCGCGATCGTTGGCATTCCGGCCATTGGCGCCTATGTCGTGGAGAACAAGGTTCCCAAAGTGGGCGAGGAACTGCAGCGTTTCATCGCCAGCATGAAGACCAATGCGCAAGGCGGCGGGGTCACGCCCTATGCCGGTCTGGACACGGGCGCCATGGCCAATGCGCTGCGGGAATCCAGCGTCCTGGCCGTCGACGGGACAGGGGGCGCGGCGCGCATTGCCCATGGCTTGGGCGGCAGCGGCGTCGGAGGCAATGGGGTGGTCGAGGTCGCCGCCGCCTCGTTCGGCAGCGCGGGGCAGGGTTCCGCATTCTCCATCAAGCTGACCAACGTCAGCCAGGCAGCATGCCCGTCGCTCGCCTCGGTGCTGCAACGGATGTCCGAGACCATCTCGATAGGCGGCGGGGGAGGCGGCCTCCGGGTCGTGAAGGATGCGTTCGCGACGCCCAGCGTGCCCTACCGCGCGGCCTTGGCTCAGGCCCAATGCAGCCCGGGCGACGTCAACACCTTTGTGTTCCTCGCAAAATGAGCCGGCTCGCGCGTATCCCGGCTGCTCGATCGCAGCGTGTTGCCGTGCGGCTGCGACAACGCGGCTTTTCGTTGCCGGGCTTGGTGGTGGCGCTGGCCTTGAGCGCCATGGCGGCCATCTGGGCCTCAGGCCAGGTGGTGCAGCGGATCGAAGATGCCGCTGCCCGTGCCGCCGGCGTATGGCTGACGCAGATCCGCCTGGCGGTAACGGCGGTGCTGGCGCGGCACTCCACCATCCTCGCCCAAGGAGACGTGCCCCGCAGCGAACAGGGGAGTCCGCTGTTCGCGGATCCACTGGCGCCCACCGTGGGTGAATTGCGCGGACTGGGGCTGTTGCCCGCCGATTTTCCCGACCGTTCCGCCCTGGGCTTCTCGGCTCAGATCCGGATCGCGCGCTCGCAGGCGTGCCCTGGCGAACGTTGCCGGATGGACGGACTGGTCTACAGCGCCACGCCTCTGATCAAAACGGGGACGCAAACGCCGGATCTGACCGCCATCGCCGCCGTGATCGATGCCGCTGGCGGCTACGCCGGGGCGGTGTGGCCGGCGACGCCGGGTCTGGTGCGCGGCGCGGCATTCAGTTTCGCCAATCCCCTGGCGTCCGGCGGGCCGGCCTATGCGCCGGGCACGCTCGCCCTGTGGGCGGGAGCCGGGACCGGCGGGCCGGATCTGGAGCGCTATGTCCGGATACGGGATACGCGCGATCCGCAGCTGCAGGGTGAACTGAGCGTTGCATCCTCGGCGCAGGTCGGCTCCTATCTGACGGTCGGCGCGCGCGCCAGCGTGGGGCAGTCATGTGGCGTCTCGTCCGGCACCATAGCCACCTCGGCACAGGGGGAACTGCTGACCTGCCAGTCCCAGGTCTGGGCACCGGCAAGCGGCGGCTTCGGCGGGGCGTTCAGCCTCAATTTCCCGTTTGGTTGCAACCGTTCCACAGTGAATCCCCGCACCGGCGCTTGCTCCTGCCCTGGCGGCTATACGCCCGTGGCAGTTTCCGGGCGGGACGATTGGAACGAGGCGATGGGCCGGACCACAGGTTACGTCTGCGTGCGCTGAGGCTGCCGTGCGGCCTCTTTTCCTGGGATGCCCGCCAACCCTCTATAATCAAAAATTCGCCTAAATTCTGCTTCGCCCACGATGAAATCCTCCGAGATTCGCCAGCAGTTTCTGCAATTCTTCAAGTCCAAGGGACACACCATTGTTCCCTCGTCGTCGCTCGTCCCCGGCAACGACCCGACCTTGCTCTTCACCAATTCGGGCATGGTCCAGTTCAAGGACGTCTTCACGGGCAAGGAATCGCGGTCCTATACGCGCGCCACGTCGTCGCAGCGCAGCGTGCGCGCCGGCGGCAAGCACAATGACCTGGAGAACGTGGGCTACACCGCCCGCCACCATACGTTCTTCGAAATGCTGGGCAATTTCAGCTTCGGCGACTACTTCAAGCGCGACGCCATCCAGTACGCCTGGGAGCTGTTGACCCAGGTCTACAAGCTGCCCGCCGAGAAGCTCTGGGTCACCGTCTACCAGGAAGACGACGAAGCCTACGACATCTGGGCCAAGGAAGTCGGCGTGCCGACCGAGCGCATCATCCGCATCGGCGACAACAAGGGCGCGCGCTACGCCTCGGACAACTTCTGGCAGATGGCGGACACCGGTCCTTGCGGCCCGTGCTCGGAAATCTTCTATGACCACGGTCCTGAAATCTGGGGCGGCCCCCCGGGATCGCCCGAGGAAGACGGCGACCGCTACATCGAGATCTGGAACCTGGTTTTCATGCAGTTCGAACGCGATGCCGCCGGCAATATGCCGCGCCTGCCGCGTCCCTGTGTCGATACCGGCATGGGCCTGGAACGCATCGCCGCCGTGCTGCAAGGCGTGCATTCCAACTACGAAATCGATCTGTTCCAGCACTTGATCGCCGCCGCTGCGCGCGAAACCGGCATCAAGAACCTGGAAGACAATTCGCTCAAGGTCATCGCCGACCACATCCGCGCCTGCTCGTTCCTGATCGTCGACGGCGTGATTCCCAGCAACGAAGGCCGCGGCTATGTGCTGCGCCGCATCGTCCGCCGCGCGCTGCGCCACGGCTACAAGCTGGGCCAGACCAAGCCGTTCTTCCATCGCCTGGTGCCGGACCTGGTCGCCGAAATGGGCGAGGCCTATCCGGAACTGGCGGCCACGGCCGACCGCGTCGCCCAGGTGCTCAAGCAGGAAGAAGAGCGCTTCGGCGAAACGCTGGAACACGGCATGCGCATCCTCGACTCGGCCCTGGCCAACGTGCCCAAGGGCGGTCAGCTGGACGGCACGACCCTGTTCACGCTGTATGACACCTACGGGTTCCCGGTGGACCTGACGGCCGACATCTGCCGTGAACGCGAAGTGGATGTGGACATGGCCGGCTTCGAGGTCGCCATGGAGCGCCAGCGCGACCAGGCGCGCGCCGCCGGCAAGTTCAAGATGGCCGAAGGACTGAGCTACGAAGGCGCGGACACGCGCTTCGAAGGCTACGAAAAGCTCGAGCTGGATGGCGTCAAAGTCACGGCCCTGTACGTCGACGGCACGCAGGTGCAGCAGGTCAAGGCGGGCCAGAGCGCGGTCGTCGTGCTGGACGCCACGCCGTTCTACGCGGAGTCGGGTGGCCAGGTTGGGGACACCGGCCTGCTGGAAGCCGACGGCGTGCGTTTCGCCGTGGCCGACACCCTGAAGATCCAGGCCGGCGTTTTCGGCCATCACGGCGAACTGGAGTCCGGCACGCTGTCCGTGGGCGATACGCTGCTTGCCCGCGTGGACGCCGTCCGCCGCGCCCGCACCGTGCGCAACCACTCGGCCACCCATCTGATGCACAAGGCGCTGCGCCAGGTGCTGGGCGCGCACGTGCAGCAGCGCGGTTCGCTGGTGGATCCGGACAAGACCCGCTTCGACTTCGCCCAGGACGCCCCGCTGACGGCCGAGCAGATCGCGCGCGTCGAAGCCATCGTCAACGCCGAGATCCTGGCCAACCAGCCTACCGTGGCGCAGGTCATGGGCTATGACGACGCGGTCAAGGGCGGCGCCATGGCGCTGTTCGGCGAAAAATACGGCGACACCGTCCGCGTGCTCGATATCGGCTTCTCGCGCGAACTCTGCGGTGGCACGCACGTCAGCCGCACGGGCGACATCGGCCTGTTCAAGATCGTGTCCGAAGGCGGCGTGGCCGCGGGCGTGCGCCGCGTCGAAGCCATCACCGGCGACAACGCGCTGGCCTGGGTGCAGCACCAGAATGCCTTGCTGACCCAGGTTGCCGGCATGCTGCGTAGCACGCCGGCGGATCTGCCGGCGCGCATCGCGCAGGTGCAGGAACAGGTCAAGAGCCTTGAAAAGGATCTGGAACAGTCGCGCAACAAGCTTGCCGCCAGCGCCGGCAACGACCTGGCGACCAGCGCCGCAGTTGAGGTCAAGGGCATCAAGGTCCTGGCTGCCAGCATCGGCGATGTGGACCCCAAGGCCTTGCGCGGCATGGTCGACAACCTCAAGGACCGCCTGAAGCCCGCGGTCGTGCTGCTGGCCACGGGTTCGGCCGACGGCAAGATCAGCGTGGTGGGCGGCGTCACCGCCGACCTGACCGGCCGTGTCAAGGCGGGCGACCTGGTTGGTTTCGTGGCGGCCCAGGTGGGCGGCAAGGGTGGCGGCCGTCCGGACATGGCCATGGGCGGCGGCACCGACCTGGCGGCCTTGCCCGCGGCGATCGCCAGCGTGCAGAAATGGGTGGACGAGCGTCTGTGATGAGCGGCGCGGATACAAGTCTTGATGGCGGCGCGCAGGCGCCGTCCTTCGAGCAGGAAGTCGATGCCAGCGGCTTGACCTGCCCGCTGCCCATCCTGCGCGCCAAGAAGGCCTTGGCGCAGATGGCCAGCGGCGAAGTGTTGCGCGTCATCACCACGGATCGCAACGCAATCCGCGACTTCCAGGCCTTTGCCCGCCAGACGGGCAATGCGCTGGTCGCACAACAGGAGGTCGACGGCCGCGGAGTGCATTTCCTGCGGCGGCGCTGACCGTAGCCAGCAGTACTCCCCATGCGAAAGGCCCGCCGCAAGGCGGGCCTTTTCTCATGGGGAGAGTGCCGATTACTTGCGGATGGCGGCGGCGACAGCCCGGGTGATCGTGAAGTCCACCAGATCGCCTTCTTTCAATTGCTGCAGGCGCGCCTGCAAGGCGGGATCCTGGACCTGGATGGTGCGCATGCCCCCTTGCGGTCCCTTCAATGTCACCAGGTTGGCGCTCTTGTTGATGTGCCAGATTTCGGCGGTGATGGTGGTCTGGCGCCCGGCTGCGCCGCCGGGCATGGCTCCCTTGGCGTTGCGGGTTGCCGCGGTTTCGGTCTTCACTTCCGGAATGCCGGACCCGGCCGGGCGTACGTCCACCGCCACCGACTCGTAGTAGTCGAGGGTCAGCGTGTCGCCAGGCTTGATCTGCTGGAAGTTGCGGACATTGGGGCCAGCCTGGATGTCCACGCTATTGCCGTTTTCGCCTTGCAGCGTGATGGTCCGGGTGGCTGGATCCACTGCGGTGACCTTGCCGGAGGCGGTCGTCAGGGCGGCGCCCACGACTCGGGCCGAGGCGGCAAGCGGCATGGCCAACGTACCCGCCAGCAAGCCCGCCAGGGCCAGGCGCGCAACAGGGGTGAAGACTGATTTCTGGTTCTTCATGGTGGTGCACCCTCCGGTTAGAGGAAGTTGGGGAAAAAACGCCGAAAAAATGGGGGAGCAGGTGGCCGAAAGGCCGCCCTCAGGGGGATGGTTTGAAGCCGGTGCGGTGGCGGCGCCGTGGACAGGCGGCAGGGAAGATCAAAGCGCGGGGTCTTGCGTAGGTCGACATAAAACCGATCTCCTCAATCGGGTTATTTCTTCACACGCACTGAGTTCTGACGCACTAAGACAAGCAAGAGCGGGGCAGGGCGGCTACACTTCGAACTGCGGCGCGGGCCCCGGCCCGTGTTTGTAGAATACCCGGATGTGGTGTTTTAGGATACAAATCGCGCCGCTACGCACAATTCAGCACTGCCATTTGCCAGCCGGCCTGTTTAAGTGCTAGAATTTCCCGTTTTTCACAACTAATTCAAGGGATTACCTATGGTGGTGATTCGCCTGGCCCGCGGTGGGTCCAAGAAGCGTCCGTTTTACAACCTGGTGGCCACCGATTCGCGTAACCGTCGCGACGGCCGTTTCATCGAGCGCGTGGGTTTCTACAACCCCGTAGCCAGCGAAGGCACGGAAGCCCTGCGCATTGCGCTGGATCGCGTGCAGCACTGGACCAGCAACGGCGCCCAACTGTCGCCCGCTGTCGAGCGTCTGGTCAAAGAATACTCGGCTAAGGTTTCCGCCGCGGCTTAATTGCCCGCGTCGCAGACCAAGCCCTGAGCTTTACCGCGCTTTAAAAGCTGCCATTCATAGCTGCTTCATAGTTACCAAGAGCACGATACATGCCTGATGCCGCAACCTCCAACGCGGCGCCGACGGATTTGATCGAGCTGGGCCGCATCAGTGCAGCCTACGGTGTGAAAGGCTGGGTCAAAGTGCAGCCGCATTCGGCCAATGCCGAAGTGCTGCTCTCAGCATCTCAATGGTGGTTGACTCGCCCTGTGCCTGAATTGGCGCGGGGCGTTGTCGCGTCTGCGCCTGTCGCATACAAGGTCGTGCAAGTCCGTTCGCAAGGGGCCACCGTGGTGGCCCAGTTGGCGGGCATTGCGGATCGCGATCAGGCCGAAGCCCTGCGCGGTTGTTCCGTGCAGGCGCCGCGGGGATCCTTCCCTGCGCCAGAGGAAGACGAATACTACTGGGTCGATCTCATCGGTTGCGCGCTGTACACCAGCGCCGACGGTGAGCCTGCGCTCTTGGGCGTGGTCGACGAGGTTCTCGACAACGGCGCTCATGCCGTGCTGAGGGTCTTGCGCCAGAAGGCTGGGGCTGAAGGCCCCGAGCCCGTCCTGAACGCCAAGGGCCGGCCCGCCGAAATGCTTGTTCCGTTCGTGCGCGCGCACATACACGCCGTCGATCTGTCAGCTCGCCGCATAGACAGCGACTGGCCGGCGGATATTTGATGCGTATAGACGTCGTTACGCTCTTTCCCGAAATGTTCGGGGTAGTGCGGGACCTGGGTGTCACCGGCCGGGCGCATGCCCAGGGCCGGTGGTCCCTGCATGCCTGGAATCCCCGTGATTTCACGCACGACGTGCACCGTACCGTGGACGACCGCCCCTACGGCGGCGGCCCCGGCATGGTGATGATGGCGGGGCCTCTGGAAGCCGCCGTCAACGCCGCCCAGGACGCGCGCGCCGCGCTAGGCCTGGGTCGCGCCCCTGTCGCGCTGCTGGCTCCGGTCGGCCGGCGCTACGATCAGGCGGGCGCCGAATCCCTGGCGGCAAGCGAGGGGCTCATCCTCATTTGCGGCCGCTACGAAGGCGTGGACCAGCGTTTCATTGCGCGCTGCGTCACGCAGGAAATCTCGCTGGGCGATTTCGTGCTGTCTGGCGGAGAGATCGCCGCGCTCGCCGTGATCGACGCCGCCGTGCGGCTGTTGCCCGGCGTGCTCAATGATGGCGAGTCCGCGCTGCAGGATTCGTTCAACGACGCCTTGTCTGGCCTGCTGGATAGTCCGCACTACACGCGCCCCGAAGTTTACGAAGGCGAGCCCGTGCCCGGGCCCTTGCTTAGCGGGCATCACGCGAACATCGCCCGCTGGCGGCGTGAGCGTTCGCTGGAGTTGACCGCGGCGCGGCGTCCTGAATTGATCGAGGCTGCTCGCGCAAAAGGGGTGCTCACCCTGGCCGACGAGCGTTATCTGGCCGAGCTGGCGGGCAAGCCGCTGCCGGAGCCAGCCAAGCGGCGCCGGCCATCCCGGCCCAAGCCGCCCGCGACTTCCTGACGCTTCCTTTTCGGATGAAATAAAAAACCCCGGAACAACGTTCCGGGGTTTTTTGTTTCCAGTGCTGGGATGGGGCTTAGTTGCCCAGCTTGGCGCGCTGTTCACGCACCTTGTCCAGGGTTTCGCCGAACTGCGCCATGCGCGCCTTTTCCTGTTCGACCACGGCGGCCGGCGCACGTTCGACGAAGCTGGCGTTCGACAGCTTGCCGTTGGCCTTGGCGATTTCGCCTTCCAGGCGCGCGATTTCCTTGTCCAGGCGCACGCGTTCCGCTGCTACGTCGATTTCGACGTGCAGCATCAGGCGGCTGCCGCCCACGACCTGGACCGGCGCGCCGGCGTCGGGCAGGGCGTCGAGCACCTCGACCTGGCTCAGCTTGGCCAGCGCAGCCAGGTATGGCGCGTTGCGGGTGAGGGTGGGGGCATCGCCCTGCGCGCACAGCGGCACCTTCTGGGCGGGCGACAGGTTCATTTCGCCGCGCAGCGCACGCACGGCTTCGACCTGCGCCTTCAGTTCGGCCACGTCGGCTTCGGCGGCGGTGTCGATCGCGGCGGGGTTGGCCTGCGGGTAGGGCTGGACGCTGACGCTGTCGGCGACGCCTTCCTTGCGCTTGCCGGCCACCAGCGACACCTTTTGCCAGAGCTCTTCCGTGATGAACGGAATGATCGGGTGCGCCAGGCGCAGCACGCCTTCCAGGACGCGGATCAGCGTGCGGCGCGTGCCCAGTTGCTGGGCCGGCGTGCCGGTCTGGATCTGGACCTTGGCCAGTTCCAGGTACCAGTCGCAGTACTCGTCCCACACGTAGCGGTAAAGCGAATTGGCGATGTTGTCGAAGCGGTAGTCGGCAAAGCCGCGCGCCACGTCGGCTTCCAGCGCTTGCAGCTGGCTGACGATCCAGCGGTCCACAAAGGATGTTTCGCCGGTTTCCGGGCCAGTCAGATCGTGGCTTTCGGTGTTCATCAGCACGAAGCGCGTGGCGTTCCACAGCTTGTTGCAGAAGTTGCGGTAGCCCTCACAGCGCTTCAGGTCGAAGTTGATGTTGCGACCCAGCGTGGCGTAAGCCGCCATGGTGAAGCGCAGCGCGTCGGTGCCGAAGGCCGGGATGCCGTCCGGATATTGGCGGCGGGTGGCCTTTTCGATGGCGCCGGCCTGCTTCGGATTCATCAGGCCGTAGGTGCGCTTGACCACCAGGCCGTCCAGGTCGATGCCGTCGATCAGGTCGACCGGATCCAGCGTGTTGCCCTTGGATTTGCTCATCTTCTGGCCGTCCGCGTCGCGGATCAGGCCGTGCACGTAGACGTGCTTGAACGGGATGTGGCCGGTCAGGTGGGTGGTCAGCATCACCATGCGCGCCACCCAGAAGAAGATGATGTCAAAGCCCGTGACCAGCACGCTGGACGGCAGGTAACGCTGCAGGTCCGGCGTGTTTTCCGGCCAGCCCAGCGTGGTGAAGGGAACCAGGCCCGACGAGAACCAGGTGTCCAGCACGTCCGGGTCGCGCTTGAGCTCACCAGTCACGCCGGCCGCGCGGGCCTGCGCCGTGGCTTCGGCTTCGTCGTGCGCGACGAAGACCTGGCCGTCTTCCGAGTACCAGGCCGGAATCTGGTGGCCCCACCAGAGCTGGCGCGAAATGCACCAGTCCTGGATGTTGTTGAGCCACTGGTTGTAGATGGTGGTCCAGTTGTCCGGATAGAACTGGATGCGGCCGTCGGCCACGACTTCCAGTGCAACCTCGGTAATGCTCTTGCCCGGATTCAGCGTGCCTTCGGGGGCGGGCTTGCTCATCGCCACGAACCACTGGTCCGTCAGCATCGGCTCCAGCACGACGCCGGTGCGGTCGCCCTTGGGCTGCATCATCTTATGCGCCTCGACCTTGACCAGATAGCCTTCGGCTTCCAGTTGCGCGACCACGGCCTTGCGGGCCACGTAGCGCTCCATTCCCTGGAACTGCGCGGGGCCGTTCTCGTTGATGTGGGCATCCAGCGTGAAGATCACGATCATGGGCAGATCGTGGCGCAGCGCGCAGGCGTAGTCGTTGAAGTCGTGGGCGCCAGTGATCTTCACGCAGCCCGTGCCGAACTCGGGGTCGACGAAATCATCGGCGATGATGGGAATGTTGCGGTCGCACAGCGGCAGTTCGACAAGCTTGCCGACCAGGTGCTTGTAGCGCGGGTCTTCGGGGTGCACGCACAGCGCGCCGTCGGCCAGCATGGTCTCTGGGCGGGTGGTCGCGATGGTCAGGCCGCGCAGCGTGACGGTCTGGCCGTCCTTGTCGACGATGGTTTGCGGACCGTCGACGAAGGGGTAAAGGATGTGCCACATGTGGCCGTCGGTTTCCTCGGAAACCACTTCCAGGTCGGATACGGCCGTCAGCAGCTTCGGATCCCAGTTGACCAGGCGCTTGCCGCGGTAGATCAGTCCCTGTTTATGCAGGCGCACGAAGGTTTCCACCACGCCACGCGACATGCGGTCGTCCATGGTGAAGTACTCGCGCGGCCAGTCGGCCGAAGCGCCCAGGCGGCGGACCTGGCTGGTGATCGCGTTGCCGGATTTTTCCTTCCATTCCCACACTTTTTCCACGAATTTCTCGCGGCCGAGGTCGTGGCGGGAAACCTTCTCGGCGTCCAGCTGTCTTTCAACCACGATCTGCGTGGCGATGCCGGCGTGGTCGGTGCCGGGGATGAATACGGTGTCGTCGCCCAGCATGCGGTGGTAGCGCACCAGGCCGTCCATGATGGTCTGGTTGAAGGCGTGGCCCATGTGCAGGGTGCCCGTCACGTTGGGCGGCGGGAACTGGATGACGTAGGGCTGGCTTTCGGTCCCCGTTTTTACATGCTGGCCCGCCTGGAAGTACCCACGCTTGTCCCACTCGGCGTACCAGCGGGATTCCAGCGCGGAGGGTTCGAAGCTCTTGGAGAGTTCCTGGGTATCGCTCGCGGCGTTCGCGGCGTTCGGGGGAGCAGCTTGAGTCATTGCAGGGTTCCGGCAAACAGGGGCGCCCGGGCTAGGGACGCGGGCGGCAAACCGCACATTTTAAGATGTAATGCGGTCTTCTCAGCGTGTTAGAATACCGGGTTACTGTAAACCTTTTAGAAGTCCCTGAATTCATTGAGGATTCCGGGTGAGTCCGACAGGTAGGCAGTGTCGAATCCCTGCCTTGGACCAGTGGTTCGGGACGGCCCGAAACATGCATTCGTTTCGGACCGCCCCGTGCGCCAACAGCGCGATGACGCTTCAAGGGTGACACCGACAAGCGCAGATCCACGCCAGGCAATTCACAGAAACCAAGTCAGAAATCAGTTTTTGGAGTTCTTATGTCCATTCAACGCACCCTCTCGATCATCAAGCCCGACGCCGTCGCCAAGAACGTCATCGGCCAGATCGTCGGCCGTTTCGAACAAGCCGGCCTGAAGGTTATCGCCGCCCGCCTGGCCCAGCTGTCGCGCGCCGACGCCGAGCGTTTCTACGCCGTGCACAAGGAACGCCCCTTCTTCAAGGACCTGGTCGACTTCATGATCTCCGGCCCGGTGTTCGTGCAAGTGCTGGAAGGTGAAGACGCCATCCTGAAGAACCGCGACCTGATGGGCGCCACCGACCCCAAGAAGGCGGCTCCTGGCACCATCCGCGCCGACTTCGCCGACAGCATCGACGCCAACGCCGTGCACGGCTCGGACGCTCCGGAAACGGCCGCTGTCGAAGTCGCTTTCTTCTTCCCCGAAATCAACATCCACAGCCGTTGATTCTCGCGGAACATCTGTTCTAGTTTTTGAGTTTTACCCAGGTCATGGAATCCGTCGAACGAATCAATCTACTGGGGCTTGACGGCTCCGCCCTGTCCGAACTGGTCGGAAAGTGGGGCGGCAAGCCGTTTCGGGCCCGCCAGTTGCAGCGCTGGATGCACCAGCGCGGCGCCGATTCGTTCGACGCCATGACCGACCTGGCCCGCGAATTCCGCGGCCAGCTTGCGCAGCATTGCCGCATCGAGGCTTTGCCCGTCAACATCGAGCAGCGCTCGACCGACGGCACCCGCAAGTGGCTGTTCGACGTGGGACAGGGCAATGCCATCGAGACCGTCTTCATTCCCGAGGACGACCGCGGCACGCTATGCATTTCCAGCCAGGCCGGATGCGTGGTGAACTGCCGCTTCTGCTCGACCGGGCACCAAGGCTTCAACCGCAACCTGAAGACCAGCGAGATCATCGGCCAGCTGTGGTGGGCCAAGCGCGTGCTGGAGGCCGACATCGGCACCGCCCGCCTGGAAAGCGCCCGCGCCACCGAAGACACCCGCGTCATCAGCAACGTGGTCATGATGGGCATGGGCGAACCCCTGCTCAACTACGACCAGGTCCTGCCCGCCTTGCGCCTGATGCTGGACGACAATGCCTATGGCCTGTCGCGCCGCCGCGTCACCGTATCCACCTCCGGCGTGGTCCCCATGATGGACCGCCTGTCGCAGGACTGTCCCGTGGCCCTGGCCGTGTCCCTGCATGCGCCGAACGATGCGCTGCGCGACGAGCTGGTGCCGCTGAACAAGAAATATCCGCTGAAGGAGTTGCTGGCGGCCTGCGAACGTTATCTGGCGTTCGCCCCGCGCGACTTCATCACTTTTGAATACTGCATGCTGGACGGCATCAACGATACCGACCAGCACGCCAAGGAACTGATCCAAATTGCACGCCAGCTGCGCTGCAAGCTCAATCTGATCCCGTTCAATCCCTTTCCCGAGTCCGGCCTGAAGCGCTCGAACTCGGCGCGGGTGAAGGTGTTTGCGCAGCGTCTGATGGACGCCGGCATCATCACCACCGTCCGCAAGACCCGGGGTGACGATATCGATGCGGCCTGTGGCCAACTGGCCGGAGAAGTGCGCGACCGTACCCGGATCACCGAACGGAACGCCGCACAGCGCCAGACCATACCAATTAAACAGGTGCACGCATGACGCAGGATTTCGCTTCGGCAGTTTCAGAAACGCCCGCAGGCGCTGCGGGAGGCATCGGCTCGGCATTGCGCGCGCTGCGCCAGTCCAAGGGCTGGTCGCTCGACGAAGTGTCCAGCCGCATCAAGTTTTCCACGAAGCAGATCGAAGCCCTGGAAAACGAGCAGTGGGCCAACCTGCCCACCGGCGTTTCGCTGCGCGGCCTGGTACGCAACTATGCGCGTCTGCTGGGCGCGGACTCGCAAACCATCGTCGATTCGCTCGACCCCAAGGCGCGCGTCACCGGCCCGGTGAAGCTCAGCCCGGGCGCGCTGCATTCGGCGCATTCCATTCCCCAGTCCGGCGCCGACGACGACCGTTCGTCCTCGACCTCCTGGGGCTGGCTCATTGCCATCGTGCTGGTGCTGGCCGCCGGCGTGGCGTATGCCTTCTGGCAAGGCTGGCTGCCGCAGCACTGGCTGCCGTCGGACTGGCTGCCGAAGTCGACCAAGTAACAACCCGGTTCCACCGATGCAAGAATCCTCTCTGCCTTGCCAGGATGCCCCGCCTCCCTCCGTGGGGGCGGCTGAGCGCCGCGCCACGCGTTCGGTGGCGGTGAAGTGGGGCGACCGTGTCGTGAAGATCGGCGGCGACGCCCCGGTCGTGGTCCAGTCCATGACCAACACCGACACGGCGGACGCCATTGCCACCGCCATCCAGGTCAAGGAGCTGGCCCAGGCCGGCTCCGAGCTGGTGCGGATCACGGTGAACACCCCTGAAGCCGCGCGTGAAGTCATCGCCATCCGCGAACAGCTCGACCGCATGGGCGTGAACGTGCCGCTGGTGGGCGATTTCCACTACAACGGCCACAAGCTGCTGACCCAGTTCCCGGAATGCGCGCAAGCGCTGTCCAAGTACCGTATCAACCCCGGCAACATGGGCGGGGGCAAGCGCCGCGACGACAACTTCGCGCAGATGATCGAAGTGGCCTGCCGCTACGACAAGCCGGTGCGTATCGGCGTGAACTGGGGCAGCCTGGATCACGAACTGATGGCGCGCAAGATGGACGAGAACAACCTGCGCGCCCAACCGTGGGAAGCGCAGGCCGTGATGCGCGATGCCTTGGTGGTGTCCGCCATCAGCAACGCACAGCGCGCCGAAGAGCTTGGTCTGCGGCGCGACGCGATCATCCTGTCCTGCAAGGTCAGCCACGTGCAGGACCTGATCGCGGTCTATCGCGACCTGTCCGCGCGTTGCGACTACCCGCTGCATCTGGGCCTGACCGAAGCCGGCATGGGCAGCAAGGGCATCGTGGCCTCCACCGCCGCGCTGGCCGTGCTGCTGCAGCAGGGCATCGGCGACACCATCCGCATCTCGCTCACGCCCGAACCCGGCGGCGACCGCAGCCGCGAAGCGATCGTGGCGCAGGAAATCCTGCAGACCATGGGTCTGCGCGCGTTCACGCCCATGGTCGTCGCCTGCCCCGGCTGCGGCCGCACCAGCAGCACGTTCTTCCAGGAACTGGCCGACAGCATCCAGACCTACCTGCGTCGCCAGATGCCGCTCTGGCGCGCCCAGTATCCCGGCGTCGAAAGCATGAACGTCGCGGTCATGGGCTGTGTGGTCAACGGGCCGGGCGAAAGCCGCCATGCCGATATCGGCATCAGCCTGCCCGGCACTGGCGAAGTGCCGGCGGCGCCGGTGTTCGTCGACGGCGAACGCACGGTCACGCTCAAGGGCGACCATATTGCCGAAGAGTTCCAGGCCATTGTCGAAGACTACGTCGCGCGCCGCTATGGCGCGCCTGCCTCTCACTAAAGTAAGGGTGTGGCTGCTAGCGCGCTTGCCGGCGCGCGATGCGGCATGATCAAGATGACTCAAGCTTTCCAGAAAGTCGCCGCCATACGCGGCATGAATGATCTGTTGCCAGGGGCCAGCGCCCGCTGGGAGCAATTCGAGGAAATCGTGCGCGGCTGGCTGCGCGGCTACGGCTATCGCAATGTGCGTACGCCCGTGCTTGAGCATACGCGCCTGTTCGCGCGCGGCATCGGCGAAGTGACCGACATCGTCGAAAAAGAGATGTACACCTTCACCGATGCGCTCAACGGCGAATCGCTGACCATGCGTCCGGAAATGACCGCGGGCATCGTGCGCGCGTCCATCGAGCACAACCTGCTCTATGACCGCCCGCAGCGCGTCTATTCCATCGGCCCCGTGTTCCGCCACGAGCGCCCACAGCGCGGCCGCTACCGCCAGTTCCACCAGATCGACGTCGAGGCCCTGGGCTTTGCCGGTCCCGACGTGGACGCCGAACTCATCGTCATGCTGGCCCGCCTCTGGAAGCTGCTGGGCCTGACCGACGTGCGCCTGGAGCTGAATTCGCTGGGCCAGCCGGCCGAGCGTGCCGCTCACCGCGCCGCCCTGATCGAGCACCTGGAAAAGCACCGCGACATCCTGGACGAAGACGGCCAGCGCCGCATGTACAGCAACCCGCTGCGCGTCCTCGACACCAAGAACCCCGCCATGCAGGAAATGGCCGACAGCGCGCCGCGCCTGTTCGACTTCCTGGGCGAGGAGTCGCGCGCGCACTTCGACGGCGTGTGCCAGCGCCTGGCCGACGCCGGTATCGAATATCGCCTGAATCCGCGCCTGGTGCGCGGGCTGGACTACTACAACCTCACGGTGTTCGAGTGGGTCACCGACCGCCTCGGGTCCCAGGGCACCGTGTGCGGCGGCGGCCGCTACGACGGCCTGATCGAGCTGCTGGGCGGCAAGCCCGCGCCCGCGGTGGGCTTTGCGATCGGCATGGAGCGCCTGCTGGACCTTTGGGAGCAGAGCGTGCAGGTGGAACAGCCGGCCGAGTGCGACGTCTACGTCGTGCACCAAGGCGAAGAGGCGCAGCGCCTGGCCGCCCGGGTCGGTGAAGACCTGCGCGATGCCGGCCTGTCGGTCATCGTGCATGCGGGTCCCGCAAGCTTCAAGTCGCAATTCAAGCGCGCCGATGCCAGCGGCGCCCGTGTTGCGGTTATTCTTGGCGCCGACGAAGTGGCTGCGCAGACGGCCAGCGTCAAGTTCCTGCGCGCCGAGGCGCAGGGCGAATCGGCCCAACAGCAAGTCCCGTTGGCGGGATTGGCCGACGTATTGAATAACAAGGGTTAATGCATGGCATACGATCTCGAAGAACAGGAAAAACTCGACGCAATCAAGGCGTGGTGGGCGCGCTACGGCACCCTGGTGGTCACGCTGGTGGCGGCGGTGGCGCTGGCCTGGGGCGGCTGGTGGGGCTGGAAGGCCTACCAATCGCACCGCGCCAACCAGGCCATGGGCTACTTCGAAGCGCTGGAAGACGCGGCGCGCCTGGGTGGCGCCGATTCCTCGGTCCGCATCAAGACCGCCGCGGCCACGCTGCGCGAGCAGTATCCGTCCACCGGCTACGCCGCGCGCGGCGCGCTGGTGGCGGCCCAGGCGCTGCAGGCCCAAAAGGATGACGCCGGCGCCCGCGAGCAGCTGGAATGGCTGGCTGCCCAGGGCAAGAACCCGTCCATGCAGTCGGTGGCGCGCCTGCGCCTGGCCGGCATGCTGCTGGACCAGAAGCAATACGATGCCGCCCTGGCGCAGCTGACCAACCCGCCGGCAGCCTTCGCCGCCTTGTACGCGGATCGCCGCGGCGATATCCTCGCCGCGCAGGGCAAGCGCGAGGAAGCGCGCGCCGCCTGGCAAAGCGCCATCGATGGCCTGGGTACGGCAAATCCCTTGACCCAGGTTGTGCAACTGAAACTGGATGCCCTGAGCGGAGCGTGACTGTAATGCGTAAATTTGCACCTGGCCGTACGTGGCGTGGCGCCGTTTGCCTGGCGGGCTTGCTCGCCCTGGGCGGATGCGGCATGTTCTCCCATGATGACGGCCGCTACGATCCCGCGCCCCTGACCGAATACAAGGCCGGCATGTCCGTGCGCCAGGTCTGGAGCGTCTCGGTCGGCAGCGGTTCCGGACTGGGCTTTGCACCCACGGTGTTGGGCGACGCCATCTACGCCGCCACGCCCGATGGTTCGGTCGGCAAATTCGACCTGCAAAGCGGCCGTGCCATCTGGAAGGCCAGTGTCGACGGCAAGTTGTCCGCCGGCGCCGGCAGCGATGGCACCACCACCGCTGTGGCCTCGCCGAACGGCGACGTCATTGCCTTTGACGACACCGGCAAGGTGAAGTGGAAGGTTCGTGCCACCAGCGACGTGACCATTCCGCCCGTCGTGGGCTATGGCATCGTCGTGGTCCGCAGCGGCGACTACCGCATCCAGGCCTTCGACGCCAACAGCGGCGAACGCGTCTGGAACGTGCAGCGTCCCGGCCCCTCGCTGGCTCTGCGCAGCGTGTCGCAGATGGTCCTGGCCGAAGGCCTGGTCATTACCGGCCTGCCGGGCGGCAAACTGATGGCCATTGCCTCCAATAGTGGTAACGTGCAATGGGAAGGCACCGTGGCGACGCCGCGCGGCGCCAGCGACCTGGAGCGCCTGACCGACGTGGTCGGTGCGCCCCGTATCGCGGGCAATCTGCTTTGCGGCGTGGCCTACCAGGGACGTATCGTCTGCTTCGACGTCACGGCCGGCGGCCGCCCGATGTGGGCCAAGGACTTCTCCAGCGTCAGCGGCCTGTCGCTGGACGAGCGCTTCGCCTATGCGGCGGACCAGAACAGCGTGATCAACGCTTTTGCGCTGGATAATGGCGGCAACGTCTGGAAGCAGGCGGCCTTGAAGAACCGCCAGGTCACCGCGCCCGCCATGCTCGGCGGTGCGTTGGCAGTGGGCGACCTGGACGGCTACGTGCATTTCCTGTCGCGCAGCGACGGCAGCCTGATGGCGCGCCTGTCGGTGGGCGGTGGTCCAGTGGTTTCGCCGCCGCAGACTACTTCCCAAGGTGTGCTGGTCCAGACGGGTAATGGCAACCTCGTCCTGATCGGCGCCAACTAAAACCTATAGAACAAAGCCTTACACCGTGTCTTTCAAGCCTGTCGTCGCCCTGGTCGGCCGCCCCAATGTGGGGAAGTCGACCCTATTCAACCGCCTGACGCGATCGCGCGCCGCGCTGGTGGCCGATTACTCCGGCCTGACCCGCGATCGCCATTACGGCGAGGGCAGGGTAGGCGAGATCCCCTTCATCGTCATCGATACCGGTGGTTTCGAGCCCGTCGCCAAGGACGGCATCCTGCTGGAGATGGCCCGCCAGACCCGGCAGGCCATCGCCGAGGCCGATGTCGTGGTGTTCCTGGTTGATGCCCGTGCGGGCATCAATGCCCATGACCACGAAATCGCCCAGCTGCTGCGCAAGTCCGGGCAGCAGCGCGTGTTGCTGGCGGTGAACAAGGCGGAAGGCATGGGCGCCAGCGGCGCCATTTCCGAGTTCCATGAGCTCGGGCTGGGTCAGCCTTATCCGATTTCCGCGGCGCACGGCGATGGCATCGTCGACCTGATCGAGCTGGCGCTCCAGGACCTGGCCGAGCCGCCCGCCGAGGAAGACGCATTCGAAGAGGCTGAGCACGATCACCGCATCAAGCTGGCCATCGTCGGCCGTCCCAACGTGGGCAAGTCCACGCTCATCAATACCCTGATGGGCGAAGAGCGCGTGATCGCGTTCGACATGCCGGGCACGACCCGCGACGCCATCGAGATCGACTTCGAGCGCGACGGCCGCCGCTACACGCTGATCGATACCGCAGGCCTGCGCAAGCGCGGCAAGGTATTCGAGGCGGTCGAGAAGTTCTCTGTCATCAAGACGCTGCAGGCCATCGAGGCCAGCAACGTCGTGCTGCTGATGCTGGACGCGCAGACCGAGATCTCCGAGCAGGATGCGCACATTGCAGGCTTCGTGCTGGAAACGGGCCGCGCCGTGGTCGTGGCCATCAACAAATGGGATGGCCTGGACGGCGAAGCCAAGGAACGCATCGAACGCGAATTCCAGCGCAAGCTGCGCTTCCTGTCGTTCGCGCGCATGCACACCATTTCGGCGCTGCGCGGGCAGGGCGTCAAGCCCTTGCTCAAGTCGATCAACGCGGCGCACGCCGCGGCGTTCGCCAAGCTGTCCACGCCCAAGCTGACGCGCGAGCTGCAGATCGCTGTCGAACAGCAGCAGCCGCCCCGCAAGGGTATCTTCCGTCCCAAGATGCGCTATGCGCACCAGGGCGGTCAGAACCCGCCGCTGGTCGTCATCCACGGCAATGCGCTGGACGCCATTCCGGACTCCTATCGCCGCTACCTGGAAACGCGCTTCCGCAATGCGTTCGACCTGGCCGGTACGCCGCTGCGCATCGAATTCAAGTCTTCGCACAACCCCTACACGCAGGAAAGCTGATCCATGAGCCGCTTCTGGAGTCCCGTGGTCGGGACGCTCAGTCCGTATGTTCCGGGCGAGCAGCCCAAGCTTCAGAATCTGGTCAAGTTGAACACCAACGAGCATCCTTACGGCCCGTCGCCCAGGGTGCTCGACGCGATCCGCTCGGCCTGCGACGACACCCTTAAGCTCTATCCGGACCCTTCGTCCGACCGCCTGCGGCAGGCCATCGCCGGCACGGTCGGTGTGCAGCCCGGCCAGGTCTTCGTGGGCAACGGCTCCGACGAAGTGCTGGCGCATGTCTTCCTGGCGTTGCTCAAGCATGAACGCCCGCTGCGCTTTCCGGACATTACCTACAGCTTCTATCCGGTCTATTGCGGCCTGTACGGCATCCAGTACGAAACGGTGCCGCTGACGGCCGATTTCAGCATCGCAGTCGAAGACTATCTGCCCGGCGCCAAGGGGCAGGCGGGCGCCATCATCTTCCCGAATCCCAATGCGCCCACCGGCCGCGCCCTCAGCGCGGCGGAGGTCGAGCGCATCGTGGCCGGCAATCCCGACGCGGTCGTCGTGGTGGATGAGGCCTACGTGGATTTTGGCGGAGAGTCCGTCATTCCTTTGGTGGACCGCTACGACAATCTGCTGGTGGTGCAGACGCTGTCCAAGTCGCGTTCGCTGGCGGGCTTGCGCGTCGGTTTTGCCGTAGGCAGCGCCGAACTCATCGACGGGCTTGAGCGTGTAAAGAACAGTTTCAACTCCTACCCCATCGACCGTCTTGCCTCTGCGGGAGCGGTGGCGGCCCTGGAAGACGTGGAGTACTTTGAACGCACCCGCCAGGCCGTGATCGACACCCGTTCGCGGATGACGGAGGGGCTGCAGTCCCTGGGCTTCGAGGTGCTGCCCTCGGCCGCGAACTTCGTGTTCGCACGGCACCCCAACAAGGATGCCGCCGGTCTGGCTGCCGCCTTGCGCGAGCGCAGCATCATCGTGCGTCATTTCCGCCATGAACGCATCGATCAATTTTTGCGAATTACCGTGGGCACCGACGAGCAGTGCGAACTACTGTTGAAGGCGCTTGCGGAGGTCCTGCAGGCTTGAGCGGCAGCAGCTTTCCAGTCGGAAAACTCTGGTGTCACTTTTGCTTCCTGCCCAAGTAGCACGGGCCGGGAAAACCCTGTAGAGTACAAGTTTCGGCGTACCCCACCAGTACAGAAGTACGCCACCACTCAATAACAAACAAATGGAGCCTGGCCAATGAGCAATAAAGGGCAAACTCTGCAAGATCCGTTCCTGAACACGCTGCGCAAGGACCATGTGCCCGTGTCGATCTACTTGGTGAACGGCATCAAGCTTCAAGGGCAAATCGAATCCTTCGACCAGTACGTGGTGCTGCTGCGCAATACGGTCACGCAAATGGTCTACAAGCACGCCATTTCGACCGTCGTCCCCGCGCGCGCCGTGAATTTCCAGGTGGAAGTCCCTGCTGAGTAATCTCGCTCCAGCTTTACCTTTTATTGCCCGCCGGACGGTCCTCGTCGGCGGGCATTTTCGCTTTGGCTCCAATATGGTGCATGTATGCGCGCTCTGATTATCAGCGTGGATCTGGGAGATCCGGACTTCGCGGCCCATGCCGAGGAATTCGCCATGCTGGCCAAGGGCGCTGGCGCGGAAATCGTCGGCACCTTGACGGCACGGCGGGACAGACCCGACGCCAAGTTCTTCATCGGTTCAGGCAAGGCCGATGAGGGCGTGGCGATGGCCCAGGCCTTGCTGGCCGACATCGTCCTTTTCGACCAGCCGCTGTCCCCCGCACAGCAACGCAACCTGGAACGCGCCTTCAACTTGCGCGTGGTGGATCGCGTTGCGCTCATTCTCGACATCTTCGCGCTGCGCGCGAAGAGCCATGAAGGCAAGCTGCAGGTCGAATTGGCCCAGCTGCAGCATCTGGCCACACGCCTGACCCGCATGTGGAGCCACCTGGAGCGGCAGCGCGGCGGTATCGGCATGCGCGGACCGGGTGAATCCCAGCTCGAAATGGACCGCCGCATGATCGGCGCCAAGGTCAAGGTGCTGCGCGAGCGGCTGGACAAGGTCGAACGCCAGCGCGTGACCCAGCGCCGGGCGCGCGCGCGCGGCGGTGCGCTGTCGGTATCGCTGGTCGGCTATACCAACGCCGGCAAGTCCACCTTGTTCAATGCCTTGACGCGCGCCGACAGCTACGCCGCCGACCAGTTGTTCGCGACGCTGGATACGACCACGCGCCGCATCTGGATCGAAGGGGCGGGCTCGGTGGTGGTGTCCGATACGGTCGGGTTCATCCGCGATCTGCCCCACGGCCTGATCGCGGCGTTCCGCGCCACCCTGGAAGAAACCGTGCATGCCGACCTGCTGCTGCACGTGGTCGATGCCGCCAGCCCGCAGCGCGATGAGCAGATCTTTGAGGTGAACAAGGTTCTGGCCGAAATCGGCGCGGCCTCGATTCCCACCATTCTGGTCTACAACAAGATCGATCTCGCCGGATTGGAGCCGCGGGTGGAACGCGATGCACATGGTACGATTGCGCGAGTATTTGTAAGCGCCACCGAGCGCGCCGGTTTGGATGCGTTGCGCGGGGCAATTGCGGAAACCGGACAGATTGTGGGAAACAATGCCGCGAATTATCAAACTCTTCAATCTGAATGACCCCGGCTGGGGTCGTGGGAACAACAATGGCTCCGAGCCGCCGCCCAAGCGGCCCCAAGGCAACGGAGACGGCCCTCCCGACCTGGACGAGGTCTGGCGCGATTTCAACAATCGCATCGGATCGTTGTTCGGGCGCAAGGGCGGGGGCGGCAATAACCGCCCCGGAAACCGCGGCGGCATGACGCCGCCGTCGCCGCGCGGTGCGCGCATCGGCCTGGGGGTGATCGCCCTGGTCGCGGCCGGCATCTGGCTGGCCAGCGGTTTCTACATCGTGCAGGAAGGCCAGGTCGCGGTTGTGACACAGTTCGGCAAGTACAAGTCGACGTCGCAAGCCGGTTTCCAATGGCGCCTGCCGTACCCCATTCAAAGCCACGAAATGGTCAACGTGTCGCAACTGCGCACGTTCGAAGTCGGTTTCCGTGGCGGCGCGCGCAACAAGGTTCTGCCTGAAGCGCTGATGCTCACGACGGACGAGAACATCGTCGATATGCAGTTCGTCGTGCAGTACCGCCTGCGTGCCGATGGCGCGCCCGACTACCTCTTCATGACGCGCGATCCGGATGAATCCGTCCGCCAGGCCTCAGAAACGGCCATGCGCGAAGTCGTGGGCAAGCAGTCCATGGACTTCGTGCTCTACGAAGGCCGCACCACGGTGGCCACGCAAGTGCAAACCCTGATGCAGCAGATCCTGGACCGCTACCAGACCGGCGTGCAGGTCAGTACTGTGGCCATCCAGAACGTGCAGCCGCCTGAACAGGTGCAAGCCGCGTTCGACGACGCCGTCAAGGCGGGCCAGGACCGCGAGCGCCAGATCAACGAAGGCCAGGCCTACGCCAACCAGGTCGTGCCGCTGGCCAGCGGTCAGGCTTCCCGCATGACGGAGCAGGCCGAAGGCTACAAGGCCAAGGTTGTCGGTGACGCCCAGGGTAATACCTCGCGCTTCACCAGCATCCTCGGCGAATACGAAAAGTCGCCGCAGGTCATGCGCCAGCGCATGTATCTGGAGAGCATGCAGGAGATCTTCACGCGCGCCAGCAAGGTCATGGTCGACACCAAGAGCAACAACAACATGCTGTACCTGCCCTTGGACAAGATCATGCATCTGGCCGCTCAGGACGCCAGCAAGTCCGGTGTCGCCGGTTCCGGTTCGACCACGCTGGCTCCGCCCGCGCAGTCGCCGGCTCGCGGCAGCGCCGCGCCGGTGCCTCAGTCTTCCGGCAGCAGCAATAGCAACACGCTGCCTCGCGACCGTACGTCGCGCTAACCCGGAGGAGTCCTGATCATGCAACGTCTCATGCCTATCCTGGTCGGCCTGCTCATCGTGCTGGCCGCCCTGTCTTCCTGCGTCTTCGTCGTGCGCGAGCGCGACTACGCCCTGGTGTTCTCGCTGGGTGAAGTACGCAAGACCATCAACGAACCCGGCCTTTACTTCAAGGCGCCGCCTCCGTTCCAGAATGTCGTGACGCTCGACAAGCGCATTCTGACCATCGAAACCAACGAAGCCGAACGCATCCAGACTTCCGAAAAGAAGAACCTGCTGATCGATTCGTACGTCAAGTGGCGCATTCTGGATCCGCGCCAGTACTACGTGTCCACCGGCGGCAACGAGCGCGTGGCGCAGGAGCGCCTGCAGGCGCTGATCCGCGACGCGTTGAACGCTTCGGTCAACGTGCGCACGGTGCGCGACGTGGTCTCGACCGAACGCGACAAGATCATGGCCGAAATCCTGACCAACGTCGCCAAGCGCGCCGAACCGTTGGGCGTCCAGATCGTCGACGTGCGTCTGCGCCGCATCGAGTTCGCGCCGGAAATTTCGGAATCGGTGTACCGCCGCATGGAAGCGGAGCGTACGCGCGTCGCCAACGAGCTGCGTTCCATCGGCGCCGCCGAAGGCGAAAAGATCCGCGCCGAAGCTGACCGCCAGCGTGAAGTCATCGTGGCCCAGGCCTACGCCAAGGCCCAGGGCATCATGGGTGAGGGCGATGCCGCGGCTGCCGCGATCTATTCGCAGGCCTACGGCAAGAACCCGCAGTTCTACACGTACTACAAGAGCCTGGAGGCCTACCGCGCTTCGTTCTCGAAGCCGGGCGACGTGCTGGTGGTCGACCCCAGCTCCAGCTTCTTCCAGTTCATGAAGGACCCCACCGGCGACGCCCTGGCGCCGGTGACCGTGCCGGCCAAGTGATGCGGCGACGGTAATGCGGAAGAAAAGCCCCTTGGAAGTCCAAGGGGCTTTTTGCTTGCTGGCAAGGCGGCATCCCGAATTCCCCGCAATAGGGGACGGTTACGCTGCCGCGGCAGTCCCGGCTGGCATTGGCCGCCGAACCATGTACAATACCCCGTAAGCTAGAAAACATTCCGCAGCGGCTGAGCGGGCTTACGCCCCCTCAGCCGCTTTTTCGTTTGGGCGACGCCCACGCATCACTTGGCGTTCTTCAGGTAAACATTCATGGGTAACTGGTTGCTGCCCGAGAGCCTTGCCGACGTACTTCCGGCAGAGGCCCGGCGCATCGAGGAATTGCGCCGCGAACTTCTCGATCTGTATCGCACTTACGGTTTCGAGCTGGTCGCGCCGCCCCTGGTCGAATACATCGATTCATTGTTGTCCGGCACGGGCAGCGATCTGGATCTGCGCACTTGCAAGCTGGTCGATCAATTGTCCGGACGCACGCTGGGCGTGCGCGCGGACATGACGCCTCAGGTTACGCGCATCGACGCGCATTTGTTGAACCGCGCTGGCGTTACCCGCCTGTGCTATTGCGGCAACGTGCTGCATGCCCGCCCGGCGGACCTGCTGGCCAGCCGCGAGCTGCTGCAGATCGGCGCTGAAATCTACGGCCACGCCGGCTTCGAGGCCGACCTGGAGATCATCCAGCTGGTGCTGGAAACCGTGGCGATTGCCGGCGTGCGTAACCCTAGGCTCGATCTGTGCCATCCGGGCGTGCTGCGCGCACTGCTGGAGTCCGATCCGGCGGCGACGGCCCTGTCGCAGGACGTCATCTTGCTGATGCGCGAGAAGGACGTTCCGGGACTGGGTGAATTGGCCGAGCGGGCTCCCGGGTTGCGTGCAGAGACCCTGAAAGCCCTGCAATTGCTGCCCAAGCTATACGGCGGGCCGGAAGTGCTGCAGGAGGCGCGCCGTGAACTCCCTCTGCTGCCGGGTGTCGTGGCTGCGCTGGACGCGCTGCAGTTGGTGGTCGACGCCATGCCCAATGTGGCGTTCGGCGTGGACCTGGCCGACGTGGGCGGCTATGGCTACCATTCCGGCGTGAAGTTCGCGCTGTATGCCGAAGGCTGGCGCGATGCGCTGGTCAGCGGCGGCCGTTATGACGATGTCAGCCGTGCGTTTGGCCGGGCCCGTCCCGCCACCGGCTTCAGTCTTGATTTACGCAAGCTGGCGGCGGGTTTGCCGCCGGCGGAAAGGGCGCGTGCGGTACGTGCGCCCTGGGGGCAAGCCCCCGCCCTGACCGAGGCGGTGCGCCGCCTGCGCCGGTCGGGGGAAATTGTCGTTCAGGTATTGCCCGGTCACGAGCAGGATCAGGACGAATTCGTTTGCGATCGCGAGCTGGCGCTGCAGGATGGCGCCTGGACGGTCAGAACGCTGTGACTAACCCCCTCTCGGCAACGAGAGGGCCGCGGGGAGATTTCCGGATTTCCCGAGAAACTCGATATTGATTCGTAACATGAGCAAGAACGTAGTCGTAATCGGCACCCAGTGGGGTGACGAGGGCAAGGGCAAGATCGTCGACTGGCTGGCGGAATCCGTCCAGGGCGTGGTCCGCTTCCAAGGCGGTCACAATGCCGGCCATACGCTGTGGATCAACGGCAAGAAGACGATTCTCCGCCTGATCCCGTCGGGCATCATGCATCCCGGCGTCACCTGCTTCATCGGCAACGGCGTCGTGCTGTCCCCGGAAGCCCTGCTCAAGGAAATCGAAGAGCTTGAGGCCGCCGGTCTGGACGTGCGTTCGCGCCTGCAGATTTCCGAAATCTGCCCGCTGATCCTGCCGTACCACGTCGCCATCGACAAGGCGCGCGAGGCGCGCAAGGGCGACGGCAAGATCGGCACGACCGGTCGCGGCATCGGCCCGGCCTATGAAGACAAGGTCGCCCGCCGCGCGCTGCGCGTGCAGGACCTGTTCAATCCCGCGCTGTTCGACGAAAAACTCGCCGAAGTGCTGGATTACCACAACTTCGTGCTGACCAAGTACCTGGGCGCCGAGGCGGTTTCCGCCAATGAAGTGCGCGACCAGGCCATGGCGCTGGCTCCGGCCATCGCCCCGATGGTCAAGGACGTGTCGAGCAACCTGTACGCCATGCAGCAGGAAGGCAAGCGCCTGTTGTTCGAAGGCGCGCAAGGCGCTTTGCTGGACGTCGACCACGGCACCTATCCTTTCGTCACCAGCAGCAATTGCGTTGCTGGCGCCGCCTCGGCAGGCGCGGGCGTCGGTCCGCAGCAACTGGACTACGTCCTGGGTATCACCAAGGCCTATACGACTCGCGTCGGTTCGGGTCCGTTCCCCACGGAGCTGGTCGACGAGATCGGTACCCGCCTGGCCACGATCGGCAAGGAATTCGGTTCCGTCACGGGCCGTCCGCGCCGCTGCGGCTGGTTCGACGGCGCCGCGCTCAAGCGCTCGGTCCGCCTGAACGGCATCACCGGCCTGTGCATCACCAAGCTGGATGTGCTTGATGGTCTGGAAACCATCCAGCTGGGCGTCGGCTACCGCGTCAACGGCGAATTCCGCGATGTGCTGCCTTATGGCGCGCATGCCGTGGCGCAGGCGCAGCCGGTGCTGGAAGAGCTGCCGGGTTGGAGCGAATCCACCGTCGGCATCACCGAGTACGACAAGCTGCCCCAGGCGGCGCGTCGCTACCTGGAGCGCGTGGCCGAAGTTTGCGGCGTGCCCATCGACCTGGTGTCGACCGGCCCGGACCGCAATGAAACCATTGTGCTGCGTCATCCCCTGAAGGGCTGACATCGGGTTATTATTCGCAAGGCCGCCGCCGGTCTCATACCGGCGGCGGCCTTTTCGTATTTATTAAGCAGGAGATGCTTGCCTATGAGCACGCCGACCAATGATGACAGCCATCTGTGGGTGACGTGGGACGACTACAACCGCCTGATCGAGCGCCTTACCTTGCAGGTGCATCAATCGGGTTGGAAGTTCGACAAGATTCTTTGCCTGGCGCGCGGCGGCATGCGCGTCGGTGACGTTATGTCCCGTATTTTTGACGTGCCGCTGGGCATCCTGGCCACGAGCAGCTATCGCGAAGCGGCCGGCACCAAGCAGGGCGACATGGATATCGCCCAGTTCATCACCATCACGCGCGGCACGCTGTCCGGGCGAGTGTTGCTGGTGGACGACATGGTCGATACCGGCAAGACCTTCAGCAAGGTCTACGATCACCTGAAAAGCCAGTTTGCCGACATCACCGAGCTGCGCAGCGCGGTGCTGTGGTGGAAGGGGCATTCCCAGGCGACGCCGGACTACTACGTCGACAAGCTGCCGACGAACCCCTGGATCCACCAGCCTTTCGAAGACTACGACAGCCTGCGTCCGCACCAGCTCGAGGCCTGGATCCGCAAGGGCTCCAAGAGCTGAGCATGGCGTTTCGGCAGGAGAGGGCATTCTGGCCGCCCAGGGCGCCAGACTGTCCCTCCAGTAGTCAAAACAGCCATGACCATGCTAGAATCGCTGGTTATCGCTAAACCGAACTTGGCTTGTTACTCTTTGGGTAGTCTTTGGGTAACGGAAACAGCCAGCGGAAATCCGGGATGGGTCTGTGGTTCAGGGCTGCCAAGCAGCGCTGAAGCCGGAGTCCGGCGCCTGGATTGCGCTTTCAAGGTTCCCCGTTCGCGGTGCCTGCCTCTGTTGGTATGATTTTGGTATCCACGAGGCCGTTTACGCGTACCTGGACCCGCGCAGCGTTGCTGGTAAGCAAGCCAGGTTTGTCATCAACTTTTGTTACCCTACAAGCAGGCCAATCACTTTATGCCTATCGTTCGACTGAAGGAAAACGAACCGTTTGAAGCCGCTCTGCGCCGCTTCAAGCGCACCATCGAAAAGACCGGTTTGCTCACCGAGCTGCGTTCGCGCGAGTTCTATGAGAAGCCCACGGCTGAGCGCAAGCGCAAGCACGCCGCCGCTGTGAAGCGCCACTACAAGCGCATCCGTAGCCAACAACTGCCCCCGCGCCTGTATTGATTTTTGATTCCCGAATCTATTGATTCCAGAATCATTCATCCAGGATTTGCTCGCCCGAGTCGACGTCGTCGACATAGTCGGGCGATACGTGCAGTTGAGAAAGGGCGGGGCCAACTTGCTTGGCCTGTGCCCTTTTCATAACGAAAAAAGTCCCTCGTTCACTGTCAGCCCCACCAAGCAGTTCTATCACTGCTTCGGTTGCGGAGCGCATGGCAGCGCCATCACCTTCCTGATGGAACACACGGGCGCCAGTTTCCCCGATGCCGTGCGCACGCTCGCGGCATCGGCGGGAATGACGGTCCCCGAAGAAAATCGCAGTCCACGCCAGCAGCAGGAAACCGCGCGCCGCAAGGCCGAGGAATCCCGCCACACGCAGGTGCTGGATGCCGCTCAGGCGCATTACCTCAAGCAATTGCGGGCCTCGCCCGCGGCGATCCGCTATTTGAAGCAGCGCGGCCTGACCGGTGAAATCGCGGCGCATTTCGGCCTGGGATGGTCGGGCACCGACCGCCACGGCCTGTCGCAGGTCTTCCCGAATTACGAGGCCCCTGTCCTGGTGGAATCCGGACTGGTTATCGAATCCGAAGACGGACGTCGCTACGACCGTTTCCGGGAACGCGTCATGTTCCCGATCCGCAATGCGCGGGGCAGTCTCATCGGCTTCGGCGGGCGCATCATCGGCAAGGGCGAACCCAAGTACCTGAATTCGCCCGAAACCCCGCTGTTCTCGAAGGGGCACGAGCTCTACGGGCTGTGGGAGGCGCGCCAGGCCATACGCCAGGAAGGGCAGGTCATTGTGGTCGAAGGCTACATGGACGTGGTCGGCCTGGCTCAGCAAGGCATCGCCAACGCGGTAGCGACGCTGGGTACGGCTACCACGCCGGACCACGTCAAGAAGCTGCTGCGCGCCAGCGACAAGGTCATCTTCAGCTTCGACGGCGACGGCGCGGGTCGGCGCGCCGCGTGGCGTGCACTGCAGGCTTGCCTGCCCGTGCTGCGCGACGACATTGCGATCCGCTTCCTGTTTCTGCCGTCAGAGCACGATCCCGACTCGTATGTGCGCGAACTGGGCGCGGAAGCTTTCCGGGCGTGCCTGGGAGAGGCCGTGGCGCTGTCCCGCTTCCTGCTGGACGAGTTGGCCTCGCGGCACAACATGAACGAAGCCGAAGGGCGGGCCAGTTGCCTGCACGAGGCCAAGCCATTGCTGGCTGCCATTCCCGAATGCGCGTTGCGCGTGCAGATCGAGCGGGAAATGGCAAAGCTGGTACAGCTGACGCCCGAGGAAATGGCGCAGGTGCTGGCTCAGCAGCCCGCAAAACCCTTCGCGCCCGCGCCCAAGCCGGGCGCCACGGGGGGGGATGCCGGCGCGGTTGCGGCGCCGAGCCACGAGCCGGGCTATACGGACGCTGGCTACGATTTCGCCGGACACGATTTTCATGATATCCCGGCCGACGAGTCCGACTACGCGGACCAGGTTCATCTACCGTCCCAGGGTTCCGACTTTGGTGGCGGAGGAGCTCAGCGCGGCGGCGGAAAGCAGGAGTGGAAGGGCAAAAGCGACTGGAAGGGCAAGGGTGACTGGAAGGGCGGCAAAGGCGGCTGGAAAGGCAAGCGCGACAACGATGTGGGCGGGTTTGAAGGCCGCCGCACCATGCCGTCGCTGGCCAAGCGCCTGCTGGGCTTGCTGCTGGCGCATCCCGAACTGGTCGACTCCATGGGTGATCAGCAGCTTGAAGTCATCGACCACGGCCCCCATCTAGGTCTTGTAAGAGACCTGATCATGCTGGCGCAGTCCAGCGGCGCCCGCCATGTCGGCGCCCTGCTGGAAGCCGCGGAGCCGGATTCGGATCTGGCGACGGTGCTGAAGGGCCTGCGGGCCGACATCCTGTCCCAGGAAGACCTGCCTGATCCGCAAACGGAATGGGACGACGCCTTGAGACGGATCGAATTTGACTCGGCCAAGCTGGAAATGGCCAAGCTCGCTGCGGCGGGCCTGGCCACGGAAGAGGCGCGTAAACGCTATCAGGAGCTTTCCAGCCGCATGGCCGTGCTGAAAGGTGCTGGCGTGCGCTAAATGCGCTAAAATCAAAGGTTGTCCGCTTGCGAAGCGAGTTTTTTTGCGACGGGCGGGACGGGAGTGTGAGGTTGGGCGCGAGCCTGCCTGATAGGTCTGTCTTCTGATGTACGCGGATTGTGGCGCTTGCAGTTGATTGCGGCCTGATTCTTGCTGAATTTGGCGCTAGTCCTCGTGCCACGAGGCGTGAGCAACAAGAAATGCATTCGGCGGGCGGAATCTATTCCGGCAGCCAGAATCTAATGGATGTATAGGGTTTGACGCGGGACCGGCGATCCGGGCGTGGCGGATGCTCCAGAAAACGGAACGTCAGATGCGCAACGGCAGAAATAAAAGCGGATGCGCGCGTCAACTTTGTTACATGGTTAATTAATATAGCTAAGCGGTGAATCAAGCAGTTCGGCGGTGGTTATCTCCGGATGGCGTTAGTGGTTTGGGTGCTGTGTCTACTCAGCTGCTTGGGGCAAAGGCCCGATAAGCAAGCAAAGCCTATTTATAGGCAGGCAGCCCCCCCGACGCCCGGGAGCCTACGCAGGATGAGGTCATGCACGCAACGCGCGAGTACGGTATTGCACCGCAACGGCGCCAAGCGGGCTCGCAAGAGCCGGCGCTGCGAACAACGCAGCCGCGTGATCTCCGCTGATTCACCAGATTTACCCGTATAACCGCCGCGTTGGACCGCTGTCCAAAGCGGCTTCATGCGGTGCAACATGCCCGAACGGGTTGCGACGACCACGGAAGCGACTATGACCAAATCCACCGGCAAATCCTCCTCTGCAATTGATGCGGCCGAAACCAAGGCCACCACGACCAAGCGCGTCGTAAGCATGGCAGCGGAAAAGGCGCCCGCCAAGACGGCGGTGAAGGTCGCCAAGCCCGCAGCCAAGACGGCCGCCAAGAAGACGGCCAAGGCTGCCGCGGCTGACAAGCCCGAGAAGGTGACCAAGGCTCGCGCCAAGAAGGCCGAAGACAAGCTCGCCGACCTGGTGGGCAGCGCGCGCCCCGCGCCCAGCGGCCGGCGCCCGGGACGTCCCGCCAAGAACGCGAACAACGATTCCGACGGCTTTGACGACACAATGGACGGCGACGGCGAAGTTCTGCCCGACCTGAAGCCGCCCAAGCGCGGCGGCAAGCGCGGCAAGGCCGATCCCAAGGATCTGATCGCCCGCGGCCCCGTCACGCCCGAAGAATACGAAGCGCGCCGCAACCGCCTGAAGCAGCTGATCAAGCTGGGCAAGGACCGCGGCTACCTGACCTACGGCGAAATCAACGATCATCTGCCCGACGATCTGGTCGACGCGGAAGCGATCGACGGCATCATCAGCACGTTCAGCGACATGGGCATCGCGGTCTACGACCAGGCGCCCGATGCCGAAACGCTGCTGATGAGCGAAAACGCGCCGGTCGCGTCCAACGACGACGACGTCGAAGACGAAGCCGAAGCCGCGCTGACGACCGTGGACTCGGATTTCGGCCGCACCACGGACCCCGTGCGCATGTACATGCGTGAAATGGGCTCGGTGGAACTGCTGACGCGCGAAGGCGAAATCGAAATCGCCAAGCGCATCGAAGACGGCCTGAAGCACATGGTCATGGCCATCTCGGCCTGCCCGACCACGATCAACGAGATCCTGGCTCACATCCTGCGCGTGCGTGAAGGCCAGGCCCAGATCGACGAAGTGGTCGACGGCCTGGTCGATCCGGAAGACGGCGAGGAATACGCCGGCGCCGGCGTCACCGCCGAGGAAGACGAAGGCGACGACGGCCCCGCCGGCGGCATGTCCAGCAAGCAGCTGGAAGACCTGCGCGTGAAGGCCCTGGCCAAGTTCGACGAAGTCGGCAAGCAGTTCGAAAAGATGCGCCACTCGTACGAGAAGGACGGCTACAAGTCGGACGTCTACGTGCGCGCCCAGGAATCCATCCAGAATGAACTGATGGGCATCCGCTTCACGGCCAAGATGGTCGAGAAGCTGGCGGACACCCTGCGTCAGCAGGTCGAGGAAGTGCGCCAGCTCGAACGCGCTGTCCTGCACACGTGTGTGGACCGTGCCGGCATGCCGCGCACGCACTTCATCAAGGTGTTCCCGGGCAACGAAACCAACATGCAGTGGGTCGTCGACGAAGTGGCTGCCGGCCACCCGTACGCCGAAACGCTGGAGCGTCAGATTCCCGCGGTGCAGGAACTGCAGCAGAAGCTCATCGACCTGCAAACGCGCGTCGTGCTGCCGTTGAAGGACCTGAAGGACGTCAACAAGCGCATGGCCACCGGCGAAGCCAAGGCCCGCAAGGCCAAGCGTGAAATGACCGAGGCCAACCTGCGTCTGGTGATCTCGATCGCCAAGAAGTACACGAACCGCGGCCTGCAGTTCCTGGACCTGATCCAGGAAGGCAACATCGGCCTGATGAAGGCCGTGGACAAGTTCGAGTACCGTCGCGGCTACAAGTTCTCGACCTATGCGACCTGGTGGATCCGTCAGGCCATCACGCGTTCCATCGCCGACCAGGCGCGCACCATCCGTATTCCGGTCCACATGATCGAAACGATCAACAAGATGAACCGGATCAGCCGCCAGATCCTGCAGGAAACCGGCGCCGAGCCGGATCCCGCGACCCTGGCGCAGAAGATGGACATGCCCGAGGACAAGATCCGCAAGATCCTGAAGATCGCCAAGGAACCGATCTCCATGGAAACGCCTATCGGTGACGACGACGACTCGCACCTGGGCGATTTCATCGAAGACACGTCCACGCTGGCGCCTTCCGACGCGGCTTTGCACGGTTCCATGCGCGATGTGGTCAAGGAAGTGCTAGACTCTCTCACCCCGCGTGAAGCCAAGGTTCTGCGTATGCGTTTCGGCATCGAAATGAGCACGGACCAGACCCTGGAAGAAGTGGGCAAGCAGTTCGACGTCACGCGCGAGCGCATCCGCCAAATAGAAGCGAAAGCGCTGCGCAAGCTGCGTCACCCCAGCCGGGCCGATAAGCTGAAGAGCTTCCTGGAAGGGCAGTAAAAGTTTTTAGGGCCTCTAGCTCATGCCTGGTTAGAGCAGCGGACTCATAATCCGTTGGTGCCGAGTTCGACTCTCGGGGGGCCTACCAAGAAAGTCCTGTTAATTCAGGCACCTACAGCCGCCAGCAATGGCGGCTGTTTCTTTTCCGGCTCCGATATTGACGTAATCTTGACGTTCTCGGCGTCGCTTGGTTCGTGCTGGGCGCGTTCCACGGCCGGGAGGTGGCCGAGTTGCGTGCTGTCCAGGCCATTGAGCGGGATGCGCAATCCCAGGCCGCTGTTGCCGCTGTTGAGGCGGCGAGAACCGAAGAACGACGACGCACTGCCGCCATGGAGCATGCCCGCGATAATGCCCAGAAAAAAAGCCGCTGTCGCGGTCGCTGATGCTGCTGGCACTCGTGTTGAGCGTGACCGGCTGCGTGCCCGCGCAAACACGTTGGCTCGCGCCGCAGTTGCCGAACAGCCCGCCCTTGCCGACGCAGGCCCGTCAGGAGCCGCTGCCGTCGATCTGCTCGCCTACATGCTTGGCCGCGCTATCGATCGAGCTGAAGCGCTTGCGGGCGTTGCAGATCGTGCCCGCATCGCGGGACTGACATGCGAACGGGCCTACGATGAGGTGCGAGACCCCAACGGCCAGGGTGGGGGTTGAGTATTGCGACCATGTGCGGCCACATGGAACTGCTAATATCCGCAAATTCCGGCAGTTCGGCCATCATTACGGGAAAACTGGATGAAGCGCGCTCCCTGTCTTGCCCTTGTGTTTGCGGCCCTGGTCCTCATCGCTGCGCGTCCGGCGGCGGCGGAGCAGGGATGCGGCGATGGTTACACCATGTCCACCCAGGGGCCGGCCCAGTGCATCCCCATCCCTGGCCTTTACCAAGTGCCGCAGGGCGGTGGCGTGCCGCCGCCGCCGCCGCGTCCGCAGGGGCATTGGGAAACCCGCTGGGGCGCATTCGCGTCCAGCAAGGAAAACCTGGTCGGCATGGCGGGCAACCGTGGCAGCGAGCGCGAAGCGACCAAGGCGGCCATTGCTCACTGTGTCTCGAAGGGCGGCACCGACTGCAAGACGGCGATGACGTTCTACAATCAGTGCGCGATCGTGGCTTCGGGGGCGGTCGGCAATGGCCAGTACTTCACCATGTTCCGCAAGCACTACACCATCGAGCAGGCGACCGACGACGCCATGGACATCTGCAAAGAGAAGAACCTGACGGAATGCACTGTCCATTTCTCCAATTGCAGCCAGGCGGAGTTCATACAATAGGCCGCTGCGGGTCCCCTCCCGCTGTCTCTGCTGTATGGGGTGTGCGCGGCGCGCCATCGGGCGATAGTCGGCGTTTGACCCGCTGTCCGGCCATGATCTAACGTCATCTGCAAGCGCCAAGTACCCACGGCCTGCCGTCACCCCGGAACTTTCGTGTCAGCCCTCGCTCTGATCTCCTTTTGTGCAAGACAGCAATGGAGAACTCCGATGAAATCCAACGTCCTGCCTGGTACTGCCCCAGGCCCTCTGGCTTTCGAGGCGGAAGCCCTGGCGTGGAGCGGCGCTCGCCCAATGGCGTCTGACATCTCAATGATGTCTCCCGGCGAGTTGATGAGGCATGCCTTGGTAAAGCTGGAAAATTCGTCCGTTCACCAGACTCCGGAGAAAGCAGCCGCGATCCAATACCTGACCAGCGCATTGAGCATGGTCAGCGTTGTCACATGTAGCTAAGCGGGATCAAGCAACTGTGTCTGCCGCGGGCAAGGGAACAGCGTAGGCAACGCATCAGTCGATGACTTCCGCGCAAGCATCCGTCGGCGCCGCCGCGACGTCGCCGACGACCGGCACGATCTTGATGGCGGCAGATGCGATACGGCACGGGGCGGCGACGACACCGCAGCCGGACGCGAACATGCATAGCATTGAGACCAGGATCCACTTCATCGGACGTGCTCGAAAATAATTGGTCAAGGCGCTGCCCGAGGAAGGGCTGACGGTGTTGCGCGGCGTCGATGCCGATCATGTTCAGACGCGGATTTCCATCTGAAGAGAATGTGCACGATGCATGGCGGAAGCGGCATTCTGCTTTGCGTCTGCACGGCAATTAGTGGGGAAATGCTGGCCAAGTGTAATGACACTTGCTCGTCCTGGAACAGGAAGTAACGCAGATCCCGCTTGTATGGCGCCAAGGCCGGAAAATCCCAGGTAGGATGGTGGCGTTCTCCTTCCGGGCGCGCCTGGAAGGGCGTCCAACAACAATAAGGAGCGCTACATGCTTGATACTCTCCCCAAGGCAGGTCGGGCCGGCGTGCTCGCAGCGATGCTCGGCGTGGCCAGCCTGGCGTTCACCGGCTGCACCACGACCACCGCCCAATCCTCGGCCACGGCTGCGGAAAAGCGGCAGGAACTCGATACCGCAGCCGACGCGACCCTGACCAAGCTTTATCAGTCCTCGTCCCAGGCCAAGCAATTGGTGGAACGCGCGCGTGGCGTGCTGGTGTTTCCGGGCGTATTGAGCGCGAGCTTCATCGTAGGCGCGCAGCATGGAACGGGCGTGCTGCGCGTAGGCGGGTCGGATACCGGCTACTACAGCATCACGGGCGGCTCCATCGGCTTGCAGGCCGGTGCGCAGTCCAAGGCGATGGTGGTGCTGTTCATGACCGACGGCGCCCTGGCCAAGTTCCGGGCCAGCAGCGGCTGGACAGTGGGGGCGGACGCGACGGTCGCGGTGGCCAATGTGGGCGTCAACGGCAGCATCGATACCTACACCGCGCAGCAGCCCATCGTCGGCTTCGTCTTGAACAACGGCGGCCTCATGGCCGGGGTGTCGGTGGACGGCAGCAAGATTTCACCGCTGCTGCTGTAAGCGGCCCGCACCCTTACAGCCCCATTGCCTTTTCCCAAGGCAATTGCGGCGGCAAGGCCTCTGTCATCGCATCCACGAAGGCCCGGATGCGCGGCGACAGGTGCCGGTTCGGCAGATAGACCAGCTGGACCGGCGCGCCGGGCGCCATCCAGTCCGTCAGCACCAGCTTCAGGCGTCCGTCCCGCACGGCGGATTCCGCGATGAAGCTGGCCATGCGGGCGATGCCCGCGCCGGCCACCACGGCGTCCAGAATGGCTTCCGGATGATTCACGTTCAGATTGCCGCCGGGCGTGATCGTGTAGCGCTCATCGCCTTTCTGGAAATCCCATTCGTGATATCGACCCGTCTGCCATTGGACATAGGCCAGGCAGTTGTGCCGTTCCAGCTCATTGGGCGTGGCCGGCGTGCCGTGTGCGGCCAGATAGGCGGGGCTGGCGCACGTGACGTAGCGCAGCCGGGACAAGGTCTTGGCGATGACGCGCGAATCCGCCGTGACGCCGATCCGTATGGTGGCATCCAATCCTTCTTCGGCCAGATTGGGCATGCGGTCGCTGAAATCGGCATTGATCGATAGCTCCGGATAGCGCGCGGTCAGCGACAGCAGCGCGGGCATGATGACCTTCCTGCCCAACCCGACCGGTGCATGCACGCGCAGCTTGCCGCGCGGGCTCACGCTGGCGCCAGTCACTTCGGCCTCGGCGGCTTCCACTTCCAGCAGGATGTGGCGGCAGCGCTGCAGCAGCAATTCGCCATCGTCGGTCAGCGACAGGTTGCGCGTGGTGCGATTGAGCAGCTTCACACCCAGCTTGGCCTCAAGCAGCGAGACGCTCTTGCTCACCGATGCGGTGGAGATGTCGAGCCGGTGCGCCGCGGCCGTGAAGCTGCCGCTGTCTGCGACGCGTACGAAATTCAGAACATGCTTGAGATGGTCTATCAGGATGTACATGGCGGTCGGACTGATGGGTGCACGCCATCTTAGCCATTCCCGCGCGCAAAGTTAAAGGTGATTTGCCCTCGGGTCCGTTTATCTGCCGCACGCCTGTCCCTACACTGAGCCGCAATGTTGGCAGGTTCAAAAAGACGACAGGAGACAAGGGTGGAGATCCAGAGCAGTGCGCAGGCAGCGGGCGGACCCGAGCAGGTTTATCTGGAGGGCCTGGCGGCAGGCCGGTTTCAGATCCAACGCTGCGCCGATTGCAGTCAGGCGGTGTTCTATCCGCGCTGCGTATGCCCCCATTGCGGCGGCGCGGCATTGGATTGGTTCAGCCCCGCGGGCGAGGGCGTGGTGTACGCCAGCACCACCGTGTATCGCGATGCGGAGCAGGGCGGCGACTACAACGTGTGCCTCGTGGATCTGCCGGAAGGCGTGCGGATGATGAGCCGTGTCGCGGAGATCGCGCCTGGACATGTGCGGATCGGCATGCGCGTCAGCGCCAGGATCGTTGGAGACGGCGAGGCGGCGAAAGTGGTCTTTGTGCCTATGGGAGCAGTGGCATGACGCTGCGCGATTTGAGGGGCAAGACTGCCGTGGTGGGCGTGGGGCAGGCCGGGCTGGGTCAGGCCCGCGGTTATACCGAGCAGGAGGTGCTGGCGCAGGCCGCCATGGCTGCGATCGCCGATGCGGGCCTGAGCCTGAAGGACATAGACGGCATTACGACATGCAGTTCCCTGTCGCCGATGTGGGCGATGTCGGTGGTCGAGTATCTGGGCATACGGCCGACCTTCCTGGACAGCACCATGATAGGCGGCTCCAGCTACGTGGCGCATCTGCTGCCCGCAATGCACGCGCTGGCGTCCGGGCAATGCAATGCGGTCCTGGTCTGCTACGGCAGCACCCAGCGCACCGCCAAGTTCAACCGCGCCGATCTGACTCGCGCGCGGAAATCCCTTGACCCTCAGCCCTACGAAACGCCCTATGACCCGCCTTTGCCGGTGGCGGCGTATGCGTTGGCCGCGAGCCGCCACATGCACCAGTACGGCACCACGCGCAAGCAATTATCGGAAGTGGCGGTGGCCGCGCGGAAATGGGCGCAGTTGAACCCCGAAGCCACCATGCGCGAGCCGCTGTCGCTGGCGGATGTGGAGGCTGCGCGTCCGGTTTGCGAGCCCTTTACCGTTCGCGACTGCTGCATGGTCAGCGATGGCGCGGGCGCCTTTGTGCTGACGCGCTCGGACCGGGCCCGCGATTGCGCCAGGAAGCCGGTGTACGTGATGGGCAACGCCACCGCGGTGTGGAACCGGCAGGTTTCCTCCATGCATGACCTGGCGGTGACGGCGGCGCTTGAATCGGGCAGGCGCTGCTACGAGATGGCCGGCGTATCTGCAAAGGACATGGACCTGGCCATGTTGTATGACGCCTTCACCATCAACACCATCCTGTTCCTGGAAGACCTGGGTTTCTGCCAGAAGGGCGAGGGCGGCGCGTTCGTGGACGACGGCGCAATCGCGCCGGGCGGGCGGCTGGCGGTCAATACCAACGGCGGCGGCTTGTCCTGCGTGCATCCCGGCATGTACGGCGTATTTCTCATGGTCGAGGCCGTCAGGCAGTTGCGCGGCGAATGCGGAGAGCGCCAGTTGAAGGATCCGAACCTGGCTCTGGTGCATGGCAACGGCGGGACCTTGTCCAGCCAGTCCACCGCGATCCTGAGCGCCTTGCCTGCGCTCTGACCGTCCGACAAGTTTGCGGTAGAGGCGGAACGACCGCATCCATCGCCATGGGGAAAGCAATGTTGAACAAGATCGTGCCTACTTTGGAGTCCGCCGTGGCCGGGGTGGAGGATGGCGCCACACTGCTGATCGGCGGGTTCGGCGCATCCGGCGTGCCAACGGAACTGTTGCAGACGCTGCTGGAAACCGGCGCGCGCGAATTGACCATCGTCAACAACAACGCCGGCAATGGCGAGCCGGGCTTGAGCCAGTTGATCCGTGCGGGGCGGGTGCGCAAGGTGATCTGCTCCTTCGCCCGTTCCTCCAATCCCAGGAAGCCCAATGCCGCCGCGTTCGGCGAATGGTATGCGGCGGGCAGGATCGAGCTGGAGGTGGTGCCGCAGGGCACCTTGGCCGAACGCCTGCGCGCCGCTGGCGCGGGCATGGGACCTTTCTTCACGCCCACGGCCTATGGGACGCGGCTGGCGCAAGGCAAGGAAACGCGCTCCATCAACGGCCGGGGGTATGTGCTGGAAGAGCCGTTGCCGGGCGATGTGGCCTTCGTGAAGGCCCAGTACGGCGACAGCGCGGGCAATCTGACCTACCGCTACGCCAGCCGCAATTTCGGACCTGTGATGTGCATGGCCGCAAGGCTCACGGTGGCTCAGGTCGACCAGGTGGTGCCGCTGGGGGCGTTGGCGCCGGAACAGGTCGTGACGCCCGGAATATTCGTTCAACGCATCGTCGAGTGCCCCAATGAGCATCAATAGCCTGTCCCGCGCGCGCATGGCGCAGATCGTCGCCGACGACATTCCGCCCGCTTCGTACGTCAATCTGGGCATAGGCATGCCGACGTCGGTGGCGGATTACCTGAAGCCGGAGCGCGGCGTGGTGCTGCATAGCGAAAACGGCATCCTGGGCATGAAAGGCCTGCCGCCAGGCGCCGAGGTCGACGGGGATCTGCTCAACGCCAGCAAGGAGCCCGTCGCGCTGGACATCGGGGCGTCGATCACCGATCACGTCGTGTCCTTTTCGATGATGCGCGGCGGCCATATCGATCTCACCGTGCTGGGCGCCTTCCAGGTGTCGGCCGACGGCGACCTGGCCAACTGGGACACGGGGCGCGAAGACTCGATACCGGCGGTCGGCGGGGCCATGGATCTGGTGGCGGGCGCCAAGCGCATCTTCGTGATGATGCAGCACGTGGATCGCGACGGCCGGCCAAAGATCGTGCCCGCATGCACTTATCCCCTTACCGGCAAGGCCGTGGTGGATCGCATCTATAGCGATCTGGCCATCCTGGACATCAGGCCGGACGGGCTGCATGTGCGGGCGATGGTGAGCGGCCTGGATTTCGCGGCGCTGCAGGCGCGGACCGCGGTGGAACTGACGCTGGACGAGGCGTGGATCGAACTGGCGCCCTGAGTTTCAGGCTGGCGCCGTCATGGGAGGAAGCAATGAGCTGGACGCAGGAATTGGACGAACTGGCGCGCCGCAAGGCGTTTTCCCTGCGCATGGGGGGCGAGGACAAGGTGAAGCGTCAGCATGACGCAGGCAAGCTGGACATCCGCCAACGGATCGAACGGCTGGTCGACGGCGGTTCGTTCGTCGAAGTCGGCGGATTGGCCGGCAGCGGCGAATATGACGAACAGGGCCGCCTGGTCCACGTGATGCCCTCGAACGTGATCATGGGGCGCGCGGCGCTGGACCGTAAAAACGTCGTGGTCGTGGGCGACGACTTCACCGTGCGCGGCGGCGCGAACGACGGCGCCGTGGGCGACAAGATGATATTCGCCGAGCAGATGGCGTTCGATCTGCGCATTCCGCTGGTGCGCCTCATCGACGGTACGGGCGGCGGCGGCTCGGTCAGGAACATCGAGAAGATGGGGCATGCGCTGCTGCCGAAGATGAAGATCTGGGCCTATGTGGCGCGCAACCTGGCGCAGGTCCCGGTGGTGTCGCTGGCCCTCGGATCGGTGGCGGGCCAAGGGGCTGCGCGCGTGGCGGGCAGCCACTATTCCGTCATGGTGAAGGACACTTCGCAGCTGTTCATCGCGGGTCCACCGGTGGTGGCCAAGATCGGCCAGAACCTGGGCAAGAACGAACTGGGTGGAAGCGCCATCCATACGCGCAATGGCGTGGTGGACGACGAGGTGGATTCCGAGGACGAGGCCTTCGCGGCCGCGCGGCGCTTCCTGTCGTACATGCCCGCCTCCGTGCACGATCTTGCGCCCAGGGGCGAGATCCCGACCGTAGCTGCGGACCAGGACTGGCTGCGCACGGCCATCCCGAAGGACACGCGCAAGGTCTACAAGATCCGGCCGATACTGGAAACCTTGTTCGATCCCTGCAGCGTGTTCGAAATCGGCCGGCATTGGGGCAAGGCCATTGTCGGCGGCCTGGCCCGGGTGGATGGCTGGCCGGTGCTGTTCGCCGCCAGCAACCCTTATCACTATGGCGGCGGCTGGGACCGGCATACCGCCGAGAAATTCACCCGCCTGGTCGATCTGGCCGAGACCTTCCATTTGCCGGTGGTGAACCTGGTCGACATCGCGGGTTTCCAGATCGGTCTGGAAGCCGAGAAGGACGGCGTGATGCGCGCAGGGGTGAAGGCGCTGACGGCGGTCGCGCAGTCGACGGTGCCCTGGTTCTCGCTGATCATGCGGCGCGCTTTCGGCGTGGCAGCGGGCGGCCATCAGAATTCCAGCCGCTTCAACTTCCGCTATGCCTGGCCGTCGGCGCAATGGGGCTCGCTGCCCATCGAGGGCGGCCTGGAGGTGGCGTACCGGTCCGAGATCGAGGCGGCCGCCGACCCGGAAGCCAAGCGCGCGGAGATCGAGGAAAGAGTGCGGGCCCTGACGTCCCCGTTCCGCAGCGCGGAGGCCTTCGTCATCGAGGACATCATCGATCCGGCCTGCACGCGAGCGCGCCTGGTCGAGTTCGCCAATCTGGCCGCGCCGCTGCGCCGGCCCGGCCAGGTGACCACCGGATACCGGCCCTGAGAGGATGCAGATGAAGAAGATCCTGATTGCCAACCGGGGGGCCGCTGCCGCACGCATCCTGCGTGCCGTGAAGGCGCTGGGCCTGCAATCCGTGGCGGTGTACTCCGAGGCCGATGCCGACCTGCCGTACGTGCTCCAAGCCGACGAGAGCTACTGCATCGGGCCCGCGCCGGCGCGGGCCAGCTATCTCAACCAGGACCTGCTGCTTGAGGTCATGGCGCGCTGCGGAGCCGATGCGCTGCATCCGGGCTACGGATTCCTTTCCGAGAACGCGCAATTCGCACGCAGAGTGGAAGCGGCGGGGCATTGCTTCATCGGACCTTCGTCCAGGTGGATCGATGTGCTGGGCAACAAGGCGAGCGCGCGCGAGTTGATGCAACGGCATGGCCTGCAGGCAGGCGGCAGCACCGGCATCCTGCCTCGCGACGACATGGTCGCGGTACGCCAGGCCGCCGACGCACTCGGGTATCCGGTGCTGATCAAGCCTGCGGGCGGTGGCGGAGGCATAGGCATGATCCCCGTCCACGATCCGCAATCGCTGTCCGACTGCTGGAAACGCGCCAGCGGCATGGCCGAAAAGGCGTTTGCCAATGCCGCGCTGTACCTGGAGCGATTCGTGCCGTCGCCGCGGCATATCGAATTCCAGTTCCTGGCGGACAGGTTTGGCAATGTCCTGTCCCTGTTCGAACGGGACTGTTCCACCCAGCGCAGATACCAGAAGGTGATCGAGGAAGCGCCGGCGCCGGCCATCGACCGCCAGGCCGTGGCTGGCATGGCCGAACGGCTGTCGGCGATCCTGGGGAAGATCGGCTACGACGTTATCGGAACGGTGGAGATGCTGTACACGCCGGACAGCGGCTTTTCGTTCCTGGAGGTCAACACGCGCCTGCAGGTCGAGCACGCCATCTCGGAAGCGGTCACCGGCGTGGACATCGTGCAGGCGCAAATCCGCCTGGCTGCGGGCGAAAAGCTGTCGTCGGTGATTGACAGGCCGCCTGCCGTCGCGGGACATGCGATCGAGGCGCGCCTGTATGCCGAGGATCCCGTGCGTTTCCTGCCATCTCCCGGCGTTCTGAAAGCGTTCGAGTTGCCGCCGCCTCGCCCAGGCCTGCGGATAGAGACGGGCTACGCGCGGGGCAACCGGGTTTCCAGCCATTACGACCCCATGGTGGCGAAAGTCATCGCGCATGCCGATGATCGCGCCGCCGCCATCCGCGAGTTGACCGGCGCGCTCGGCGCGATGCGGATAGAGGGCATCAAGACCAACATTCCCATGATTCTTCAGGTGCTCGCGTCGGAGCGGTTCCAGGCCGGTGCGATGACCGTTGACGGCTTGCAGGCAGTGATTTCAACAGAGTCGGTAAAGGAGCTGGCATGAAAAAAATCGTCTCCAACGTGGCAGGCCGTGTGGTCGCGTGTTGCGTGGAAGAGGGGGCACGGATTCAGACGGGCGACGAGGCCTTCAAGGTCGAGTCCATGAAGATGGAAATTCCCGTGGAAAGCGAGGCAGCAGGCCGTATCGCGCAGATTCTGGTCGCGGTCGGCGATGAAGTGGAGGAAGGGCAGGATCTTGCTGTGCTGGATTGAGGCGGACCGCCTCTGAACCTGGATAAGAAAAGCGAGGAGACTATGTTCAAGACAATCAAAAAAGACGCGCCCGCAGCTTCTGCGCGCAAGCGTCCCCTGACGTTCCTGGCGTTGCTGGGAGTGGCGGCGCTGCTGGGCGCCGGCGCGGCGGGCGCGCAGACGGCGCAGGGCTTTCCCAACAAGCCGGTGACGATAAACGTGCCGTTCTCGGCGGGCGGCACGACCGATATCCTGGCACGCGTGATAGGCCAGCGCCTGAGCGAACACTGGGGCGTGTCCGTGGTGGTCGAAAACAAGCCCGGCGCGGGCGGCAACATCGGCACCGCGCAGGTGGCGCGCGCCGCGCCAGACGGCTACACGCTGGTGATGGGCACGATAGGCACGCACGCCATCAATCCCAGTCTCTACAAATCCATGCCCTACGACGCGATCAAGGACTTCGCGCCGATCACGCGTACCGCCATGGTGCCGAATGCCCTGGTGGTGCCCAAGAACGCGCCATACGACACCGTGAAGGAGCTGATCGCCTACGGCCGCGCCCATCCCGGCAAGCTCACCTTCGGCTCTTCCGGACACGGAAGCACGCTGCACATGTCAGGCGAGACGTTCAAGATGATGACCGGCGTCGACATGGTGCATGTGCCCTACAAAGGCAGCACGCCGGCCGTGACGGATCTGCTGGGCGGCCAGATCTCGATGATCTTTGACAACCTGCCTTCGGCGTTGCCGCATATCAAGGCGGGCCGGCTGAAGGTGCTGGCAGTGACCTCGGCCCAGCGCAGCGACCAGCTGCCCGACGTGCCCACCGTGGCGGAGGCGGGCGTGCCCGGCTACGAGGTCGTGTCGTGGTTCGGCCTGTGGGCGCCCGCCAAGACGCCGGACGCCGTCGTGTCGGAGATCAACAAGCAGGTGGTCGCCATCATCCAGACGCCCGACATGCAGAAGCAGATCCGCGACCAGGGAGCGGTGCCCAATCCCGATACGCCCGCGGAGTTCGCCGCCTTCATCGGCAGCGAGGGCAGGAAGTGGGCCGAGGTGGTGCGCCGCGCCAACGTAACGACCGAGTAGGCAATCGACAGTATCGGGTCTGCCGCAGGCAGCCGGCAGGCCCGCTTTGAGGAGACACAGGCATGGAACGCATGATGGAAGGCAAAGTGGCGGTGGTGACCGGGGCCGGGGGCGGCATCGGCCGAGAGATAGCTTTGCAATTGGCGGCCGAGGGCGCCAAGGTCGTGGTCAACGATATCGGGGTCGCGCTCAATGGCGATGACCTGTCCGCCGCGGTGGCGCCTGCGGACGCAGTCGTCGCCGAGATCCGCGCCGCGGGCGGGACGGCCGTCGCCAACTTCGATTCAGTCGCGACGTACGCGTCCGCCAACGCCATCGTCCAGTGCGCCATGGATCACTTCGGCCGCATCGATGGCGTGGTCAACAACGCGGGCAACCTGCGCGACCGCTCTTTCCACAAGATGAGCGAGGAAGAATGGCGGGCCGTCATCGCGGTGCATCTGGATGGCACATTCTTCGTCAGCAGGGCTGCTGCCACGCACTTTCGCGAACAGGAGAGCGGCGCGATGGTGCACATGACCTCGACTTCAGGGCTTATCGGCAACTTTGGCCAGGCCAATTACGGAGCGGCCAAGCTGGGCATCGTGGCCCTGTCCAAGATGATTGCGCTGGATATGGGGCGGTATGGCGTGCGCTCCAACTGCATCGCCCCTTCGGCCTGGAGCCGCATGACCAGTTCCATCCCCACCGATACGCCGCAACAGCGGGACCGCGTGGAAAAGCTCAAGAAAATGGAGGCGGGCAAGATTGCGCCGATGGCCGTGTACTTGCTCGGCGACGCCGCGCGCGAGATCAGCGGCCAGATATTCGCAGTGCGTGCCAACGAAATCATGCTGATGAGCCAGCCGCGGCCCTTGCGCTCCGTCCATTTCAGCGAAGGCTGGACGCCGCAGCGCATTGCCGAGGTCGCCATTCCGGCAATGCAGAAGCACTTCTATCCGCTGGAGCGTTCGCCCGACGTGATGAGCTGGGATCCGATCTGAACCGGACGCCGTGGTCATGGATGTGTCTTCGGGACCAAAGGGAGAAACGTCATGCGCTTGAGCCATGAGCAACTGATGAGCTACGAATTGCCGGAAATCAGGCAGCGCTACACCGAGCGGGATGTCATGCTGTACGCGCTGTCGGTGGGCTTGGGACAGGATCCTGTGGATGCCTCCGACCTGGCCTACGTGGGCAGGCGGCATGATCCGCTGGTGCTGCCCTACATGGCGGTGGTGCTGGGCTATCCGGGCTTCTGGCTGGATGCGCCCGATATCGGGGCCGATACGGTGCGCTTGCTGCACGGCGAACAGGGAATGGAACTGTTCCATCCCATACCCGCCGCCGGCGAACTGACAGGCAAGACCCGCGTCGTGGAGGTTGTCGACAAGGGCGAGAAGGGGCTGTTGCTGTATTCCGAAAAAACGTTGACGGATGCCGGCACGGGGCAGCTCATCGCACGGACTTTCGCGACCCACGTGCTCAGGGGCGATGGCGGCATGGCGAACGCGGGCAGGCAGGCGCGCCCGGCGCACGCCATGCCCGGCGGGCCGCCAGACTGGACCGTGCAGGCGCGCACCCGGCCCGAGCAGGCGCTGGTGTATCGCCTTAATGGCGACTACAACCCGTTGCACTGCGATCCGCAGGTCGCCCAGGCAGCCGGCTTTCCCCGCCCCATACTGCATGGCCTGTGTACGTTTGGCCTGGTGTCGCACACTGTCGCCAGGCAGTTGCAGCCTGCGGGCAACGGGGCGGTGCGTTCCGTGTCGCTGCGGTTTTCCGGGCCGATGTATCCCGGCGAGACGCTGAGCGTAGACGTCTGGCGGGATGGCTCCTTCCGGGCGAAAGTCATCGAGCGCGACGCGATCGTCATTGACAATGGGGTGTTGCGGGTCGCTTAGCGCTGGGTAGGGCGGGCGAGTCCGGGCTGTTGTCCCGAGGGGGGCATGTGCGCGCCGCAAAATGGAAGAGCGCCCCAGCTCAAGGTGAGTCTGAGGCGCTCCTGCCCGGCTTCGCACGCGATGGGTGTCAGACAGCCCGGCAACTCAAATCTACTGCTGAGCCATAGGTCGAACAATAGGGAAAACCCTTGAATATTAAAGGGTTACAAGATTCATGCCGTTTTGCGCGGTGGCCAGCCTGGGCGGGCCGCCGCCGCCCGTGCACTGTCAACGGACCCGTGATCACTTTATCCGCCTCGGCATCCGCGAATGGCGAGGCCGGGGGCAGACGCCGACACTGAAGCCTGTCTTCACAGTGCCGGAGAACGGATATGTCAGGGTTGCGGAAGCGTCAGTCGGGACAGGGTATGACGGAATACGTGGTGGTCGTGGCCTTGGTCGCGGTGGCGGCCATCGCGGTGTACCAGTATTTCGGCCAGGTGGTGCGATCGCAGACCGCCGCCATGGCGCGTGAACTTGCCGGCGAAGACGGCGGTGCGCAGAGCCGCGCGGCACAACAGGCGGCGCAAAAAGCGGCGGCGCAGACCAAGGCCCGTTCGCTCAAGTCCTTCACCGGCAATGCCACGGACGCGAAGTGAACGCGCGTTCTTGCGCACCGCTTGCTCAACAGCGCGGCCAGGCGCTGGTGCTGGGTCTGTTGATGGCGGCGGTGGGAGGCATATCCCTGGTCGTGCTGTACAACCTGGGGCAAACCGTGGGAGCGCGGCAGCGGCTGACGCATGCCGCAGACGCGGCCGCCTATAGCGGGGCGCTGGAGCAAGCGCGCGCGCTCAATGCCCTGGCCTACATCAACCGCACACAGATCGCGCATCAGGTCGCCATGGCGCATCTGGTCACGCTGGCTGCCTCGGCGCAGTACGCCCGCACCATGCAGTCGCAGCGCGACCGCCGCAATCCGCCCGCTGGGCTGATCGCCATGTTGTTCGGCCCCGATGTGGGGGCAGCCTACCAAACTGTGCGGGCAGTGCCCGACGCCGAGCAGAGGCTCGCGTCGGCGTTTGGCGAGCACGACAGAGTGGTCCACCAGGTTCTGGAAGCAGCCGCGGCGTCCGCTGTTTCAGGCTTGGCGGCTTCGCGCGAACGCATCATGAAGAAAGTGCTGTCCGCCAATCTGTCGGACGATGCTCCGTTGCCCGATGGCGATGCCGCGCATGTCCGGGGCCTGAGCCTGCGGCTGCTGACCGATGGCTGGCCCGGATACGTGGGGCGTCGCCTGGCCACGCGCGAGGCGGGGTTGCGGCCCGCTGTCGAACAAGCGGCGGAACGGTACGGGTTTCTCCACCGCCGCAACGTCACGCGCCGCAATCCGTGGATGGTCCATCCGCTGTGCCCTTTGCATCGCCACGAGTTGCGGCGCCGCGGTTCCACCTGGTTGGGGCCGGATGGACGTTGGGGCGCTCTTGATACCCAGTCCTACCATGCGCTGCGCTTCAACCGCTGGAGGGGCTGCTACTTCCGCGAGTACGCCGTGGGCTGGGGCACGGCGCAAGGCCAGAAGATCAAGGCGCCCGAAGGCCTGGAGTACGTGGAAGAGCCACCGCTCGATTTTTCCGAACAGGATTTCTGGCGCTGGGTGGAGCAGTCGACCAACTGGGATCTGCTCGACGGCTTCACCAATCCCATGGCCAATTCGTACGCCATGGCTGCCGCTCAGCGCTGGCCGGGGCGGGGCCTGCCAGCCTATCGCGACATCGCCTTGCCACGCAGCGGCGATCCCCTGCGTTTCGCGGTGACCGTCCGGCTTGCCGGCGCATCCTTGAAAACCACGGATGGCGACAGCGCAGTCCGGACACCCTTGGGGGCGTTCCGCTATGCCGCACTGGGACCGGAAGACGCCGTCACCGTCACTTCCGCGGCGGAAACCTATTTTGCACGGCCGGAACGCCGGGCCGATGGCCGTGATGAACTTGCCACGCTTTTCCGCCCTTACTGGCAGGCGCGCTTGTCCGCCGTCAGCGCCGCAGAGGCCGCGCAGGCAAGGCGGGCGCCATGAACCGGACCCCCACGCGCCAGCAAGGGCAGGCTCTGGTCGAAGCGTTGCTGATGTTGCCGCTGCTGGCCCTGCTGCTGTGGGCGGCGTCCTGGATTGGCGGATTGCAATTCGCAGCGCAGGAAATGTCGCAGGCCAGCCGCAAGACCGCAATGGCAGGCGCCCTGGGACAACCCATGCGGAATTTGCCCGCGTCGGGCGGCATGGCGCTCTCGGGCAAGGCCAGCACCTTATCGGGTATCGCACACGCGCAGGTCAACGCCTTGCAGGCCGAATGGTTCGGCGCGGATCTGCGACTGCTGTCGGTGACGGCAAGCGCTGCGCGATTCGATCGGGACAGCGCGGCCTGGTTGCGCATCGCCCGCCGCACGCATGTGGCAAGCGGCGCCGGCTATGCGGACGGCGATGCCGACGCGCAGCGCCGGATCGGCCGGGCGCCTACGTCCTGGCACAGGGCGGAACGCGCCTCGGTGGCCGAGGCCCGACGCTTGAAGCCTGTTGTCGATCGCCTGGACGGACCCTGGCGCAGGCCCGGCCTGTCGCTGGACTGGTTGTCTGAATGGGCGGATGTGGTGCCTGGGGAGCGGCTTGCCAGCCGCAAGGGGGCGGGCAAATGATCGGCCTGCGCTTTTCGGCGCCCCTTGCGGGTTTTGCCCCATCACGGGAAGACGGCTGGCGAACCGTGGCTATGACAAAGACGCTGCGTCTGTTGATGGCCGGCGCCGTGGCTGTTGCGGCCGTAGGGTGGCGCAATGTCGCCGCAGCTCAGCATCTCGTGACGAGCGGCGGGGAGGCCGGCGGGAGCAGGCCAGGCGTTACCGCGCTGGAGGCCTTGCGTCTGCCCGCAGGTTCGCGTCGCGGATTGTTAGGGGAAAGCATCTGGTTGCATGGAATCCCGGCGCGTGTGCTGGTGTTCGATGCGCCGCTCAGTACGGCGGAGCTGATCCGTTACCTGTCTGCCCAGCAGCCCGCCCTGGTCAATCTCAACGTGTTGTCAGGTCAGGCGATTCTGTCGGGTAAGGTGGGGCAGGAGCAATGGGTCATCCAGCTGGAAGGCCTGGGCTCCCGTCGGACAGCCGGAAGCATTTCAGCCGTCAGCCTTCTGGCCGTGCCTGAAAGCGCTTCGCCTGCCTGGCTGCCCGCCGGCGGCCGCCTCAGGTTGGACATCGCCTTGATGGAGGACGGCGTACGCGTTTCCGAGCGGATCTGGCAATACGCCTTGCCTCCGGGGCAGTTGGCTGCGCAGCTGGAGCAGCACCTGCTCCGGAACGGCTGGCGTCGCATGCCCGTCTCCGAGGATTCGGCGCACTGGTGGGTCCGCTCCGGCTCCCGCATGCGGCTGTCGCTGGTGCCGCTGGACGGTGGCACCGGCCTTCTGGTCAGCGGAAGAGTGCCATGACGAACTGGATCACCCATGTAGCGCCGCGTCTGCGCCGAATGGGCGTGTATGCCATAGCACTGATTGCGGGTTTGGTATCCGCGTGGGCGGTGCGGGAACACGTGCAGCAGCGGGTCCAGGCGCTGGAGGCAGAGGCGCGCACGCCGATGGTCAGCCGGCTGGTCGCGGCGTACGACCTGCCTGCTGGCACGCAACTCGAAGAGGTGCACCTGGCAGTGCGCGAGATTCCGCAGCTTTGGGTGTCCCGGGCCAGCATCGATCCCCTGGATCTTGCTAGTTTGCTTGGCGCCACCTTGCTGGCCGATGTCGCCAATGGTGAGCCCTTGCTGCGGGGGCATCTGACATTCAGTCCTCCGGCCCCGGCCTTGGCGTCCCGCTTGCGCAGCGGGCAACGCGCATTGACCGTGGCGGCGACGGACCTGGGCGGCCTGGCGGAAGTCCTGCGCGTAGGCGATGCCATCGACATCTATGTGAGTTTTTCGCATCGGCAGCGGGAGATGACGGTGCCCCTCCTGCAAGGCATGCGCGTGCTGATGGTGGGAGGCGACGCCGAGGGCGAAACCAAGGGCGGCAATATCACCTTGGCAGCGACGCCGGATGAGGCAATGCGATTCGTGGCGGCGCGGCAGAGCGGGGCGCTGACCGCGATGCTGCGCCATCGCGATGATGCCGCAATGGTCAGCGGCGCCGCGCAGGGCGACCTTGCCACCCTGATCGGATTGGACCTGGAACCCCGGAATGCGCCGGGCGTGGCCATCCTGTACGGAGACAGGCTGGACCCCTCGGCAGGCACAGGAGCAATGGATGTGGAAAGTGCAGGCCCGGCTCGACTTCAGCGGGGGCGGCCATGAGACGCGCCGTCATCAGCATGTTTGCCTGCATGCTCTGGTTGGCCTATCCCGCAGCGCGGGCGGAGGATGAGGTGATCGAACTTCAGGTGGGTGAAACGCGGATTCTGTCGCACCCCGGGGTCAAGCGCGTGGCGATAGGCAACGGCCAGGTCGTGGGCGCCATCGAGGCCGAAGGGCGCGAGGTCGTGGTCTTTGCCCGCGCCGAGGGTGTTTCGTCACTGCACATCTGGGCAAACGCCGGGCGCGCCAAGGCCTATGAACTGAGGGTCGTGCCGGCCGGCGCGCCGCGTCTGCGGGCAGAGGTCGAGGCCTTGCTTGCCCGCATCCCCGGCGCGCGCAGTACTGAGGTGGGCGGTCGCATCCTGATCGAGGGCGACGATCTTTCCGACGATGACCGATTGCGCATCACGGCCCTGGCGGACCGCTATCCCGCAGTGCTGGACTTTACCGGCCAAGTGGGTTGGGACCGCATGGTGCAGCTGGACGTTCAGGTCGTGGAGATCCCCACCTCAAGGCTGAGGGATCTGGGCGTGCGCTGGGACGGCCTGTCGCAAGGCGGCATCAACGCCGGCCTGGCCTGGGATGCGGGGTCCAGGGGGCGCATGAACCGTCCAGGCGACGGGATCATAGAAACGGTGGGCCCGGTCTCTTCGGCGGCTGGCTACTTCGGCGTCAATGCGCTGTTGTCGTCCCGGATCGCGATGCTGGCGCAAAGCGGCGAGGCCGTGATGCTGGCCCAACCTCAATTGCTCGCGCGCAGCGGCGCCAGCGCCACCTTCCTGGCCGGCGGAGAGGTTCCTTACTCGTCGACCGACACGCGCGGCAACGCGACCACGATGTTCAAGCCCTATGGCGTCATGCTCAGGATCACCCCTCGCATCGATCGCAACGGGATCATCCGATCCTTGATCGAGGTAGAGGCGAGTTCGGTGGACAACGCGCTGAGCGTGCCGGGCGGACCGGCGCTACGCACGCGCCGCGCATCCACCGAATTCAACGTGCGGTCCGGCGATACGCTGGTCATCGGCGGCTTCCTGTCGCGCGAGCGGGACGAGACCAGCGATGGCCTGCCATGGCTGAAAGACATCCCGGTTCTGGGGGCCTTGTTTTCGTCCCGGCGCTATCAATTGCGGGAAACCGAACTTGCCATATTCGTGACGCCCAAACTGATTACGCAGGCCGAGCCCGCCATGGCGGACCGCGTGCGGCGGGGACGTGGCGTACTCGAAGCGGCTTTTCCCGTGCCGCCCCGCCTGGGCACCGCCGTGCCTGCCGCGGCAGGGTGGGATGCCCACGCCGGCACCGGTTCGCAGTGGGGCTCGCCGCAAGACGGCGCGCCGATTCCTTCTTCGGAAACTCGGCCATGATCGACGTGGAAATGATGTTTGAAGACGCCTCCGTGCACAGATCCACGGTGGCTGTTCCCGCGTTGATAGGAAGGGGCGCGCATTGCGGGGTGCGCATCGTGAACTGGAGAGTGGGGCGCCAGCACGCCCGCTTGTTGCGCGAAGCGGCGGGGATCGTGCTCGAAGACCTGGGTACGTTGGGCGGAACCCTCGTGAACGGCGCGAGGATCGTGCGCCACGCCCCGGTGTTGCCCGACGACGAAATACTGATCGGGCCTTGCCGGCTGCGGGTGTCGCTGGCGGACATCCCGGAGCGCAACGGTGGGGCGGACGGTGCGGCGGCTGAAAGCGTCGCCCGCGACATGGCTGCCGTGCAGGAACCGCCGATGCTGCCCGCGCCGGTGACGCCAGTGCCGGCTCTGCCACTGCCACATCCGCTGCAGGAGCGCCGGCGGCTGCACGCGGCGCTGCTGGCGGCGCTGGATCTGCGCCGCCGCGACGTGGCGGGCATGAGCGACAGCATGCTGCGCGCCGAGGCCGAACGGCTGCTGACGCATATCGTCGCCACGGACACCGACTTGCCTCCGGGGGTTGACCGGGCTGCGCTTTGCCGCGAGGTGCTTGACGAAGCCGTCGGCCTGGGGCCGCTGGAGCCCTTGCTTGCCGCTGCCGACATTACGGAGATCATGGTCAATCGCCACGACGAGATCTATGTCGAACGCGCCGGCCGCTTGTCGCGCCATCAGGCGGCCTTTACCAGCGAGCAATCGCTGCGTTGGGTCATAGAGCGCATCGTCACACCCTTGGGGCGACGCATCGATGAAAGTTCTCCGATGGTGGATGCGCGCCTGGCCGACGGGTCCCGGGTGCACGCCATCATTCCGCCGGTGGCCCTTAGGGGCGCCAGCCTGACCATACGCAAATTTCCACAGCGGCGCCCCGGAATGTCCGATCTGATCGCTGCGGGGACGCTGAGCGGCGCCATGGCGCAATTCCTGGCGCTCTGCGTGAGGATGCGCAGGAATCTGGTGGTATCCGGAGGGACCGGGGCGGGCAAGACCACGTTGCTCAACATCCTGTCCAACGAGATTCCCGACGGCGAGCGCGTGGTCACCATCGAAGATGCGGCGGAGCTGCGCCTGAACCATGATCATCTGGTAGCGCTGGAGGCGCGTCCGGCCAACCAGGAGGGGCGAGGACGCATCGACATCCGCGAACTCGTGCGCAACGCGCTGCGCATGCGGCCAGACCGGATCGTCGTGGGCGAGTGCCGCGGGGCGGAGGCATTCGACATGTTGACCGCCATGAACACCGGGCACGAAGGCTCCCTGACGACGCTGCATGCCAACTCGCCGCGCGACGCGCTGGGGCGGTTGGAATCGATGATCCTGATGGCCGGGCTCGATCTGCCTCTGGCCGCCGTGCGCGAGCATATCGCGGCCAGTGTGGATATCGTGGTGCAGCAGGCGAGGCTGGGCGACGGGCGTCGCGTCGTGACGTCGATAGCGGAGATTACGGGCATGGAAAGCGGACGTATACAGCTGCAGGATCTGTTCCGCTACGACCGCATGGGCGGCTTCACGGGCTGCGGCGCCTTGCCCGGCTTTGCGCGCGAATGGACGCAGGCCGAGGAGGCCTTCGATCCCGCCTGGTTCTCCAACACCGAGCAGGCGGCGCCGGGGACCACCGTTTTTGCGCAAGGAGCGACATGATCTGGCTATCTGCGGGAGCGGCCATGGTATGCGTGCTGCTGCTGGCGTGGCGTGCCCAACACTGGTTTGCGCCAGCGCTGCGCCGCTACCGCGAGGTCTACACCCAGGAGGCGGGCCTGCGTCTGAGCGAGGTGTTCTTGTTCATAGACCCCGCCCAATTGTGGGCTGGCGCGGTGGCTTGCGCGGCGATGGCGGCGGCCTTGGCCTTTGCTGCGACGGGCAGCGGCTTTGTCGCCGCCTTGGCCGCGGCGCTTGCCTCGCGCCTGCCCAGGATGCTGGTGAATGGGTTGCGGCGGCGCCGTGCCCGGCGGTTCGAGCAGCAACTGCCGATGGCGCTGTTGATGCTCGCCTCCGCCCTGCGCGCTGGCGTGGCATTGACCACCGGCCTGCGCCACGTCGTCGAGCAGAGCAGCGCGCCCTTGGCCCAGGAGTTCGGCCTGATGTTGCGCGAGCAGCGCATGGGCGTGCCGTGGGACGGCGCGCTTGAAAACCTGCGTGGCCGCATGCCGGCCGATTCGACCGCGCTCGTCGTAGCGGCCATGCGCATTGCGGCGCAGACGGGAGGCAACCTGGCAGAGGCGCTGGAAAGCATCGCGCAGACCCTGCGCGCCCGCCTGCAGTTGCAGGCGAAGCTGCTGGCGCTGACTTCGCAGGGACGTATGCAGGCCTGGATCGTGGGCGCTTTGCCTTTGCTGCTGCTTGCCGTGCTGGACCGGCTGGAGCCGGAAATCATGGGCCTGCTGTGGCATACGCCCGTGGGTTGGGGCGTGTTGGCGATCGTGGCGGTACTGGAGACCGCAGGCATGCTGCTGATCCGGCGCATTGTCCGGATCGATATCTGACGGGAGCGGATGCGATGTGGCTGTACTTGAGCCTGTTGACGGCCGCCCTGGCTGCGGGATGGTTGGCATGGGTGGTTTTTAAGCCATTGCTGCTGGACAGCGAGGGTGCGTCGTCCGCCTTGCCATGGTGGTGGCGAGCGGCCTGGCCCTGGATTTCCGCGGTGGCGCCCGTGGCAGGGCCTTTATGTTCCTGGCGTTGGCGCATACGGCTGACTCGCGCCATCGAGCGGGCGGCGCTGCCCGCCGGCATCAGCTACGCGCATGTCGCGGCGCTATGTTGGAGCGCGGCCATGGCTGCCGGCGGGTTGACTACGGCGGTCGCCCTCGTCTTGGCGCAGGCACGGTCCTGGGAATGGATTCCCTGGATGGTAGCGTCAGCGCTGGCGGCAGGCGCCGCGCCGGGGCTTTGGTTGCGCAATTTGAGCAGCAACCGGCGGCGCAGCATCGAGCGCGACCTGCCTTTCGTGTTCGACATGATGACCTTGTGTGTGGAAGCGGGGCTGAGCGTGCATGGGGCATTGCAGATGGCCGCCCAGAGCGGACCTGCGGGCATACTGCGAGATGCCCTGGCTGACGCGCTGGCAGAGATGCGTGCGGGGGTTTCCAGGACCGCCGCGATCAAGGCCTTGGCGGAACGCAGCAATAGCCCGCTTGCGCGTAACTGGGCGGCCGCCCTGGCGCAGGCCGAAGGACTCGGGATAAGCCTGGGTCCAGTATTGCGGGCACAGGCGGCGCAAGCCCGCAGCGATCGTCACGTGCGTGCGGAACAGCTGGCGATGCAGGCTCCGGTGAAGATGCTGCTGCCGCTGATCGGCTGCATCTTTCCCTGCACGTTCATCGTGCTGGCCTTTCCGGTCATGGTGCAATTGCTGCAGAGCGTGCAATGACTGGCGGTCAGCCATCGGCGCGGCGCGGCGGACTCAGGCTACTCAAGGTCGCCAGCTGCTGCGGCCGCGCGCGCGGCTTGCTGGGACGCAAGCCGCCGGGGCCGCGGTCCGGCATCTTGCTGATGCATTGCGCCGCGGTGCATACCTTTGGCATGCGCTATGCCATCGACGTGGCATTCATATCGCGGCAGGGAAGGGTGCTTGCGGTGCGCAGGGCGCTGGCGCCCTGCCGCGTGGCGTCATGCCTGGGCGCCGTTGCCGTCGTCGAGATGCGCGCCGGCGTTCTCGATACCGAATACGGAGGTATAGGCAGGATAGAAGCTGCAGTACAGCACGCCACCCGCGGCGATATTGAAGGGAATCTGCAGCGTGCCGGCAAGCTGGGGCGACAGGCCGATGGCGACCAGGAGGCCGGCGCACAGGTCGATGAAAAGAAACACCAGGATCCAGGTGGCGCCGTAGACCAGGAACGGCAGCTTGTTGCGCCAGCAGGCGATGCCGGAGAAGAACAGCGCCTGGACCAGGCGCAGTCCATGCCAGGCGACCAGGACGGGGGCGTGCCAGAACAGCGCGGCGATCACGACATACACGATCGCGAACAAAGTCAGCGGAACGGCCATGGCGGACAGGATGGGCTCCATGGACTTTTCCACGGAGGCAATGCGCATGCCCTCGACCATCGCGTCCGTGAATGGCAGGAAGATGATCAGGCCGGTCGCAATGCAGAGCGCCGCGTACAGCAGCCCCATCAAGAACAGTTTCCTGAATACGCCAGGCTGCTTGAGCGGCTTGGCCCACATCGAGGGCAGCATGATGCGGTCGGCTTCGACATGCTTGCACGCCGATAGCGTCATCAGCGTGATGATGGGCATCAGCGCCACCACCAGTATGGGTCCGACCGGCGGCGTCGCGGTGGCGAAGATGACCAGAAGGCTGATGGCCATGGCCCAGGTGAACATGGCCAGAGGTTGCTTGCGGAACAGACGGAAGCCGTCTCGGACCCATTGCCAGCCGGATGTCGCGGGGAGGAATGCTGCTTGCATGGCTCTTTAAAGGGGGGAGATCTCTCAAAAAGGGACGCGCTATCCCCATTATGGGGGGAGCAACGGTTACGGCAATATTGGCAGGCCAGGGCGGTGGCGCGCTTGCAACACTCTTTCGAAATGCCGGGGGTCGTGCGGTTTCAGGGTCTGAGCCGGCCGCGGCAGGAAAAAGTCATACAGGCGCGATATCCAGAAGCGCAGCGCGGCGGCCCGCAGCATCAGCGGCCAGACCTCGCGTTCCGCGTCGGTGAACGGGCGCACGGCCGCGTAGGCTGCCAACCAGGACTCGACCAGTTCGGGCACGAATTCACCCGTGTCGCGTTCGATGCACCAGTCGTTGACGCTCACCGCCACGTCGAACAGCCAGGTGTCGCAGCCGGCGAAGTAGAAGTCGATGATGCCGCCCATGAGCGGATCCTCGAAGGTGCCAGCGAACAGGACGTTGTCCCGGAACAGGTCGCAGTGGGCCGGGCCGGTCTGCAATGTCTGCCAGGCCTGCGTTGCGGCGGCGGCCTGCTGGTCGGCCAGCTCCGCCGACAGCAGTTGGGCTTGCGCCGGTTCCAGGAAGGGCATGACCTTGGGTGCCGTTTCCAGCCACCAGGACAGTCCGCGCAGGTTGGGCTGGTGCAGCGGAAAGTCGCGTCCGGCCAGGTGGGCGCGGGCCAGCGTGGCGCCGGCCAGGGCGCAATGCGCCGGGCCGGGAGCGGGTTCGTAGCCGCCGGGCAGGCGTGAAACGATGGCGCAGGGCTTGCCGTGCAGGGTCGTCAGGCGAGTGCCGTCGCGCAGGGTCTGGGGCCGGGGCACGGGAATGCCGCGCTCGGCCAGGTGGTACATCAGCTCGATATAGAAAGGCAACTGGGCCTGCGTCAGCACCTCGAACAGCGTCAGCACATATTCGCCGCGGGTCGTGTACAGGAAGTAGTTGGTATTCTCGATACCCGCCGTAATCCCCCGAAGCGAGACAAACTCGCCCAGATCGAAATGCGCCAGTAGGGCGCGAGCGTCGTCTTCGGAGACAGGGGTGAATACGGCCATTGATGTGCGGGATCTAGGGGTTGACGGGCGCGCGCGCATGCCGGTTTCGGCTGCGGCGGCGCAATTTTAGACCACATGGCGGGCCAGTCTGTCCGACTTGCGGTGGAGCGGATACGGCCGCCCGCCAGACACAAAGCCGCCAAGCACCGTAAAATACCGCATCCCCTTGTTTTGTAGAGTGATTCTTGGACTCCCCCGACTGGCGGCTGTGCGTCGCCCCCATGATCGATGTGACCGACCGCCATTGCCGTTATTTCCACCGGCTGCTGGCGCCGCGCGCACGCTTGTACACGGAAATGATCACCACCGGCGCGTTGCTGCACGGCAATGTCGAGCGGCACCTGGACTTTGACGAGGCCGAGCATCCCGTGGCCTTGCAATTGGGCGGCAGCGAACCCGACGCCCTGGCGCATTCGGCCAGGCTGGGAAAAAAGTGGGGTTACGACGAGATCAACCTGAATTGCGGTTGCCCGTCAGAACGGGTGCAGAAGGGCGCGTTCGGCGCCTGCCTGATGGCGGAGCCCGCCCTGGTGGCCGATTGCATGAAGGCCATGCAGGATGCCGTGGATATCCCTGTCACCGTCAAACACCGGCTTGGCCTGGATTACGACGAGTCCTACGCGTTTGTCCGCGATTTCGTCGGCAAGATCTACGACACCGGCTGCCGGGTGTTCATCGCCCATGCCCGCAATGCGGTACTCAAGGGCCTGACGCCCAAGGACAACCGCGAGATTCCGCCGCTGCGCTACGACGTGGTGCAGCAATTGAAGCGCGACTTCCCGGATTGCACGTTCGTGCTCAACGGCGGTCTGGCCGATGCCGAGCAGTCCGTGCGCGCCGCGGGCGATTTCGACGGCGTCATGCTGGGCCGGGCTGCCTGGCACACGCCGCGAGTGCTGTCCGAGGTGTCCTTGCAGCTATGGCCGTCGCTGCGGCTGCCCAGCGATGCGCAGGTGGTGGACGCGATGATGGGATATGCGACGCGGCAGGTCGCGCGGGGCGTGCCCCTGCGGGTGATGACGCGGCCCATGCTGGGGCTGGTGAATGGCCAGTCCGGTGCGCGCCGCTGGCGCCGCATGCTGTCCGATCCGGCCCTGCTGGCCGCGAACAACCCTGAACTGATCTACGATGCCTGGCGCAGCCAGCGGCATGCGCCGGATATGCGCGGCGCCGCGATCGAAGCGGCGCCGGCTGGGGTTTGACGAGGGGCCAGCCAAGCTGGCCGCGGGCTCAGGACTTGGCCGGTTCGGCGCTTTCCGTGGGCCAATCGCGGATATAGGCCTTCAGCATGTTGTTTTCGAATTGCTGGGCCGCCACGATGGCCTGGGCCATGTCGTAGAACGAAATGACGCCCATCAGGGTGGGGCCGTCCATGACCGGAATGTAGCGCGCGTGCTTTTCGAGCATCAGGCGCTGCACTTCGTCGGCGCTGGTGTTGGGGGACACGCTGACCGGGGCATCGTCCATGATGGAACGGATGGTGGTGTCGCCGGCGCCGCCATGCGCATGCATGTGGCGGATGATCTCGCGGAACGTGAGCATGCCGGTCAGCGTCCCGAATTCCATGATCACCAGCGAGCCTATGTCCTGCTCGCTCATTGTTTGCACGGCCTGGGACACAGGCATGTCGGGCGACGCCGTATAGAGCGTATCGCCCTTGACGCGCAAAATCTCGCTGACCTTCAACATCGGTTCCTCCTGGGCGGTTTACGCCCTAATGCTATTTGCTAATTCTTTTTCGCTTCCAGCTGCAGCACGGGAGCGATTCCATTTTCGGTATTTTGCGCTTCTCCGCAGACTTCTTCCAGCGTGGGCGCATTTTGCTGGGAAATCACGGCCGAGGCGACTCGCAATATCTCGGGGTCATTGCGGACCCTGGGCTGGCCGCGGTCCAGCAGAAAACGGTCCACCACGGGTTCCATCGAGGTTTGCCGGGCGTCGCAGGTCAGAACCCAGAGGCCTTCGGGGCTGCGCGTCGCCAAGCCCATTTCAGCCAGGGTTTCGAGGACTTCGTTCAGTTCGTCCTGGTGCAGGCGCAATTGCGCGGCCAGCAGATTGGCGGGCAGTCCGGGCGGATTGGCCGTCTGCGCCTGGCGCAGCGTGCGCAGCGCATCCACGGCGTCCACGAAGGGCGCGCCCGGATAGCGGTTGATTTCCCAGCGGCCCAGCCGGATCAGCGGCGCGCTGGACGCCAGGATGGCTCCCAGCAGCACGGCCAGCCATGACAGGTAGATCCAGAGCAGGAAGATGGGCAGGGTGGCGAATGCGCCGTAAATGACGGTGTAGGTGGGGAAGCGGGTCAGGTAGTAGGCGAAGGCCGACTTCATGATTTCCAGCACGATCGCAGTCACGCAGCCCCCGACCAGGGCATCGCGCCAAAGAACCTCGCGGTTTGGGACCATGACGAACAGCGTGGCAAAACCCAGGGCGGTCAACACCAGCGGGATGAACGACACCGCAACGCTGACGGCTTCGGGCACGTCCCGCACCAGGCCCAGCGATTCGCGCGCCACGAACGAAGTCGCCCAAAGGCTGGCGCCGGCCACGACGGGGCCCAGCGTGATGATGGCCCAGTACACCAGCGCGCGCTGCCGCAGCGGGCGTTGGCGCGTCACGTGCCAGATGTCGTTGAACGCCTTGTCGATCGTCATGATCAGCAACAGCGAGGTGATCAGCAGGAATACGCCGCCGATGGCGGTCAGGCGTGAAGCCTGGCGCGCGAACTGATTCAGGTAATCCATGATGTTGTCCGAGACGGACGGCGGCATCAGGCTGTTGGTCAGGAAATCCTCGAGCGCGACGCGGAATTCCTGGAATACCGGAAAAGCAGTAAACAGCGACAGGACCACGGCCAGCATCGGCACGATGGCCAGGACGGTCGTGAAGGTGAGGCTGGACGCGACCTGCAGCAGTTTCTCTTCGCTGGCGCGTTCGGCGCTGAAGCGCACAACACGTCCGGCCCTCGCGATCCATGAAGAGCGCGAGGTCGAGTGCTCGGTGGCCGCCGGCGTCGCGGCGGCAGGCTCGGCGGGGCGATTCATCAGGCGATAATAGCAGCATGAACCCTGAACTCAACCCCCGCTTGCGCCTGCTGGCCTCGGTATCGCTGTTCGCCCTGATCGTGCTTTGCGTCACCTGGGAAACCGTGGTGGCGCCGCTGCGGCCGGGCGGTTCCTGGATGCTGCTCAAGGCTCTGCCGCTGGCGTTTCCGCTGCGCGGCATCCTGCGCGGCAATCTTTATACCTATCAGTGGGCCTCGATGCTGTCGCTGCTCTACCTGATGGAGGGCGCGGTGCGGGCCATGTCGGATCCGGCTCCGCTATCCGTGTTGATGGCCTGGGGCGAGATCCTGCTGTCGGCCATTTTCTTCCTTAGCGCCATTTTCTACGTGCGGCCTGCCAAACGGGCTGCCAGGAGGCAACGCGCATGAGCGCCCATACGTTGTCCGACCTGCGCGTCGTCAATTCCTTTGCGGCATTGCCCGCAGCCTTCTACACCCGGCTTGCGCCTCAGGCCTTGAATAATCCGCGCTTGCTGCACGGCAATGCGGAAGCGGCGGAACTGATCGGCCTGGACCCGTCGGCCCTGTCCACGCCCGAGTTCCTGAGCGTGTTTTCCGGCGCCCAACCGCTGCCAGGCGGCGATACGCTGGCGGCGGTCTACAGTGGCCATCAGTTCGGCGTCTGGGCCGGCCAGTTGGGCGATGGCCGCGCCCATCTGTTGGGCGAGGTCGAGGGGCCGCAGGGCAATTGGGAGCTGCAGCTCAAGGGGTCGGGCATGACGCCGTATTCGCGCATGGGCGACGGCCGCGCGGTGCTGCGCTCGTCGGTGCGCGAGTACCTGGCCAGCGAGGCCATGCACGGGCTGGGCGTGCCCACGACGCGGGCGCTGGCGCTGGTGGTGTCCGACGACCCGGTCATGCGGGAAACGGTGGAGACAGCCGCAATTGTGACGCGTATGTCCCCCAGTTTCGTGCGCTTCGGCTCTTTCGAGCATTGGTCGTCGCGCCGCCAGCCCGACATGCTGAAGACGCTGGCGGATTACGTCATAGACCGTTATTACCCGGAATGCCGGGAAGCGGGAACGGGCGAGCCCTCGAATGACGTGATGCCCTATATCAACCTGCTGCGCGCCGTCACCCGGCGTACGGCGCTGCTGATGGCGGACTGGCAGGCGGTGGGCTTCTGCCATGGCGTGATGAATACCGACAACATGTCCATATTGGGGCTGACGCTGGATTATGGCCCCTACGGTTTCATGGACGGTTTCCGGCTGGGCCATGTCTGTAATCACTCGGACTCGGAAGGGCGCTATTCCTGGAACCGCCAGCCGTCCGTCGCCCTCTGGAACCTTTATCGCCTGGGTGGCAGCCTGCACGCGCTGGTGCAGGATGTAGAAGGCCTGCGAGCAGTCCTGGAGGAATTTGAGCCGGTCTTCACGCGTGCCTTCCATGACCGCATGGGCGCCAAGCTGGGCCTGGTCGCATGGCGACCGGCCGACGAAGCGTTGCTGGACGATCTGCTCAAGCTGATGGACGCCAATCAGGCGGACTTCACCTTGACCTGGCGTCGCCTGGCCGACGCCTTGTCGGGCCAGCGTAGCGCGTTCGAGGACCTGTTCATCGACCGGCCGGCGGCAGGAGCCTGGCTGGATCGTTTGGTGGCGCGGCACGCGCAGGACGGCCGGCCGATGCAGGATGTAACCGCGGGCATGAATGGCGTGAATCCGCTATACGTGCTGCGCAATCACCTGGCGGAAGAGGCGATTCGGGCGGCCAAGACCGGCGATGCCAGCGAGATCGATACCTTGATGAGGTTGCTGCGCAACCCCTACGAGGCTCAGCCGGGGTATGAGCGGTATGCGGGTTTGCCGCCGGATTGGGCGGGCAGCCTGGAGGTCAGCTGTTCGTCTTGAAACCGGCCGCCAGCCGAACAACCGGGACATTTACGAAAGCCGTTTTCCCGCGATTTACGGGAAAATAACCATTTGGACAAGGAATATCGCAGTTTTTTTCATTGCAATCATTCGTTTCCATTGTAAAAGACGTAAGATTGTCGCCAACGGAATACCCGGGGACTCTGCGTCCGCGGGGCATTTGTCGATAATCTTCAAAATAAAGCACTCTAAATATGGCTGGCGCAGATGGTTTGCTGTGTATCGGTCTGCTTGAGGATGACGCCGACTTCCGGGAGGAGTTGGCGTTAGGCTTGGGTGGCTATGGTTTCCGGGTGGCATTCGCCTGTGATAATGCCGCGGCGTTTTATCGCCGGTTGCAGGAACAACCCTGCGACATCGTCATTCTTGACGCCCACCTGCCCGGTGAAGACGGTTTCTCCGTGGCGACCCGCCTGCGCGCCCTCAGCCCCGTCGGTATCGTCATGCTGACAGGTCGCAGCGCGCTGGAAGACCGGGTGCGCGGCCTGGAAGGCGGCGCCGATGTCTACATGACCAAGCCAGTGGATCTGCTGGAACTCAGTTCCGTCATCCGTAGTTTGGCTCGTCGGATGCGTCTTGCGAAGGCGCCTCGGCCGGTGGATGCGGAAACGCGCGCCACCGCGGACACTTCGTGGTCCCTGCAGGACGGGGGCTGGATCCTGGTTGCGCCGGATGGCGCCTCGCTGCATCTGAGCGCCCAGGAACGGACCTTCCTGGTTGCCCTGATGGATGCCGCCGGCAGCGCGGTCAGCCGTCAGGTCCTGGCGGAATTGTTCCTGCCGGACAGCCCGGGCGGCTTCGAATTGCGCCGCATCGACGTGCTGGTCAGCCGTTTGCGCGCCAAGGCGCAAAGCGCGGGCCTGAAGCTCCCCGTGCTGTCGGTGCGCGGCCAGGGCTACGTGTTCGCGGCTTGAACCCGCCAGAGGCGGTCAAGCCGCCGGAGCGCTGGCCGGCAGGGTGACGACGAAGCGCGTGCCTACGCCTACTTCGCTTTCCATGGTCAGTGTGCCGCCCTGGTTCTGACAGATGCGCCGGGCCAGGTAGAGCCCGATACCCATGCCTTGCGTTTCGCGGTGCGCTGTGCGCCGGAAATGCGGTTCGAAGATTTTGGCCTGTTCCTCGACGCCTATGCCCGGGCCGCGGTCGGTGACGGCGACCCACGCCATGGGAATGGCGCCCACCCGGGTTTCGCCGGTTTCTATGCGCACGGGCTCATTCGCCGGCGAATACTTGATGGCATTGTGGATCAGGTTGCGTACCACCACGCTGGTCAGCGGACGGTCGCAGTAGACCGGCAGGGAGGGGCTGGCTTGCACCATCAGCGCATGCGCCGTATCGGGCTGCATGGCGGTGACGACATCGAGCACGAGATCCGCCATGTCCGTTTGTTCGCCGCGCGGCATCCAGGCCTGTTCGCCCAGCCTGTCCTGGTTCAGCAACTGATCCATGAGTTCGGTCATCCGGGCGACCGACCGATGAATGCGCGCCAGGCGGTTGTCCACGGCCTCGCCGCTCTCGGCAAGTATCATGTCCAGGGATTGGGCTGCCGCGCTGACGGTGGCCAGCGGTGCGCGCAGTTCGTGCGAGATCAGTGCGTTCATCTGGCGCTGCGTATCCAGCGCGCCGGCCAGTTCTGCCAGCCGCAGTTCGCCTTGGGCAAGGTGTTCCGCGTCGGCGTGCTCGTGGCCTGCGCGTTTCGACCCCAGTTGCGGGTGGCCGTGCTGATGGATCGCCAGCAGGATCAAGGCGCTAGACACCAGCAGCAGTCGCGCCAATTCGGCGATCGTTCCTGCCGCGGCCTGGGGCAGCCAGGCGTCCTGTCCCAGCAGCCAGGCCGAGATGCCATAGGCGCCGGCCAAGGCCAGCGCGGCCGCTCGCGCTGGCGACGGACTGGCGGCGCGGACCATGAACCAGGTGGCCAGCGGCAGACTGGCGATGGCGCAGGCCCCGGCGATGGCGGCGGACACGACGCCGTTGCCCGGGGCGTATGCGACGATCAGCGCCAGTACCGCTACCAGCGTCAAGGCCAGGCTGGCCCAGCGGCAGGCCGTCGCCAGTTTGTCGGCGGATGCTTCTTTGAGGATGGGCGCCGTGAGCGCCAGCAGGGCGGCATAGGAGCCGGCTTGCAGCGCCGCCGCCGGCAACAGCGTGGGCATGGAGCGGAAAACCCCTTCGATCAACATGAAGGCCAGCCCCGCGCCGAAAATGGCATTGCGGGTGGCCGCCCATGCGACTGCGCAGGCCACGCCACAGGCCGTGGCGACACCGGCTATCAGGCCCAGATGCAGGTCTTCGTGTGAAACGCCTACGCCGTAGGCCAGCGCCGCGTCGGGGCCGAGCAAGGCGCATAGCAGCATCCCCACGCGAGGCAGCATGGCTTGCCGAACCGCGGAGGCGTTACCGGTGCGCCGCAGGCGGGAAGGCCAGCGGGCGCGAAAAAGCCAACAGATGCGAAGCAGCATGCCTTCCGTCAACTGGAAACCCATGGATGATCAGGTGCGATGTCGTGCGTCTGGGCGGAGTTTACGACAGGCCCGCGCATGGCGTGGACGCCCAGGCCCGCCAGGACGTTTTGCGTGGCAATGTCTGGCACGTCCTCGGCGTAGACCGCGATATTCAGCGCGGCCGCGGTGGCCACCACCGTGGCGGCGAGGTGCTGGCTGCCCGGACTGTGGAGCAGGCCGGCGATGAAGCCGCCGCACAGCTTCAGATAGGACAAGGGGAATTCGTGCAGGTGCTCGATGGCGCCGAACTGGTACGACAGTCGGCTTACACCGACGCGGGCGCCCGCAGCCACGACGATGTCGCAAAGCGGGTGCAAGTCGGTTCCCTGAGCGGCCAGGGCCGCCGCGTCGATTTCCACGATCAGGCGCGCGCTCAGGGCGGGGCGGTCGGTCAGCATGCGTTGAAGCCTGGACTGGAACGACGGTTGGGCGATCGATGCCAGCGAAATCGGCACTGCCAGCGCGCCGGAGCGCGCATACAGCCAGTCCAGCCCCAGGCGGATGGCTTGTATGTCGCATTCGGCGGACAGGCCGAGGCGGACGGCGGGAGGCATGAAGATCGAAGCCGGAACGGGGTCGGCGCCGCTGGTATCGTGCAGGGTCAGGCTGGCTTCCTGGTGCAGCAGGCCGCCGGAAAGATCGTGCAGAGGCTGCACGGACAACGAGAACCTGTGTTGTTCGAGCGCAGTGACCAGAGCGTCGTGCCAGCTGTATTCGCCGATGTGCGTGCTGTCCGGCGCGCGGCTGGCCGAGGCTATCTGGTCGTCGTCGGCGCTTTCGGCGCACATCAGCGCGTGATCCAGCCGTGCCAGGATGTCGCTCATGCTGTCTCCTGGCGCGTAGGTGGCCATCGCCAGGGCCCAGCGGCAGGATTCATGCTTGTCCATGGGCACGCGCAGCGAGCGCAGTTCGCGCCGCACCCGCTCGGCCAGCAGGCTGGCCTGAGGCGCCGAGGCGCGGGGCAGCAGCAGCGCAAAATCCGAACCGCTGATGCGCGCGAGCATGGCCCCCGGAGCGCCGAATTCAGCGACCAGCTTGCGCAGCCGGTCCGAAGACGAGCGCAGCCACTGGTCCGTGAACGCGCGCGAGAGGTGCCGGTTGATCTGCGCCAAATCGCGTTGACGAAACATCAGCAGATGGCCGCCCGCATCAGGGTCCTTGTCCGCCAGCGCCAATCTGAATTGGTCGACAAAATACTTGCGGTTGTGCAGCCGGGTGACGGGATCCCTGTAGATCTCGCTCTGTAGCGATTCGATCCGAGCATTCTGTTCCTGGACCGTGGCGGCGACCAGGCGTTGCGCGTCCACCAGCGCCTGGTCGACACCCGCCTGTTCGCTGGCGCCATTCGATGTCTTGCGGTCGCCAGGCGCGAGCGCGCGCTCGCGTTCACGGACGTCGCGCGAGATGCGCGCTTCTATTCGCCGCGCCAGATTCACGCAGAACAGGGCCCACAGCAGGCCCGCGGCCAGCACCAGTCCCAGGACCCGCACGCCGCCTTGCCATAGCGTATCGCGAGCAGTCCGCGAATCTGCTTGCACGGTCACGATGCCTTGTGAACTGCCGTCTGGCGCAGCGTAAGGCCGCGATACGGCGGGTGCGGCCATGTTCAGCCAGGCATCGCGCCAATCGTGCTCTCTGGTTTGTGGGTCGGTTTGGGGCGTTTGCCGTTCGACGACGGGCGCGCCATTGTCGTCCGTGATGCGCACCAGCGCATATTCCCCTCCTGCAAACATGTCATCCACCAGCGCAGTCCGTTCTTCGGGGGCGGCGGCCGCATGCGACAAGGCCCAGGCCAGCGCATTAGCGCCGTCGTCGCTTTGCCGCGCCAACTCCGCGCTCAGATAGCGGTGCGCGGCCAGCATTCCCACCGTCTGTGCGCCGAGCAGAACGAGGCCGATCAGGAGGGCGGTGAAGAAAAGTAGCCGGCGGAATGTGGACATGTATTTGGAGGTTCCCTTCCTGGCCGTTGCGTGGCCTGCACTGAGGACTGCCAGGTGTCCGGATGGAATGGCGTCGGATCGAGATCAGGGCTGGAGGGCCGGGATACGGGTGTGATACGAGTCACTAATACATCAGTGGTACAGCAATTCTACATGTCACAGAACGTGCCGAATATTACTAAATTCACGCCGTAAGACGCCAAGCTGTGCAATTATTTCGAAGCTGTCTGATTTTCAATGACAACTATCGAGACACGGTGTATTAATTTTTCGGGTGTAGCTGTCGTAAGTAGTAGGCGAGCATGGCGCAAGGGCCGGCGCCAGTCTGTCGTGGCTCATCCCAAACCCTCCGTGAGCAACCAAAGTAACCGTAGGAATACAGGGAAAAGAGGTGCGTTGCCTCTGAAGTGTGGCGTTTTTTGCGAAAATAATGCATATTTTAAAAAATGTTACAGTCCTTGGGTTCCCTTTCGAACCGCAACGCCAGGGGCTTATGGATAGGGGGCTTCGTGCGTGAGAGTTACCTGCTCGCACTGTGCCTGACGCTTGCGGGCGCACTTGTAGCGATATGCTGGGTCTTCGTACGCAGGGAACGCCTGCTGCGTCAACGCCTGACGCGCGATGAACTGACCGGGGTCCTGAATCAGCAGGAATTGCACCGGCGCGCCCGTGCCTGGCTCAACGATGCCGAGGGCCGTTCGCGCCGCGGCGCTTTCTTTCTGGTGAGCTTCGAGCAATACGCCGAGATCAGCGCCATGTTGCGCGCCGGCGAAGACCAGGCTCTGCTGGTGCAGGTGGCCAATCGCCTGGGCCTGATCTGCCGGTCCATGGGCGGCATGGTGGCGCGTTCGGGGGCGGATGCGTTCACGGTCTGCGCACCCGACGTGGATGAGGCCGGAGCCGCTCAGGTGTCGGCCAAGCTGCTGGAAGCCCTGAGCGTGCCTTACGAACTCGGCGGGCGTCCCCTGATGGCGATGTTCCGCGTCGGCGCTGCCCTGTATCCCGAGCATGGCCGCAGCGTGGAAGAACTGCAGCGCTGCGTGCAGGTCGCCTTGCTGCCGCTGAAGGAGCGCGGCGGGCCGGGCTGGAACCTGTTCGATTTCCGCATGCTGGCGCGTCAGCGCGACCAGCAGGGGCTGGAGAACGACCTGCGGCTGGCGCTGACCACGCCGGACATGGATCAGTTCGAACTGTATTACCAGCCGGTCTGTGACAGCGGCACCGGCATGGTGCAGGGCTGCGAGGCGCTGCTGCGCTGGCATCACCCCGTGCTCGGCAGCGTCTCGCCCGCGGTGACCATCGAATTGGCCGAGCGCAGCGGCCTGATCGTGCCGCTGGGGGCCTGGATATTGGAGCGGGCATGTACCCAGGCTGCGTTATGGCCGGCGACCTGGCGCGTGCATGTGAACCTGTCAGTCAAGCAGATGAACGAGGATGGCCTGGTCGAACTCGTGTCGAATGCGCTTGCGGCCGCAAACCTTGCCCCGCGCAAGCTGGTGCTGGAAATCACGGAATCCCTCTTCATCCTGCACTACGAACGGCACGTGAAGATCCTGAACACGTTGCGGGCGATGGGCATCGGTGTGGCGCTGGACGACTTCGGCTGCGGCTATTCCAGCCTGAACCACCTGCGCTGCCTGCCGATCGATTGGGTCAAGATCGACCGCAGCTTCATCTCAGCGCTGGAATCCGACGCCGGCAGCCGCGAGGTGGTCTCGGCGCTGTTCGGCCTGTGCCAGGCGATGCATCTGCCGGTGGTGGCCGAGGGCGTCGAAACCGAGGGCCAGCGCGAAATCCTGAAGTCGCTGGGATGCCGGGTCATGCAGGGTTTCCTGTTGGGACGTCCCGCACCGGCCTCCGAAATCCAGGCTTTGGCCTCGGCGGTGTCATAATCGGGGTTGCTTGCAAACCCCACCTGTTGACTCCCTATGCCCGGCAATACCCTAGGTACCCTCTTTACCGTCACCAATTTCGGCGAATCCCACGGGCCAGCCATCGGTTGCGTCGTGGACGGCTGTCCTCCGGGGCTGTCGCTGGATGCCTCCGACATCCAGCTCGAACTGGACCGTCGCCGTCCCGGCACGTCGCGCCATGTTACGCAGCGCCAGGAAGCCGACCAGGTGGAAATCCTGTCGGGCGTATACGAGGGAGTGACCACGGGTACGCCCATCGGCCTGCTGATCCGCAACACAGACGCGCGCAGCAAGGACTACTCCAACATCGCCGACACGTTTCGACCGGGCCATGCCGACTATGCCTATTGGCGCAAGTTCGGCGTGCGCGATCCGCGCGGGGGCGGCCGTTCTTCGGCGCGCCTGACGGCGCCGACCGTCGCGGCAGGCGCCATCGCCAAGAAATGGCTGGCGGAGCAATACGGCGTCAAGGTGCGCGGCTACATGAGCCAGCTCGGCCCCATTGCGATCCCCTTCGTGTCGTGGGAAGAGGTTCCCAATAATCCGTTCTATGCGCCCAATGCCGCGGTCGTGCCCGAACTGGAGGCCTACATGGACCAGTTGCGCCGCGACGGCGACTCCGTCGGCGCCCGGATCGAGGTCGTGGCCGAGAACCTGCCCGCGGGCTGGGGCGAACCGATCTATGACCGGCTGGACGCCGACATCGCGCACGTCATGATGGGCCTGAATGCCGTGAAGGGCGTGTCGATCGGCGCGGGCTTTGACAGCATCGCTCAGCGCGGCTCGGAGCACGGCGACGAAATCACTCCGGACGGTTTCCTGACCAATAACGCGGGAGGGGTGCTGGGCGGCATTTCCACTGGTCAGCCAGTCACCGTTTCGCTGGCCATCAAGCCTACCTCCAGTATCCGCGTCGAGCGCCGCTCCGTGAACCGCGCCAATGACCCGGTCATGGTGCAGACGCTGGGTCGCCATGACCCTTGCGTCGGCATCCGCGCCACGCCCATCGCTGAGGCGATGCTGGCGCTGGTCTTGATCGACCACGCCTTGCGCCACCGCGGCCAGTGTGGCGATCCGGTAGTCTGATACGCTGTTGCTCTTCGAATTGCCTGGGAGGTCTGCCATGAACCGGAAACGTCTTCTGCTGCGCAACGCGGGTGCAGCGCTCGCGCTGGCAGCCCTGGCGGGCTGCACGGGCATGAATACCACGCAGTCGGGCGCCATTGGCGTCAACCGGACCCAGTACATGTCCAGCATGGTGCCTTCGCAGGCGCTGGAACAGGAAGCGACCCAGCAGTACGCCGACATACTCAAGCAGGCGCAGGCCAAGGGCCTGCTGGACCGCGACCCGCAACAGGTGGCGCGGGTCCGCACCATTTCCCAGCGGCTGATCGCGCAGGCAGGAGTCTTCCGGCCTGACGCCGCCAGCTGGAAATGGGAAGTGCATGTGCTGTCCAGCAACGAGATCAATGCCTGGTGCATGCCGGGCGGCAAGATCGCCGTCTACACGGGCCTGCTTGGCAAGATCAAGCCCACGGACGATGAGCTGGCTGCGGTGCTGGGCCATGAGATTTCGCACGCCTTGCGGGAGCACGCGCGCGAACGCGTATCGCAGCAGATGGCCACCAATCTGGGGCTGTCGGTGCTGGCGATCGCCACGGGTTCTTCCGCAGCGTCCGACTTGGGCGGACAGTTCACCAGCGTCATGTTCACGCTGCCCAATAGCCGCACGCATGAAACCGAAGCCGACCGCATGGGCGTGGAGCTTGCGGCCAGGGCGGGATTCGATCCGCGCGCCGCCGTGACGCTGTGGCAGAAAATGGGCGCGGCCGACCAGGGCAGCGCACCGCCCGAGATCCTGTCGACTCACCCGTCCGCCGCATCGCGCATCAGCGATCTGCAGGCCGCAGCCCAGCAGGTGCTGCCGCTGTACGAACAGTCCAAGGGCAAAGCCTCCCGCTGAGGCTCTAGCGGCGGCCGTGACTATTACGGCCGCCTCGATCCGCTGTCTTATGCCGCGGCTGTCTTGACGCCGGGGCCGCGCATGACGGCGATGCCCAGCCTGGCCAGGATGCGTTGGGTTTCGGCATCCGGCACATCTTCTGCATAGACCGCTATCTTCAGGCCGCGCGCGGTTTCCAGCACCGATGCCGTCAACTGCTGGCTGCCGGGGCTTTGGGACATGCCGCCGACGAAGCCGCCGCCCAGTTTCACGTACGACAAGGGCAGGGTGTGCAGTTGCGCAACTGCGCCGAACTGCTGAGCCAGGCGGCGCACGCCGATATGCGTGCCGAACTCCGAGGCGACGCGGGCCAGCGTGGCGATCTGCTCATGGCATTCCACCAGGCCGTGCGCATCGATTTCCAGGTACAGGCGCCGCGCCAGAGACCGGTGTTCGGTCAGCAGCAGCGCCAATTGGCGGAAGAACTTCTGGCCCCGCAACGAGGGCAGAGCCACCCGAACAGCCAATTCGCCAGGGTTGGCGGCCAGCCAGTCCAGTCCCAGGCTCACAGCCTCCAGGTCGCAATCGGCCACCAGATCCAGACGCACGGCCGGCGGGATGAACAGCGTGGCGGGTATCGGCACCTGGTCGGCCGCGGTTCGCAGCATCAGCATCGCTTCGGTGCGGACGGTGCTGCCGTCGGTGGCTTGCAGGGCTTCCGTGGCCAGCTCGAAGCGGTGCTCTTCCAAAGCGGATTGGATCGCGTCCTTCCAGGCGCGTTCGCCCGATTCCGAAGGCGACTGCATGTCGGTCGCGCCAGCGATCACGACATGGTCGTTGCCGGCGCTTTCCGCCCGCATCAAGCCGAAGTCCAGGCGGGCAAGCACCGGCCCGGCCTGGCTGCCGTGGCCATAGTCGGTCATGGCCTGCGCCCAGCGGCACAGATGTCCTTCACCCACGGGGATGCGGGACGCGTGCAGGTCGGCGCGCACCTGTTCGGCCACCATCATGGCCTGCGGCGCCGCGCAGCCGGGCAGCAGCAAGGCGAAATCCGAGCCGTTCAGACGGGCCAGCAGGGGCGATGCCACATGCATGCTCTTGAGCGTGCCGCGGATGCGTTCGCAGGCCGTGCGCAGCCATTGGTCGATGAACTCGCGCGGCATATGGCGATTCAGGTCCGCCAGGTCGCGCTGGCGGAACACCAGGACGTGGCCGCCGTCGATGCTGCGGCCGGTCGTGAGGGCAGGGGCCTCCAGCGCGCGGCGGAACTCGTTGACGAAGTACTTGCGGTTGGGCAGGCCCGTGACTGGGTCCTGGTTCAGTTCCAGTTCCAGCGATTCGATCTTGGCGTTCTGTTCTTCGACGCTGGCATGGATGCGTTCGCGGGTCTGGTTCAACGCCTGCACCACCCCGGAGAGCTCAGGCACGCGCGCCTCGACCTGTTCCGTCGGGGATTCCTGGCCGATGCTGCGCACGTGGTCGCTGATCTCACGCAACAGGCGGTTCTTGATCCAGCCCACCAGCATGAAGGCGAACACGGCCCACAAGATGCCGGCGCCCACCACCAGGGCGATCATTTTGAGGCTGCTGCGCCACAGGGCTTCCCAGGCATAGGCGTCGTTGGCGATCAGCGTGACCTCGCCGATCTGGCGCCAGCCGTCGCTGACGGCATGGCTGGCCGATTGCGTCGTCAAGGGAGCCAGCGCCTGAAACCAGGCGGGGACCGACGCCGCGGTGGCCGTGGATTTCCGTTCGATCAGGACCTTGCCTTCAGGATCGCTCAAGCGCACCAGCGAGAAATGCCCGCCGTCGTACAGCGCCGACACCAGCAGCTCTTGCACGACCGGGTCGTTGTTCGCGGGCTGCGACAGCGACAGCGCCAGCGACACGGCAGCGTCCGTGCTCTGCACTTGCAGTTGGCCGGACAGGTACTCCCGGGCGGAATTCACGCTGAGCGCGAGCGTGCCCAGCAGGATGACGCCGATGGCGAGGGTAACGCTGAGCAATAGCTGTCGAAGTATGGACATAGTCTTATTTCCGGACATCAGGGGCGCACGCCTTCCCGTTCCATGCGTTGAAGTAGATCACGCCAGCGGCTGAGACGGTCAACCGGCGCGGCGGGCTTGCCGTCCACATAGACGCCGTCCGCATTGAAACTGAATACTGGCGTCAGGTCGCGGCGCTGCGTGGCGGGCAAAATGGTCGAGATCAGGTTGTCCAGCACCAGCGGCACGGCGTTGGGGGTTTCGTAATAGCCCAGCACCATGTGGGCGATCTGGGTGCTGCTGGCCGCGCCGCCGATGCGCGCGCGGACGTAGATGAAGCGCAGTTTGTTGGCAGGCACGCCCAGCGCCAGCAGCGTGAAGTACTTGCCGATGACGTAGTCTTCGCAATCGCCCGCGCCCCTGCCCAGCGATTCTAATGGCGTGGCCCAATAATCGGCCTGTTTCCAGATGGTGATGTCCTCGCCGGACATCAGGGAGCGGTTCCAGAAATCATTGGCCTGTGTCAGTGCGCCTTTTTCCTGGGCAGGGGCGGGGCTGCGCATCAATTGCAGCCATTCCGAAACCGCCTTGGAGCCTTTTGCGCCATAGCGGCTGGCCGACAGGCTTTGCAGCCGGTCGGCATTCACTTCCAGGGCGGAACTTCCGCCCCAGCCGCAAGCCAGGCATAGCAAAGCCAATCGGCACAGATTCAGCGTGCGGCGGAAACGGCGGGACGATGGCATGAAACGGATTTTCACATTTTTCCGGGCATCTTAGATGCGCCTTGGGAAAAAATGCGTCATGCGGGGGCGGGAAGAGCTTGGCGCGTCTTCCCTGGAGCTATCGTTCAGGCATGGTCGACGATCAGCTTACCCTTCTGCAGCAAGTCGTTGATGATGGCCTGGTTGTTCATGAACTGGCCGTAGGCATCGTGGGTGAGGTCTACGTTCTCCAGCACGATTTTTTGGTTCGAACCCTGGGTGCCCAGCTTGCCTCGGGTATTCACATCGATGACCGTATCGTTGCCTTCCAGGTGGAAAGCCAGGTACTTGGAGAGTGAGCCGTCATCCTCGCCGACCAGCAATCCTTGCAGATCCAGAATGTCGCCGCCATCGGCGGGCTTCAGGATCGAGAAGTCCTTGATCGTGTCTACGGCTGGCGTGCCTGCGGCGCCTTGGTCGTCGAGTACCCATTTGAACGTATCGCTGTCCGAACCGCCGTACAGAATGTCATTGCCCTTGCCCCCGATCAGAACGTCGTTACCTGCATCGCCAAACAGCGTGTCGCTGCCGGTGCCGCCCGACAGGACGTCATTGCCCTCATCTCCGTGGAGCAGGTCATTTCCACCCTGGCCGTAAAGAATATCGTTGGCCGCGCCGCCATGCAGCTCGTCGTTGCCGCCGCGCAGATCGCCCTGCACGTCGAAAAGCGCGTGGTTGTCCGAGATGAACTTGTGTAGATCGGCGTCGGTCGGTTGGATGCCGTTCTTCAATAGCAGGAACTGCTTGAGCGCGTCGAGGCTGGCCCCGTCGGGAAGACCTGCGGGCCTGGCGGGGTTGCCGTCAACGTTCCACGGCAAGTGATCAGTGTTGATTGCATCACCAAACAGGATGTCCGAGCCCTCTCCACCATGAATCTTGTCGTTAGCGACCGGAGTCGTTCTGTCATAGAGCAAGGCCGCTTGCAGATCCGACGGCCTCTGCAGGAACTGCGAGTTGCCAGTACGAGCAAGGTCACTGTCGATGAGATCCGAACTGTTGTCTGGGCGGCCTGAGTACCACATCCGGATCGTGTTGATAGCGATAGACGCGCCGAAACCGCCATTGCTCCCGCTGATATTGTTGACTATGAACTGGTACCTATAGTCGCCAGGACCGTGGATAAGTGTTTTGGTGTTGGCGTCTGTACCTGCCTCGACTTCTGCCCACGTCGAACCGATCCGCTTTAGCAAGACCCACTTGAACGTGCCAACTTCACGCAATTCTCCCGCATTCACCGTATCGAAGTCGAACGAGACGCCTGCGGAATGGGTCACCGTAATTCTGTCGGCTTCGCGCATGGTTACGGCGAAGGGCTGGCCGTCTGCCGTCGTGTCGGCAATGACCAGGAAGTGGGCGATCTCCGTAAAGGGACCCTCATCCTTCACTGCGTAGCTGCCATAACCTACTCTGCCGTCACCTTCTTGCTGCCAATTCTCGGGATCGTTCGCAGTCAATAGATCTGAATCACCGCCGTCGAACTGAAGAAGATTCTTGTAGTACGTGAATTCGCCGCCGGTGTTGTCATATTTGTCGAGTATGGCGTTATCGAATTTGAAGGTCCCAGAAGTATGAGAAAGGGTGCCAACGCCAATGGCATGCACGTCGCTGATTTCGGCGAGATTGCTGAATTCAGCGTCGCGGTCGTAAGTCAGTTCTAAATCCGGAACGCCATTTGTCAGGAAGTAGGTCAGGTTTTTGTACGGATTGCCGTTGCTGTCAACCGTTGGCTGGCCGTCGAACCAGTCCTTGGTTGCATGGAAGGCCGCGCCATATGGTTTGGTCCAGCTATATGGCTGTAGGCCAAGAAGGGTGTCCACGATTTCGTCAACATTGTCGGGTGTCAGCCCCGAAACCGTCTTCTGCAGCGTGGTTCTGTGGTTCCCGAAAGTGATCAGCGATACGTTGATGGTGCCGTCATGAACCGCCAGTTGAGTCTCCAGCATGGTCTTTAGGGCTGTCTTGACCGTATCGAGTGGTGTTGCCGCGTTGGAATCAACAACCCAATTCATTGAATACGACAGATCCAGAACCAGAGCAATGTTGTAGCTTGTACCCGGCATCACGTTCTTCACCATGCCTCCCTGGTCGCCCAGCAGCACGTCGTTGCCCGAGCCGCCGTTCAAGGTTTCGTCATCGTTGTTGCCACTGACGAATTGGTCCAGATGCAGCTTGAACGTTTGCTGACTAGATGTGTCGTGCCCCCCGTTGGCGGTGCCGCCGGTATCCTTGACCCGAAAGTCGAAGGAGGCGCCGGCGTCTATGCCGGTATTGAAAGCGCCGGGCTCGAACACCAACTTGCCGCTGGCCAGATCTCCGGCACTGATCTCCTGTCCCTGTACCACCGGCTTTCCGTCCAGCAACAGCATGCCGCAGGAGGGCAGGGAGTCGATGATCACGGAGTGCATCGAATCGCCTTCCCCTGAATCGGAGAAAGGAAAGTCGTCGAGACCGAATATGTAGCTATTGCCAGCCGCTACGTTGCCGGTGCAGTCCAGCGAGACGGGGGCGTCATTGACGGACTGGACCTGGAGATCGAGGGTGGATGAGGTCGTCGTCGCGCCGTCCGTCGCGGTGTACGTGATCGGCGGGACATCTCCGTTCCAGTTCGAATCCGGCGTAAAGACATAGCTGCCATCCGCTTTGATGAGGATCGAACCCACGCCAACGAGATTTGCGGTACTGCCTGCGTCGTACTTTGTGTCGTTGACAGTGAAGGTTGTGATTGTCAGCGTGTCGTTGTCGACGTCGACCGCGCCTATGAGCACGTTGCCAGACGCCGAGTGGTCCTCCGATAATTGGTGGACTTGGGCTAGAAGGACTGGCGCGTCGTTGGTTCCGAGGATTTCGATCGTGAGGGTGGCGATGGCCGTGCCTCCCTCGCCATCGGAAACCGAGTAGGTAATCGAACTGTGGGCTTTTTCGCCGATGCCGAGATGCTGGAAGGCAGAGCCAGGGTTGAAGGTGTAGGAACCGTCGGCATTCAGCGTGAAGCTACCGCCATGAGTCCCGGCGATCGCCACGCCGACATTGGCTGCGCTGCCGTTGACGCGTAAAACAAACAGGGTGTCGCCATCCAGATCGCTGTCATTGGCCAGTACACCGTGCTGGGCGTTGACGTTGAGGGTGGTGTCCTCGTCCGTGGTGCCCGTATCGTCGGCAACGACAGGGGTCGTATTGATGACGTTCCAGTGGAATTCCTGGGACGTCGTGGCGCCGGACGCGTCGGTCGCAGTAATGGTGGCCGTATACCTTCCGCCGACACCGCCCTGCGAAGCGGAATGGTCGACATCACCGCCGATAATTCCGGTGTTCGGGTCGATGCTCAAGCCGGGCGGTAAGCCGGTGGCGGTAAAGGTAAGCCTGTCGCTGGTGTCTGGGTCCGAGAAGTGGCCGGAAACGTCGTAGCGCACGCTCGTCTGCGCATCCAGGCTGGAGGTATCGGAGATCGTGGTGGAAACCGGACCGTCGTTGACGCCGGCGATCGTCACGACGACCGTTGCCGTGGCGGCGGCACCGCTGGGGTCCGTGATGGAGTACGAAACGGTACTGGTGGCGGTTTCGCCCGCGGCCAGGTGTTGATGCTCTTTCCCCGGCGTGTAGACGTAGCTCCCGTCAGCCAGAACAGTGAACGTGCCGCCATTGCTGCCCGCGACCGTAACGCCGCTCGAGGTCATGGTCCTGCCGCCGACCGACGTTATTACTAGCGGATCGCCGTCTGGGTCCGTGTCGTTCGCGAGCAGGTTGCCGCGCACCTGATGGTTCTGATCACCTAGTCCTGCATCGTCTCGTGCGGCGGGCGCATGGTTGACGCTGACCGGCGTGGGTGTCTCGTCGTCGTTGCTGATGGCGGCAGTGCTGGACATGCGAGGCAGTACCGCATCGCTGCGACCGGGATTGGAATAGCTCAGATCAAGCGGACTGGTGGTTTCAAGTAGGCGCGCCAAGCGGACGAAGCTGCTGCCACCGGCGCTACCCCCGCCTGCTACCACGGCGGCGGTGGGATCGAGTTCATCGAACAGATCGCGGCCATTGCGCAGGGCTGCCAGCAAACGTTCGGAGTCGGTGCCTTTGGGGGGCGTGACCGCCGCTTCGGACACATCGTCGAGCGTGCCGGTCATTTCGCTGGTCAGCGCGACCTCGCGGCCTTCGCCGATGATGATCGGCATGCCGTTTTCGACTTGAAGGGAAACCGTGGCGCCTGACGCCGTGACGACGTCACTGCCGGCAGGAACCTTGCTGCCGAGGTGCAGTTCGGTCAGGGATCCGTCGCCATGGCGCAACCACGCGCGACCGGAAATTTCGTTGACGATTGCGGGAGACGTATTGGCCATGTTGGTTCCCTCTTCAGGGCGTTATCCAAGATGGCCAGATACTAGATGTCGTTGCCGGGACTAGATACTGGCAACACTTATAGGGTCAAGCAGCAATGCAGATGCTAGGCGGGAAATGCACCGCCGGGAAGGCCGTTGCCGGCCTTCCCGGGGCTTGCTGCTTAGCTGTGGTCGACGTTCAGCTTACCCTTCTGCAGCAGGTCGTTGATGATGGCCTGATTGCTCATGGCCTGACCGTTCGCGTCATGGGTGAGATCAACGTTCTCCAGCACGATCTTCTGATCCGCGCCCTGGGAGCCAAGCTTGCCCTGGGTGTTGATCTCGACGAGCGTATTGTTGGAGTTGGCCGGATCCTGCTTGAAGTTCAAGTACTGCGACAGGTTGCCGTCCTTCTCGCCCACGAGCAGGTCCTTCAGGTCCAGCACATCCCCGCCGTCGACGACCGAGGCCTTCGAGAAGTCCTTGATCGTGTCGATCGCAGGCTGCGCCGTGGTGCCCTGGTCGCCAAGCTGCCACTTGAACGTGTCGCTGCCGCCGTCACCCCACATGGTGTCGTTGCCCTTGCCGCCGACCAGGATGTCGTTGCCGGCGCCGCCGTGGAGCTCGTCGTTGCCGGTTCCGCCATAGAGCTTGTCGTTGCCGTCATCACCCCACAGGACATCGTTGCCGCCCTGGCCGTAGATGATGTCGTCGCCCTTGCCGCCATGCAATTCGTCATTGCCGCCACGCGTGTCGCCAGCCGCATCGAACTGACCCGGATTCTGCTTGATGAACTCGTATATCCGTTCGTTCGTCGGGGCGACGCCGTCTACCGCCTGGAGGTAGTCCTTCAGCGAGTCGAGACCGCCACCATTGTGGGATCCCGCGGGATTGCCGGCCCACGCGAGGTGGTCGGTGTTGATCGCGTCACCGAAGATGATGTCGTTGCCGTCGCCACCGTAGACGGTGTCGTGGCCGACTTCGGCCGGATTGCTCGTGCTGCTGCCTCCCTTGAGAGCGGCCTCCAGGTCGTTGGCGGTGTTGACGATGTCAATGGAGCCAACCTTGCCGGTGACGGTGTCCCAGCCCCAGTTAAACGAGATCTGGCCATTGCCGACAGTGTCCGTATTGTCGAAGAAGCGCAGGATTTTGCTGTCGATGCCAGTCCCGATACCGATGCCGTGGACCTTGCTGGTGCCACTCAGGGCTTTGAAGGCGTCGACGGATTCCTTCATGGTGTTGTAGTCGGTATCGTTACCCGGTCCGTCCACTCCCTTCTTGTCGTTGTAGTAGTACTGCGTCGGGTTTCCGTCGGTCAGGAAGAACGTCAGATTCTCGAACTTCGTACCGCTGGGATTCACTTTGCCCTGATCGGCGAACCACTTCACGGTCGCGTTGAAGGCGGCTTCGTAGTTGGTCCCCGCAGTGTTACCCGTCGCGATAGTCAGATCGTTGATCGCCTTGATCAACTGGTTCAGGTTGGCCTGCGTGAGGTTGTTGAACGTGATCGGATCTTGAGCATGGGTTGCGAAGCCGATCAGCGATACGTTGACGACGCCGTCGTGGTGCTCCAGGTCGGCGGCGAGCTTGACCAGCGCGTCCTTAACCAGTTGCATGCGGTTGACACCGGAACCGGACTGCGCGGACATGCTGCCTGAACGGTCCACCACCAGCGCAATGTTGTAGTTCGTGCCGGGGGTGACGTTCGTGACGTAGCCGCCCTGGTCCGCCAGGATGACGTCATCACCCGACCCGCCGTTCAGCGGCGGTTTGCCGCCGCTGCCGCTGTCGTCATTGCCATGGGTCACCAGGTGATCGGCGGAGATGACGAACTTGTGCTCGGTCGAGGTGTCGTTGCCGCCATTCGCCGTGCCGCCATTGTCCTTCACTTGGAAATTGAAGGAGCTGTCCTGCTTGTCGGCGCCCGGCGTGAACTTCAGCAGGCCTTGTTCGATGGCCGACTTCGGAATCTCCATGCCGGCCGTGACCGGCTTGCCGTTATAGGTCATCGTGCCGCTGGTGGGCGGTTGGGTGATGATGACGCTTTGCAGGCTGTTGCCTTCCGCTCCATCGTCGAAGCGGAAATCGTTCAGCGAGAAGACGTACTGGTTATCGCCAACTTCCAGGTTCGCGGAACCGTCCACGGTCGTGGGCGCGTCGTTGACGCCATTGATGGTGATGGTGATGGTGCTGGTGGCCGAGCCGTCGGCGGAGGCGACCGTGTAGGTCTCGACGATGCTTTCGCCCGCCTTGAGGAACTGGATCGCGGCGTTGTTGACGTTGTAGGTATAGGTGCCATCGGGTTTCATTACGATGACGCCCAGCGCTCCGCCGGCATGCGTGCTGTTGGTGAGCTTGAGGGTGGCGGTGTCGAAGGTCGACTGGCCGGCATCGGGATCCGTGATCGTGACCGCGCCCTTGACGGTGAGATTTCCGCCCGTGACGTTCACATCTTCCGTGACCGACCGGAAGTCGTTGGTCATCACCGGCACGTCATTGGTGCCATTGATCGTGATGGTGATGGTCGTGGTGCTGAAGTCGCCGTCGGAATCGCGGATGGTGTACGAGAACACGTCCGAGAGCTTGTCGCCTTGCCCCAGTGCATTGACGCGCGGATCGGTGTTGTTCAGGGTATAGGTATAGGTGCCATCGGCGTGGATGGTGATCTTGCCGTACACGCCATTGACCTCGGCGTTGACGTTGCCTTCGATCGCCTTGTTCGCGTTGGCCGAACCCTTGGCCACGCCGACCACCGTGGTCACGTCGGCGCCCACGGCGTCCGCACCGGTGCCGGTGATGACGTTGCCGGTGGCTTCCAAGACCTTGTCTTCCGTCACACTGGCCGTGTCCGGCTTTGCCTCGGGCGCCGTGTCGGTGATCTGGATGATCAGGCTGCCGCTGCTGCCGTGGCCGCCAGCATTCTTGGCGGTCACGATGAAGTCGTCATGCACGCTGTCCTTGCCGTTCGAGTGATTCTGGGATTTCCCCTTCTCGGTATAGGTGTAAGTGAGCTTGCCGGTAGCTGGATCGTAACCGGTGATCTTGAGCGTGCCCTTGCCCGTGGTCAGGCTGACGGGGTTGGCATTCGTCGCCTTGGTGACGTCCACGCCATTTACGTCGACGCTCACGATGCCCAACGCCGCGGAAATCTGCATCGTTCCCGTAACGGTGTCGCCGGTGGCTTCCGCCACCTTGTTCGTCGCGTTCGTAACGGCGGATTCCGCGGTGGAGGTCACGTTGAAATGCGTGTTCACCTTGTCGCCGTCGCCATCCGTTCCGGTAACGCCAACCGTGAAGTCCATCGGGCCGGCGGGAACGCTTTCCGTATAGGAGCCGGTCGTGAGGAAGGACATCTTGACGTTGCCGCCCGCGGTGACCTCGATACTATCGAATTGAGAGAACGAGGGGGTGCCCAGGCTCAACATCTCCTTCGTGATGTGGATGGCGCCAGTCGTACTGTTCACGGGTATGGGGATGACCTTGGAAACGCCATCGCTCCATATCGTGACATTGAGCGTGCCGCTCCCCTTGACTTCCGCGACATTCAGCGTGAAATCCGAGAGGGCTTTCTTGAAGTCCATGCGGAAGCTTTCGCCCGAGTCGAAGGAGGTGTTGCCGATCCCGAACGAATTTCCGCTGCCGAACGTGTTGGCATTGAACGTCTTTCCGCCGCCGGCGCTCAGCGTGGCATAGCCGAGGTCATAGGTGGATTGGGGGTTGTTGCTGATCGAGGAGGCCAAGTCGATCGACGCGGTCGTCCCGGGCCGGGCTTCGTGCTGGGTGACGGTATAGCCGCCCTCCGGATTCAGGGTCACCGTGAAGATCTTGGTCCCGTTGGGCGAGAAGATGTCGACCGAAGACTTGTTGAGCGCGCTGGTCGTCCAGTTCTGCGGCAGCTGACCGACAGACGACACGACCAGCGTGGCGCCCACGGCGTCGGCGCCCGTATGGAATTCCAGGGTGCCGGTGGCGCTGGTGGCGGCATTCTCCATCACAGTATTGGAGACGGCGCCGAATTCCGGACTGTCATCCTCGATATTGATCGTGATGGTGCCGTTGCTGGTGGCGTGGCCATCGCTGACCTGCACGCCGATACCCAGCTGGAGCACGTCCTCGACCGAGTTCGTCGGGTGATCCACTTGGCCCGACAGGGTTACGGTGTAGCCACCCGCGTCGGTCATCGTGACAGTGATGACGGAGTTTCCGTGGAAGTCCTTGCCGACCAGGGTGTGGCCATTGTCCGACAGGGTCCAGACGACAGGTTTTCCTTGTGAGGTCAGGGCGTTGTCCGCCGGCTTGACCAAGGTGACGGTATGGGTGTCCTTCACATCCAAATCGGAGATGGTCAGGTTGCCGGAGTAGGTGACAGCGTTCGTCGTATCCGTGGTGCCGTTGCTGTCAGGTATGCCGTGCGGCAGGCCTTCTTCAGACAGGTTGATGCTGGCGCTGCTAATCGAGGGCAGATCGTTCGTGCCGGTGATCGTAATCGTCAGCACGGCCTCGCTCTTGTCGCCGTCGGCATCGGTGATGGTGTAGCGGATGGTCTCGGTCAGCAATTCGCCCGCCTGCAGCCCCTGGACAGCTTGCAGGCTGTTGTTGAGCTGATAGGACCAGGTGCCGTCGCCATTGTCTACCAGCGTGCCGTACTTGGCATCGCCGGTAGTGATGACCGTCGTGACTGCATCGGCGCCGAGCGTGTCGTTGCCCAACAAGTTGCCGGAGATGGGGGCGGTCGTGCCTTCCGTGATGCCCGCCGTGTCGTTCTTGGCCTCAGGAGCGGTGTCGGTGATGAGTACGACCAGGTCGTCGGACTTGACCTGGTTGGCCGCATCGGTGACGGTGACGGTGAACTTGTCGGTGACGGAGTCGTCGCCGGCGGTGTGGTTCTTGGCCGTCCCATCCTGCTGGTAGCTATAGGTGA
>NZ_JACVAD010000011.1:0-198678 GCF_014851665.1 Achromobacter sp. ACM03 | reverse complement strand
GGAACGGCCAGCGAGCCGGCGCGGAGCCGGGCCGCACGCGGCGGCGCGGCTCGACATCGGCCCCGGAGGTGTTCCAGGGCAGCGCCATGCCGGCCACCCGGGCGCACCAGGCGCGGGCGCGGTTCGTGCCGCGGCGCAGCGGGTTCAGCGTAACGACGAGTTCATCCGACAAGACGGAAATATCAGCGGTGTTCATGGGAACTCCTAGGAAAGACGGTCCAGCGCCAGGCGTAGCCCCCCGGCAGGCATCCGCGGCGGCAGCCGGCGGTCAATCGAACAATGACAACTGGCCTGCGGCCATGGCTTGCAACTGGCGCGCTGCGCGCCCGTGCGCGCCGCCGGCTGCGGGCGATACGGCGGGAAAAGGGACCCCTGAAGACGCTTGCGCGCCAACCGGGGATAGGAAATCGGCAGCCTTCGCCGCAGTTGCGGCAGGAGGCAGGAAACGGTCGCAGTCCAGCGCCAGGCGATGGCGGTTCAGGCCCAGCTTGCGCGTGGCGATGGTGAACCGCTGACGCAGCAGATCGGCCCAGACGCCGGTTCCGCGCATGCGCGACCCGAAGTTGGGATCATTGCGGCGGCCATTGCGCAGGTCTTCGATGCGATGCAGGACGCGCTGGGCGCGGTCCGGGAAATGGGCGTTGAGCCAATCCTCGAACAGGGTCTTGACCTCCCAGGGCAGGCGCAGGACGGTGTAGCTGGCATAGTGCGCGCCGGCCGCCTTGGACTCCTGGAGGATGTGCTCCATGGATTCGTCGTTGATGAACGGGATGATGGGCGCGACCAGCACGCCGACCGGCACGCCGGCGTCGGTCAGGCTGCGCACGGCTTCCAGCCTACGCCACGGCGCGGCGGCGCGCGGTTCCAGCGTGCGGGCCATGCTGGCGTCCAGCGTGGTGATGCTCATGTACACCACCACCAGCTTCTGCTCGGCCAGCGCGGCCAGCAGGTCCAGGTCGCGGGCGACCAGCGCGTTCTTGGTGACGATGGTGAGCGGATGGCGGGTTTCCAGCATCAGTTCCAGCAGGCCGCGCGTCAGCCGCCATTCGCGTTCGATGGGCTGGTAGGCGTCGGTGGCGGAACCGATGTTGATGGGAGACGGCTTGTAGCCGGGCCGCGCGAGTTCGGCGCGCAGGGCCTCTACCGCGTTGGCCTTGGCCACCAGCCGGGTTTCGAAGTCCAGCCCGGGCGACAGGCCCAGGTAGGAATGTGTGGGCCGGGCGTAACAATAGACGCAGCCATGCTCGCAGCCCCGGTACGGATTCACTGCCACGTCGAAGGGGATATCGGGCGAATCGTTGCGCGACAGCATCTTGCGCGCTTCTTCAGCAGTGACCGTGGTCTTGGGAGCGGCGGGCGCTATGCGCGCATCCGGCAGGATGGGAATGACGCGGGCGGCTTGCTCACCGGCGGCAGCTTCGGGGAAATTATCGGGGACGGAATCTATGAAGTCGGCGGGCAGGCCGGAGGAGGACCAGCCGTCGTCGACCTGCACGCGGTCATCGCGCTGAAAGCGATGCCGAACATTAGTAACCGCACCCCGACCGCGCAAGGCGGCGGGGGCGGCAGCCGGGGACCCAGAACCGGCGGGAAAAGAATGATCGGTGCGTGCCATGAAAACTACTGTACAAAAACACAGTGGTTTTGACAAGCACCAAAAGCCTTTTCGTAAGACAGCCCCACTTTACCGCAAGACGCCGGCGCCGTCCGGACAAATCGATTTCACCAGGCGAGATCGCCCGGAAGCCCGCGCCAATACTGGATCTAGCAGAAAAACAACAGGTCCCGCAGGGGCTGGAAACCCGTTGTTTTCCGGCCTCTTGCGGATTAGCGCAACATGCCTGCCGCAGCAGTCTGATGCGTGGCCTCGTCGATCAGGATGAATGCGCCCGTCGCGGGCACATCGGCATAACAATCAACCGCCAACGACTCGCGCGTGGTGAGCGTGACGCGTCCGATGTCGTTCATGCGCAGCGTGCCCTCGGTGTTCTCCACTTCCTGCAATTCGTGGATGTCACGATGCGACAGCACCGCGCGGATCTTCGCCGAGGTCAGGCGCGTACCCGACTTCAACAGATACTTGCGCGCGGGATTCAAGGCCTGCGCATCGAGCCAGCACAGCTCGGCTTCGAATTCGCGCGCGACCTGCGCCGGCGCCGACGCATGCACGATCACGTCGCCGCGCGACACGTCCACGTCGCGATCCAGCACCAGCGTGATCGAGTCGCCCGCCACCGCCTCATCCAGCGCGCGGTCGAAGGCGCGCACTTCGCTCACAACTGCCGTCACGCCCGAGGGTTGCACCGTGATCTCGTCGCCCGGCCGCAGCACGCCGCTGGCGACGCGGCCGGCATAGCCGCGGAAGTCATCCTTGCGACTGCCGTCATGGCGCGCCACCCATTGCACCGGAAAGCGCAGCGGCAAGGCGCGGCCGTCGCTTGCCAGGTCCAGCGATTCCAGCAAGGCCAGCAAAGGCTGCCCGTCGTACCACGGCGTCTGCGGCGACAAGGTGACGACGTTGTCGCCATTGAGCGCCGACAGCGGCAAGGCGTCGAAGTGCTCGATGCCCAGCTTGCCTGCCAGATCCGCATAAGCATCGCGGATGCGCTCGAAGACGGCGCGGTCCCAGTCCACCAGGTCCATCTTGTTGACCGCCACCACGATATGGCGGATGCCCAAGAGGCGCGCGATGGTGCTGTGCCGCTTGGTCTGCGGCAGCAGCACGCCGTCGGCCGCGCGGGTGGCGTCGATCAGGATGACGGCCACGTCGGCGGTCGACGCGCCCGTGACCATGTTGCGCGTGTACTGCTCGTGGCCCGGCGCGTCGGCGATGATGAACTTGCGCGCGGGCGTCGAGAAGTAACGGTAGGCGACGTCTATGGTGATGCCCTGTTCGCGTTCGGCCTCCAGGCCGTCGGTCAGCAGCGAAAAGTCGATGCCGTCGCCCGCCACGCGCTTGTGCTTGGCGCGCGAGATCGCGTCCAGCTGGTCGGCGAACACGCCCTTGCTGTCATACAGCAGGCGGCCGATCAGCGTCGATTTGCCGTCATCCACCGAGCCGGCGGTGATCAGGCGCAGCACGCCCGTATCGGCGCCGGAAAGAAAAGAATCGTTGAGTGCGTTCATGTGCGTTCCTGGTCGCCGGCTGATGCCGGCGTGTCAAGCGATCAGAAATAGCCTTCCTTCTTGCGGCGCTCCATCGAGGCCTCGGAAGTCTGGTCGTCCATGCGCGTGGCGCCGCGCTCGGTAATGTCGGTCACCGCTGTTTCGGCGATGATGGCCCGGGTGTCGGCGGCATCGGACGCCACCGGGCAGGTGCAGGAGATATCGCCCACGGTACGAAAGCGCACCTGCAGGCGTTCGACCTGTTCGCTATCCTGCGGCGGGGTCAGCCGCGTGACCGGCACCAGCAGGCCCTTGCGGCGCACGACCTCGCGCTGGTGGCTGTAGTAGATCGACGGCAGCGCCAGCTGCTCGCGCTGGATGTACTGCCAGACGTCCAGCTCGGTCCAGTTCGAGATCGGGAACACGCGCATGTTCTCGCCGCGATGCACGCGGGTATTGAACAGGTTCCAGAGTTCCGGACGCTGCGCCTTCGGATCCCATTGGCCGAACTCGTCGCGGAACGAGAAGATGCGTTCCTTGGCGCGGGCCTTTTCCTCGTCGCGGCGCGCTCCGCCGATGCAGGCGTCAAAGCCGAATTCCTCGATCGCCTCCAGCAGCGTCACGGCCTGGGCGGCATTGCGCGAATCGGTCTCACGGCGCAGCACCACGCTGCCGCGCGCGATCGAATCCTCGACGCTGCGCACGATCAGGGTCTCGCCCAGTTCTGCCGCGCGCGCATCGCGGAAGGCGATCACTTCGTCGAAGTTGTGGCCGGTGTCGATGTGCATCAGCGGGAACGGAAAGCGTCCCGGCCGGAATGCCTTCTCGGCCAGGCGCAGCAGCACCACGGAGTCCTTGCCGCCAGAGAACAGCAGCACGGGCTTCTCGCTTTCGGCGGCCACCTCGCGCAGGATGAATATTGCTTCCGATTCCAGCCAATCCAGGTGGCTGCGTTGGATCACTGCAGACATATGCACTTCCCCTAAAACAGATTTCGAATTCGTGGGCCGCATCAGTCGGCGCGCGCCGCGATGCCGATGACCCGGTTGCCCGCATGCAGGCCGCATTCCTTGGAGTCCGATGACTCCCACCACCAGCGCCCTGCCCTGAGGTCCTCGCCCGGACGGATGGCGCGGGTACAGGGTTCGCAACCAATGGACGGGTAGCCTTGGTCATGCAGCGGGTTGTACGGGATGCCCAGCGCGCGGATGGCGGACCAGACTTCCTCTTCGCTCCATTCGGCCAGCGGATTGAACTTGTAGAGGCCGAAGGTCTGGTCGTGTTCTTCCAGCGGCAGTTCGCCGCGGGTGGTGGATTGCGCGCACCGCTGCCCGGTGATCCAGGCGCCGCGTCCGGCCAGCGCGCGCTTGAGCGGCTCGACCTTGCGGATCTGGCAACAGGCCTTGCGCAGCTCCACGCTTTCATAGAACGCATAGGCGCCGTGTTCGGCGACGTGCTGCTCGACCGCGGCCGCTATCGGCCGGTACACGGAGACCTCGCGGCCGTAGCGTTCGCGCACGGCGTCCAGTACGCCCAGCGTTTCGGCGTGCAGCCGGCCCGTGTCCAGCGTAAAGACTCCCAGGTCCAGGCCGGCGCTGTAGATGGCGTGCGTCAGCAGCATGTCCTCGGCCGCCAGCGAGGACGCCAGCGCGGCGTCCGGGTAGCGCTGCTGCACGTCGGCCAGGCGTGCGCCCAGCTCGCGCCAGCGCGCGGCCAGGCCCGCCTCGAGTTCAGGCAAAAGATCGGTAGTGCTCATGATTGCGTCGCGAAAATGCGCGCCCGCCGCGGACGCGCCAACAGAATTTCGCCATCGCGCAGGCCCAACTCCCGGTACAGGGACTCGGGCACCTCGGCTTCGATGATGGCGTCGGAATCCTCGCTCGCCAGCTCCAGATAGGCGCTGGGACCGGCAAGGAAGGCGTGTGCCAGGCGCACCGGAATGCCGTCAGCGCCGGCACGGTAGCGCTCGACTTCGAACTCGTGCGGCCGTACGTAGGCCGTGGCGCGCTGCGCTTCGGCCTGCGCCAGCTCTGGCGCGGGCAAGGACAGGCCGGCGCCGTTCCAGACGCCCCGCGTGGCAAAGCCCTGCAACTGGTTGACGTCGCCCAGGAAGCCGTAGACGAAGGGCGTGGCCGGTGCTTCCCAGACCTCGCGCGGCGTGCCGACTTGCTCGATGCGGCCCGAGTTCATCAGCACCACCCGGTCCGACACTTCCAGCGCTTCTTCCTGGTCATGGGTGACGAACACGCTGGCCACATTCAGCTCGTCATGCAGGCGGCGCAGCCAGCGCCGCAATTCCTTGCGCACCTTGGCGTCCAGCGCGCCGAAGGGCTCGTCCAGCAGCAGCACCCGCGGCTCCACCGCCAGCGCGCGCGCCAGCGCGATACGCTGACGCTGGCCGCCGGAGAGCTGCGCGGGATAGCGGTCGGCCAGCCAGTCCAGCTGCACCAGGCCCAGCAGGTCATGCACCTTGCGCTGGATCACGTCCTCCGAAGGACGCTGCGAGCGGTGCTTGACGCGCAGGCCGAAGGCCACGTTCTCGAACACCGTCATGTGCTTGAACAGCGCGTAGTGCTGGAACACGAAACCGACCTGGCGCTGGCGCACGTCCACCGCGGTAGCGTCTTCGCCCGCGAACAGCACGCTGCCGGAATCAGCCGACTCCAGCCCCGCGATGATGCGCAGCAGCGTGGTCTTGCCGCAGCCCGACGGGCCCAGCAGCGCGACCAGCTCTCCCGTCTCGATATGCAGCGAGACGTCGTTGAGCGCGCGGAACTGGCCGAAGCGCTTGGATAGATTGCGGACTTCGATACTCATGCTTGTCTCCTGTCAGGCCAGGGCCGGCTTGATGGCGGCCGGCTGGCCGGGATACTCGACCGGCAGGTCGGCGGCCTGCTGAAAGCGCGCGTTGCGCCACTCGACGACGTTCTTGGCCACCAGCGTCACCAGCGCCAGCAGGGCCAGCAACGACGCCACGGCGAACGCCGCGGAATACTGGTACTCGTTGTAGAGAATCTCGACGTGCAGGGTCATGGTGTTGGTCAGGCCGCGGATCTGCCCGGACACCACCGACACCGCGCCAAACTCGCCCATGGCCCGCGCGTTGCACAGGATGGCGCCGTACAGCAGGCCCCACTTGATGTTGGGCAGCGTGACGCGCCAGAAGATCTGCCAGCCGTTGGCGCCCAGGGTCAGCGCAGCCTGCTCTTCCTCGCTGCCCTGCGCCTGCATCAGGGGGATAAGCTCGCGCGCCACGAACGGAAAGGTCACGAAGAGCGAGGCCAGCACGATGCCCGGCACCGCGTAGACGATCTTGATGTCATGTTCCTGCAGCCAGCCGCCGAACCAGCCCTGGGTGCCGAACAGCAGCACGAACACCAGGCCGGCCACCACCGGCGACACCGAGAACGGCAGGTCGATCAGGGTGATCAGGAACTGCTTGCCGCGGAACTGGAACTTGGTGATCGCCCAGGCCGCGGCCACGCCGAACACCAGGTTTACCGGCAGCGCGATGGCCGCCACCAGCAGCGTCAGTCGGATGGCGGACAGCGCGTCCGGCTCGACGATGGCGTCCAGGTACAGCTGCCAGCCCTTCTTGAAGGCTTCGGCGAATACCGCTGCCAGCGGCACCAGCAGGAACAGCGCCAGGAATCCCAGCGCGATGAAGAGCAGCACGCCGCGCACCCAGCGCGGCTCGGTCAGATGGGCGGGACGGTCCGCGGCGCTCATGCGAGCCTCCCGAGGTTGCGGCGGGCCTGCCAGCCCTGCAGCAGATTGATGACGAGCAACAGCGCGAAGGAAAGCACCAGCATCACCGTGGCAATGGCGGCAGCGCCCGCGTAGTCGAATTCCTCGAGCTTGGCGATGATCAGTAGCGGCGTGATCTCGGACACCATCGGCATGTTGCCGGCAATGAACACCACCGAGCCGTACTCGCCCACCGCGCGTGCAAACGCCAGCGCGAAGCCCGTCATCAAGGCGGGCATGATGATGGGCAGCAGCACCCGGCGTATGGTCTGCCAGCGGTTGGCGCCCAGGCTGGCCGCGGCCTCCTCGATTTCGCGCTCCACGTCTTCCAGCACCGGCTGCACCGTGCGCACCACGAACGGCACGCCGATGAAGATCAACGCGATCACGATGCCCAGGGGCGTAAATGCCACCTTCCAGCCGAACCAGTCGGCCAGCGGTCCGCCCAGCCAGCCCTTCTGCGAATACAGCGAGGTCAGCGCGATGCCCGCCACCGCCGTGGGCAGCGCGAACGGCAGATCCACCAGCGCATCCAGAATCTTCTTGCCCGGAAAGCGGTAGCGCACCAGCACCCAGGCCACCACCGTGCCGAACACCAGGTTCACCAGCGCCGCGATCAACGACGCGCCGAAGGTCAGCTTGTACGAGGCCAGCACCCGCGGCGCGGTCACCGCGTCCCAGAAGCCTTGCCAGCCCAGGCCCGCGCTCTTGATCGGCAAGGCCGCCAGCGGAATGAGCACGAGGATGCTGAGGTACAGCACCGCGTAGCCCATCGAGATGCCGAATCCGGGCAGCACGCCCGGGCTGTTGCGCCGAAAGGCAAAAGGCGCTTGCGCGCCGCTTGCCACCGGGTTCGAGGCTGTCGTCATGGCCGTCGTCCGATCGTCAGATGCTTATTTCTTTTGCGGCAGGTAGATCTGGTCGAAGGTGCCGCCGTCGCTGAAGTGGTCCTTCTGCGCCTTGCGCCAGCCGCCGAAGATCTTGTCGTCGATGGTCACGAGCTTGACCTTGGGAAACTTGCTTTCGTACTTGGCGGCCACGGTCTTATCGATGGGCCGGTAGTAGTTCTTGGCAATGATTTCCTGCGCGGCGGGCGTGTAGAGGAATTCCAGATAGGCCTGCGCCGCGGCGCGGGTACCCTTCTTGTCCACGACCTTGTCAACCACGGCCACCGGCGGCTCGGCCAGGATGGACAGCGACGGCACCACGATGTCGAACTTGTCCGGACCCAGCTCTTCCAGCGCCAGGAAAGCCTCGTTTTCCCAGGCCAGCAGCACATCGCCCACGCCGCGCTCCACGAAGGTGGTGGTGGCGCCGCGCGCGCCAGTGTCCAGCACCGGCACGTGCTTGAGCAGGTCGCCCACGAAGGCGCGGGCCTTGTCCTCGCTGCCGCCGTTCTTCTCCAGCGCATAGGCCCAGGCGGCCAGGTAGTTCCAGCGCGCCCCGCCCGAGGTCTTGGGATTGGGCGTGATGACCTGCACGCCATCCTTGACCAGGTCGTCCCAGTCCTTGATCTGCTTGGGGTTGCCCTTGCGCACCAGGAACACGATGGTGGAGGTGTAGGGCGAGCTGTTCTGCGGCAGGCGGGCCTGCCAATCGGCAGGCAGCAGCCCACGGTCGGCAACCGCGTCGATGTCATAGGCCAGCGCCAGCGTCACCACGTCGGCTTCCAGGCCGTCGATGACGGAGCGCGCCTGGCGGCCCGAACCGCCGTGCGATTGGCGGATGGTCAGGTCGACGTTGGCCTTGTCCTTGTACTGCTTGATGAACGCATCATCGATGGCGCGATACAGCTCGCGGGTCGGGTCATATGAGACATTCAGGAGCGTCTGCTTCTGCTGTGCCTGCGCCGGCGCAATCGCGGCAAACGACATCGTCACTGCGGCCAAGGCGGCCAACCAACCGGCTTTCCTGAAAGACATCCCATGCTCCCTGTGTTCGGCAATGTGGGAGCAAGTGTGCTGGCTGGGCGTTCTGAACGGAACGAATCATTATTTGGTTGCTCATCGCTCGCAGGCATATAGGACCGGTGTCCCAGCAATGGGAATTTGCCCTGGCCCCATGCGCGCCCCAATGAAAAGCCGCCGCCTCCCCAAGGGGCAGGCGGCGGTTGCTAACGGGGACCCGCCCCTTCGATTTCCGAATTTACTTATTCGGCTGAGGCGTAATGCGCAGATAGGGACGCACGGCCTTGTAGCCCTTCGGGAATTTCTGCTTGATCACGGCCTCGTCCTGCAAGGACGGAACAATGATCACATCGTCGCCGTCTTCCCAGTTCACCGGCGTGGCCACGCTGTGGCTGTCGGTCAGCTGCAGGGAGTCGATGACGCGCAGGATCTCGTTGAAGTTGCGGCCGGTGCTGGCCGGATACGTGATGGTCAGGCGCACCTTCTTGTTGGGGTCGATGATGAACACCGAGCGTACGGTCAGCGTGGCGTTGGCGTTCGGATGGATCATGTCGTAAAGCTCGGACACTTTGCGGTCCTTGTCGGCCAGGATCGGGAAGTTGACCTTGGTGGACTGCGTGTCGTTGATGTCCTCGATCCACTTGGTGTGCGAATCGGTGCCGTCCACGGACAGCGCCAGCACCTTCACGTTACGCTTGGCGAATTCGTCGGCCAGCTTGGCGGTGTAGCCCAGTTCAGTGGTGCAGACGGGCGTGAAATCGGCCGGGTGCGAGAAAAGAACACCCCAGCTGTTGCCCAGATACTCATGGAAGCGGATCGGCCCTGCCGAAGATTCCTGTTCGAAATCAGGGGCGGTGTCGCCCAGGCGTAGATGACTCATGGTGTCTCCAGTGTGCGGATGCAGGTTGGGGGCTGGCCGCCCGTCGCGGCGGGCAGCGCAGGAAAAGCGTTTCATGGCGCAGGTCAGCGTCTGTGAAACGATTCTTCCATCAAACCTGTAGCCGGGGAAATACGCAAGTCATATAACCTTATGCAATATTCAAGCTGGCGCCGCAGGCGTCCGCCACCACCCCGGCCCGCACTGCGGCGGACAGGGCCAGCGCGCGCGGCAGGATGTGGGCGCCGTAGAACAATCCGGTCGCCAACTTGGCCCCGTAGAACGGATCGGTGGATCCTGCCGCCAGATGCCGGCGGCAGGCCAGCACGGCCCGCGCCATCTGCCAGCCGCCGTGCACCACACCGGCCAGCATCAGATAGGGCACGCTGCTGGAATAGACCGCCCTGATATTGGTCGGCGACTGCTCCAGGATGAATGCCACGCCGGCCTCGTAGGCCTGGATGGCGCTGTCCAGGTTGTCGCGCAGCAGGCGCAGTCCTTCGCGATCGTCCGCCGACGCGCGCATCGCCTCGTTCTCGACTGCGCGCAGCGTCTCGCGCATCGCCGCGATCGCGGCATGGGCGGTGGCGCCGCCGTCGCGCTGCGTCTTGCGGCTGACCAGGTCATTGGCCTGGATCGCGGTCGTGCCTTCGTAGATGGGCAGGATGCGCGCGTCGCGGTAATACTGCGCGGCCCCGGTTTCCTCGATATAGCCCATGCCGCCGTGCACCTGCAGGCCCAGCGATGCGACCTCGACCGCGGTCTCGGTGGAGAATCCTTTGACGATGGGCACCATGTACTCATAGAAGGCCCGGTTGCGCGAGCGCTGCTCCGGATCCGGATGATGCGTGCCCTTGTCGTGCGCGGCCGCCGTCACGTAGGACACGGCGCGCGCCGCCTCGGTCAGCGCCTTCATGGTCATCAGCATGCGCTGCACGTCCGGATGGCGCACGATGGCCACGGGGCCGGCCGACCCTTCGACCGCGCGGCCCTGCACGCGCTCGCGCGCATAGGCCAGGGCATGCTGATAGGCGCGTTCGGACACGCCTATGCCCTGCTGCCCCACCGAATAGCGGGCGGCATTCATCATGATGAACATGTATTCCAGGCCGCGGTTCTGCTCGCCGACCAGATAGCCGATGGCGCCTTCGCCCACGTCGCCCTTGCCCGAACCGTACATGAGCACTGCGGTGGGACTGCCGTGGATGCCCAGCTTGTGCTCCAGCGACGCGCACCAGACGTCGTTGCGCTTGCCCAGGCTGCCGTCGGCCTGCACCAGGAACTTGGGCACGATGAAAAGCGAGATCCCCTTCACGCCGGCCGGCGCGTCCGGCGTGCGCGCCAGCACCAGATGGATGATGTTCTCGGCCAGATCGTGGTCGCCATAGGTGATGAAGATCTTCTGGCCCGTCAGCCGGTAGCTGCCGTCGTCCTGCTTCACCGCACGAGTCGCGACCTGCGCCAGGTCCGAGCCGGCCTGCGGTTCGGTCAGGTTCATCGTGCCGGTCCACTTGCCGCCGATCAGCTGCGGCACGTACTGCTTGCGTTGCGCGTCCGATCCGACCGTCAACAAGGCTTCGATCACGCCGTCCGTCAGCATGGGACACAGGGAAAACGCCAGGCTGGCCGCCTGGATGTTCTCGCCCGGCGCCGCCGCGACCAGCTTGGGCAGGCCCTGCCCGCCCCACTCCACCGGATGCTGCAAGCCCTGCCAGCCGCCCGCGGCGTAATCCTTGAAGCCCTGCGCGTAGCCCGGCGTGGTCGTGACCTGGCCATCCTTCCAGACCGGCGGCTGCGTATCGCCCGGCACGTTCAAAGGCGCCACGGCCTGCTCGACGAAGCGGCCGTTTTCTTCCAGGATGGCGTCCACCAGATCCGGCGTGACTTCTTCGAAGCCGGGCAGTTTCAGGACGTCATCGAGTCCTGCCAGCTCCTTCAAAGCGAAGCGGAAGTCCTGCAGCGGGGTTACGTAGGGCATGGGGTCTCCATCAATTGGCCGTTTCCTGACTCTCTTTGGCCAATCTTAAACCCTTGCTTCCTTCCTTGCGGGCATACTCCCCGAACGCGGCCAAGGACGCGGACGGCGTCACTTCCTCGTATCCGGCCGCCATGCCCTGCTGCACATCGGCCAGCGCCAGCACATCGTTGCTGGCCTTGAACAGCGTGTCCAGCACCTGCGGCGGCGTGCCCTTGGGAGCAAAGATTCCCCACCAGTTGGACACGTCATAGCCGGGCACGGTCTGCGCGATGGTCGGATAGGGCAACAGGCGCGAGGGCTGGCCAGACGTGACCGCCAGGGCCACCACCTTGCCCGTATCGATCACCGACTTGGCCGAAGGCGCCGTGGCGAACGAGATATCGGTGTCGCCCGCCGCCACGGACTGCGCCGCCGCGGCGCCCCCCTTGAAGGGAATGTGCATCAGCTTCACGTTGGCAAGCGTCATGAACTCGACCGCGGCCAGATGCGTGATGACGCCGTTGCCGGACGAGGCGACATTGATGGACCCCGGCTTGCTCCTGGCCCGGTCTATCAGGTCCTGCACGCTTTTCAGCCCCAGCTTTGCGTTCGCGATCAGGACCATGGGGCCGGTCGTGAGCTGGGCCACGGGCACGAAGTTGTCCGGCGTGTAATCCACCTTGTACAAGGCGCTGTCGCTGCCCATGACGCTGGAATTCCCCAGGTACAGCGTGTAGCCGTCGGCGGCGGCGCGCGCGGCCAGGCTGGCGCCGATCGTGGAACCGGCGCCAGGGCGGTTTTCCACGACCACCGGCTGCTTCAATTGCCTGGCCAGCGCATTCGCATAGACCCGCCCCACTTGATCCGCCCCGCCGCCGGGCGGGAACCCGATCACCAAGGTCAGGGGTTTGGAGGGATAAGGATCGGCGGCATGCGCGGCACCGGACATCGCGGACAAGGCGATGGCGGCAAGCAAGGCGCCATGGACGGCAATAGCAGGTTTCATCAGGGTCTCCTTTGATGGAATCGGAGCCGCTTGTGGCGCGGCTCTCTGGTCATGCGCCGGCCGCGTCAGCGGCCGGTGAAATCCGGCGCGCGCTTCTCCTTCCACGCCCGCGCGCCCTCGGCCAGGTCGCGGGACTGCTCGGAACGCAGCACCGCCTGCTCGATTGCGGCCAGATCGAGCTCGCCCCGCGCGATGCGGTTCAGGTGCGCTTTCACGCCGAACAGCGGAATCGGAGCCATTGCCGCAATCTGCGCGCTCAAGGCGTCCAGCCGGGCCGATAGCATTTCTTGCGGCACCAGCTCCGTCAGGAATCCGATGCGCAGCATTTCGTCGGCCTGGATTTTTTCCGCCGTCAGGAACAGGCGCTTGGCCTGGTCCAGGCCCAGGCGCGTCACATAGCGCGACATGCCGCCCGCGTAGAAGTGCAGGCCCAGGCGCGTGGCCGGCATGAACATGTCGGACTGCGGCGTGCCGATGCGGAAATCGCAAGCCAGGCACAGGTCCGTGCCGCCGCCATAGGCCCCGCCCTGCACCGCCGCGATGGTCACTGGCCGCGCCGCCTCGATCAGGTCCATGGTCTGGCCAAAATAAAGAGAGCTGGGCGCGCTGTCGGACGCCAGGGACGAAATGTCATACCCGCTGCAAAAATACTTGCCGTCGGATTGAAAGCGCAGCACCCGCACGGCGTCGTCCGCGTTGACCCTGTCCAGATGCTCTCTGAGGACCGCCAGGTCCTGCGGCCCGAGCCGGTTGGCATGGCCGGGCCTGCGCAGCCGGATGGTCGCCACGTGGCCGTCGACGGCAAGGCTGGGCGTATCGGCGGAACCCGTCATGTGCACGTCTCCGCCTGATGCGCCACGCCCTCGGCCAGCAGCCGGTCGATCTCGGCATCTGCCATCCCGTAACGGGCGAATACCTCGCGCGTGTGCTGGCCGAACACGGGCGGAGCGCGGCGGCTCGGCGCCTGCGCGCCGCTCAGGCCCAGGGGCAGGTCCACCTGCCGCAATTCGCCCAACACCGGATGCGTCAACGAGCGGACCAGCCCGCAAGCCTGCACCTGCGCGTCGGCGAACACGTCCTCCAGGGTATTGATGGGCCCTGCGGGAATGCCGCCCTCGATCATCAGCGCGGTCCATTCCATGCGCGTCTTGCGCTTGAGCCCCGCCTCCAGCTCCTGCTTCAACGCATAGCGGTGCTGCATGCGCTCGGCGTTCGTCAGGAACCGCTCGTCGGACACCAGATGGGAGAGTCCGAGAATGCCGCAAAGCCTGACCCACATCGCCTGGGTCGCGGGCGCCAGGTTGAGCGGCCCATCCGCGGTCTCGAAGGTGCCGTAGGGCGCGATGACCGGATGCACGTTGCCGCAGGGTTCCGGGATCTCCCCCTTGCTGAGGTAGCGCTGGCCCTGCACGCTGAGCAACGCCATGAGGCCCGCCAGCAGCGAGGTTTCCACATGCTGCCCGCGACCAGTCGAGGCGCGCTGCGCGACCGCGGACAGTATTCCTATCGTCAGCCACATGCCCGCGCTCAAGTCGCCGACGGCTACGCCCACCCGCATCGGCCCCGATTCCGGCGTGCCGGTCAGGCTCATGAAGCCCGAATAGCCCTGCGCGACCTGATCGAATCCGGCCCAGTCCCGTGCCGGCCCCTTGCTGCCAAAGCCGGAAATCGACGCCATGATCAGGCCCGGATGCTCTTGCGCCAACGCCTCGTATCCCAGGCCCATCGCCTCCATCGTTCCGACCTTGAAGTTCTCGACCACGATGTCGGAAGCCAGGGCCATCTTGCGCAGCAGCGCGATCCCTTCCGGCTTGCGGAAGTCCACGCCTATGCCTTGCTTGCTGCGATTGGCACTAAGATAATAAACACTTATGTCATCATCGAAGGGGCCCCACTGCCGCGCCATCTCGCCGGCGGGCATGGGTTCCACCTTGACGACCTCGGCGCCCAGGTCTCCCAGAATCATTGTGCAGAAAGGCCCGGAAAGGGCCCGAGTCAGATCCAGCACTTTCAGCCCTGCCAATGGCAGACTCATGTTCGTCCTCCCGTGATGCGAAGCCCATTCTAGGCAGCGCTTCACAGGTCCCGAAAATACTGTTTTCCGATCCATTCATAAGATTTTCTTATTCTATGAATCTGCGTCAGCTCAAGTACTTCGTCCGGGTGGTTGAAATGCGCAACATGACCCGGGCCGCCGAAAGTCTGCATGTGGCGCAACCCGCGCTGAGTCAGCAGATGGCGCTTCTGGAGGAAAGCCTGGGCGTCGCACTGCTGGTGCGCGGGGTCAAAGGCGCCCAGCCCACCGCGGAAGGCCTGTTGCTGTACCGGCACGCGCAAACCATCCTGCGTCAGGTCGACAGCACTCGCAGCCTGCTGTCCAAGACCGGGGACCAGGTCACCGGCACGGTGTCGATAGGACTGGCCTCCAGCACCGCGCGCATGCTGGCGTTGCCGCTGATGCGCCGGGCCAAGGCGGAGCTGCCTTCGGTGGTGTTGGAAATCGTCGATGTGCCCAGCGCGGACCTGACCAAGCTGGTGCTGCAGGGACGCATCGATTTTTCCTTGTCGCCGGACCAGCAACCCATGCAGGGACTGCTGCGCACGCCGCTGCTGCGCGAGAGCCTGTTCCTGCTGGCTCACGCCAGCGTCGCGCTGCCGCGCCGCACGCTGGCCATCGCGGACTTCGCCGCCTTGCCCCTGGTTCTGCCCAGCCTGCCCAACACGCTGCGCGCACGCCTGGACCATGCCTTCCTGACCGCCGGCCTGACCTGCAATCTGTTTGCCGAAGCCAGCACCTCGGCCATCCTCGTCCCCGCGGTGCGCAGCGGCATGGCCGCCACGATCCTGCCCTGCTCGGCCGCGCAGCCCGAAATCGCGGAAGGGTCGATCGTGGCGCATGCCCTGGACGACACGCTGTCGCGCGAACTGGTGCTATGCGCCAGCGAGAGCCTGCCCCCCACGCCGGCGGTGAGCCAGATCATGGCCTTGTGCAAGGACGAAATAAAACGCCTGATCGACGATCAGGCGTGGCAGGGATGCGCGCTGCTGAAGCAGAGCCCGCGCTAACCCAGATGGTGCGCCAGCGACACGATGATCGGCCCCAGCACTGGCAGCAGCACGTTGGCGATGGCGTAGGTCACCGTGTAGCCCAGTAGCGGCACGGAACTGCCGCTGGAGGTCAGGATGGCGCTGATGGCCGGCGTGCTGACATGCTGGCCAGCGATGGCGCCGACCAGCAAGGGACCTTCGATCTTCAGGATCTTGTGTCCCACCCACAGCGACAGGCAGGCAGGCCCCAGCGACACCAGCAGGCCGATGAGCGGCAATACCGCGCCGTGCTCGCGGATCAGCGCGATGGCTTCCGGCCCCGCCGACAAGCCCACGCAGGCCACGAACACAGCCAGGCCCAGATCCTTCAGCAACTGCACGGCATGGTCCGGCATGTGGCCTATCGAGGGCCGTTTGGCGTTAATCCAGCCACAGACCAGACCGCTGACCAGCGCGCCCCCGCCACTGCCCAGCGACACGGGGATGCCCCACATCCGCGCGCTCAGGCTGCCGATCAACAAGCCGGCCAGGATGCCGAACGCCAGGAACACCAGGTCGGTCACGCCGCTGCGCCGCAGCTCGTTGCCCAGCGCCGCGCCGGCCTGGGAGAGTTCGGGCTCGGCGCCGACCAGCGTAACCAGGTCGCCGTACTGCACCACGGTGGCTGGCGTGATCGGCAAGGCATGGCCCGAGCGCACGATGGACTGCAGAAACACGCCACGTGCGCGTTGGGCGTTGGGCCGCTTCGCCAGTTCGCCGACGGTATGGCCATTGACGGCCTTCTTGTTGACGATGACGGCCAGCTCGCTCAGCTGCAAGTCGTCGGCATGCGCCTCCGGCAGCTGGATTTCGGGTCCGATGACGGAACCCGCGCGCAGCGCGAAGCGCCGCAAGCCCAGCACCACCACGATGTCGCCCGTGGCCAGCATGTCGCCGGGCGTGGCATCCACCGCCTCGCCATTGCGCAGGATGCGGCTGATGACGGTGCGTCCGCCCAGCGCGGCTTCCACTTCAGCCACGCTTTTGCCATCCGCGTCCTTGACCACGTGCGAGCGTCCCACCAGCCGCGGCAAGGTGGGCATGTTCGCGTCCTCGCCCTCTCCGGCCGCCACGCCGAGCTTTTCCTCCAATGCCTTGGAAGCCTCGCGCAGATTCATGCGCAACAGGGCTGGCGCTACCTGGCTGGTGAAGAACACGATGCTGATCAGGCCAACCAGATAGGTCAGCGTGTAGGCCGTGGCGATGTTGGCTTCCATGCGCTGGACCTCGGCATCCGCCAGGCCCAGATGCTTGAGCGCCTCTGCCGCCGTGCCTACCACGGCCGATTCGGTGGCCGCGCCGGCCGCGAGGCCCGCCGCCGTCCCAGCGTCCAGGCCGAACAGCGGCACCGCGGCCAGCACGATGGTCAGCACCAGCAATGCTTCGATGATAGGCAGCGCGATGTAGCGCAAGCTGGAGCGGTTCAGGTTGGCAAAGAACTGCGGCCCGCCCGAGTACCCCATCGCGAATATGAACAGGGCGAAGGCGACTTCCTTGAGGTCGCCGCGCATCTGACAACCCGTCTGGCCGATCAGCAGGGCGACGATGAGTGTTCCGCACACGCCGCCTAGCTGGATCGGTCCGACTTTCAGCTTGCCGATCAGGTATCCCAAGCCCACCGTCACAAACAGCACTGCGATGGGAACGCTATTGAAAAACCCGACCGTACAAGTCATGTCGTCATGTCGCCCTGGAGGTTGCTGCCCGGCCCGCCTACTTGCGCGCCACGGCCTTCTTGGCGGACTTCGCCGCCGTGTCGGCCTTCTTCACTGCCTTCTTGACCGCTTTCTTGGCTGCCGCGGTCTTGCCCGCCTTGCGCTTGGCCGCGGGCGCCTTCGTGGTCTGGCCCTTGCCGGCCGTCGGGCCCGAACGCACCAGTTCGCCGGCCTTCCACGCCTCGACGTACTCGGTGGCGGCTTCGACCATATGCTTGCCGATCTTGGCGTAGTCGCCGTCGTCCAGGTTCGCCAGCGACACGCGGATCGACCATGGCGGACCGCCGAAGCCGCCGCCGTCCATCAGCACCACGCCGGATTTCTCGGCCAGGCGGAACAGGAAGTCGACCGGCTCGTAGTTGGCCATCATGTACTTGCAGAACGCATCGCCGTACGTGATCTTGGCCCAGACCATGAAATCCAGCTCGACGTAGTACCAGGCGCGCATCGGATCTTCGGGCGGCATGGGTATGCCCAGGCCGCGCCACAAGGCATCGCGGCGCGCGCGCACGATCTTCATCGTCAGGTGCTTGTAGGAGTCCTTCAGGTCCATCAGGTGCGACAGCGCGAAGAATCCCATCTGCACCTGCTGCGGCAAGGACAGGCCCGCGGTGTGGTTCAGCGCGACGTTGCGGCTGTCGGCCACCAGCCGGTCGATGAACTTGAGCTTTTCGGGCTCCATCGTCATGGCGCCATAGCGCTTGTTCAGGCGCTGTTTCCAGGATGCAGGCAATTCGGCGATGCGGCGGTCCATGGTGTTCTTTTCATGGGTCGCAATCACGCCCAGGCGCCATCCCGTGCAGCCGAAGTTCTTCGAGAACGAGTACACGCAGATGGTGTTGTGCGGCACTTCCGCCATCAGCGAGCGGAAGTTCGGCACGAAGGTGCCATAGACATCGTCCGTCACCAGCACCAGGTCCGGATTCTTGCGGATCAGGCGCACGATCTGCTTCATCTCGACCGGGCTGAACGCCACCGACGGCGGGTTGCTGGGGTTGACCGTGACCGCCAGCTTGATCTTGGGATTCTCCAGCTTGGCGATTTCGGACGCCGGATAGTGCCAGTCGTGCGTGCCGTCGGCCCGCAGGCTGCTGGCGTTGATCGGCACGATCTTGAACTGGAAGCGCTCCAGATGCGAGATCTCGATATAGGGCGTGAAGGTCGGCAGGAACAGCGCGATGGTATCGCCCTGCTTGAGCAGGCCGTTCTGCATCAGCGAATCGAAGATGTAGCACATGGCCGCCGTGCCGCCTTCGACCGGGAACAGGTCGAACTTGCCCTTGGGCGGACGGCCGTCGCACATTTCCTTGATCAGGTAATCGTGCACGATCTGTTCAAGATGGACCAGCGCGCGCGGCGGCACGGGATAGTTGTCGCCGATGATGCTGTCCGTCAGTTCATGGACCCACGCGTCGGGGTCGAAGCCCTTGACCTTGACGCCGTACTCCAGCACGCCGACCAGGAAATCGTAGCCGTCCATGCCTTTGTGCTTGGCCAGGAACTTGCGCATCCGGTCGGCGCAGCCCTTCTTGGCCGGCATGCCCGCCAGGATGGACTCGTCGCGCACGCGGCGCGCTTCCTTCATCGCGAACTGGCCCATCAGGAAGAAGGCGTCGCGCGGTTCGGTGGCGATCCAGTTAGGGTTGCCGCGGCCCGCGTTCAGCATGGTGATCGCGGCGGTGTGCTGGTTGTCCTTGGCCAGCGTGATCAGGTAGTCCTTGAGTTCAAACGGAGAAAGCTGCTCCAGGTCGCGTTGGCGCGAACGGGTGGTTTTCAAGGCCGAAGCCAGGCTGACGGTAAGAGGCGCGGTGGAAGCCATTGTTCAGTACTCCTGGTTTGCATGGTGACAGGCGCTGAGCGTCGCCGGCCGCGCCGGCGCGCTTGCAAAACGCCCCGCAAGCGCGGGGCTGGCGGGGCGTTCTGCTAGGACATGAGCATGACGATGACAATCCCCCAGATGATGAGCAGGGTATTGCCGATGGCGTAAGGAACCGTGTAGCCCAGGGCAGGCACCTGGCTCTTCGCCGTTTCAGTTATCTGGCCGATGGCCGCGGTGGTGGTCCGGGCTCCGGCGCAGACTCCCAACGCAATGGCGGGATGGAACTTGAATACATACCGCGCAATGTACACGCCCACGATCATCGGAACGCTGGTGGCGATGATGCCCGCGATGAAGAGCTTGGCGCCCAATTGCTGGAAGCCCAGCACGAATCCCGGCCCTGACGATATACCCACGACCGCGACGAACGTCGTCAGCCCCACCGATGTCAGGAACCAGTGCACCGGTTCCGGCACACGGCCGAAGGTCGGATGCACCGAACGCAGATAGCCGAAGATCAGGCCGGAAATCAGCGCGCCGCCGGAGGTCGACAAGGTGACGGGAACGCCGCCCACGGTCAGCACCAGAGAGCCGAACAGGCCGCCCAGCAGAATGCCGAAGCCGACGAAGACCATGTCGGTCTGGCTGGTGGCGCGATCCACATAGCCCAGCCGGCCGACCACGCGCTCAACGTCGCGCTTGGCGCCCAGCACGAACAGGCGGTCGCCGCGGTCAAGCTTCAAGCCCCAGTTGATCGGCATGTCGTGGCCGCCGCGCACGACTTTGCGCAGGAACACGCCGCGTCCCAGTTCGCGGCCCGCTTCGCTGTCGGCGATTTCCTTGATGGTCTTGCCGGCTATGTTCTTGTTGGTCAAGACGACTTCGACGACCTCGGCGGGCATGTTGATCAGGTCGCGGTCCTCGACTTCGGTGCCGATGATGCCGGCGGCCTGCGTAACCAACGCATCATGCCTGCCGGTCACGCCCAGCACGTCGCCTTGCTGCAGCACCGTCTTGGCATCGCTGTCGATGATCTGGTCGCCGCGCCGGATGCGCTCCACGAACACCCGGGCCTCGACGAAGCGGGACTCCAGCTCTCCCACCGTCTTGCCGGCGAATTCCTCGCGGTCCAGCTTGTAGGCGCGCGCGATGAACTTGCGGTAGCCCGACAACTCCATCGAGTCGGCGCCCCCCGACATCTTGGCTTCGTATTCCTGGCATTCTTTGACGATGTCCACGCGCATCAGCTTCGGGCCCAGGGATGCCAGGATCCAGGCGCTTCCAACCGTGCCGAAGATGTAGCAGACCGCGTACGCGACGGGAATGCTGTCAATCCATTTCTTTTTGGTTGCTGCGTCTATGCCCAAGCCGTTGATGGTGTCCGTCGCCACGCCCATGACCGCGGAAATGGTTTGGGCCCCTGACAGCAGGCCTGCGCCGGTGCCGGCATCGAAGCCGAAGCCTACGGCTGTCGCCCATGTCACCAACAGGCAGATCACGCAAATAATGACGGCAAAGATGACCTGCGGAAGGCCGTCGCTTTTCATCCCTCGGAAGAACTGCGGTCCGACGCCGTAACCCAGACCGAAGAGGAAGAGCAGGAAGAAGACCTGCTTGAGGACGGGAGCGATCGTGATATTGAGCTGTCCCACCAGCACGCCGACCAACAGCGTGCCAGTCACGGCTCCCAGATTGAATCCGAAGAGTTTCTTGGCGCCTATCCAGTACCCGAGACCGAGGGTAAGGAATATCGCAAGTTCCGGATATTTTCGCAGAGTGTCAAAGAACCATTCCATCCCGAATCTCCTTCGTTCTGTACAGGCCAAGCACTTGCGCGAATCTAGCTGCGCGCGGAACACATTATCAGAATCTTTCGAGAAATCAAAAGATTTGGAATACTGAAATCACAAGATGTGTAGTCCTCGCGTCAAAATAATAAAAAAGCCCGCCAGCGCGAAGCTGGCGGGCCTTCGATACGGCTGCGCGTTGTGGCTTACAGCGCGCCGGTCAGTTCGGGCACGACCTGGAACAGATCGCCCACCAGGCCATAATCGGCCACGCCGAAGATCGGCGCTTCCGGATCCTTGTTGATGGCCACGATGACCTTCGAATCCTTCATGCCGGCCAGATGCTGAATGGCGCCCGAGATACCAACCGCGACGTACAGTTGCGGGGCAACGATCTTGCCGGTCTGACCGACTTGCCAGTCGTTAGGCGCGTAGCCGGCGTCGACCGCGGCACGCGAGGCGCCGAGCGCTGCGCCCAGCTTGTCGGCGAGCGGATCCAGGATCTTGAAGTTTTCGGCGCTGCCCAGACCACGGCCGCCGGAGACGACGACGCGCGCGCCAGCCAGTTCCGGACGATCGCTCTTGGCGACTTCACGGCCCACGAAGGTGGACAGGCCCGAATCGGCCACGGCGGCGACTTCTTCCACCGCACCCGAACCGCCCTGCGCGGCCACGGCGTCAAAGCCGGTGGTGCGCACGGTGATGACCTTGACGGCATCGGCCGACTGCACCGTGGCAATGGCGTTGCCGGCGTAGATCGGGCGTTGGAAGGTGTCGGCCGATTCCACGCCGATGATGTCGGAGATCTGCGCCACGTCCAGCTTGGCAGCCACGCGGGGAGCCACGTTCTTGCCCGAGGCGGTCGCGGGGAACAGGATGTGGCTGTAGCCCGAGGCCACGGCCAGCACCTGGGCGGCGACGTTCTCGGCCAGGCCGTCGGCCAGTTGCGGCGCGTCGGCCAGCAGGACCTTGGCCACGCCGGCGGCGGCGGCGGCCTGGTCGGCCACTGCGCGCGCATTGGCGCCGGCGACCAGCACGTGCACGTCGCCTCCGATTTTGGCGGCGGCGGCGACGGCGTTCAGGGTTGCGCCCTTGAGCTGGGCGTTATCGTGTTCGGCAATAACCAGCGTCGTCATGTTCAGACCACCTTCGCTTCGTTCTTGAGTTTGTCCACCAGGGCCGCGACATCGGCCACCTTGATGCCGGCCTTGCGGGCGGGCGGCTCGCTGACTTTCAGCGTCTTCAGGCGCGGCGCGGCGTCCACACCCAGCTCTTCAGGCGTGACGGTGTCCAGCTGCTTCTTCTTGGCCTTCATGATGTTGGGCAGCGTGACGTAGCGCGGCTCGTTCAGGCGCAGGTCGGTGGTGACGATGGCGGGCAGCTTCAACGTCAGCGTTTCCAGGCCGCCGTCGACTTCGCGCGTGACCGTGACCTTGCCATCGGCCAGCTCGACCTTGCTGGCGAACGTGGCTTGCGGCCAGTCCAGCAGCGCGGCCAGCATCTGGCCGGTCTGGTTTGCATCGTCGTCGATGGCTTGCTTGCCCAGGATCACCAGTTGCGGCTGTTCCTTGTCGACCAGCGCCTTCAACAGCTTGGCCACGGCCAGCGGCTGGAGTTCGGCATCGGTCTGGACCAGCACGCCGCGGTCGGCGCCGATGGCCATGGCCGTGCGCAGCGTTTCCTGGCATTGCGCAACGCCGCAAGAAACCGCCACGACCTCGGCGACAGCACCCTTCTCCTTCAGGCGGGTCGCTTCCTCGACGGCGATCTCGTCAAAGGGGTTCATGGACATCTTCACATTGGCGATATCCACGCCGGTTTGATCAGACTTGACGCGCACCTTGACGTTGTAGTCAACGACGCGTTTGACAGGTACCAAAACCTTCATCCCGCTGCCTCCAAATGGAAAATAATTACCCGGCATGCGCCGGGATCGCATTGCACAATTTTTTCTCGATTCTACAGCTTCGCCAGCGCTCGTATATGGGCGACCACGCTGCGGCCCAAGGCGGACAAGTTGTAACCGCCTTCCAGCGTGCTGACGATGCGCCCCTGACAGTGGCGCTCGGCCACCTCCACGAGCTGTTCTGTTATCCAGGCGTAATCCGCCTCGACCAGGCCCATCTGGCCCATGTCGTCCTCGCGATGCGCGTCGAAACCGGCCGATACCAGGATCAGTTCGGGCCGGTGCGCTTCCAGCGCCGGCAACCAGGTATCGGTGACGATGGTCCTGACCGCCGCCCCGCCGGTGTACGCGGCCACGGGCACGTTCAGCATGTTCGAAGCGGGACTCTCGGCGCCGCTATTGGGAAAGAACGGATGCTGGAAGAAGCTGCACATCAGCACCCGGTCGTTGCCGGCGAAGATGTCTTCGGTGCCGTTGCCGTGGTGCACGTCGAAATCGACGATGGCCACGCGCGAGAGGCCGTGGAAGTCCAGCGCATGCTGCGCCGCAATAGCGACGTTGTTCAGAAAGCAGAATCCCATGGCCTGGGAACGGCAGGCGTGATGCCCCGGGGGCCTCACCGCGCAGAAGGCCGTGCGGGCCTCTCCGCCCATCACCGCATCCACCGCGGCCACCCCTGCCCCGGCCGCGTACAGGGCGGCTTCGTAGGTATGGGGATTCATCAGCGTATCCGGATCGATAGGGAAATACCCTTGCTCCGGCGTATGTTCACGCAAACTGTTCAGATACTGGACAGTGTGCACCCGCAATATGTCATGGCGGGATGCCTGCGGCGCCTGGCGGTCGTCCAGGTAAGGCATCAAGCCGCTGGCAAGCAACTGGTCTGAAATGGCGTCCAGCCTCTGGGGGCTTTCGGGATGCCAACTGCCCATTTCATGCAGGCGGCATGCCGGGTGGGTAAGATACATGGTCTCCATAAGGAAGATTATGTTCATCTGTCGGCGATTACTGCAACTCGGAACGCTCTCCGCCCTGCTGGCGGGCTGCTCCACCACCGCCCCCTCTGCACCCAACACCGTCGCCGGCCAGCCGGCCGCCGAATCAACCCCGGCCCCCATCCGCATCGGCCCCAGCGCGCCGACACCTGGATCCGAACTGGCGGACGACGCCCCCGCCGCGCTGGCCGCCAATGGCACGTTGCGGCCTGAAGTCCGCACTTTCGTGGAAAACCTGGCCACCGAGCGCCAACTGCCGCTGGACCCCATGGTCGCCGCGCTGGCCGGTTCGCGCTACAACGCCACCGTCGCGCGCCTGATCGCGCCGTCGCCCCCGGGCAAGAAGATCTGGCGCAGCTGGCTGACCTACCGCTCGCGCTTCGTCGAACCCAAGCGCATCGGCTGGGGCGTGGAGTTCTACAACGAGAACCGCGACCTGCTCAACCAGGCGGCGCAGCGCTTCGGCGTTCCGGCGCCGGTGATTGCCTCGATCATCGGCGTGGAAACGCTGTACGGCCGCAATATGGGCAATTTCCGCGTGCTGGATGCGCTGACGACGCTGGCCTTCGACTACCCGGACCCCGCCAAGCCCGAACGCGCCACCATGTTCCGCGGCCAGCTTGCCGACTTCCTGACCCTGGTCATGAAAGACAAGCTGGACCTGGAAACCCGCGGCTCGTACGCCGGCGCCATCGGCATGCCCCAGTTCATGCCCACCAGCGTCATGCATTACGCGGTGGACGGCGACGACAACGGCCATATCGACCTGAGCAACAACACCCGCGACGCCATCATGTCCGTGGGCAGCTTCCTGTCGCAGCACGGCTGGCAGCGCGGCCTGCCGGTGTTCGCACCCGTGGTGCTGCCTGCCGATCCCACCGCGCTCGTCGACGGCGGACTGGAACCCAAGCAAAGCTGGGGCACGCTCACGGCGGCCGGCGCGCGCTTGCAGCCAGGCGCATCGGCCACGGGCTGGGGCAGCCAGCCACTGGGCGTGGTCGACCTGGTCGAGGAAGCCCGGGGCACGGCGCAATATCGCGTCGGCACGCCCAACTTCTTCGCGCTCACCAAGTACAACCGCAGCTACTTCTACGCGACCTCGGTAGCGGATCTGGCAAGCGAGATCGAAGCGCGCGTGGGCCGCTGAAGCCCCCAGGACCCGCGGCGCCAGGCGCCGCGGTCCTGCGCTTTACACCGTCGCAACCGGCGTCACGGGCGAACCCACGGCGCCAGGCAGGTTCAGCGGCGGCGCCGTCAGCAGGAAGCGGCTGCGGCCGTTGGCCGTCAGCCAGCGCGCCAGCGCCCCCAGGTACCACATCTCGCCTATCGGCAGGCCCAGCTTGAAAATGCAGTGATGGTGCAGAGGCAGCGCCGCGCAGCAGGCATTGGGCTTCTGCGTGGGATAGATTTCCAAGGCGTGGTTGTCCGAGGCCATGGCCGCCACCTTCGAGTCGGTGATCCACTGCAGCAGCTTCTCGTCGCTGCCGTCCAGGCCGGCGCAGATCTCGTGCAGCGTATGGGGATCCGGCTCGCGGTTCTTTTCCAGCAGGGCGTCGCCGAATTCCGTATGGAACAGCACGATATCGCCCTGCTCGATCTCGATCCGGTCCGCGTCCAGGATGCGCATCAGCTCGTCATAGCCGACCGACTTCTGCTCCCGTCCGTAGTGGCGCGCCAGATCGACCATCACGCCGCGCGTCTGCAGGCACGATTCGGCCAGCTGGGTGATGTCCAGCTTCTTGGCGTTGGAGGCCGGCCCCTGGCCCAGATCGGTCTTGGCATAGCCATTGTCCACGTCGTAGTCCACCGGACCCACCACGTGCTCGTTGGGCCGGTAGCCGTTGTAGTAGACGCGCTCGGGCAGGCCGTCGCCATTGGCGTCGAACAGCGCGCCCACGTGGGCCAGCGAATCCCATTGCGTCGAATACTGCAAGCTCATTTCGACGATGTCGTCGCTGAGCACGTCGACGCAGCCGGGACGCAGGCGTCCCAGCGGGAAATTCAGGTACTGGTCGCCGTCCCTCTCGGTAGGCCGCAGCTTGGGCGGGTGGCGCCGCACGTTCACGCCGTTGCCGCCCGGGTAATCCAGCGGCAGCGACAGGCAGAAGCTCAGGCCTTCGCGCACTTCCCGCATGCCGCTCAGCACGTTCGCGGGGGTGATGTAATTCAGGCAACCTCGCTGGTCGTCAGGCCCGAAATCTCCCCAGTTCGATCCCTCAGGACGGTTCTTCCATCTCATGCGTTGCAACTCCTGGTCGATTGAATGCTGTTTGACATAAATTTATCACGTATAGGATACTAACATCATGGATGTGAAAACTGCTGGCCGAGTGCTGGATGTGCTGAACCTTTTTGCGGAGGAGCAGAAGCCCCTGCTGTACAGCGAGATCGCTGCCCAGATGGGGATTCCGCTGTCGAGCTGCCATGGGCTGCTGAAGACCATGGTGGCGCGCGGCTATCTCTACGAAATCGGCAAGAAGCACGGCTATTACCCGACCCAGAAACTGATACACGTGGCCACCCTGATCTGCCATAGCGACCCGCTGAACGCGGTGATCGAGCCGGTGCTGGCCCGGGTGCGGGACCTGACGGGCGAGACGGCCTTGCTGGCCAAGCTGGCCGACGACAAGGTCGTGTACCTGATCGTCGCCGAGTCCAAGCAGACCATCCGCTTCTCGCATCAGCCGGGCGGCTTCAAGGCGGTGCACGCCACCAGCTCCGGCAAGGCGCTGCTATCGGTGCTGTCGCAGGAAGAACGGCAGAAGTGGTTCAAGGCCTACAGCGGCTTTGCCGCCTACACGGACAGCACGCTCACCAGCCGGGAAGCCTTCGACCGCGACCTGGAGGCGGGCATGGCGCGCGGCTGGCAGCGCTCGGTGGGCGAGAACGTCGAGGACGTGATGTCCATTTCGCTCGGATTCCGCGCATACGAACAACCCTTTGCCATCGTGGTGGCCGGCCCGCTGAGCCGGATGCTGAAGAACGAAGCCACCACGGGGAAACAGCTGGCCGAGGTCAAGGCGATGCTGCAAGCAGCGCTGCCCTCGGCCAATCTCACCTTTGTAGGAGTAGACAGTAGATGAACAAACGCACCTTCCTCGCCGCGGCCTGCTCGGCGATCGCCACGGCGGCCGTGCCGGCAGCAACCGCCTACGCGCAGGCGGACTATCCGGACAAGCCCATCCGCGTGATCATGCCTTGGGCGGCAGGAGGACCGACGGACGTGGTCGGCCGCCTGATCGCGGTCCAGATGGGCGAGATCCTGGGTCAGCCGCTGGTGATCGAAACCCGCGCGGGGGCCAGCGGCACCATCGGCACGGCCCAGGTCGCCAAGGCGCCGGCGGATGGCTACACCTTGCTGATGAACCCGTCGGTGCAGGGCATCTATCCGGCCCAGTTCAAGAATCTGAGCTTTGACCCGATCAAGGACTTCAAGATGGTGGGCGTGCTGGGCACGGTGCCGATGGTGGCCGTCGTCCCGCCCAACTCGAAGTTCAAGACCTTCGGCGAACTGATCAAGCAGGGCCAGGCCCAGCCCGGTTCGCTGACCTTCGCATCCCCCGGCGTGGCCACCTTGCCGCACCTGGCGGGCGAACTGATCAATACCTCCACCAAGGCCAAGATCACCCATGTCGGCTACCGCGGCAGCAGCCCGGCCCTGACCGACGTCGCGGGCGGCCACGTGGACCTGATGTACGCGCCGCTGGCGCCGGCTCTCCCGCTGATCCAGAGCGGCAAGATCCGCCCGATCGCCGTGACGACCAAGACCCGCCTGGCCGAACTGCCCGACGTGCCGACCATCGCGGAAAGCGTCCTGCCCGGCTTCGACATCGTCACCTGGTACGGCATGTGGGCGCCCAAAGACACGCCGCAGCCCATCATCGCCAAGCTGAACAAGGTCATGATCGAAGCCTCGCAATCGCCCAAGGTGGTTGAAGCGCTGAAGTCGCAAGGCACGCTGCCCAGCACCATGAGCTACCAGGAAGCCGAAGCCTTCAACCTGGCGGAGAGCGAGCGTTGGATCAAGGTGATGCAGGACGCCGGCATCCAGCCCGAATAAGTGCGCAAGAAACACGGGCGCACGCCGCGCCCGACCAATGAAAAACCGCCATGCCCGGCAAACCCGGCATGGCGGTTCTGTTCTGCCCGACGGCGGTCAGGCGTTCAGTTGAAGACGCCCGTGGACAGGTAGCGGTCGCCGCGGTCGCACACGATGAACACGATGGTGGCGTCGTTGACGCGTTCGGCCACGCGCAGGGCGGCAACCAGCGCGCCCGCCGATGAAATTCCGCCGAAGATGCCTTCTTCCGCCGCCAGCCGGCGCGCCATCTGTTCGGCCTCGGCCTGCTCGATGGATTCATAGGCGTCCACCCGGCTGCGATCGAAGATCTTGGGGAGATAGGCTTCGGGCCACTTGCGGATGCCCGGGATCGACGATCCTTCGGCGGGCTGCGCGCCCACCACCTGCACTGCGGGGTTGCGCGACTTCAGGTAGGTCGACACGCCCATGATGGTGCCGGTGGTGCCCATGGCGCTCACGAAGTGGGTAACGCGCCCTTCGGTCTGGTTCCAGATTTCCGGCCCGGTGGTTTCGATGTGGGCGCGGGGGTTGTCAGGGTTGGCGAACTGGTCCAGCACCAGACCGCGGCCGTCCGCCTGCATGGCCGACGCCAGGTCGCGGGCGTATTCCATGCCGCCCTTGTCCGCGGGCGTCAGGATCAGCTCGGCGCCGTAGGCCGTCATGGCCGCGCGGCGTTCCACCGACAGGTTGTCCGGCATGATCAGGATCATGCGGTAGCCGCGCATGGCGGCAGCCATGGCCAGCGCGATGCCGGTATTGCCGCTGGTCGCCTCGATGAGGGTGTCGCCCGGTTTGATGTCGCCGCGCTCTTCCGCGCGGGCGATCATCGACAGGGCCGGACGGTCCTTCACGGAGCCGGCGGGGTTGTTGCCCTCCAGCTTGGCCAGGATGACATTGCCCCGGGCGGCGCCCGCGGCCCCGGGAATGCGCTGCAGGCGCACCAGCGGCGTATTGCCGACGGTTTGCTCGATAGTGGGATAGGTAGTAGTCATGCGGACGATGATAACCCCGCCTGGCGGCGCGCGCCGCCAAAAGCCGCGCTCCCGCCAGGGCTACCCGCGCGGCGCGCGACGCGCTCAGGGCCGGGCGCGGGCCGCGGGCTGGGACGCCGCCGGTTTCGCTTCGGATTTGGCTTCGGCCTTGCCCGCAGCCGGCTTGCCCTGCGCCGGCTTGGCCGCCGTATCGCCCTGCCCGGCCTGAGGGCCCGTCCCTGCCACCTGCAGGCCGGCCTCTTGCAGGGCCTGCGCCTTCTTCGGGCCGATGCCGCGCACGCGTTCAGCCAGGTCGTTCAAGGATTCGAACTTGCCGCCCCGTTCGCGCTCCTTGATGATGATTTCCGCCATGCGCGGGCCGATGCCCCGGACGCCTTCAAGCTGCTGGGCATTGGCCTGGTTGAGGTCCACCGCGTGCGCCTGCGGCGCGGCCAGGCCCAGGCCCGCCGTTACCAGCAGCGCGCCCAAGGCCTGCCGCAAAGGGCGCGGCCGGGCGCCGGAAGCAAGGGTGGCGCGCACCCTGCGCCATCTGGCAAAAGGGGCCGGGTGGGCAGCGGCGGATTGAAGGAATGGATTCATGGAGGGTCTCCCAGGAGTCTGGCGCAACGGCTGTCACGCCACGCTCAGATCATGCGGGCGACGCGCCCCGCCACGGCGGCGCAGTGAATGGAAACATCCGCCCCGGCAAACCGCCAGGCGAAAAAAAGCCACCGCGAACGGTGGCTTTTCTTGCAGACCCGGCGCAGTGGCGCAGACTTACTTGCGGGCGCGCCAGTAACGCACGTACTCGGTGACGCCGGTCCGCACATCGCGCATCGGCGCCTGGAACCCCGCTGCGCGCAGGCGCGTGACATCGGCCTGCGTGTAGCTCTGATAGCGCCCTTTCAGGTCGTCCGGGAACGGGATGTAGCGGATCAGATCCAGTTCCACCAGTTGCGCCAGCGTCAGCTCGGCTTCGCCGCGCTCCGCGCGCAGCGCATTGACCACGCCGGCCGCCACATCGTTGAAGGGCTGCGCGCGGCCCGTGCCGCAGTTGAAAATGCCCGACTGCTCGGGGTGGTCCAGGAAATGCAGGTTGACCGCGACCACGTCTTCGACGGAAATGAAGTCGCGGCTCTGGCCGCCATCCACGTAGCCGTCCCAGCCCGCGAACAGGCGCACGTGCCCATGCTCCAGGAACTGGTTCATGTTGTGGAACGCCACCGAAGCCATGCGGCCCTTGTGCTGTTCGTGCGGACCGTAGACGTTGAAGTAGCGCAGGCCCACCACCTGTGCGGTCAGGCTGTCCATGCGCTGGCGCAGGACCTGATCGAACAGCAGCTTGGAATAGCCATAGACGTTCAGCGGGCCTTCGTTGGCGGGGTCTTCCACGTAGATCGAGGAACCGCCGTAGACCGCCGCCGACGAGGCGTACAGGAACGGAATGCGGCGCTCCTGGCAGAACTCGAACAGCTCCAGCGTGACGCGGTAGTTGTTGTCGAGCATGTAGCGGCCGTTGCGCTCGGTCGTGTCCGAGCACGCGCCCTGGTGCAGCACGGCACGCACTTCCCGCAGGCTGCCGTCGAGGACGCGGCGGCGGAAGTCGTCCTTGTCCATGTAGTCCGCGATCTGGCAATCGACCAGGTTGACGAACTTGTCGCCTTCGGTCAGGTCATCGACCGCGATGATGTCCTTGATGCCGCGGCGGTTGAGCCCGCGCACCAGGTTGCTGCCTATGAAGCCCGCGGCTCCGGTAACGACGATCATGAGAGTTCTCCTGCCAATTCCGCGGCGGTGACGATGGACGTGCCAAGCTTGCCCACGGCGATGCCGCCGGCCTTGTTGGCCCAGCCCATCGCGTCGACCCACGGCAGATCGATGGCGCGCGACACGGCCAGCGTCGCCAGCACGGTGTCGCCTGCGCCGGACACGTCGAACACTTCGTGCGCCTGCGCGTCGATGTGGTCGCGTCCCGCGTCGGTAAACAAAGTCATGCCCTGCTCGGAACGGGTCACGAGCAAGGCTTCCAGATCCAGGTCGGCGCGCAGGCGCTGCGCGCGATCGGTGAGTTCGGCCTCGGAACTCCAGCGGCCCACGGCCTCCTGCATTTCCGAGCGGTTGGGGGTGACGAGCGTCGCCCCGCGGTAACGGGTGTAATCGTGGCCCTTCGGGTCCACCAGCACCGGCACGCCGGCGTTGCGGGCCAGCGCGATCAGCGATTCGACCCGCGCCAGCACGCCCTTGGCATAGTCGGACAGCACGACGATGTCGTGGTTGGCCAGATGGCGCGCGAAAGCGGCATCGACGTTGTCCAGCGCGGCCTGTGCCGGATGCTGTTCGAAGTCCACGCGCAGCAGCTGCTGCTGGCGACCCAGCACGCGCATCTTCAAGGTCGTGTGCAAGGACGGATCGGCGACCAGCTCGGCCTGTATGCCGGCTTCGGCGGACAAGCGCCGGACGCTGTCGCCCGCCTCGTCTTCGCCCAGCACGCCGACCAAGGTCACATGGCCGCCCAGGGCCGCCACGTTGCGCGCGACGTTGGCCGCGCCGCCCAGGCGGTCTTCGCGGCGCGCCACGCGTACCACGGGCACCGGCGCTTCGGGCGAAATGCGTTCGACTTCGCCGAACCAGTACCGGTCCAGCATCACATCGCCCACCACGAGGACGCGGCTATGCGAAATGGCTTCGGCGGGAAATGCATTCATTCAAGTTCTTCCAAGCGGCGCGGCGCGTAGGTTTCCCAGGCGTTGCAGCCGGGACATTGCCAGTAAAAGCGACGCGCCTGAAAACCGCAACTGCGGCATGCGTAGCGGTCCAGCCGCTGCGTATGCTTGTGGATCAGGCTGCGCAACAACGTCAGGTCGGCGCCCGGCACTGGCGCCTGCTCGGCGCCGCTTTCCGGATTGGCCAGCTCGGCCTCCAGCAGACGGTCCAGCCCCAGCAGCGACGGATGGCTGCGCAAGGCATTGCGGGCAAATGCCCATGACGGCGCGGAGCCCTGCTGGGCGCGCAGTTCGCGGAACAGCACGTTGAACAGGTCCAGCGACGCGTGGCGCGCATACTGCTTCTGCAGCACGTCGAGCCCGGCCGCTTCCTGATTGGCGGCGCGGTAGTTCGCCAGGACCTGCTCGGCCACCAGGCCAGCGTACTCGGGAGCGTCGGTCATGATCGACTCCAGGTACAGGCGTTCGCGCTTCGGGTCCTGTTCGATCAGGGCCAGGCGGGCGCGCAGCATGGCGGTGCGCACCATGGCGCCTTTGCTCGACGCCGGATCGATGGTCGACAAGGCATGGTCGGCGGCATCCAGCGCCTTGTGGGCCGCGTCGATGTCGGCGGGCTTGGCCGACAGCGCGGTTTGCGCCTGTTCGCAGTAATAGTGCACGAGCTGCGGCACCGGCTCGTCGACCAGGCCCTGCAGCGTCTTCACGGCTTCGATGGCGCGCGGCCAATCGTGCTCGGATTCGTAGATGCGGATCAGCGAACGCAGCGCGGGCAAGGCGTAGCGGGTGTCCTTGAGCTGCTCGAAGCCGTGTTCGGCGCGGTCCAGCATGCCGGCCTTGAGGAAATCCTGCGCCAGCTCGTGCTGCGCATGCTCGCGTTCGGCGGCGGGCAGGTCGGAACGGTTCAGGAGGCTCTGGTGCACGCGGATGGCGCGCTCCATTTCGCCCCGGCGGCGGAACAGGCTGCCCAGCGCAAAGTGCAGCTCGGTGGTTTCCGGGTCCAGCTTGGCCACTTCGACGAAGGCGTCGATGGCGCGGTCCGGCTCTTCATTGAGCAGGAAGTTCAGCCCGCGGAAATAGGAGTCGGGCAGGCTGCGGGTTTCCCGCAGCATTTGCCGGATATCGAAGCGCGCGGCCAGCCAGCCCAGCGCGAACAATACCGGCACGAAAATCAACCACCAAGGTTCAAAATCCACTATGCGGGCTCTTGCGGTAATTCAGTGCGGAAAGGGATTCAGTGCTGACGCAACGGCATCACAGCGGCGACATCGGGGCCACGGCCTCCGGCGGCACGGCGGGCGTGGTGCCGGCGACGGCGGCCTGGACACGGTCCAGCTCGCGGCGCAGGCGCATGGCTTCGCGGCGGCGGCGCATGGCGGCGGGCACGGTCAGCAACAAGCCAAACAAGGCGCCCAAGACGAACACGACCAGCATCACAACGATGAGGGGCACGTCCTGCACCACGTAATCGGCGTAGAACTTCACGGCGACCGGATCCGTGTTTTTCAACGCGAACATCAATACTGCAACAAACACGAGCAATCGCAGGGCCCAGACTAGGTAGCGCATGGCGCATGCTCCAAAGAATTCAAGACTATCAATTGTAAGCGACGGATCCCGCCTGGCGCCAAAAAACAAAGCCCCTTGATTGCTCAAGGGGCTAGGTTCTCGGTCCGATCCGCCCGAAGGCGGCCTTACTGCCGTGCCGTCAATGCATGGCGTGCAGACTCACCATCGACGGCATCGGTTCACTCGATCCAGAAGATTGAGCGTCCTCGTCATTGCCGCCGGCCAAGTCCACCCGCTCGCGCAATTCCTTGCCCGCCTTGAAGTGCGGCACCTGTTTTCCAGGCACCAGCACCTGTTCGCCGGATTTCGGATTGCGACCGATGCGCGGAGACCGCTGCGACAGCGAGAAGCTGCCAAAACCGCGGATCTCGATGCGCTGACCCGAGGCCAGGGCCTGGGTCATTGCGTCGAGCACGGTCTTGACCGCGTAATCGGTGTCGCGGGCGGCCAGCTGAGGATAGCGGGCCGCCAAGGCGGCGATCAGCTCCGACTTGGTCACGAATTAACCGTCGTTGCGCTGTTGGTCCAGCTTGGCCTTCAGCAGCGCGCCGAGGTTGGTGGTGCCGGACGAAGCGCTGGCGTCGGACATGCGCTGGATCGTTTCGGCGGTTTCGGCGTTGTCGCGGGCCTTGATCGACAGCTGGATCGAACGCGTCTTGCGGTCGATGTTGACGATCATGGCTTCGATGTTCTCGCCGGCGGTCAGAACGGTGGTGGCGTCTTCAACGCGGCCCGAGGAGATCTCGGAAGCGCGCAGGTAGCCTTCAACGTCCACGGACAGCGTGACAACAGCGCCCTTGGCTTCGACCGACTTGATGGTGCCCGGAACAACGGCGCCCTTGTCGAACGTGGCAACGAAGTTGTTGAAGGGGTCGCCTTCCAGCTGCTTGATGCCCAGCGAGATGCGTTCCTTGTCGGTATCGATGCCCAGAACCACGGCTTCGATCTCGTCGCCCTTCTTGAAGTTGCGCACGGCTTCTTCGCCGGTTTCCGTCCACGACAGGTCGGACAGGTGAACCAGGCCATCGATGCCGCCGGGCAGGCCGACGAACACGCCGAAGTCGGTGATCGACTTGATGGCGCCGCGGACCTTGTCACCACGCTTGAAGTTGGTGGCGAACTCTTCCCACGGGTTCTGGCGGCACTGCTTCATGCCCAGCGAGATGCGACGACGGTCTTCGTCGATTTCCAGGACCATGACTTCGACTTCTTCGCCCAGGGTCACGACCTTGCGCGGATCGACGTTCTTGTTGGTCCAGTCCATTTCGGAGACGTGCACCAGGCCTTCGATGCCGGCTTCGACTTCAACGAACGCGCCGTAGTCGGTCAGGTTGGTGACCTTGCCGAACAGGCGGGTGCCTTGCGGGTAGCGGCGAGCCAGGCCCACCCACGGATCTTCGCCCAGCTGCTTGACGCCCAGGGAGACGCGGCTCTTTTCCTGGTCGAACTTGAGCACCTTGGCTTCGACTTCCTGACCCACTTGCAGGACTTCGGAGGGGTGACGCACACGGCGCCAGGCCATGTCGGTGATGTGCAGCAGGCCGTCGATGCCGCCCAGGTCCACGAACGCGCCGTAGTCGGTGATGTTCTTGACCACGCCCTTGACCACAGCACCTTCGTGCAGGGTTTCGAGCAGCTTCTGGCGCTCTTCGCCCATGCTGGCTTCCAGCACCTGGCGACGCGACAGAACGACGTTGTTGCGCTTGCGGTCGAGCTTGATGACCTTGAATTCGAGGGTCTTGCCTTCGTACGGGGTGGTGTCCTTGACCGGACGCAGGTCCACCAGCGAACCCGGCAGGAACGCGCGGATGCCGTTGGTCATGACGGTCAGGCCGCCCTTCACCTTGCCGGTGATGGTGCCGGTAACCAGTTCGCCGTTTTCCAGGGCCTTTTCCAGTTGCAGCCAGGCCGACAGGCGCTTGGCGCGGTCACGCGACAGGATGGTGTCGCCGTAGCCGTTTTCCAGGGAATCGATGGCCACCGAGACGAAATCGCCAGGTTGCACTTCGAGCTCGCCCTGGTCGTTCAGGAACTCTTCCAGGGGGATCAGCGCTTCGGACTTCAGGCCGGCGTTGACGACGACGAAGTTGTGGTCGACGCGCACGACTTCGGCGCTGATGACCTCGCCGGACTTCATGTCCTGGCTCTTGAGGCTTTGTGCGAAAAGGTCGGCGAAGCTTTCGCCGCCGGTGGCGGTAGTGGAAACGGAAGACATGGGGTTGAAATCCATTGGGCCGAAATGGCCGTTAAAAACACACCGCAGCGGATTGCCCGCCACAGTGGAGTCAAAATGCCTGCTTGCCGGTTTACCCTTGCGGGGTGTCCCGTGGGGGCTGCGCCTGGCTTGAACAGGGCCGATAAAAAAAACAGAAAACTGCGGAGGATTCGAGAGAAAAGTCCGGGACCGGTAATTCAATCCGCGGCGGCGTTCTTCCAGAAATCCAGTATTGCCTGCACCGTTTCTGCAATCGTCAAATCAGACGAATCCAGCACGTGTGCATCCGCTGCGGGAGCCAAGGGAGCGGTAGTCCGCCCCATATCGCGGGCGTCCCGCTCGCGCATATCCCGTAGGAGGTCATCAAGATTAGCAGAAATTCCCTTTTCGATCAACTGCTTACAGCGCCTCTGCGCCCGCGCGACCACATCGGCTACCAGGAAGACCTTCAGGGGCGCATCGGGAAACACCACCGTACCCATGTCGCGCCCGTCCGCAACCAGGCCCGGAGCCAGCCGGAAGGCGCGCTGGCGCTCGAGCAGCGCCTGGCGCACGCCCGGGAAGGCGGCCACGCGCGAGGCGAAGTTGCCGACTTCCTCGCGACGGATATCGTGGCCGACATCCACGCCCTCGAGGTAGACATGAGGCCCTTCGAAACGCACATCCAGGGTTTCGGCCACGCGCGCCACGGCGGGCTCGTCCTCGGGGGACAAGCCGCGGTTGAGCGCCGCCAGCGCGGTCAGGCGATAGAGCGCGCCGCTGTCGAGCACGGCCCAGCCCAGGGCCTTGGCGACGCGGTGGGCCACCGTGCCCTTGCCGGACGCGGTGGGGCCGTCGATGGTGATGACGGGGACAGTGGAGGAAGTTGCAGGGGAAATCGAAGTCATGGGCGATTCTTCGCTAGGCCGCTACCAGGCCCGCGTAAACATCAAAGTAACCCGGGAAGGTCTTGCTGACGCAGCCCGGGTCGAGAATACGGACGGCCGCCGGCCCGAAAGCCGCCAGCGAAAAGCACATTGCCATGCGGTGGTCGTCCCAGGTGCCGATGTGCGCATCGCGCCAGGCATCCTGCGCCGGCGGCGTCACGCGCAGCCAATCCGGCCCCGATTCCACCTGCGCGCCCAGCTTTTCCAGTTCGGTCTGCATGGCGTGGATGCGGTCGGTTTCCTTGACGCGCCAACTGCCGATGTTGCGCAGGCGGCACGGGCCGTCGGCGTACAGCGCCAGGGCGGCCGCGGTCATGGCGGCGTCCGGGATCAGGTTGAAATCGGTGTCGAAGGCCTTCAGGCGTTCGCCCTGGGCGACGCGCGCGCCCGTCACCTCGATCCAGTCGGGACCGTAGGTCACGGTGGCGCCCATGTCGGCCAGCGTGCCGGCAAAGGCGACGTCGCCCTGGATGCTGTCCGCGCCCACGCCGGTCACGCGCAGCGGCCCGCCGCCGATCGCGCCCAGCGCCAGGAAATAGGAAGCCGTCGAGGCGTCGCCTTCGACCGCGATCTGCCCGGGGCTGCGATAGGCCGCCCCGCCGTCGATGACGAAACGGCTCCAACCGTCGCGCCGCACCTGCACGCCGAAGCGCGCCATCAGGTTCAACGTGATCTCGATGTACGGCTTGGAGATGAGCTCGCCCAGCACTTCGATCGTGACCGGCTTGCCGCTGCGGCCCGCCTGCAGCGGCGCGGCCATCAGCAAGGCAGTCAGGAACTGGCTGGACACCGAACCCTGCACGCGCGTGACCGCGTCCGCCGCGATGTCGCCGCGGCCGATATGCAGGGGCGGATAGCCAGGCTGGCCCAGGTAATCGATGCTGGCGCCCAAGCCCTTGAGCGCGTCGACCAGGTCGCCAATGGGGCGCTCGTGCATGCGCGGCACGCCCGACAGGCGGTAATCGCCGCCCATAAGCGCCAGCGCCGCGGTCAGCGGCCGGATCGCGGTGCCGGCGTTGCCCATGAACAGGTCGGCGCTTTCCACCGGAAAGCGGCGCACGCCCTGCACCGTGACACTGCCCGCCTCCAGTTCCGACACCTGCACGCCCAGCTGGCGCAAGGCGCCTAGCATGACGCGGGTGTCGTCGGAATCCAGCAAACCGGTGATGACGGTGCTGCCCTCGGCGATGGCGGACAGCAGCAGCACGCGGTTGGAAATGCTCTTGGAACCCGGCAGGGCCATCACGCCCCGCGCTTGCCGCACGCGCGGCAGATCGAGATAAGGCAAAGCGCCCATGTCAGCTACTCCTTGCGCCAGTTGCGGCGGGCGCGGGCCGCCGTGTCCAGCAGCGTCAGCAAAGCCGCGCCATCGCCATCGGCAATAGCGCGTTCGGCACGATCCAGCACCGTGCGCACGTCGGCCAGTTCGGCCAGCATGGCGTCGCGGTTGGACAGAAAAATGTCGCGCCACATCTCGGGCGAACCCGCGGCGATGCGCGTGAAGTCGCGAAAGCCGCTGCCCGCCAGCGCCAGGCGCGTGGAAGCATCGGTGGCCTCGGCCACTTGCTCCATGTACACCGCCGATAGCAGATGCGGCAAATGGCTGACCGAAGCCAGCACGCGGTCATGGGCGTCGGCGTCCATGTCGATCACGTCCGCCCCGCAAGCCTGCCATGCCCGGCGCACCAGCTCCAGCGAGGCCGCGCCATTCTCGGCCAGCGGCGTCAGGATGACGGTGCGCTTGCGGTACAGGTCGGCATCGGCCGCCTCCGGTCCGGTGCGCTCCGCGCCGGCGATGGGATGGCCAGGCACGAACTGCGCGATCCGGTCGCCCAGGGCGGCGCGTGCGGCCTCGACCACTTCGGCCTTGGTACTGCCCCCATCCGTCAGCACGGTATCGGGGCGCAGATGCGCGCGCATGCGCGACAGCACGTCGCCCAGCCCGCCCACTGGCGTCGCCAGCAGGATCAGATCGGCGCGCGCCGCGGCATCCTCTGCGGAAGCGGCTTCGTCGATCAGCCCTAGTTCAACGGCGCGGGCCAGCGATTGCGCGTTGCGCCCTACCCCAAGCACCCGGCCCACCTGCCCCGCCCGGCGCAAGGCCGCGGCGAAGGATCCGCCGATCAGGCCCACGCCTACTACGGCCAATACAGGAATCAGGGGGCCAGCGGCCCCCTGATCGGATTTCGGTGACGCGTCGTTCATGCGGACAGGATGGCGCTCAAGGCTTCGATGAACCGCTCGTTTTCCTGCGGCAGTCCGATGGACACCCGCAGCCACTCCGGCAAGCCGTCGCCGGCAACCGGGCGCACGATCACGCCGCGCTTGAGCAGCTCCAGGTTGATGCGCGGGGCGTCGCCCACATGCACCAGCACGAAGTTGCCGTAGCTGGGCACGTAGCGCAGCTTCAGGCGCTCGAACGCGGCGCACAGCTGCGCCTTGCCCGCCTTGTTGGAGGCATAGGCCTCTTCCAGGTAGGCCGCGTCGCGCAACGCGGCGATGGCCGCGGCCTGCGCCAGCGTATTGACGTTGAACGGCTGGCGCACGCGATTCAGCAGATCCGTCAGGGCCGGCTGCGCCACCGCGAAGCCCACGCGCAGCCCCGCCAGGCCGTAGGCCTTGGAGAAGGTGCGCGACACGATCAGGTTGGGATAGCGGCGCACCAGCGCGGTGCTGTCGAAGCGGAACTCGGGATCGAGGTACTCGTTGTAGGCCTCGTCCAGGACCACCGTCACGCGATCGCCGTGGGCGGCGTGGACGCGCTCCAGGAAGGCCGCGACCTGGTCGCCCGGCACGAAGGTGCCGGTGGGGTTGTTCGGGTTGGCGATGAACAGCAGCCGCGTATCGTCGGCGATGGCATCGAACATCGCATCCAGGTCATGCCCGTAGTCCTTGGCCGGCACCACGATGTGGCGGGCGCCGCGCGCCTGGGTGGCCAGGCGGTAGACCGCGAACGAGTGCTGCGCATAGACCGCCGACACGCCCGGCTCCAGCAGCGCCAGCGCCGCGATTTCCAGGATGTCGTTGGAGCCGTTGCCCAGCGTGACCCAGCTCATCGGCACGCCGTAGCGTTCAGCCAGCGCCGACTTCAGGTCGAAGCCGTTGGGATCGGGATAGCGCGCCAGCGACTCGGCCGCGGCCAGCATCGCCTCGCGCGCCGACTTGGGCATGCCCAGCGGGTTTTCATTGGACGCCAGTTTGACGATCCCGGCCGGGTCCAGCCCGAATTCGCGGGCCAGTTCTTCGATGGGCTTGCCGGCCTGGTAAGGCGCGATGGCGCTGACGTGCGCCGGAGCAACGAGGGGCTTGGATGCGGTGGTCATGTCGGAAGGGCTCACGGCGCCGGGTAGGAACCCAGCACTTTCAGGTAGGCAACCTGCGCCTGCAAGGCGGCCAGGGCGCGTTCGACGTTCGGGTCATTGCGGTGACCCAGGACGTCCACATAGAAATAGTATTCCCACTGGCCGGTGCGGGCCGGCCGCGACTCGAAGCGCGTCATGGACACGCCATTGGCCGCCAGCGGCGCCAGCATTTCGTAGACGGCGCCAGCGCGGTTCGGCACGGCCAGGATCAGGCTGGTCTTGTCCTTGCCGCTGACCAGCGGCTCGATGTTGCCGATCGCCAGGAAGCGCGTGCGGTTATGTGGGTCGTCCTGAATGCCCGCGGCCACGATCTGCAGGTTCCAGGCGGGCGCCGCCACTTCACCGGCGATCGCCGCGATGCTCGGGTCGCCCGCGGCAGCGCGCGCGGCCTCGGAATTGCTGGACGCGGCCACGCGGGCCACATCGGGATAGTTGCGCGTGAGCCAGCCCTGGCACTGGGCCAGCGCCTGCGGATGCGCGGAAATCGTCTTGATGCCGTCCATGCTGCCGGACTGCGACATCAGGCAATGGCGAATGACCAACGAACGCTCGCCCAGAATCTTCAGCGGCGTGTTCAGCAGCAGGTCCAGGCTGCGGTTGACCGCGCCTTCGGTGGAGTTTTCGACCGGAACCATGCCGACGTCGGCCTGCCCCGCCTCGACGGCGCGGAAGACTTCGTCAAACGAAGCGCAAGGCAGCTTCTGCACGGCGTGGCCGAAATGCTCCTGCGCCGCCTGTTCCGAGAACGAGCCCTGCGGTCCCAGGAAGGCGACCGTCATGCCGCGCTCCAGGCCGCGGCAGGCCGAGATGATTTCGGTCCAGACCGCGGCCACGCCAGCGTTCGGGAACGGGCCGGGATTGGTCTGCTGCAGGCGGCGGATGACCTCGGCTTCGCGCTCGGGGCGCAGCACGGGGCCATCGGCATTCGCGGCGTGCTTGGCCTCGCCCACTTCCAGCGCGGCGCTTGCGCGCTGCGTCAGGAGGTCGAGGATCTGGGCGTCCAACGCGTCGATGCGCTGACGCAAGGGGAGCAGCTTGCGCTGCAGATCGTCATCCATAGCGACGCTCGAATTCCTTGAGGTACTCGACCAGCGCCGTGACCCCAGCCAGGGGCACCGCGTTGTAGATCGAGGCGCGCATGCCGCCCACGCTCTTGTGGCCCTTGAGCTGCGTCAGGCCGGCCGCGTCCGCGCCTTGCAGGAAGGCGTCGTTGAGCGATTCGTCGCGCAGCACGAACGGCACGTTCATGCGCGAGCGCACCGGTGCGTGGATGGGATTGCGGTAGAAGCTGGTGCTGTCCAGATAGCCGTACAGCAGATCGGCCTTGGCCTTGTTCGCGGCTTCCATGCCGGCCACGCCGCCATTGGCCTTGACCCACTTGAAGACCAGGCCGGCGACGTAGATGGCGAAGGTGGGCGGCGTGTTGTAGCGCGAATGCTCCGCGGCCACGTTGGCGTAATCGAACGCGGACGGGCAGATCGGCAAGGCGTGGCCGATCAGGTCGCGGCGCGCGATGACCATGGTCACGCCCGCCGGGCCGGCATTCTTTTGCGCGCCGGCGTACATCATGCCGCAGCGCGTCACGTCCATCGGACGCGACAGGAAATGCGAGGACGCGTCGACGACCAGCGGCACGTCGGGCGCGCCCAGCACGGCGGTGTCGGGCCAGTCCAAGAACTCGACGCCGCCGATGGTTTCATTGCTGCACAGGTGCAGATAGGCCGAATCCTGGCGCACTTGCCAGGTATCGACCGGCGGCACCCAGGTCAGCGGCGCCTGCTCGCGGCCATCCAGCTGGATGGCCTGCTCGCTGCTTGCCGCCACATGGGTGCTGCCGTAGCGGCCGGCTTCCTTGTACGAACGCTTGGACCAATGGCCCGTCACGACGAAGTCGGCCGCCGGCGTACCGCGGCGTCCCATGAGATTCATGGGAACGATGGCGTTTTCCCCGGAACCGCCGCCCTGCATGAACATGACGGCGTAGTCCGCCGGCAGTCCGAGCAGGTCGCGCAGATCGGACTCTGCTTCATCGCAGATCTGCACAAAATGCTTGCCGCGATGGCTCATTTCCATCACGGACATGCCGCTGCCGTGCCAGTCCAGCATTTCCGCAGCGGCTTGCTGCAGCACCACCTCGGGCAAGGCCGAGGGGCCTGCCGAGAAGTTCCAGGGGCGGGCCATTATTGCTCCGTAGGTTCCGTCGAATCCGTCGAGTCCGCAGCGCCGTTGTCGTCGCCGCCGTCCGCGTCCTGGCCGTCTTCGCCCAGGTCGCCGTCATCGTCCGCATCGCTTTCCACGACGCGGCGCACGCCGGACAGAGAGCTGCCGTCGTCGACGTTGATGAGCGTGACGCCTTGCGTGGCGCGGCCCATTTCGCGGATTTCAGAGACGCGGGTGCGCACCAGCACGCCGCCGGTCGTGATCAGCATGATCTCGTCCGAAGGCATGACCAGCACCGCGCCCACGACCTTGCCGTTGCGCGAGCTGGTCTGGATGGCGATCATGCCCTTGGTGCCGCGGCCGTGACGCGTGTACTCGGTGATCGGGGTGCGCTTGCCGTAGCCGTTTTCGGTGGCGGTCAGCACGCTTTGCGTTTCGTCGCCAGCCACCAGCAGCGCGATGACGGTCTGGGTGTCTTCCAGCATCATGCCGCGCACGCCGCGGGCGTTGCGGCCCATCGGACGCACGTCGTTCTCGTCGAAGCGCACGGCCTTGCCGGCGTCCGAGAACAGCATGACGTCATGCTGGCCGTCGGTCAGGTCGGCGCCGATCAGGTAGTCGCCGTCGTCCAGGTCCACGGCGATGATGCCGGCCTTGCGCGGGTTGGAGAAGTCGGACAGCGGGGTCTTCTTGACCGTGCCGCGCGAGGTCGCCATGAAGACGTAGTGGTCTTCGCTGAATTCCTTGACGGGCAGCACCACGGTGATCTTCTCGCCTTCGGCCAACGGGAACATGTTGACGATGGGCTTGCCGCGCGAGTTGCGCGTGCCTTGCGGCACTTCCCAGACCTTCAGCCAGTACACGCGGCCGCGGTTGGAGAAGCACAGCAGGAAGTCGTGCGTGTTGGCGATGAACAACTGGTCGATCCAGTCGTTTTCCTTCATGGCCGTGGCCTGCTTGCCGCGTCCGCCGCGCTTTTGCGAGCGGTACTCGGACAGCGGCTGGCTCTTGATGTAGCCGCCGTGCGACAGGGTCACGACCATGTCGGTCGGCGTGATCAGGTCTTCGGTGTCGAGCTCGGTGGCGTTGAGTTCGATTTCCGAGCGGCGCGTATCCTTCGCGCCGGTCGAGAACTCCGCCTTGATGGCCTGCAGCTCTTCGCCAATGATCGTGGTGATGCGCTCAGGACGCGCCAGGATATCCAGCAGGTCGGCGATGGTGGACATGATGTCCTTGTATTCGCCGACGATCTTGTCCTGCTCCAGCCCGGTCAGGCGTTGCAGGCGCATGTTCAGGATTTCCTGGGCCTGCGTGTCGCTCAGACGGTACAGGCCGTCGCCCTGGAGGCCGAACTCGGCGCCCAGGTCGTCCGGACGGAAGGCCGCGCGGCCTCCCGGCGTGTCGCCGTCGGCGCGCGACAGCATTTCGCGCACCAGCGACGAATCCCACGACTTCGCCATCAGTTCCTGGCGCGCGACCGGCGGGGTCGGAGCTGCCTTGATGATGGCGATGAAATCGTCGATGTTGGCAAGCGCGACGGCCAGGCCTTCCAGTACGTGGCCGCGTTCGCGGGCCTTGCGCAGCTGGAACACCGTGCGGCGCGTGACCACTTCGCGGCGATGCTGCAGGAAGTAGTCGATCATCTGCTTCAGGTTGAGCAGGCGGGGCTGGCCATCGACCAGCGCCACCAGGTTCATCCCGAAGGTATCTTGCAGCTGCGTGTTCTTGTAGAGGTTGTTCAGGACAACCTCGGGAACCTCGCCGCGCTTGAGCTCGATGACCAGGCGCATCCCGTCCTTGTCGGACTCGTCGCGGATGTCCGAGATGCCTTCGATCTTCTTGTCGTTGACGAGCTCGGCGATGCGTTCCTGCAGCGTCTTCTTGTTGACCTGGTAGGGGATCGCGTCGACCACGATGGCCTGACGGTTGCCCTTCTCCATGTCCTCGAAGTGGGTCTTGGCGCGCATGATGACGCGGCCGCGACCGGTGCGATAGCCTTCGCGCACGCCGGACATGCCGTAGATGATGCCGCCAGTGGGGAAATCGGGGGCCGGGATGAGCTCCATGAGCTCATCGACCGAGCAGCCCGGATTGCGCAGGCAGTGCAGGCAGCCGTCGACCACTTCCTGGAGGTTGTGGGGCGGAATATTGGTGGCCATGCCCACCGCGATGCCCGAGCTGCCGTTGACCAGCAGGTTGGGCAGGCGCGACGGCAACAGCAGCGGTTCTTGTTCGCTGCCGTCGTAATTGGGGCCGAAGTCCACCGTTTCCTGGTCGATGTCGGCCAGCAATTCGTGGGCGATCTTGGCCAGGCGAATTTCGGTGTAACGCATCGCCGCGGCGTTGTCGCCGTCGATCGAGCCGAAGTTGCCCTGGCCGTCGACCAGCATGTAGCGCATGGAGAAATCCTGCGCCATGCGGACGATGGTGTCGTAGACGGACTGGTCGCCGTGGGGGTGGTATTTACCGATGACGTCCCCGACGATACGCGCCGACTTCTTATAGGCGCGGTTCCAGTCGTTGTTCAGTTCGTGCATCGCGTAGAGCACGCGCCGGTGGACAGGCTTGAGGCCGTCCCGCACATCCGGTAGCGCCCGCCCGACGATCACGCTCATCGCGTAATCGAGGTAACTGCGGCGCATCTCTTCTTCCAGCGATACCGGAAGCGTCTCCTTGGCAAAGGAATCCATATATATAACGACAGAATCGTGTAAGGAGGAACCCGGGCCGGGTAAACAGGAAATTCTATCATCCGATTCCCGCGGCGGTCAGAAGGCGCTCCCCAAGCGGCGCCTCGACCGGCCGGACGGGAAGATATGGGGCGGCGACCAACCGCGCGTCCGCCCGCGTCCCGCGGCCCTGTTGTCAAAAACCAACATGGAAAACCGAAGGAGCGCCGAAAACGTCATATCCAGCGCCAATGCGCCTCTCCAGGGAAGCCAAAGCCCCCCAAATGCCTTAAGATTGTTTCCAGCACGCAGGAAACCCAGTAGCTATTCCTTTGAACCAGCTCTTGGCGTTGCTATACTGGCCCCGTTTTCCTGATATGCGGCGGGGGTTCGCTGCGAGTCACTTATCCAGCTTCAAGCTCAACGAGGAGAAACATGAACAAACCCTCCAAATTCGCTCTGGCGCTCGCCTTCGCCGCCGTCACGGCCTCTGGTGTAGCTTCCGCGCAAACCGTGGACAACTGGCGCAACCCGTTCGGTGACGTTTGGAAGAACGGCACGAACGAACTGTGCTGGCGCGATGCATTCTGGACCCCGGCCACCGGTATCCCCGGTTGCGACGGCGTGCCGGTTGCACAACAGAAGGCGAAGCCGGCCCCGATGGCGGCCAAGGTCGTGTTCAATGCTGACACGTTCTTCGACTTCGACAAGTCGACGCTGAAGCCCGAAGGCCGTCAGCTGCTGGACCAAGTCGCCCAGCAAGCTCGCGGTATCGACCTCGAAACCATCATTGCTGTGGGCCACACCGACTCGATCGGTACCGAAGCCTACAACCAGAAGCTGTCCGAGCGCCGCGCCGCTTCGGTCAAGACCTACCTGGTCAGCAAGGGTATCGACCCGAACCGTATCTACACGGAAGGCAAGGGTGAGCTGAACCCGATCGCTTCCAACAAGACGAAGGAAGGCCGCGCCCAAAACCGTCGCGTTGAGATCGAAATCGTGGGTAGCCGCAAGTAATTGCTGGACTAGCTACAATAAGGGGGCCTCGCATAGCGAGGCCCTTTTTTTCGCCAGCCACGCACCAAAGCGGTGCAGGGCTGCGCCGCCCCTCCCTCGCCCGGCGCGATGGACCCCTCTATATATAGAGTCATAGAGTCGCCTTACGCTGAACCTGCCCATGACTACGCAAACCCACGATACCGCCCGCCCCATCAACGCCGACCAGGCCGAAATCGACAAGTTCGGCGCCCTGGCCAGCCGCTGGTGGGATCCCGAAAGCGAGTTCAAGCCCCTGCACGCCATCAACCCGCTACGGCTGGAATGGATCCAGGAATGCGCAGGCAGCCTGGCGGGCAAGAAGGTGCTGGACGTGGGCTGCGGCGGCGGCATCCTGTCCGAAGCCATGGCGCGCAGCGGCGCCGAGGTGACCGGCATCGACCTGGCCGACAAGTCCCTGAAGGTGGCTCGCCTGCATGGCCTGGAATCGGGCGTGAAGGTGGAGTACCGCAAGGTTCCGGTGGAGGAACTCGCAGCGGAACAACCCGGCCAGTACGACGTGGTGACCTGCATGGAAATGCTGGAACACGTGCCGGATCCGGCGTCCATCGTGCGCGCCTGCTCGACCCTGGTGAAACCGGGCGGCTGGGTGTTCTTCTCGACGCTGAACCGCAATCCCAAGTCCTTCCTGTTCGCCATCGTGGGCGCGGAATATGTCCTGCGCCTGCTGCCGCGCGGCACGCACAGCTATGACCAGTTCATCAAGCCCAGCGAGCTGTCGGCAGCCGCGCGCGGCGCCAACCTGGAACCGGTCAGCATGCGCGGCATGGAATACAACCCGATCACCCAGATCTACACCCTGTCGTCCGACACCTCGGTCAATTACCTGATGGCTACCCGCAAATGAGCGCCCTGATCCTGTTTGACTTCGACGGCACGCTGGCCGACACCGCCCCCGACCTGGCCGCCGCAGCCAACCGCCAGCGCACCCGCAAGGGACTGGAACCCATGCCGTACGAGGCCCTGCGCCCGGTCGCATCCCAGGGCGCCCGCGGCCTGCTGCGCGTGGCGCTGGACCTGAAGCCGGGCGACGCCGACTACGAGCCCACCCGTCTGCAGTTCCTGGAAGACTACGCCGCCGGCTCCACCGTCCACAGCAAGCTGTTTCCCGGCATCGAAGCGCTGCTGGCGGACATCCGCAACCGCGGACTGTCCTGGGGCATCGTGACCAACAAGGTCACCTATCTGACCCTGCCCATCGTCGAATACCTGGACCTGACGCGCGACAGCGCCGTCCTGGTCTGCGGCGACACCACGGCTCACGCCAAGCCGCACCCGCTGCCGCTGCAGCACGCCGCGCGCGAAGCCGGCTTCGCCGTAGACCGTTGCGTCTATGTCGGCGACGATCTGCGCGACATCCAGGCCGCGCACGCGGCGGGCATGCCGGCGGTCGCGGCCGCTTACGGCTACGTCGGCGAAGACGACAACATCACGGCCTGGGAAGCGGAAACCTGCGCCAATTCCCCCGCGGAACTCTGGTCCGCCATCCAGCCGCTGCTGCCCAGCGACCTGCGGTAAGCCTGCCTGACCGGGCCGCCACGCGGCCCGGCTCCTGTCTTGCTGTTGTTCGCGAAAATTAGTTGAGTTTCCCGAACAATATTTCCGAAACCAGGGCCTTTATCCTGAAACCAAAGTCACTTAAAGTGTGGCTTATGCAAGGCATGCGGGTGCTTCCCGATTGCCTTTTCCGGCTGATGCCGGAGGTTGCGGACACCGCCGTCCGCCACTGATCCCTGCCACGGCGCCCTTCGGCCCCGTTGCTCTGCCCGGCATTCAGGCCGGCGCACACCTGACCTTTTTTAGACCGCCCACAACGCCCCCCGCGCGCCGCCTTGCCGCGTCGCGCCAGAGGAATGCCTATGCTATTGCCCATCCTGTTACTTTCCGCCGCCGGCTTCACCATCCTGACGACAGAGTTCCTGATCATCGGGCTGCTGCCCGGCCTGGCCCGCGACCTGAACGTCACCGTGTCCCAGGCCGGCCTGCTGGTATCGCTGTTCGCCTTCACGGTAGCGGCGACCGGTCCGCTGCTCACGGCGCTCATGGCCAACATAGAGCGCAAGCGCCTGTTCATTGGCGTGCTGGTGCTGTTCGGCCTGTCCAACGCCCTGGCGGCCGTCGCGCCGAACATCTGGGTCATGGCCGTGGCGCGCCTCGTCCCTGCCCTGGCTCTGCCGGTGTTCTGGTCGCTGGCCAGCGCCACGGCCGTGGAACTGGTCGGCCCGGCGCGCGCCGGCCGCGCCATCTCCATGGTTGCCTTCGGCATCGTCGCGGCCACGGTATTCGGCATCCCCATCGGCGTGCTGATTTCCGACGCCTTCGGCTGGCGCGCCGCCTTTGGCGTGCTGTCGGCGGTGGCGTTCGCCAAGGCCCTGCTCTTGCTGTTCGCCTTCCCCAGCACCCGCATCCGCGCCGACAGCGTCAAGCTCATCACGCAGCTGCGCATCCTGCGCAACCCGATCGTGGTCGGCCATGTGCTGCTGTCGCTGCTGGTTTTCACCGGCATGTTCACGGCCTACACCTACCTGGCGGACATGCTGGAGCGGCTGGCCGGTTTCAACGGCCAGATCGTCGGTTGGACGATGATGGCATTCGGCGCCGTCGGTTTGATCGGCAACACCCTGGGCGGCCGCATGGTGGACCGCAGCCCCCTGGGCGCGACCGCCTTATTCTCGGCGCTGATGGCGGCAGGATTGGCCGTGATCGCCCCCGTGATGCAGTCGCACGGACTGCTGGCCGTGGCGCTGGGCGTCTGGGGCATTGCGCAAGCCGCGCTCTTCATCGTCTGCCACGTGCGGCTGATGAAGTCCGCGCCGGAAGCGCCGGCCTTTGCCGCGTCCCTGAATATCTCGGGCGCCAACACCGGCATCGGCCTGGGCGCCGTGGTCGGCGGGTACGTCATCGACAACTACGGACTGGCCTCGCTGGGCTGGGCCGCGGCCGTCATCGTCGGCATCTCCGTGGTCCTGGCCTTCGCGCTGATGGCGGCTTCGCGCCCGCGCCGGGAGCCCAAGGCGGCCTGCGCCAACGCCGTGTGACGGCCCGCCTGTATCGTCTGCGCCACGCCCGGGCATGGCGGCGCAGACGATGCAGCAGGCTATGGCGTTTCCCAGTACAATAGATCCTCTTGGGGCCGATCCGGATTCGACGTGGGTCGCGAAACAACTCAGGGCATGCCGAGCACCAGTACGCTCGTTAAACCACTGGAACACTACAAACGCCAACGACGAGCGTTTCGCTCTCGCCGCTTAAGCGGTGAGCCGCTGCACTGATCTGTCCTTGGGTCAGGCGGGGGAAGGCAACTTCCTAGGGGGGCAACCCTCGAACCGCAGCAGCGACATTCACAAGGAATCGGTTTGAACTGGGGTCACACGGTTCAAATTTAAATTACGTGAATCGCTCTGGTCCGGCCTGTCGGTTGGCTAAGTCCAGGGTTAAAACCAAATAAATCGACTACGCATGTAGAACTGGTTGCGGAGGGCTTGCGGACGGGGGTTCAATTCCCCCCGGCTCCACCAAATACCGCAGTGTTATCAAGCACTTAGAAAAGGCCAACCCTAAAAGTTGGCCTTTTTTTTGGGCTGTTTTGGGCTGAATGGTCAGCTTTTTGGTCAGCATCCAGAACTCAGAGATAAGTGCGGTGTTGCCATCATTGTTGGCAACATCCAGCGGTTGGCGGTTGACCTAGCGTCGACACCCCCGCAGTTGAGATGAATGGCTCCGTCGTTGGCTTAGCGCTTGGGCCGACCGTTGTGGGTGACGCATCAACCTGTTGTGCCTCCGCGACAACCTAGCAAGTCTAGCGAAGATCTATCGCACACTCAGTAGACGTAGGCTATCAACATCATCCACGAAAAGAATTGCCAGCTGGCCGCGCCTACATGTAGAGTTCGGTTGTGCAACCAACGTTGAAAGCCTTCCCGAACTAGGATTTCAATTGTGGTAGCATTCGGCTGCGCTTAGATCTGTGTAAGGAACTTTGTACGCTCATTGGCGTCTCACTTACATGTCGATCAACGCAGTGATCAACGTAATGTTGCTTCCGCTGATGCAAACAAGGAGAGGAAATATGGTCAACAAGTTCAAGGAACTCGCGATGGACGTTCGTCCCTGGGCGTAAGTAATTTACGTGTCATAGAGAAGCCCGCCTTACTAGCGGGCTTCGTGCTTTTTGGAAGGAACGTTTTGCTAGTTCTGCGGAACATCCCGCCGAATAGGTTGAGGGTCCGGACGAGAATCTCCAACAAGAACAATCGTTGAGAAAGTAGTTCCGTGAATGTTGTGAGCTCTCAACCAACGTAGATCATGTTCTTCTTTCGCCTGAGCAAGAAATCGCTGATGAAGTTTGCCCGCTTCTCTTAGTGATTCAAAGGCCAGTTGGACGTATTCCTGAACGTGTGACGCCTCATCATCGGAGCTGCACCTTCCTGCCTCTTGCTCAGCAGCTAACGATGCGTAGCAAGCCACGTTGTAATGTGCAGAAGGATCCGTGGCGTCATGCTCCACGACTCGTTTGGCTGCACCAAGCGCACCTAAGGTGTCATTGAGTCGCTTTTTCACATTTCCAACGGTACCCAACGCTCGGCATTTGACCTTGATGTCCAGATTGTTTTCGTTCTTGAGCGCACGCTCAAGGTACATCAAGCTGTCTTTTAGGCGTGCTCTCCGTTCAGGAAAGGTGAACGCTTCACCCGCTTCCGTACGTAGCTGTTTGCCCACCGCATCGTAAACCTCAGCAATTTCTCGCATGATCAATCCATGCGCGACATTGATCTCTGCTGAAGTATTTTTGGGATAGTCAACGTCCAAGAACTGTTCCTGCTTGGCGACAGCCCCCTTCGCCAGGTCGACTGCATCTTCTGCTTCGATCACCGCATCGCTTGCGCTCTCCTTCGCGCGGACAAATGATTCGAATCCCTTAAACCCCAAGAACGCGAGCAATGCCCCTAGCGTTGCAATCATTGCAAAAAGTCGATCGTAGGTGTCCTTCATAGCATCAATGCGCTCCTTTGTCGCATCTAATGCCATACGAGCAACAGCCGATACGGCTTGCGCCTCACCTGTCGAATGCCCGCCCAACTGCGCACCTGGCGTTGCGATGGGGGGGGTGGCTATAGCTTGAGGTTCGGAGCCTTCGACTTCCGAAACTTTCGCGGTCGGCACGGCTGGCTCCCCCCCAGAAGAGGGGCCCGCAGCGGCTTTTGCTACAGGGTTCGATTGCCCAGTTGTTGGCGTGCGTGAGCTTTCAACGTCCATGTGGGGCAAAGGCGCCTGCGGACTCGCCCTTTGCGCCCCATTGCCAAGACCTTGATAGGCAATAACTAGGAGCAGCCCCATGATTGCGTACATCGGGAGCAAATGCCCGAAGAACCATTGCCACCCCGACCTAGATTCAGCCCGCTTTTGAACGCGCTTCGGCGATGTCTTCTTAGTCCCGTCTGCACTCTTACCCGTGCTGTCCTCGGAAGGGGGATCAGCTTTGCCTTGCTCCGCCATCTTTGAATACCTCCTCCTAAATATTGAAATGTAATTTTACTTTGAACAAGAACGGTAAATCGGTCGCTACGCATTCGGAAATCAGTCTGATATCCGAAGCTAGCTGCTAGATCAGGGCGACATGCTCACCGTACATTGCTAGGATGAAACCCTGGCCCTACGACGAATACTTCACCTTGGCGCAATTCGACGCCCTACCCATCGCTCAGCAGCGCCTGATCGTTTTGATCGTCCGCGCGCTGGTCTACTACCTTGAGCGCTTCCCGGACGAAGCCGCCGGCTTGGACTGATCCTATACTGGCCCTTCCGATGGGAGGGACCATGTGCAGCCACTATCAGACCCTGAAGGATGCCGAGTACCTGCTGAAGAAATTCGGGGTGCCAGAGAAGCCGAAGGCCATGGGCGAGTACGACATGTGGCCGAAGTATCAGGGGCTGTTCGTGCGGCGGCCGCCCGAGCATGATGCGGGCGATGAGGCTGTGCCGGAAAGGGAGGCAGTCGTGGGCCGCTGGGGCATGATCGCGCCTGGCACACCGCCGGAAAAATTGGCGCAGGCGGAGAAAATCTACACTTTCAACGCCAAGAGCGAGACCGCACACACCCTGTGGACGTTCCGCCTGGCTTGGGCCAAGGGCCGGCGCTGCATCATCCCGGCCGACGCGATCTTCGAGCCCGACTGGCGGTCGGGCGCTGCGGTGGCAACCCGCTTCACCCGCGCCGACGGCGCGCCGCTGGGCATCGCCGGCCTGTGGGACCGCTACCGGGACGCCGTCGGCCAGTGGCAGGAGAGCTACACCATGCTCACCATCAACGCCGACCAGGATCCGCTCTTCCAGAACTACCACCAGGTCGGCAAGGAAAAGCGCATGGTCGTGATCTTGCCAGAGGGCGCCTATCGGGACTGGCTGACCGCGCCGGTCACCGATACCCGGGATTTCTTGGTGCCCTACCCGGCTGAGCGCCTGGTGGCCACGCCCATGGGGGACGGGAAAGCCCGATAGCTGACCCCAATTGCAGACGGAATATACTGGATATTCAACCAGTGTTTTCCGCCATGCCGTTCAAAGACCCGCTCACCTTCGCCGACCTCCGGGCCATCCGGGAGCGTCAGCCCTGGAACCCTGATGTCCTCTCCCTGCTATGGGAGGTGAAGCGCCTGCGCGCGGCCCTGCTGCGCCTGCACCAGGTGTCCTTCGAACTGAACCGGCCCGCAGGCCTGACGGGCGACATCTACGACGATCTGCTGGCGGGCCTGGCCATGGAGCCCTGTGTGCTCGAGCGCGACCAGATGACGGCCGAGCTGCTGGAATCGCCGCGCAAGCTGCGCAAGGGGATGCCGCCGCGCTAGCGCCCCTGGTACGGACACACTATTGCGTTCGCCTCCCGACTCGTTTCATACTTGGCCCTCGATCATCGACTTTTGGAGGGTTGCGCAATGTACGACGACATCCGAAAGCAGGGCGCGGTGGCTGCCCGCCAAGGATTGACCCTTTGGGACTGCCCCTACCTCAAGGCCCAGGCAATGCCCGGACACACGGGAGAATCGCCCAAAATTTGGCAGGCCAAGGTCGATGCGTGGGAAGCAGGATGGGCGAAGGAAAAGGAAGTGACAAGACCGCCGCCCAGCCACGTTCAATCTACAGACCTACATACGGTGTAAGTGTCAAGCACGCGTCACATTACGGGGCGCGTGGCTGAATCGCCGCGAGGTTCACTCCGTGGAAGGATGACGCGTAAACGTGCGGCGATAGTCTTCAGCGCGCGCCAGAGTCCGATAGAACTGGCCACCCACGCCAATCAGTTCGTGAGTCTCCTCCACGGTCAACCGAGCTTCTATCCGCTCCAACACTGCAGCGTAGGCGTAGAGCACCTCCGTCCAGTCTCCGAATCCCAAATTCTCAGGGCCGGCCGTCACAATCATCTTAGAAACAAACTCGTCCGTATTCACATCGATCCCCAAGAGTTCTTGCTGAGCGCAGCAAGATTCATACCCAGGGTAGCACTGGATATACAACCGAGCTAAAGACCCGGGTGTCGCCATCCGCTGCGTCTGGCATGGCCCAAGACTTGGAATCACCGCGCATGCTTCGCAAGGGGATGGAGCCCCGCTAGGTCTTGGCCCAGGCGTCCACCACAGTCTGGTGCCGGGCGGCGCACTCGGCATACTGAAACGCCAGCGCGGCATGAGCCTGGGCCAGATCATCCCACGATGGAGAATCAACGCGCGGGATCGGCGGGCATGGGGCGCTGAGGTTGACGGGCAGCGTTGGCCGCATCGATGGCTTCGTTGGTTGCGCGCACCCGGCCAGGGTCGCGCACGCAGTCAGCAGGCAAAGGGCGCTGAACAATTTCACGGGTGTACCTCTCGATGACCTGGGGCCGCGTGGCGGCGAGCTGATCTATGCGGGCCTGCAGGTCGCCGGACAGGCCGGTCAGACGCTCGGCTTCTGACTTGAACTCTTCCAGGCTGGCCACGCGGTGGGCTTCTTGGCACGCAGCCATGCCCGCTTCGCGCTGGCTGTGCCCGTACCAGGCGACTCCCGCGCCGGCCAGGCCCAGCACCATCGCACCTGCGACACCGGCCGCGGCGTAGCCCTTCCAGCCGATTAGCGCAGCCCCGATAGACATAGCGCACGCTCCTCAAGTCGGCGGTTGTACAGGCCCCGCACAAACTTCCCGTCCGCATACGACCAGACTGGTTTGCCGTCAGGGCCATGCGCCAGAGCGTTGCAACCCTCAGCCACATCCCCCGAATTGATCAGACCGACGGCCCGACTCGCGCATGTGCGGGGCACGCCGAAGTTATGCGAATGGCTGCTCAGCGCGTCGAAGATCGGCTGGCTTATGGCCACGTCAATGCAATCGGCCAAGTCGAGCTGCCCCTTGCGAACCACCATCCGCTCCACATCGGCGCAGCGCTCCGGCGACCAGTAGTCGCCCACCACTACGGGATAAGGGCTGGTGTGCTTCGTGATGCCCTTGCAGACGGTGGGCAGCCCCTTGGCCAATTTGTCCGCATACACGATGTTCTGGCCCTCTCCTTCCCACGTACCGAGGAAAGATTGCAGCGCGGGCGAGAATATCGCCAGCACCCCCGACGCAACAAGGGCGGCAGCGCCGCCCGTGACCTTGGTTCCCAGCTTCATGGTTTGCACCTCTCCCGCAAGGCCGCCATGCGGGCCTCGCTTTCTGCTTGCTCGCGCCGATCGCGCCGGCGCTGGTAGTACAGGTTCGCCAACAGGCCGACAACTGCGACCAGAAAGCCCGCCCAACCAATCCAGTTCACCTGAGCCGCCCAGCCGACAACGCCCGTCACGGCGCCGGTCTCGGTGGTGCGATTCGCGGCCTGGATGGCCATATCATCCAAATTCATCTTGCTGATCCCCTGAGGCATGGTGCCTCCCGTATGGACGAAAAAAAGCCCGCTGAAGCGGGCGTATCACTGGGTCGGTATTTCTCTCGGTTTGACCCGAGGCAGTTCAAGCCGCCCATCCGGCGGATCTACGAACGGAGCAGGAAACCGCATCTCGTCGGATGCAAGCTCATCGATGGGAAAGAGAACGGACACATGCACCTGGCCGTCCTGGCGCCGTACCTCGCCAGCGAAGTATGGAGAAGCCATCGTCTCGCGAGACAATGCCGCGCCCTCTTCCAACTGGCTGAAGTCGAATAGCGTTCCGTCAATGATCAGCGCATCGTCGTCGCGCTCGATGCCGGGAACACGTAGCGTGCAGATTTGCGGGGAAAGCGTAATGATCATTTGTACCTCCCTGATGCTATGACACGCAGCGTTGTCGAAATGGGAGAAGTCACGCGGAAGGCGACGTAGCTCGACACGATCCCGCCCGCCACCAGCTGCACACCTTCCGCAGCCGGATCGTAACCAGCCGGCCCAATCAGCCGGCCATCTGCCCAAAACTCACCTGAGAGAAATGATGCCGGCAAAGTCCATTCCACCATTGTCGCCACACCAGCCACCACGGGCAGAGAATGCTGGCAAGACTGCCAGCCGCCTGGCGTCCTGAAGACGGTTCCGTTTGCGGACGTGGTGACGGTGTCCGTTGTCGCTATCCAGGGGCGCCAGGTGCCTGCCTCCCGGCGGCACACTCGAGGCCCTACGTTCCCCGAGTGATATAGCGGGTAAGCCATAAGGCACAGATCGCGGCCACCACTGCCCGAATAGGGAATCATCTCAATCAGCCAGTAGCCGTCGCCGCCCGGCGCGTTAGGCGCCGATCCCGCAACGAGTTCTCGCCACATCCCTCGACCAGTCATCAAACTCGGAATAGTGAAGCAATCCCGAGTAGTCGATGCCGCCGGCACGATCCCCCCAGTCTCCAGGTCACCGAACCTGACGGCAGCACCAATTGCTCCGGAGTCGCGAGCGAGAGGCGTAATCGCGTCGGTCAAGTCGTTGTGCTTCGTAAATGCAAGCCGCGGCGAATCCCCGCGCCTGCCCCCTGGCTGCGGCGTGTCCAGATCTACCTTGAAAAGCGAAAGGTCAGGCATTCTCTGCCCCCTCCTTTACACCATCTTCTTGAGGCTTCGGAGCGCCCGAACTCGCGTTCCGGACGATTCTCAGGATTGTCGCGGCCAGGCCGTTGATGAGCTCAGGCGTAAGCCGATTTCCCAGGTTCTGGATAAGCACATCATGAATCTCTTTCTGCATGCCTTGTTCCTTCCTATTGCCAGCCGGTGACGTCAATTACCGCAATGTCGTTCCCTTCGGCCTTTGAATAAAAAACGTTGTTGCGCAACGGCGCCCAACCGAGATACGTACCCAGGTTGTCTTGGATCCGCGAGTAGATCCCGTTCACCCTGGCCGAGTAGTGCTCGCCCCACAAGAAGCTGCTCCACCCGCCACCCGCTTGCGCGTAGCACTGATACCCTCGACGGTTGTACGCGGCGCTGTAAGCCCATTTCCGGCTGGGCAAACCGGTATAGGTGTAGCCGTCTCGGTAGCCGACACCAGTCCCATCTGAGTTCCAGTACCGCGGGATGGTGAACGTGGTGTAAACATTCATCGGGCGGGCCGTACTCATGAAAATGTGCCTTCCATCCTCCGACCAGATGTCAATCGGCCCACCGGTTACCCAGGGCCTATCGAACACGTAGTATTCACAGGGACCGCCAACAAACACGGCTGTGTAAGTACCATTGCCATTCATCAGCAAGTGCCGAAGCGTGCCGAACTCCCCCAGAGGCCGAAAGAACACCACCGGCTCGGCGGCAGCGAACGTGATGCTGGTCCCTACGCCCATATGGCGCAGAAACATGTTCACGTTCTTGCTATCTACGATCAGATTTCCCACCTCGTCATAGAGCACAATCGCGGCGTCAGCCATAATCACTCCAGCCCGTAATAGACGCGAACGGAAGCCCTCGCTTCATTCGGATTCTCCATAAATTCCCACGAAATCACGGCGCCGTTTCTCTTGATGATCGGTAGGTTGAGGCCACCATGAATTGCCGAGCATACGTACCAGGATTTCGGCAGCCCAAGGGTTGGGATGCTGTTGTAGCTATCCACGGTGCCGGTATCGAAGCTCCCGAATTGGCGAGCCACCTTCGTTCCAAACTGGAAGAGTGGGATGCCGTTCTGATCCCAGATTTCTAAAGGGACAACCGCCATCTATACCCCTCCAAACCTTGCTCCAAGCTGCCCGTTTGGGTAGTAGTAGCGCATCCCCTTGTTGGAAACCTCAGTACGCGAGCCGTCAGCTTCCGTGCCGTTGAATGACATCAACCCCGTTCGCATGTTGATGTTCAATACGGGCACCCCCCATGGATTCACAGCGTCCGACTGGAGGTTGTCGACGAACTTCGCCGAACCGAGCGTCCCATTCTTGATGTAGGCGGTATCGAAATAGGCCGTGTCATTCACCACGTCAAAAATGAAAGGCGTATGCAGCCTGCCATTCAACGACGTGAGAAATGCCACAACGTCCGCCATCACCAGGAACTCGCTGCGGCTTTGGCCGTTCTCGCCAATCGCCGCACCGAGCGCGACACCTGCCTGCACAACACGCCCATCCTGCCGCACCTGGGCCTTGAGCATCCAGTTCGAGCTGAGCGCAAGCTTCGTGGTCTCGGCCAGCAGGCCAGCGCTATTTGCAGAATCCTGCGCATTGACCGCGATACCCCGCGTTTCCTGCAAGGTCGCCTCGTTCGTGCCCACCCGGCCACTCAGCACCAGCATCTGCTGCGCCGTTACGGCACTCAGGTTCGCAGTGACAACCAAGTCCTCACGGATCACGGCCAGATTGCCGTTAACCTGCGCAGCGAGCGCGGTCGTGCGCCGTGCCTCGCGGTAGTCGCCCTCGTTGATGACCGACGTTGTGGAAACGGTTCCGACAAAGTTGCGCCCGTCATCGCCCGCGTACCACTTCTGGTCCAGCACGTCGTCGCCAGACAGATCGCCGATGATGTCCTCTAGAACGTCATCGGTCACCCCTGCCTTGATTTCCTCAATCAGCCCAGGGGCGAGTTGGCCCGCGCCAATCTGGCCCTCCATGTAGCTCAGCAGTACGGACGGGTCGGAAGTGGATTGCCCCCGCACGCCGAACTCACCGGGATACCAGGGGCCAGGCTGATCCGCGTCATCGCGGACGCGTGCCCAGAAATACATTTCCTGGCTGTTGCGCAACCCTGTGAGCGAATGGGAGGTTTGCGGGTGGCTGAACGTACCGAGAGGAGACGCCGCGGTGAAGTCATTGGTCAACGACCGATAGATTTCAATCGCGCGCAGATTGATACCAGACGGCCATACCCAGTGCAGGTCAATGCCCATCACCTGGCCGCTCGCAGTGAGCGAGGTCAGCTTGGGCGGCGGCAGCATAGTGGCACTGATCTGGCCTTGCCACGTCTTCCACGGCCCCGGCAGCGCACCAATGCCACGCGCCCGAACCCACCAGACGCCCATTGATAGCTGCGCCTTCAAGCTCGGCTCAGCTACCGTACCCAGTTGCATCCAGGTCGTGCCCTGATCGTTGCTCGCCTGGAACTCGTAGGCGGTGGCGCCACGCGCCGGCGTGCACGAAATCTGTTGAACGCCGGTAACGGCCGTGGCGAACACGGTAACCTCGTTCACCACCGGCGCTCCGGGCTTGTTCGGCAAGAGCGACGGTGGCGGCGGTGGCGGCACATCGCCGCCCAGCTCGGCGGTATGCACCGAGTCAGCGTAGTTGACGAACGTCAGCGCTACCCTTCCGTTCTCGTCCGGCGTGGCAGACAGCGCGAGCGTGTTGAGTGCCCGCTTTTCTCCTGGGCCAAACTGGTAATACGTCGGCTCCCCGGTATCACCCGAGGCAATTTCAACGTCCACCGGCAAGGCATTAGCCAGGACCACCGAAAACTCATCCTGTCCCTGCGTCACCAGGAAGGGACCACGCACAGTGCCGTCCAGCATACGCAGACTTAGATAGTGGTTCTCGCCGGCCCACCACTCCAATGGCTCGGACATCGTGAGAACGCGCGTAACAGGGTTGTGGCCCCGCACGAATCCCGACAGCCCCCACTTCGGCACGTCGTGCGTGATGGCCACCAGATCAAGAAACTTCGGCAGCAGGCCATCCAATTCGGACGAGAGATTGGGAAATCGGCGCTGGTCGCGGTTGGCCGCGGCCATGCTCATCCCTTCCCGCCACGCCTGCTCTCGGTTGGTGCAACCGAACAGCTCGACGGTGTAAGGACGCTCCTGCGTACCCCCAGGGAGGACACATGGCACATCCACTGGTTGCCATGTTTCCTCATCGATATAGGACACCACGACATGATCGGGGCTGTCCGATTTCATGAACTTATAGTCCACGGAAAACGACTCGGCCACGATATTCATGGGCGTGAACATCGCCGTCGGCACACTACGGGGCTCATTGCGCACGATGTCGATCACACCGGCGTAGTACATGGGCTTGGCACGCCCCACCCGCGCGATCCTGGTCAACGCATCCCAGAACGTGGTGGTCGTGTCGAACACACCGTTGAACTCATCGCCGCGGCTTTCCCACACCTGCGCCAAGCGGTAGAGCTCGTACAAGTTGATGCGGCTGTCCGCCAGCCCTCGCCCATACTCCTTGTTCGTGCACGCATCAGCAATCGCCCAGGCGGGATTACGAGTTGCCTTAGTGGAAAGCGACCAACCATCTACCGGATTCCAGCTCTTGAGCTTGCGCGTTGCGATCACGTTGACACGACGCGCCGTGGACTGGTTCAGGTTGTTGGTCGCCCGCATGACCACCGCCAGCACGGTCAGGTTGCCGTAGGACTGCCTCGGCGGCAGATAGGCACGCATGCCGGACCATTGCAGTACGTTCCCATACCGGGTGTCCATCTGCTTGTTGCTCGTGCGCTGGGCGCGCACCTGGTAGCGCCCCTCGGGCACGTCATAGCGATAGGTCTTGGCCTGAGGTGTAGCCGTGGACGCGCGATAGGACTCCATGCCCAATAGGAACCACTCGCCCACCGGATTGCCTTCGTTGTCGATCGCCTGCGCCTGAACATCCCAGGTCACGGTGAAAGGATCCAAGTCCCCCTTGTCGTCGGCCCGATACAAACCTGCCGGGAAGGCGATATCGATGGCAATTCTGTTGGCAAGTGAATCTGCCGGATTGGCGACGAATGGCCCCACGGCGCCGCTACCCGCCTCGTTCGGCCCCTTCAGCTCCAAACCTTGAACGGCGTTGGAGGTGACCACGTTATCCGGGAAAAGCGTTACCTTGCCGCCAGGAGGGACAACCTCATACCGCACCTCACCGAAGTTATCCATTGGGGTATCTTCGATAAGCCGCTGCTCTATCTCAATCTCCCCCTGGCTGATAGCCAGGAACTGGTACAGATACTGCTGGTTCCCTTCCAGCTCGGTGTATGGCTCGGCGGCGAAGTCGGGATAAACGCGGAAACGTCCGTACAGCACGGGGATCGCCTCAAGCAGGCGCGCACGGTTCCCCTGGGCGTTGATGCCATAGGTCGGGCTCGCCTGTTCGCGGCCAGCGGCAACGTTGGCCGTGGGCGGCGGGAGGACCGCATTAAGCAGCAAGTTGCCGCCTATCATGATCCCCGCCGACATCGCCGACGCGGCTCCCGCCTGCAACCCTATCGCTCCCGGCACCCACATGGAAGCCACGACCAAAGCCACCTGCAACAGCGTCCGCATGGGATTTGAGCCGCCATTGCCCCCATCACCGGGCAGGTAGAAGACCGCAACGACGTCGGACGAGCCGATGCGCCGCGCCCATTGCGCTTGCAGCACGTACTCCCCATTCACCTGCACCACGAAGACGTGGTTGCGCACCAGCTTTTCGCCACGGCCTGTCACCGCGCCGCGCGCCCGAAGCATCGTGTCAAGGCGCGTGCCCGCGCGCACTGCCACCAACTCGCGGCTCATTTGCGGCCGGAAGGGGTTTTCGCAGAAGAGAACTTTAGGCATAGATTCGGTAAAACTGACATCGCCCGAACCCCATGATTCGGAGCTCACGCATATGAGTGAAGATGACGCCGCGGCCGCGCATGGCATGCAGCACGCCACCGCCGTCGATAGCCAGGTAGATGCCAACGTGTGGCTCACTACCCTCGCGCATCAGCACGCCATCGCCGTGCGCCGGCGTCGGGACGATTTCCCATTCGCCCGAACGGAGCTTCTCCGCGTGCAGGGCGCGCGCAGCGTCACCCAGCACGCAAGCCGGGATGCCGCCACCAAAATGAGCAAGGCGTACTGCGCGCAACAGTCCCCAGCAGTCGTAGGCATTCGGGCCGGTCGCGCCAGCCTCCCACGGCTTCCACAAGTACTCGCTGATCTGATCGGCCGTCATCGAACAAGCCCCGGAAAACGGCTGGCCAAGTACTTCTCACGCGGAAATGCCGCGTTGTGCACATCGTCGAGTGTTGCCGCTCCTGTGATCTGGACGCCTGTGGCATTGACGTTGGTCAGCTCCATAACGATGGGCGGGTCCATACCCGGCTTAGATAGGTCCGTCGATACGAATGGTCGATAGATCATTACGATGGGCTCGCTGGGTGTGCTGGCGGCAGCCTCCAGGTGTGCGATGATTTCCTGCGTCACACCATCCAGCGTGACTTTCATCTGCGGCACCTGATCTTCTTCGAACCCCGGTAGCGAGAAGCCGAAAGCTGCCGCAATGAACTCCACGTACTGACCACCATGCAACGGGGCGTCGCTCTCCAGCCGAGCCGTGATGTTCTCGTAGCCGAGCACCACCCGTATCGCCGTGGGAAACCCCTCATCGTTCACGAAAGCCGAGTGAAGGACTTCCAGTGTGTCAAACACCACCCGGTCCTGCGGCGCGCTGGCATAGGCCTCCTTCACCGCCTGATCAAAACTCATCGGGGCACCTTGAAATAGAAAAGGCCCGCCGAAGCGGGCCCTGAAAGTGGCTTTTGAACTGTCAATCGATATTGAGCTTTTCGACTTGTCCGGATAAATGCCAATCCGGTCCGACGTACGTCTCAGCGGGAGCTTTGATAAACCGCACCCGAGAAAACCGCACCCCGCGGCCATCTCGAATCTTCAACATGAACCAGCTTGTCCAACCATTAAGGTCAACTTCCGCGAAGGTCGAATACGTCGCGAAATGCTCCTGCGTCAGTACAAACCTCACTGACTGCGTGATCGGATAAACGCGGAATCGCCGTCGCTGGCGTGCTACTCCGCTGTCCATCGGCGTACGTATGAACGGATCCGCCGGTTGCCGGGATAACTCAAGCAGCGGGAGGTCCGCAGGCCATGTCGGTAATTCCATGTTTCACCCCAACTGTGGTTTCAATCCAAATCTATGTTGCATTGCACGGCCGGCTTCACTGCTCCCAGACCTGATCGCTCCACCGAGACGCTTATCGATCTGTCGCCACAGCATGTCGACAGACAGTGATCCGTCCGTGTGCTGGCGGACTTGAACATCAGGCTCCGATGGAGCCCCAGTCATGTTTATGTTCACTACTGGGCTACGCCCCGCCATCGAGTTCCCACCGAAATTCGAGACAACGGGAGTCACGTACCCCCCATCCGCACCGCTCATGAGATAAGTTCTCCCTCCCTCCGAATAGAGCTCCGGACCAAGTTCATTAACCCGGTACAGCGAATTGGCCGCAGTCGGGCCGCCTGACGCGCGCGAGCCCGCGATCGAAGTTCCGACTCCCCAGGGGCTACTGCGCAACTCGGACACGTCCCCAATCATTGTTCCGCCCACCTGCGACGACGAGAAACCCCCGCCCCGCGATTCGAGGAGATTCCCAATCAGTCCCGCCATGGCTTGGCGTGTAGCGATCCTCGCCAAGTCAGCGACTACCGAGTTCGCGAAATCCGCGAACGATAGTTTCCCTGTCGTCGCAAAGCGGACAATCGCATCCTCCATGCCCTGGAATGCGTTCGAGAAAAGTCCCTTCGTCTGATCGGCAACGTTCGAAGCCGAGTTCAGATAGTTTTCAAGCGCCGACTTGGCGCCGTTCTTCCAATCTTCCTGGGCACTTCGCACCAGGTCGAAGTACTCCTGCTGCATAGACAGCCGGAGCTGGAGGTGTTCCTGTAGGAGCTTGGTTTCGCTCTGGTAGGTCTCCTGCGTTATCTGGCCGGAGGCCATCGAACGATCAAACTGCGCCTGCTGGCGTTGGTAGTCCCGCAGGATTCCTTGGCGCGCCCGAAGCTCTTCCTGGGCGCGATCACCCCGCCCCACCCCGGCAACTTGATCCGCGTACTGCTGCTGTTCAAGATCCCGGGTGGCGACCAAGCTGGCGCGCAAGGCTTCGACCTTGGCGGTTCCCTGCTTGGTGCGTAGCTCCTTCTCGGCGGCCACGTTCAGGTCAAGCTGGCGGCGCAGCAGATCTTGCTGGGCCAGCAGACTCTTCTGATCCGCCGTCAGGACTTTCTTGTCCTTCAGGTCGGCGATCTGCTGTTCGAACTCAGCGCGCTTCTGTCCCCAGGTTGCCAGCTTGCCTTCGCTGGTGATCTGAGCCTGCAAGGAAGCTTCTGCTTCTCGGTATTGCTGGAGGAGCTTAGTAGCGGCATCGTCCGTGTGAGGCCTTTTGGCGCCCTTTTCCTCGAACTGCCGATCAACGGCGGCGCGTGCGGCCTTTATCTGCTCATCCGAGAGCTTTGTGCCATCCTTTTGCGACTTGATGATCCACGCATCTAGATCGGCCACTGCCTTCCGATACTTGTCCGCTTTGGATGCACCCTCTTCGATGATGCGCGCAATGTGTTCGCGGGACTGGATCGCCTCGCGGTTAATCCGCACAAGTTCCGATTGCGCTTTGGCTGCGTCTTCCGCCTCTTTGCGCTGGGCGATCAGCGCATCACGACGCCCTTCTGCGTCCTTGAGGCCAGCCCTCTCCTTATCGCTGATCGTCGCGCCAGCCTCAGAGGCGATCCGAATATTCTCAGCACGCTGGCGAATCTCACGCTCAACCACCCGCAAGGTCTCATCGACCGTGGTCTCACGACCGATGTCCAGCATCTTGTCCCAAGCCCAAGAGGCGGCTGAGCCCAGCTTGTTCCATGCCGATTCGAGGGACCCCAGGTTCTCCTTCTGCGCGGCGGTTCTGCCAGCGAGTTCCGATGCCGCCTGCCTCGCGACAAGCTCAACGGCCTCCTGCGCCCGACCTTGGTCCGTCAAGGCTTGGGCCTGAGCGTAGATGGAGCCCGTCAGGATCCCATACCGCTCGTTGAGTTCCACAACCGCGGCAACCGGGTCCTTTCCAAGCTTTGCGAAGACCTCAACGGTCTTTTCAATCTCCACGCCAGTCGCACGCTGCATCTCAGCAGCAATGAGCGCCACGTCAGCTAGCGCGGTGCCGGACAGCTTCCCGGAGGCGGCAACCGCATTCAATGCCTGAACTGCGCGTGAATGGCTACCCGTGACTTCGCCCAAGCCGCGCGCCAGCAAGCCCAAGTTATCCGCCGTAACACCCGCAGCATTCCCATTCAGAATCAGTGCTTCACGGAAGCTCTCGGCTTCGGAGGATCCCTTTACCCACGCCGCGGCTACTGCGGCAACGGCGCCCGCCGCAAGGGTGTACGGATTAACTAGGCCCATTAACGCGCCACCCAACGCGCGTGCCGCGGGCACGATCCCGCCGAACATGTCCTTTAGCTGGCCGCCTTGCTGGAGCAACACCGTCAGCGGCTGCTGCCCGCCCTGGAGGGACACCACAATGTCGGTCAACTGCGCAGGCACGCCACGCAGGGCAGCTGCCTGTTGGGCGGCGCTGATCCCGTACTGGTTGAGTTGCTTCCCCGCGCCGGCCGCCGCTGCGCCCGTCGCGGCGAGCTTCGATTTCAGCTCGTCCAGGATCGAAGTGGGTACTTCACGCAGCGCAGCGTTGTACAGAATTTGCTGCTTCCGCGTGTAATCGATGGTGTTCGCCTGGTTCACCAGGGCGTCCACTCGGCGACGCTCGGCGGCGCTCAGCCTGGCATAGTCCGCCTGGGCAGATTGCGACATGTCGCTGGTGCCGCGCTTCGCCGTCGCAATGGCGGTATCGAACTGCGAAGTATCGACAACAATGTCTAACCGTGCAGTCCCTATGCTTTCCTGTGCCATATTCAGCTCTTGTGTAGAAACTCCAGGGCCGCACGCTCAACCATTCGCAGCACGTCCATGACCTGCCGCTGGCGTTTGCGCCGAACACCCCGCAAACGCAGATCGGCTTGCAGCGCCAAGTAGTCCAGTCCGATAGGACCGCCCGCGCCAACACGCCATTGGGTTTGATTGCGGATGAAGAGCGCGAAGGCATCAGCCAGTTCCGGTAACACTTCGGGAACGGGCCTCTTAAACAGCGCGGGCCGAGATCGAATGCCGGCCAGCGCGAGCGCAGTGGCGGATGGCGGCGTCCAATAGAACGCCGCCACCGCCGCCTTTAGTTTTTTTCTAGTTCGACCTGCAGCGCGCGGTTGTAGGCCTGCACGATGGCGAGGTCAGCCCCTGGCTGGTGCTGCCGCAGCGCATTAACACCCGACTCGTCCAGCGGCATGTCTGCATTCCAGCGCTCGACCAGCTCCAGCAAGAGCCCGCCCGTGGAAAGCTTGCCCTTCTCGACCTTTGCCATGAGCGCGCGGTACTCGTCGTCAGTCTTGTGGCGAAACGCCAGCTCCAACTTTTGAGTGCGGCCCTGCCCGGTGATCGTTACCGTCGCTTCGATGACGGGATTCCCTTTGATGATGAACGTCATGCTTAGACCTCGTCGTAGGTCACGGTGTCGGCGATCAGCGACAGCGTGAAGGTGTTCTGCAGGTTGACGTTCTGCCCGCCGGTCGCTTCCTTGCGGAAGGAGGGATAGCCGTAGTAGTACGTAACGCTTCCGTCCGGATAGGTGGTTTCGAGCACCACCGGCAGGCGCAAACGGTCGGCAGCGATGAGCGCCTTGTACCAGGGCTTCTTGCGGTCGTAGTCGTGCGTGTAGGTCAGCACCAGAGGGGTCTTCACCGTGGGCTTTTGCTGTTGCTTGCCGGTCGGGTCTTCGGTGTACTGGTAGGTGTGGTACTGCTGCTCGCCGCCAGTGATCTGCACGTCAGTGATCTGATCAAGGCTGACCCATTCACTCACTTTGCGGTAGGTGCCAGCGCCCTGCCCGGCCGGATACAGCCGAAGTTCCGTGGTATCGGTGCCCTCGATCTTGAAGCCATCGGCTGTGACGTCAGAGGCGCGAAACACGGAGTTGTCCAGCGCCGGCCAGCCTGAAGACAGCACCAACACGTCGCCCGCCGAGGGCGGGGTAGCCGTCGATCCGGTCGGGTCAACCCCGTTTGTCACCGCAGTGATTGCCACCGCCTGCGCAAGCGCCGTCGAAATGCGAAATTGCGATCCGTTGATAAAGATGGAAGACATTTGTTTTCCTCAAATGAAAAACCCGGCGCGGAGCCGGGTTTGATGTAGAAGCGGGAGAAAGTCAGGAGGGATGGAACCAGATGCCGAAGTCCTGGCGGGTGCCGTACTTCTTGATCGCCTCTTCGTAGAGGCTGGTGGGAGAGCCGTAGGGCTCCACGGCCGGAAAGTCGCTTTCGCACAGCGTTGTGCCGATCTGATCGGCGAGGGCGCTCGCCTGCACCCGCGTGGCAGCCCAGACAAATACCTGCAAGCGCTGGTTCCGCTTCTCGCGGCGCTTGCCCTCGACGTACCAACGCTCTTGCCCGCCCGCGCCCTGGTAAACGATCAGCGGGAATTCCGGCTTGTCCGGTGTGACATCCGGATACGCGCGCCCGCCGACCAACGGCCCCAGAAGCGCTTTCAATTTGGACTCAAGTGTCATCGTTCACCTCCCTCCCCGCCAGAAGCTCAGGCAGACGTTGCCGCCCGCGCTGGATCATTGCCGCCTGCGCCCGAGGCGAAGCGGCTTCGTACGCCGGTCGAAGGAAAGGTGAGGCTGGCACCCATTTCGGCGTCGCAAGCTTGCGGCGCTTGTCCGTGACATAGATGCCGTCCGACTTCTTTATCACCGGATAGATCTGCCAGTGCCCGAACTCGACCAGGTGCCCGTGCGGCGCCTTGCGCTTGTTCCAGGTGACCGCGTACTGGACCTCTTTGTCACCCGAGTACCGCTCGCGGAAGGCCAAGTAAATCGCCTCCGCAAGGGGAATTCTCGGTCCCGACTCCCCGACCGCCCCCTGGCCGCTTCGCGGAGCCCGCACCTTCGCCTCGTCTCGCAGCACCTCGCCTCCAGCAACGGCCATGGATCGCGCCAGGCTGACCCGTGCGGGTCCCAACAGCCGATCCAAGCCCGCCGACCAGCCGGAGGTGTCGAAAGTCGCCTGCAGCCCTCTAGCCATCGTTGCCCCCCTGCTCGCAGATCAAATCCGTCCACTGTCGTCGCGCAAGGTCCATCCGTACGTTCTTGATATCGAATGGATCGCCAACCGGCTGGCCGTCGAAGAGTTCCAGCACGCGCATTCCCTGGTCAATTCCGCGACGGAACCGGATGCGAAAGCTGTATGCGTTGATGGAAGCACCCATGTTGTCCTGGTTGCGTGTGATCGCGCCCATGCCTGTCTGACCGCGCGGATCTGATCGAACGGTTACCACCTCAACCCAGGCACCATTGGGCTGGCCGACTTCGTCAGCGCTGTCCTCGCTCCGTTCGATTCGAATCCAGGTGCGTAAGGTTCCGGCCCTCATGGCATCATTTCCCGGCGGTCAGCGCGCACCAGTTCCGAAATGCCCTGCGGCAGTCTTATCGCACTTGTTCCGATCACCACTTCTTCGCGGTTCGCGTAGAGGTTCCCGAGCGTCAGCCGCACCGCCGCTTCAATGCGCGGCGTGGCGACCATGCCGTATAGAACACGGTGAAAGCCGATCTTGGCTTCCTTCAGCCGTTCTTCTGCCAGATCGACCGCCATCTTGCGCGCCGCCGTGTTGTTGATCGCCCCCGCCCCGGCCATCGCCGCGTCGTAAGCATCCTGCGCTTCACCCGCAGCGGCCGGCAGAGCATCCTGCGCCGCAACAAGTTCGGCCGCAGTGGCAAAGAACGCGCGATTCAGGTAACCCGCGATGGCGCTTTCCGCGCTAGCTAGCAGCTTTTCGAGCAGTGGCGCGTCCGCCGGATCAGCGCTGCACTGGATAATGCACTCCTCCGGGGTGAGCAGTGCCATGGTCAGTCCTTCTTGCCTTCGGCCAGGGCCAAGCGCAGCTTGTCCAAGCCCCAGCGCTTGTCATACTTGATCTCGTCCGCGTCGAGTTTCGCCATGAGTTCGGCCTTTTCGCTCGCGTCGCCCTCAGGCTCTTCCAGTGCGTCCAGGTCATGAGCGGCCGGCAGCAGCCACACCGGACATTCATCGCCGGCGGGATATTCGACCGGGTAGATTTCGCCTTTCGGCACAGCGCGGATCGTCTTGATCAGCTTCGGCATTTTTTTCTCCGATGTAGTGGAGGGACGCCCTTCTGGCGCCCCTCCTTGGCTCGTTACGCCGCCGCGATCTTCATCGCGCGCATCGGCTCGGGGTTGTGGACACCGCCGCCCACGCGCTTGGTCGTGTAGAACAGCACGAAGGGCTTGTTGGTGTAGGGATCACGCAGCACCTTCACGCCTACGCGGTCGTAGATGGTGTAGGTCCGCTTGAAGTCCCCGAACAGCACGGCGGCCGCGCCAGCGACCGCATCAGGCATATCCGGAACCTCGCTGAGCGGGAAGCCGCCGAGAGTGGAGGGCTGGCCCGCCACCATGGACGGCTGCCACAGATAGTTGCCTTGGCCGTCCTTCAGCTTGCGAACCAGCCCCTGGGTCTTGCGGTTCATGGCGAATCGCGCGTTGCCCGTGAAGGCCGAGGGCAGGTCATAGATCAGGTCGATGACGCCGTCCGAGGTGATGGCCGCCGCAGCGCCGCTGTTCACCACCTTGATCGCGCCGAAGGGATGCTTGGTGGCATTGGCCCCGCCAACAATGTAGGTCAGGATGCCGAAGGGCTTGTTGGCGCCATCGCCCGAAACATAAGCCAGGCCTTCCTGCTTGGCGAACTCGGTTTCCACTTCCCCGGCGAGCCAGCTTTCCAGGCTGATCGCGGAATCGTCCAGCAGTTGCTGCGTGGCGGCCGGATTGGCGTAAATCTCGCCCCAGCCGAAACCCAGCGAGGCAAAGCCCGCGGTATTCGTCTGCGGGCGCGCGGCAGTTTCGCCAACCCAGCCCGAGGCCGTACCGCCCAGGTTGTACAGCTTGGTGAGGCCGGCGCCAGACACGGGCTGAACGGTTGCCAGCTGGCGCATGGGCGAAACCAGCACCAGCTTGTCCGTGATCGTGCGGTCCCACTCCACCGGAGCGAGGTAGCCGCCCTCTTCCGCGGCGCCCTTGTTCAAGGCGGCCTGCACATCGCCCTTTTTGAAGTGGGCATTGAACGCGTCGCTATACTCCGCGTCCTTCAGCCGTTGGCCGCTGCCGTCGCCCATCTGGGCCGATGCGATCTTCAGATTGGCGTCATCGATGGCCGATTGGAGCCGGCTGATGTCGGCGTTGATCTTTTCGACCTTGAGCGCTTGTAGGGCGTCGTGCGTGCCCTTTTTGACCTCGTCCAGCTGCTTCGTGTGCTCGTCCTTGAACGTGGCGAAGGCTTGGTTCAGCTGGTTAACCAGATCCTTGATATCCCCCGGAGCGCCGGCGTCAGCGCGAACGGAGACCAGCCCGCGGGGTACGCGGGCATTCGATTGTTGCTTCATGTTTAACCTCGCAGGGTTGTAAGTGTGGTTTGCAGCAGGGCTGCTACGTCGTCACCAGCGCACGGCGTGGTGGTTGTGGCAGCGCTCGGCTTGCCGGAAAAAAGTGCTTTGAACGTGTCGCGACGAGAGGAGCGGCTGTATCCGGCGCGAGCCATTGCCGCTTCCACCTGGGCCAAGGCCCGCCGTTCCCCGGTCGACTGCGGCTGCTCGGTGACTGCGGCGCCATCGAGCAGGCCAGTGGCGAAACGATCCTCCACCGCCTGATCAGCGCCGATCCAGGTTTCCTTGTCCATAAGCGCCGCGGCCTGCTTCGACGTCAAACCCGTTCGGGCTGCGTAAACCTGGGCCATCGCTTCATCGAACGGCTCCAGCTTCGCGGCCGCGTCGACCAGGTCGTGCCGGTTTCCGATCGCTACTGCCCAGGCGTTGTGGATCATCAGGAACGATCCCTGACCCATCAGGATTTCATCGCCCGCCATCGCAATGACAGACGCCGCCGACGCTGCAAGCCCCAGCACCTTGATAGTGACCTTGGCCTTGTGCTCGCGCAGCGCGTTGTAGATCGCGACCCCTTCGAAGAAATTACCGCCGGGTGAATTAACGTTCACTGTCACGTCCCGCGTCCCGACAGATCGCAACGCCGCCTGAATGCGTTTGACCGTCACGCCACTGCCATCCCAGGTTTCCCCGATGGCATCGTAGATAGAAATGGTTGCGTCTTCGTCCCCGCCGGCGGCGCGCACCTGAGGCGCCCACCGCTCCAGTGCGTCTGGACGTAGATCGAAGTCGGCGGCACCAAGGCGGGCATCCGCCTTGATCTCAGGCAATTGCAGCAGGCTCATTGGATTTTCCTTTTTGGGTAATGGGATCGCGCAGCTTGTTTGCCTGCGGGTCATCGCTCGCTGGGAGGTCTGACAGCTCCCGGATCTCGTTCTGCCACATCCACGGGGCATGGCCACCCGCCCCGGACGCTTTGGCGAAATAGTCGGCCTGGTCCTTCAACGTGCCGCGCATCAGTGCCCGCTCGTTGAACTTGTAGGCGAGCTCGTCCAGTTCCTCGTCGGTCAGGAAGGTGCGCATCGCCGCCTGTTCCCACGCGGTAAACCAGAACTGCAGCCCGTACTGCACGAAGAAGATCCCAAGCTGCTCGATGCCCGACCCCCAACTGGTGTCGTCCATCATCAAGAGGGGCCGCGGCACGCCGAAGGCCCGCGCCACCTCTTCGATCTGCGCGTTGCGGTTCTCGATGTGCTGCGCTTCGGCGGCGGTTACCTTGAACTTGTTCGCCTTGGCGCCTTCCTCCAACAACATCCAGCGCTCGGCGTTCTCAGCCCCAGCAAAATCCGTGTCCAGGGAATTGCGCATCCGCCCATAGGCCGTATCCGAAAGCGCCTTGGGCACCTCCACCGCGCCGCCCGCCAGGTTGCCCGTGCGAAAAACGCGACCGGCGGCGCGCTCGGCATCACGTGCTAGAGCGATGGCATCGCGCGCGAGCTTCATGCGGCTCAGCCCTTCCACCCCATCAATGGTGATGTCCCTTAGGTGGAACACTTCCTTCTGGGATAGCTTTACCTGCTGGCCATCCGGCCGGGTGTACGTGTAACGCATCTCCCAACCCGCCAGCTCGGCCTTGACGGACCCCAGCGCCATCGGCACCAAGGCAATGGGCCTGCCCGCCGACCAGACAACCCTGGCGTAGGCGTTGCCTTGCTGCAAAACATGCAGCTGCATCATGCTCTTGAATTCGAAGGGCGTTTGCCAGCCGTTCGGCTTCAGCTTCATCAGCCGATACCCCGGGTGGTCTTTCGCTGCCGCCTTGGATGCGTCGTTTCGAATCAGATTGAGCGGGAGCATTCCAAGCGACGTGACGATCAGAGACACACACCGCAATGCAGCCATGTTCCGCAGCGACTCCACCCGGCTGCTGTAGTCGCCGCTGCGGATGTACTCCAGCAGCGCCGGATCATCCAAGCCTCGGAAGGCCTGCCCCCTAGGCTGCGACGAAGCCTGCGCGCTTTCGAGCGCAATGGTGGGCTCAAGCCGCGTGCCTGCTTCAGGCGCCAACTCGCCGGCTGAGCCGCCCAGAAAGCGGTCCAGTAATTTCATGGGTTCTCTCAGATAAATCGAATCCCGCGGGACTCGTATACCGACCGGCCGGAGGCCTCGGGATTAAGGACCATCAACTGTGCGGCATCGAATGTCGCCATCAAGGGATCAATCTTCGCTGTGCCGCTCGCCTGCTTGGTGATCAAGATGCCGTTAGCGCGCAGCTCGATACGAGCATTACCAACAGCCCAAGCCATCAGCGCCTGATCGCCATGCAAGAAGGAGCCTTCGGCAAGCTTGCGCTCCACCGTCTTGATGATTCCTCCCAGCTTCCAACCCTGAGACACTCCGACGATCAATTCCTCGGGGATTTCGGCCTCCACAAGCGCGTCGTTGAAGGTCACGCCGTTTTGGTCGGCACCGATGCCACATTTCTCGGGGAACAGGCCCGCGTCATACACCTGGCGGATGAGGGTCGCCAGTTCTGCGGTGTCATCGCCGATCTGCTTGACTATGACCAGCTCGCCAGCCCGTTCGAAATCACGCAATCTGGGCTCAATCTCTTTGCGGCGCTCCAGAACAGACGGGTGCGCCCAGGCTCGCGCCCAGTGCAGCCAGTTTCCCGTCCCTCGCTCGCGCCCTAGAAATGCCAGGCCCAGCAGGTCATCCAGACCGCCGCCGTCGATACCGGCCGTGACCACTTCGGAACGCTCCATCAGCGCGCGAAGCGTCAGTTCCCGCTTCCCGCGATTTAGCCAGTGATCAGCACCTGCCCAGCGGTCAGAACGCAGATTCAGCCCGATTTCGACATTCAGATGCTTGGCCAGGAACTGTTGGAACGCTCCGTCCGTTCTGGCCTGCAATAGCTTGAGCTGATCCCCCAACCATTCGGCGCTGACTGAGCGGCCGAGGTGCGGATTGGTGATGTAGAAGTTCGCCGGGTCGAGATAAGCTTTTGCCTCGACCATGTCTTCCGGAAACTCGTACAGGATGCCCAGCGTCTTCGGATCGACCACCCGCCCGTCTCGCACGTCGCGCCAGTAGACGAGCTTTTCTTTGAAGACACCCGCCGGTGGCTCATCGCTTTGCGTCGTCAGGTAAATCACCCAACCTTCATCCCGCGATATCTGGCCTCCCAGCGCCTCAAGGAACATCGCCACGGCGTTTGCACGCTTGCCGAACAGCCAAAGCTCATCTACGAGGATTCGGCCCGACTTCTTCCCTGAAACTGTGTCGGTATCAGCAGCTACCACCTTCAGGCTGTTGCGCGTTACTCGGTGCGTGATCGTCCGGACGTGATCCTGAACATGAAACATCTCCGACAGTTCTTCGTCCGCGCGCACCATCGCCGCAGCCGGCTTGAAGCTGTTGTCGGCCACCTCTTTCGTGGGCGCCAGGATCAGGTGTTCCTCTTCCTGGCGCCAGCAGATGATGACCGCCGTCAGCATGATGCCGGCGGCGATAGTCGATTTCGTATTCTTCTTGCTAATGAGCAACCCATATTCACGGATCAGCTGCTTTCCCGTGTCAGCCTCATAGCCGCCAAAGATGGCGCGCACGAAGTCGAAGACCCATTCCTCGGAACATTCCCCGAACGTCTGGTTACGGTATCCGCCGATGGCTTCGTCATACACTTGCGGAAGGTCAACCACCTTCAATTGCTTGAAGATTCCCAGCGCGTACTCGGCCTGGTCGGGGAAGATAGGCGGCGGAATTATCGACTTGCGCGCCCGCAGGCGGTCCGCCCAGTCTGGGCATGCGGTTGTCCAGGCCATGACTTAGCCTTTCCCGACAACACGCAGATGCGTGGGCGGAGGCGGAGGATTGAATCGACCGCCAGCAGCCACCTTAGTAGCTGCGGCCTTTTGCGCGTCCTTCTTGCCCTGATCGGCAATCTTCCCGTGCGTGAACGGCATGAGGGCCTTGGCAGCCTCCAGGCGAAGCTTCGGCTCCTCGTTCGCATCGTTCATGATGGCCACCAACACCGTCCGCGGATCCGAGGTGAGCCCGAGGGCCTTCAGGCCGATTCCACCCAGCGGGATCTCGCCGGCGACTTTCGGCGGCGTCTCTTCCGTAGGAGGTATCTGCTCGGCCGGTGCCTCTTCCTTGGCCTTTTTGTTAACCGCCTTTTTGTTAACCGCTTTGTTAACTTCGGCGATGCGCCCCAGGGCAGCCAGAACATGCTTGTCGCGCATCAATCGGGCGGCTGCTTGGGCCGCCCCGTTTTCGCTGTAGCCCGCATGGATAGCGGCTTTCGCACCGGATAGACCCGACAGCAGCGCATCGACGAAACGGCGCTTTTTGTCGGTTAATGCCATAGCTTGTGGTTAACAAAAGAGGGTTAACAATTTTCCAAAAGGGAGAAATTTTCCGTGCGTGAGGGAACAGGTGGTTTCCGGAAGGCGAGCCCGCCAGACTTTCACCCGCCCCCCCCTTCAGTCGTGGTCCAACAGGCCCGCGCACAGGCCGACCAGGGCGCGATCCCACAGGCACGAGGTCCGCACCACCACCGTGACAGCGCAGCGCGCTACGGCCTTCTGATGGCGCGAACGGACAGCCCGCGCCTGATCCATCGCTCCACTTTGCCCCAATGCGGCGTTGCGCCAGTCATGCGGGCAACGAAAGCCCCGCCAGAGAGATACCAACGCACCCACCACGCGATATGAATGGAAACCGTGACTGTCTGTTGCACCATCACTCTCTGCCCCTGTAGCCCATGTCCCGCCGCGTCTTGGCGTCATGGCATCCGGTCTTCCGCCCGTTCACATCGCGTGACACGCACAGAATCTGCGTGTTCGCGTCGGTGTCTTCGCCGCCGTCGAACAGGCTTACCTTGTGGTCCAGTTCAAATCCATACGGGTAGATGGTCAGCGTCCGGCAATGCGCACAGTGCGGGTCAATAGACCAGACGCGCACCCGACGCTCTTGCAGCTTGCGCCCCGTCATACGCTTCGCGCTCGGCGTGGGGGCAGCTGCCAGCCTTGATCCAGCCATCGCAATGCGCGGCTTGAGTGTCTTGAGCTTCATGCTGGGATCGCCTCGCCACGACGAAACGCGGTATAGGTTCGAACCAAACCGCCAATAGCATCCACACGGTTGATGTACTGAGCCATGCAGCGCGCTCGGCATTCACGCCTGACGCCAGGTGCCAACCGATTCAGGCCGGACACCTTGTGTCGGTACATCAGGTCGCACTCCTTCAACAGCTGGCGGGCCGCTGCACACAGCGCCGGATCTGCGCCCGCACGCTCCGCTTTGCGGATATCCCGACGCACAACCGCCTCAAAGTCTCGCCTACACATGATTCGTACCCCTGAATATTCCTGCCGGGTGCTACCTACTGCACACAGCCCGGCGGCGATGACCGAATCCCCGCGCGCCATGCCCAGCGCGCGGCCCTCAGTAGCGAGAGGGTATGAGAATGGTTGCAGCGGCAGGGAGCGAGCATGCGAGCTCCGGGGCATGAACCCGGCGCGCTAAGACTGCGCGACGCCGCGAAAGCGAAAAGCCCCGACCGGATTTCCGTATCGGGGCTTGGGTTTAATTAACATACTTATTCTTTATACCTATAATGTCGCCGGCCAGTTTTTAGGCATTAACCATGATCGTCATAGGAACTAAAGACCCTAGCAAGCTGTGGCACAGCATCTGCTGTGCTGCCGGTGAGCGCCGCTTAGAATGTTGGGAAAAGCTCCCTGATGGGCGACTCGCGCTGTTTCAGTGGCCTACCAGGCACACCAAGATATTCTTGCTGGCAAGTGCCAACGAAGCACGACAACGACTAACTATGGTCGAGTTTGATGGCGACGTTGCACCCTCGGCCGACGAGCAAGTCCAAGCTCAACACGAGTTGGCAAGTCAGCTCCAGGATCTGTTTTCGATCGAAATCGACACTTGTGTGGTCACGGTGGCGACGACAAACAGTGTCGGCTAAACGTCAGCTTGGTCTAACCCTATAGAAACTGGAGGGGGCTGCGGGGATCGAACCCGCGTAGGCGGCTTGGAAGGCCGCAGCCTGACCACTCGGCCAAGCCCGCTGGTTGCGCGGCTGGGATTCGAACCCAGGGCCTCCCCAGTATTGGGCGCGCGCCCCACTGGAAAGACTGTAGCGGCGTCACCCTTTGACCGGCCTTTCGGCAACTCTCAGGCACCGCGCAAAAACGAAAAACCCGCCAGCGTTCGCTTGGCGGGTTTGTCTTTTCTAGCACCAGCCGAAATCTTACCGTCCGGCCTTGGCGTGACGATCCAAACGAAGTACGGCCGTTTCCACCCGCGACGCCGCGACACTCACCTCGATAACTTTCGTCGTGCCCATTTTCCGGTCAGTGATATGCACGATCGCGCCGGATTCCATTGGCGCAGCGGCATCCAGCTCCTTCAATTGAGTCATGCGGCGATACAGCGTCCAAAGCGGGACATCGATTCCAAGCTTAGAAAGCTCCTGTCTAACTGTCGGCCCCTTTTGGTACTCGTGAGACCGAATGACACGATCCATCACTTTCCTATCCTTAGCTGAAAACTCGGAATACAACTGCCGGTGCGCCATATCTCTGGACCCCTTCCGCGTGACTTTCGCCAAGTGTAGCGAGAGTACGCCCGGGCTTCATTTAACAGGCCGAGAAGTGCAAAACCCGCCGGCTTTCGCGTGGCGGGTTTGTCTGGACGCAGTAATACACCGTATCCGTTAGAGGCCTATTCTGCGGGACTTTTCCGCAGAGGTCAACCGGAATCCTGAAATCAACCTCTGCCGATGAGCATGCCACCAGCTTGCAGACGTTCTAGTAGCGCTCGATGAGCTTGCTGGTGAATGCCGGGCTTGGCCTCTTCGTCTCCCTTGGCCGGGTAGCCGAACAACCAGCGCTTTAGCTTCGCGTTATGAGCTTCGGCTGTCCGCTCACTTACCTCGTAGCGTTCAGCCAGCTTCGACAGCGAAACCTCTGCGCCGAGTAGGCGTTGAATCAGCGCCGACCGGAGACGCCCGTTCGACACGCAACCCGAGAGCGCGCCTGCGACCGCAGCGGATACCACCTGGCTCATTGCGTCCTGCCATTCCGGATTTATCTTCCAGCCAGAGCAGCAAGACACTCGGCACTCGCAGAGAATCTGAGACGGGGCCGCCGCCGCGATCAGGACAGCGCGGTGAAGCGGTGCCAACTGGTCCAATTCGGCGCGGATCATGCCTGCTTGGCCTGCGCCATCAACCCCGCTGAGGCCCTTTCCTTCTCCCGCGGACGGCCCGGCCGCCACGCGGTTCATCAACGGACGGTCATACTGCTGCATACGGAAATTGAAGGCGAACGTCAGCGCCGCGTGGAGGTTCTTGAACAGCGGTTCCTCATCGCCGGACGTATGCCGCATAGCCGCCGGGCTCGTAAGTGTCATGGTAGTCATCAGATAATCCCCGGGGAGTAAGTCACTTTCGCGGGCAGCATTTCCCGCATCCATTGCATTGCTGCTTCCCATGCGAAGGTGACGGTATGCCGCCCCCGGACAGGAAAGGTTCTTGGGTTGACGTGGTGGGCATCGACCATCACCGATTCGCCACGCGCCCCCGTTTGTCTGTAGACCAGCACCGGTACGCCCTGCTCGCCAGCCTGCTGCTGCGCCTGGCGCCACCACGCGGGCAAGCAAAGCGTGTTGGCGTGCTTGCATTCGATGACTATGTGCGCGAAAGCGGGATCATCGGCAACCACATCGCTATCGTCTGCGGCGTTGCGCACGCGCCGACGCCACACCTTCCCGGTTGCCTCGGTCAGCATGTTGGCAACCTTGCGCTCATACGACGCCCCCTTGTTGCGTGCCATTGCGCCGCTCATGACTGCGCCCCGTGCCCTGCGCCCAGGCGCAATGCATTCCGCGCCATTGCCACGATTCCCGGCGAGTACCGCTTGCCCTTGGGGTTCTCGGTTTCGGCAATCACCCGCTTCCAACCGCGCATCGGATCACGGCCAGACTGATTCATGATTCCAGTCGCACCGATCTTGCGCATTTGCTCTTCGGCTTGGGCGCGGGTCTGCGCGGTAGCGGGCGGCGCTGGCAATGCCTTAACGATTGCGGGAATGGGCTTCCACTCACCACGGGCCAACACCTCATTCAGAGACCGCTCCCAGCGGGCCTTCATCGTCATGTAGGGGCAGTGCTGGAGATCGTGCGCCCCCACTTCCACTGCTGCCCAGAAAATGGCAGGGTGCGGCCACGTGCCTTGCTCGCCGTTGTGGCGCGCCGCCATTCCCGCGACAGCCGTGTAAAACGCCACCTCTGGTTCCAGCGCGGGGCGGCACGCGCGAATGAATTCACCCACGGCAGGCGGCCAGTCCGGGAACATGCGGCGGCAGGCCCGCAACCCATCCGCAACCTCATGCGGCGTGACGTGATCATCGTGCAACGCCTCGGCCCACGCGGTCTTCCAGTTCTCGATGCTGTCCATGTCCGGGAAGTCCTTGAGCCAGCGCCCCCCATACGTCCCAGAGAGGCGGTTCCAAAGGTGATCGATTGCCGAAATGCCTTCGAGCTTCGTGCGAGGCAGCAGCCACGCGTTGACGGCCTGCTCAGCCGTCGATTGTGCGACCGTCGTCATAGTCGTTGCCTCCTTGGGCGCGATTTCGATTCACGTATTGCGTGGGGTTGAACTTGCCGCCCCGGCCGGATGGTCCGGTGACTTGCCCACCTGGGGCGAACAGCCCTTGCCAGCTTTTGCCGATGGCATGGGCAATGACCGCTTCCGGCGTGTGGCCCTGCTGCCGGAACCCGGCCAGGTCTTTCACCTGCTGCTTGGCAGCCTCTTCGGTCAACGGCTTTCGGATCTGCACCCGGTGACGCACCCAGCGCCCCCACAGTTCCGCATCAAGCCAGTCCGGCAATTCCAAGGTCATCGGGTCAAACCCCGGCAAGCGCTTGCGCGCGCCTTTGGGTTTATTGATGGTTCCTTGATGGTTCAATGACGGATCGGGTGCAGCACGTTCACCCCGTGACGTCGTCAGATTCACCCCGTGGCGTCGTGAGCTGCACCCCGTCGTGTCGTCAGATGCACCCCGTTCGTCACGGGGTGCAGCAGATTCACCCCGTGATTGACCTTCAAAATGTTCCACGCGGGGCGCAGCTGGTGCACCCCGTGAAAGATCCATGTCGTAGCAAACAGGCCGCTGATCCGCGCGACGGATGTAGGCCGCCACCAGATCCTGGTTGCCACGCTTGATCACCTGCATGGCCTCCAGTTCGCGGAGCTTGTTCTGCACCGTCCGCGTCGATAGGCCAGTGTCTTCCGCCAACGTCGCCACAGCGGGGAACGCGCCCTCGCCGGTGGGTCCGACGTAATTGGCCAGACAGAGCAGCACGTGACGCGCGGTCGGCTCCTTGACTATCTGCTGAGCAAGCGCCCATGTCATGCCCTGAACGCTCATGACGTCTCTCCATACAAAAGTTGATACCCGCGCTCGGCCTCTTCGGGCCATTTGCCCAGATCCATGATTCGCTGGCGCGTAAGCCGCAAGCCCGGGATGAAATAGGACAGCTTCATTTCCATCGTGGCTTTGGAGTGGTCAATGAACCAATGGCACCCGCCGCAGCCGAAGGCGATAGCCCAGTCGTGGGCCTTGATGCCCTTCCCTTTGCCGTCCCGCAGGCGGTTGGAATGGCAGGCGACCGTGGTGTCCGTGCCGCCCTGGCAGTACTTGGGCACGCGCAGCAAGCATTCCTCGCCCTTGGCAAGGTCCAGCAGCGCCGCGTTGCGATAAACGGTCTTCGGCGGCTTCTTGCCCTTCTTGCGCGCCTTCATGGAGGCGCGGGGCGGCGGCAGCGGCTCGGCGCGCATCATCGGCGCCTTGGCCTTCAACGGCGCGCCACGCTTCATCGGCGTCTTCTGCTTGAGCGGCGTTTTGCGTTGCACGGTCATGCGGCACCCCGCTGCTTTCGGACACGCGACCAGTGCGAGAACTTCCAGCCGTTCGTGTGGCGTCTGACCAGGCCGGCGCGCACGGCGTCGAACAGGAGCGACTCCACCGCAGCCGCCGCCGCGTCATCCCGGGTGGTCCGCAGCCAAGGGCTGACCGCCACCATGGCAGGCGACACCATTGCCCGCAATGCGCTGACTTGGACTTGCCGCGGAGTGTCGATGATGGCCTGGCGCACTGCCTCGACCGTCTCCGGTGGCACGCGGTAGCCCTTGAACATGTGCAGGCAATCAGCCATAGATGCCGCTCCATGCCACGAAGGGCTTGCGGATGGCCGTATGGAACAGCTCTGCTGCTGCCGCGTTGTGGTCCAACTCCGCGCGACTGGTGACCCCGCACATGTCGCGCACGTACTGCGCGGCATGCTGGCTCTGGGGCACGCCCTCGGGGACGGCGCCGATGCGGGAAACAACCCACCGCTGGAACTTCGCGCTGCTGCACATCATTGCAGCCGTGCGCGACAGCGCCGCCCCCTTCCGCCCTGCGGACGCGTCACGCGCCCGCACCGGTACACCAGACGTTCCACGGGTCAGCATTGCACCCTCGACACATTGCGAGCGCCACGGAATGCAAGGACGGCCAACTCCATGAACAGCGTGTACAGCTCGCTGCGCTCAGTGGGGTCGATCCGGCCATCTGCCATCGCCTCCAAGGTGGAAGCATTCAGGCCCCCAACCTTCGCGCCCGCCTGCATCACCTTTTGAAGGATCGCCTTCAACTCGTCCGGCCATCCACCCTCAGGAGGCGGCGGCACGTCCAGGCAGGTAAGTCCATGCTCGACAGTTGCGTAGGTCTGAGCCCAGCGATGCGCAAAATCCGCCGACGCCGCGTACTGCAACATCCACTCGGTCAGCAAGTCGGCCATCTCGAATGTCATCGACTCGCCTTCTTGCCCGTTCAGCTTGGCCCGCAGGGACTCGTAGTGAATCCGCTTGCCGCGGCGCTCCGTCAGGAACGAAGCAGCGTCCTTCACGCCCCCAGGCGTACTGCGGACATCGTTGTAGAGAACATCAAGCCAGTTGTGGGAGGGATGGCGGCTAGTCATTAGGTCTTACCTTGGAATCTGGAAATAACAGGGTTTCGCTCTTGCCGCGCTGTCCATAAGATGCGCAGCATGGAAAACAACTTTCAAACGTCCAATGGACCGATCTGCACCTTGGCGGCCATGTTGTCTGCCTCGGGTTGCTGGGGCTCGGTGTCGCCCGCGGACTCTGGCGGGACGTTGAAGAACCAGACACCCTCTTCCCGCTTGAGTGGATGGGATGCGAGTCGGGCACCGAAGGTCACAGGGCCGGTGTTACGCATGGTCTGGGCCCTCCATGGGCAACTGGTCATCGCCATCGTCCTTCCGCTCAGGCGAATAGGTTTGCCCGACAAGTTCCGGCCATATCTCCTGCCAATCCTCTGGGCGCAAATCCTGGCGGCGCATCTTCCAGCCAGAGGCCAATTCCAACCCAACGCAGTTGGTGGGCGATGGGCGCCGCCCCCTAAATCGAATGCGCCACTGGCGTATCTGCGCATCGTTTTTGACGACATAACCCAGTTCAGCCATGCGCGCACGCAGTTGCGACACGCTGAGGGAACCAGGTGAAGACAGGTATGAGTTCAGATTCATCCACGCATACTAGTAGCGTTTGCTACGTTAATCAAGTAGCAAACGCTCCCGTAGCACATGCTACTTTTCCGCGCATGAATGAGGTTGAACTAAACGAGTTCCGGATCGCCCGCCTTTTGGCTGCCGTGAACCACGTGTCCCAAGGGAACAGGACCGACTTTGGACGCCGGCTCGGCTACAAGGACGGAGCTTTCGTTCGCCAAATGATCGCCGGCATTCGGCCGATCACTGAAAAGACCGTATGGGCAATCGAAGCCATGCCCGGCATGAAAGGCTGGTTTGATACCGAAGACGTTGCGGTTGCGCCTGTGGAGTCCCGACGAGGGGGCGAGTGGCCCTTCCGCTCGATTCTGGAGGCTGATATTCGTGCACTGCCAGCTACTCAGCTGAGCGAGCTTGAGGGCGCCATAGCCCTAGCCGTCGCGCAACTGAAGCTTGGGATCAACGTTTTGCCGCCGACACCTGGCACGCAGCCTTCGAGCGTCGCGGCCATTCGAGAACACGAGCCAGGCGGCCTTGTTGACATGGACCACGCGGACGATGCGTTCCCCATGCGCACCAAGGGCCGGACCCCTGCCCCATGGGAGGGCGGCAAAACCCAACCCGAGGCGGAGCGTGATCCAACGATCCGCCTCAGCAGTCAGACGGGCGTCGTTGGCAACGTCGGTGCTGGCGAACCGCCTGCCGCCAACGACAAATTCGAGAAAGTGCCCGAATTGGCGGACGTGCGACTGGCGGCGGGCGATCCGATCGAAAACCATGCCGAAGAGCAAACGGGAATGATTCAGTTCCGACGCTCTTTCCTGAAGGTTGTCGGTGCGGACAATGGCAAAGCGCGGGTGGTGTATGCCAAAGGCGACAGCATGGAGCCCGTCATCCGCGACGGCGCCGCCTTGCTCGTCGTGCCGAACGAAAGCCTCACGCTACGTGACCTAGCCGCTGGCGGCGTCTATGCCATCAATTACGACGGCCGGATGATTGTGAAGACGGTAGTGCGCGACAAATTGACAAAGCGCTGGGTGGCGCGGTCATTCAATTCGAACTACCCCGACATCCCATTGGAAAATGGCGTGCCTGTGCGGGTGCTAGGGCAAGTGGTCTGGGCAGGCTCGCGACTGCGCGACAATGTCGCGGGCCAGTGGACACGGGTGTAGCTTTTAGTCTGGCAAGGCGTCCCAAAGGGCAGCATCACTGAGAAAGATCACTTTGGTGCCATGCTTGGCACATGTGATTTCCACCTGGGATTCAGAATCAATGAACAGGTCACACGCGCGCAGGCCGAGCCACATTGCCACGTAGCGATGTGAGCCGTATTTTTTCCCTTTCACGGCCGCCTCAACGCCTCCTCGCCACGGCAGCGCGACAAGTTCCCCGCCTTGGGCACACTTGGCCAGCTCAGGCTGCTCCCGCGCCACCTCCCTACCCCGCTCCCAACAAGCGATTAACCCCCCGTCCTCGCCGTTCCATAATTGGTCAGTGGTGAGGCCGACTCTGGGGGGTACAGTCAACTGTCGCTCAACGATCATTGCTATTGCTCCTCGTTCATCATTGCAGCGAAGTCGCTTTCGCCAAGAATTCTCAAATCGAAACCCTGGGCTATTAGGGATTCGGCCTTCAAGTGCTTGGAGCTCTTCTCTTTACCGGCCAGCTTCGAGATATCTTGATCCCCAACGACCAGAATCGTTGTGTTCTTCGTCACGCTGTTGGCAACAGTGCACCCGGCTTCGGCGGCTACACGCGCCGCCTGGGCCCGAGGCAGCGCCAGCTCGCCCGTGAACACAACGACTTCGCCGGAAAACCGGCCATCAACATTTCCCTCTTGCGCGATAGGCGCCGCCGAGCTGCCGTCAGCGCCGGGCAACCCTAGCGCAACTCGCTTTAGCCACCAGTCAAGCGTCTCCCCGCTTTCTCTCACCGCTCGCACCACGATCAGGCCGGCGACAGTGGCGTCCTCTAAGGCGTCGTGGTGCTGGAACTGAATATCAAGCATGCGCGCCACGTTAGCAAGGCCATATCCCTTCCGCGCAACAGCGGGCCAGGCTCTCCTTGCAACTCTTGCAGAATCCAGCCAAATGCAGGGAGCAAGGGCCTCGCCATTCGCCGCGAATGCTCGGACAAGAGCGGTTCGATCAAAGCCTGTATGAGCTACGACAACGTTTCCAGCAAGACGGCGTTGTAGTTCCTGCGTCACCCCGCGAAACGTCGGAGCGCCGGCAATTGTCGCCGCATCAATTCCATGTACCGAGACATTGATCGGGTCGAAATAATCATTGGGATCAACTAGCGTTGACCACCGCTCCACAATCTCGCCCCGGCGGAAAACCGATAAGCCAATCTGGCAAATGCTCGCCATGTTTGGGTTGGCGGTTTCAACATCAATAGACACGAAGCTCGGCATAGGCCCTGCCCTCGGCGTAACAAAGTCATTCCTGATCGTACAACAAGCACAGTCCGCTGTTACAAAACAGCGTAGCATTTGCTATTGTTCGAAACAGTAGCGTTTGCTACTATCAATCCACTGAATGACCGCTCTTTAACAACCGAGGCCGCCCGCCCCCACCGGGGAAGGGCGAAACAGGACAACCAGGCGCCAGCGCGCCCACGGACCCTGTGTGCTTGGCCCTCGCGGCCAGGCAACGCCCAGCCGGGCGTGGCGACGATAACCCCGGCCTCTTTCCGATTCCGCTGAAAAGCGGGTTTCGGCCAGCGCCGCGTGCGGCGCTTACCGAAGCCCTCCCACCCCAGCGCATGCCCGCGCAAAGGAATCTCATGGAACTGAAAGTCACTATCGACCTGGAAGCAGCACTGGCCCAGGCACTCGCCCCCGAAAAGCTCCAGCCCATTTTGGACAAGCACATCATTGGAGCCATCACCAGCGCCATTGATGACGCCACAGGCTATCGCAGCACTTTCCGCACAGCACTGAAGGAGCAACTTGCTGGCGCAATGCCGCACGGCATCGAGATAGCCGATGTCGCGAAGTTCCAGCATGTCTTGAACGATGTGTTGCGCAATGCGGTTCACGGCCAGAACGCAGCCTCCCTAAACACCGCACTGGAGAAAGCTGCCGCGAGCGTAATGCCCGACATGCCGGCCACGGTGAAGCTTTCCCAACTGATGGGGGATGCGCGACACGGCTTGCATGTCGAAGAACGCGAAGCGTTCTACGCGCTATTTGAGCAAGAGTACGGCTTTTCGCACCTCTACCTTGACCGCGAGACGAACAAGGGGAGCCGCTACGGAAGCGGAACCGGGGAGACCAAGAAGTACACCGCAGACTACCGGCTTGATTTCGACAAGGACGGCCGCTGCTATTCGATGAGGCTCGATGGCAAGCAAATTACACCGGGATCGCTTCCCAATGCCGTCGGCGGCTTCGAGGCAACTCTGCTCGCCCTCTACGTGGGTCGCACGCGCCTCGAATTCGACATGGATCCGGATGACGTGGAATCGGCCGCTTCCGAGCAGTACGACGACTGACAGCCCCGGCTCATGCCCCGCGTGCGGGGTATCGGCAGGCGCTGTTGCCTGAACACCATCCCATCAATCCAGGGAGCTATGCCATGCTCGAAGCACTCGTACGCTTCATTGAAGAACTCATCGACATTCTCAATTTTGGCAATTCGATCGCCAAATAGCCCAATGCTGACATCTAAGGGGCCATGTAGAGCGTCGTCAGCTGGGGTTCCGCCGCACGCACGTTAATTTCCGTCCTCGCATAAGGAGCTGCGAGACGAATTTGTCTTCCGCTCCCCAGAACGGATTGGTGGATCGCGTTTATCGGAGGGGATCCAGGCGATCCATCCCAAATCAGCAAGTGAAGACTGAGGTACACCGGGCTTCTATGACCATTTCGAACGGTGGTCCCCTCATGGCCGAAATGCATATTCGGCTGCGCGTCAAGAGAGCCATACTCAGACGCTATATCCACATGTAGAAGTTCCAGCGATCCGCGGTCAGGATTCTCCAACCAAACGACCTGATGCGATTGCTGCGGCCCAGTAGGTCCTGGGGCCTCGACCACGATGGAGAATTCCCTATATTCACCGGTGTTAGTTACTCGCCGAGCAAGCGTAGCCCGAATGCATTGCCCACGCCATGCATTCAAAAGAAACATAACCCGCTTATCGTGAAATAACTGGACCCCGTTGATCGGATCTTGTCGGCACCAACCGGGCAGCAGGTCGCCTACTGGAGTAGTGCCTAGATTGCACTCTGTTCGTGCGTTTCTGACCACGGACATGACCTCCCCTCCCGTTGAAACACAACTGGAAGCCTGCGCTAGCGACTCTCGCAACTAAGAGTGCCCGCCAAGGTTATCGGAGCGGTATGCCGGCTGCAATTTATCCAAAAGGATGACTCGGCCTAGATCCGTCGTAATGCCATGGTTCCCCAAGACGGAGCCACTTTAAATCTCGATCCCTAGCCGCGCACCTCTGCGCAGATTCCCATGACCTTGTTTGAAACCCTCCCCTGGAGCCTGGGCCTGCTCGCGTTCGCGCGGCTGGTGCTGGCGCCCCTCGGTGACCACCTCTCTCGCCGCCACGTCGCGGCCGATCCCTGGAGCCCCACATGAACACCATCAGCGCAAGCGCGCCCCCGGTGCGCATCCGCCCCCTGCAAGCCATCGCGAAGGCCGGCAGCAAGCTGGGCAACCTGATCGCGCCACGCGACCACGCCGGCCGCGGCAACTGGAGCAAGGACGCGGATATCCCGTGGCGGGCATGGCCTGGCGGTCTCGCCTTCGCAGCGTTCATCCTCTGCGGCCCTCAGTTCCTCGGCTGGCTGATCCGCTTCATCATATGACCGGCATCGACTTCATGGTGCGCGACCGCAGCGGTTGGCTCCCACCCGTTCCGCTGCCGCGCCGCCGCCTTCGTTGGGCTGACCCGAAGGCAGAGGCGATCAAGCCTGAAGAGATCCACTTTATCCGCAGTGCTCGAGGCAGACTCAGCACCTACGAACTGGCCGACTGCTACGGCGTATCGCCGCAGGCCATCGGCAACATCCGGGCCGATCGGTATCGCTGTCCAGCTAGGAGCTATACGCTGCGTCGAACATGTCCTTTAGGTCTTTGAGATTCTTATGGCGATCGGCAAGCCCAGACTCCAACTCCTTGTAGGCGCCGCGACGATCCTTGTCCGCCAAAGTTCGAGTTATCTCGCCAAAAAAATCTTGCGCCTCCTCCCTAAGCGCAAAGGCGGCGCTGATTCGTTCACTCGAACCCAGGTCATAGATCGGTAGCGAGTCGAAAGCTGCAATTGCAGCCATAGCAGCGGGCTTCAGGAAAGACTCCCAAGATCGTGAAAGGGTGTCGGGATCACGATTGCCCACGAATGTAGCAATAGACGCCATCTCGTTGACCAGATGCTGTACGACTGATCGATATCCCTGCTCCTTTCTCGTCCGTTCCCGGTCTTCACGATGTAGGTCGTCCCGCCTCGCTGTAGCAGCCTGAATGCTCCCCAACTGGAAAGCGCTGACGATGGCAGCAATGGATCCGATCGCCTGAACCCATCCAGCCCAATCTGCCCAGGATGGGGTACTTACGGGAATATTTATAGCAAACAAGACCAGGAACAGCGCTGCCACCATGACTGATATCGCCATTCCGCAAGAAAACTCCCACTTCTGCATGACCCGCCACTCCCATTGATCTTAGTGGCGGCATCGTATCCCACCTCCTCCTAGGTGTCAGCCGCTCAGGCCGCCCTCTCCTTTCACTGGAGCTTTCACAAATGTGGTTCAAGAACCTGAAGATTTACCGCCTGTCCGCCTCCTGGCCGTTGCACGGCGATGACCTGGAGGCCGCACTGGCGCGCCAGGCATTCCATCCTGGCAACAACCTGGAAATGCAGTCCATCGGCTGGGTCCCGCCCCGCGAGAACGGCGGCCTCGCCCACGTTGTCGGCGATCAGATCCTGCTGACCCTGCGCGCCGAAAAGAAGCTTCTCCCTGGCACGGTCATCAACCAGGTGGCGAAGTTCCGCGCGCAGGAAATCGAAGAGCAGCAAGGCTACAAGCCGGGCCGCAAGCAGATGAAGGAAATCAAGGAGCGCGTGACGGACGAACTCTTGCCCCGCGCCTTCAGCGTCTACCGCGATACCCGCGTGTGGATTGACCCGCTCAATCGCTGGCTGGTGATCGACGCGGCAACCTCCAGCAAGGCCGATGAGGTGATCGGCATCCTGGCGAAGTGCATTGACCCGTTCCCGCTGGAAAACCTCTATGTCGTCCAGTCGCCCGCGTCCGCCATGACCAGCTGGCTGGCCGAGGACGAGGCCCCGGCCAACTTCAGCATCGACCAGGACACTGAACTGCGGTCCTCCGGCGAAAGCGGCGCGGCCATCCGCTACATCAAGCATTCCATCGACGCCGACGACGTACGCCGCCACATACAGACAGGCAAGCAATGCGCCCGTCTAGCCGTGACCTGGGCCGACCGCATTTCCTTCGTCCTCACCGAAGGGCTGGATATCAAGCGCGTGTCGCCCCTGGACGTACTGAAGGAAGGCAACGAAGGAGTGGCTGCCAACGATGACGAGAAATTCGATTCGGACATGCTGCTCATGACCGGCGCGCTCGCCAAGATGATGGCCGAATTGGTGGACGCCTTGGGCGGCGAAAAGCGTATTTAGGCCAGGTTATCCACGCCAATCGCCTGCGCAATCATGCGGCGCTGATGTTCGCGGAACTCGGCCAACTCTTCGGGAGATTCAGCCCCGAGTTCCAGCAGGAAATCTTGCACATCAACGCCCTTCGCACTTGCCTGAAGCCGCGCAATTCTCCAGGCCTCCAGGCCCCGCGCCTCTTCAAGGCTACTGCCTACCGCTTCAGCCGCCGCCTGCGATACGGCTGCCATGGCGTTCTTGCATTGCACATTCTCGGCTGAAAAGCGCGCGTGCCCGCGCCGAATTGCCGCCTCGTAACGTTCCTTCATTCCAGCCATGTGGGGCTCCTTTTGAGTCGGCCCATATGGTAGCTCACACACTCAGGCGAAAAATGACCACTTCCCCCGCATCGTTCAAGACGATGATTCTGGACAAGACGATCAAGCGCGCCGACGCGATGAAGATCCGGTACCACCGGATTCACGTGGCCCCCGACTTCAACCCGCGCGACTTGGACGACTTCTACGAAACCGACATTCAGGAACTGCTTGCCCACATACTGGCCGGCGGTACGCTGCCGCCGCTGGAGGTCATCGCGATGGCTGACGGGTCCGGCGTTGAACTTGTCGACGGGCATCGGCGCTTCGATGCCATGGGGCGCGCCATCGCCCAAGGATTCCCCATCGATTGGGTTTCCATCGTGGCCTTTCAGGGCAACAAGATTGATCGCCTGGCACGCGTATACACCAGCAACAAGAACTCTCCCCTGCGCCCCCTGGAAGCAGCTCGCGGCTTCAAGCGCTTCCGCGGCGCCGGCCTGGACAGCGCGGAGATTGCCGCCCTCGTCCATTGCAGCCGTACCCATGTCGAAAACTACCTTGTCCTTGCCGACGCCGAACGCGAAGTGCAAGAACTGGTCCGCAGCTGCAAGGTGTCCGCCGAGGTCGCTATCGACGCCGTGCGCAGGCTGGGCGCCAAGGCCGGCGACTTCCTCAGCGGCAAGGTGGACCAGGCCAAGGCCGCCGGCAAGTCCAAGGTCACCGCCAGCACCATCCACGGCCGCGCCCTCCCCCGCAAAGTCGTCTCCCCGCTCATCAGCGGCGTGGACTCCTTCATCAAGGGACTGGACGCCAACCAGCGCGCAATCCTCATCGACATACAGGAAGGCCGCGTAGCAGCCGACACCATCACCGTATCCACATCCGCGCTACTGGACCTGTTCCAGGCCCACGGCGCCGTCGAAACCGTCCGCGCCAAACGCGCCGAGAAAGCCGCCAAGGAGGCACAGCAAGCCGCCCCCGATACACAGGCACCTATAGACCTTGAACAAGAGGAAGCCACCGCATGAGCGCCCCCGAATCCCACACCAGCGCCGATCAGGCGCTCAGCAGCCTCATGGGCGCCGTTGGTGGCAATCCCGAAGCCTCGCGGCTCGAATCCGCCCCCGTCGCCCCGCCGAGAGACTGGAAAGCAGTTCAGGCCGCCATTGACGACTACCTGGAAGGCTACGAGCTTCGCCTTGATGAGGGATGCCACACCCCTACCGAGTTCGAACGGTTCCTGCTAGTCGATGCAGTAGCCGGCCTGATGGCAGACGACGAGTTCATTGACGCGCTGTACTCGGCAGTGACCGCTGCCCGCGCCGCTCCCGCTGCTGGCGATGCGCATATCGACCCAGCGCTGCTGCGCGAGACCGCCGACCATCTGACGGAGGATGGTCATTCCATCGATCAGGGTCGCGCCGATGAGGTCGCCGCATGGTTGCGGGTCATTGCCGCCCAGCAGGGCAAAGGGGAAGCAGCATGAAGCGCATGAGCCTCGAAGAGTTTCACGCCGTGTGCAAGGCTCAAGCCAGCAGCAGCGAACTGACGACGGTGAAGTGTCCGATGTGCGGCACCTTGCAGAACGGACTCGATTTCATAGCCGCCGGCGCGGGTAAGAATTGGGGCGACGTGGCGCGGTATGTCGGCGTTGACTGCGTCGGGCGCTTCACGGGCGCTGGATCGCCTCGAAAGGAGCCGGACGGCCAGACATGCAACTGGAGCCTGTCCGGCCTGTTCCAGACCCACCGCATGGTGGTGGTCACGCCCGATGGCATCGAGCATCCGCATTTCGAACTGGCGAGCCCGGAAGAAGCGGCAGCACATCACGATGCGCAGCACGGCAAAGGGGGTGTGGCATGAAAAACGGCATCGATGTCCTCAACGAGTTCACGAAGGAAGAAATCATCGCCTACGTGCGTGACAAGGGATTCTTCCTGCGCATCAGTCGCCGAGACCTGCTTTTCATCCGCTGGAAGCTTGCTAGTGAGAAGCTGATGGCCGACTACGATGCGGAGCTTGCCCGTTGGGAAGCTGAGAAACCCGACTTCGCGAAGCGCGACGCACTGGCCGTCCAATGTAACGCGACCACCGACATCCAAGAACGGATCCAGCTGCTACGCGAGATCGAGCCCTACGACAAAGCTATGCACGACCACCTGATGCGCAGCAAAAGGCTGGACGCCCGGCAGAAGGCCGTGGACCGCATGTATCGCGATATCGAAAGGGAGGCAGCATGAAGACGATCCAGCTTATCGATGTAGCCCACGTGGAGGCCGCCGCCCAGGAAATGGCGAAGTACGCTGAGTCGTGCCGACGCGCAGCCAAGGATGTGCCGATCCTGGCCGACATATACACCGCGCAGGCGCTCTCCGGCGACATGGCGGCGCGCTACCTGCGGACGATCATCGAGCGGCATGGACGTATCGCGGCCGCCTCTCAGCAGCAGGAGGGGTGATGCGTACCGCCATTGATCTGTTTGCGGGCCTGGGCGGCAATTCCGAGGGAGCCCGCCAGGTAGGCGTCCACGTCGTCTGGGCGGGCAATCATTGGCCGCCTGCCGTCGACACGCACGCCGTCAACCACCCCGAGGCCGTCCACGTCTGCCAGGATCTGCACCAGGCGGACTGGACGAGTGTGCCGTCGCATGACCTGCTGATCGCATCGCCCGCATGCACCGGGCACACCAACGCCCGCGGCAAAGAACAGCCGCGCCATGATGCCGCTCGCGCCACGGCCTGGGCTGTGGTGTCCGCCGTCGAATGCCACCGCCCGCCAGCGTTCCTGGTCGAGAACGTCAAGGAATTTTTGGGGTGGGAACTGTTCCCCGCGTGGTGTGCCGCTCTTACCGCACTTGGCTATGCCGTGTCGCCCCACTTGTGGGACGCCGCTGATTGCGGCGTACCGCAACACCGGTTGCGAGTGCTGATCGCCGGCACACGCAGCCGGCACCCGATCCAACTGACCGCGCCCTCGATTGCACACCGGCCCGTCCGCGACGTAATCGACTTTGCCGCGGGGAAGTGGTCGCCCGTTACTCGACCCGGCCGTGCGCCCAATACCCTGGCACGAGTGCGCGCCGGTCGCCGACAGCACGGCGACCGCTTCGTCATGCCGTACTACGGATCCGGCTCAGGCCTTACAGGCCGCTCCCTGGACCGTCCGCTAGGAACCATCACGACCCGCGCACGCTGGGCGCTTGTAGACGGCGACCGCATGCGGATGCTCACCACGGACGAGAACCGCGCCGGCATGGGCTTCCCCGCCGGCTACCACCTGCCCGACAACCACGCCCTGGCGCTGCACATGCTGGGCAATGCCAATCCGCCGCCGCTGGCGGCCTACGCCATCGACGCCATAAGGAAAGCAGCATGACCGACAACACCACCGCCGCCCAGGCGGCACACACCAACCCGCTGAGCGACGAATACGTCAATGCGGTGATCCAGCAGCACGGCTACCAAAGCCCGGAAACGGTCATCGCGCGGCTCAACCAGTGGATCGGGCTGCACGGCGGCGAAAACGGCGTCACCCTGCTCATGTACGAAGCCCACAAGGCGCTGGTAAAGCTGCGCGCCCCTGTAGCCGATTCCACGCTGCCACTCGAACAGATGCTGCACGAGTTGGTGAGCAAGATCGACACAGGGCTGGATACCGGCGATCTTCTGCAGGATGCACGACGAGCCTCTACCGTCCTGGATACCATCATGACCGGCGGCGACCTGGTGGCCTGCGCTCATACGTTCTTCAAGGAGTGCGGTGAAGACAAATGGCGCGACCGCTACGAAAGATCGCTGGACTTTCGGCTTGGTTGGAATGCGTGCCTCGACGCGATTGACGAAGCACGGGCGAAGCGCGCCGCCCTGGCAAGCGCCCCTGTAGCCGGGGAGGCGACAGACTGGCCGACCCCGGCGCAGGAAGCTGAAGCGGCAAAACAATGGGATGCCTGGGCGCATGAGATGAACCAGTGCCGTGATGCATCACTGGAGCAGGCCGCCCGTATCTGTGACGCCGAAGGCCAGGAATGGGATTCGGATGCCGTCATTACCGAGAAGAACTACGCGGAGCATTGCGGCCGCCGCATCCGTGCCCTCAAAGGGTCCGCCGCGCCCCAGGCCAGCGAGGCGGTGCGCAACGACGGGTTCAGTGACGGCGTGATCACAGCCCTGGAGGTCATGACGTCGCACGGTGACTGGGGAAGCACAGCGTATTGCGAACTGCTCCAAGCCGCTGGCCTGGAGGCAGTGGTCAGACGTGCCATCGGTCAGGAGACTTGGGAAACCGCTGGGCTCGATCGCACCCCAATGGCTATCGAATGCCGCGCCGCCCTGTCCGCACAACCGGAGCAATCATGACTGCACTCTATGCACTCGCGGTCCCGCTCGCGATCGTCATAGGCATCGCCGCAGGGCTGATGATGCCGCATCGGGGCAAGCGCCCCCGGTGCCGCTGATGACGGCAACCGACACGAATGAACCAAGTTCTCAGCAAGCCCACCTAGCGTGGGCTTCGTTTTGGAGGCAATATGCCAGTCAGGCATTTGACCATCAAGAAATTCGCCGATGAATCGGGCTACAGCGAAGATGCGATCCGCACTAAGATCCGCGACGGGATCTGGCCCGAAGGAACCGTCTGGGTGAAGGCGCCGGATGGGCGAGTTCTAATCAACACCGAAGGATATGACGAATGGGCAAGCAGTACGATGGCGTTCGGCCGGCTTCCGAGTCCTCCATCGAAATCGACTTCTATTATGCGGACCAAAGGTGCCGGGAGCGCATCAAGCTCCAGCCCAGCCCCGCTAATCTGAAGCGCGCGGCCAACCACCGCGCCGCCATACTCGACGCTATCGCCCGTGGCACGTTCAATTACGCAACGACCTTCCCCGGAAGCAAGAACGCAGCGAAGTTCAGCCCGAAGGCTATCAGCCAGAGCGTGCGGGCCTATCTGGAAAGCTGGGTAGACAGCAAGGCAAAGACCATCAAGGCCAGCACGGCCGAAGGCTATCGTAAGGCGGTTAACGGCCGCCTGGTTCCTTCGCTGGGTGCCCATGAATTACCGGACCTCCGGCGCGCCCATGTCAAGGCAATGTGCGAAGACATGCTGACCTCGAACAAGCGCATTGCCAACGTTCTATCGGTCCTTCGCACCGCATTGGACGATGCTGTTACAGATGAACTCATCGACACCAACCCCATTGCGGGCTGGACATACGCGCGGAACGAGCCGCCCAAGGAAGAGGATGATGTGGATCCATTCACGGCTGCGGAGCAGGCCGAGATCCTGAAAGCGCTCGATGGGCAGGGGCGAAATCTGATCCAGTTTGCGCTATGGACCGGCATGCGCACCTCGGAGATGGTCGGTCTGCGATGGGATGACGTGGACCTGGCCCGCGGCGAAGTGCGTGTAAGGCGCGCCACCACCCAGGCGGCGAAAGGAGCGGCGGAAGTCCCGAAGACCAACAGCAGCAAGCGCATGGTGAAGTTGCTTGCTCCGGCTCGGGAGGCGCTGGAGGCGCAGAAAGCCTTCACCCTGCTGGCGAATGGTCATGTCTTTCACAATCCGCGCACGAATTCCCCCTGGGAAGGCGACCAGCCAATCCGCAAGACCCTGTGGCAGCCTGCCCTTAAGCGCGCCAAGGTTCGTTATCGCGTGCCATACCAGACCAGGCACACATACGCGTCCATGATGCTGTCCGCTGGCGAGCATCCCATGTGGGTTGCCAACCAGATGGGCCACGCGGATTGGGGCATGATTCGCCGCGTATATGGCCGCTGGATGCCGGACGCCGCCCCGGACGCAGGGACCAAGGCGGAAGCCCTGTACGGCTCACCGAATAGTCAACATTTGGTCAGCATTACCCCCAAGACCCGCATGAATACTGGATAGCACGGGGGTTCAATTCCCCCCGGCTCCACCAAATACCGCAGAAGGCCGGTCTGATTCAAAGTCAGACCGGCCTTTTTTATTTGCCTGCGCCGGCCACCGGCCGGCGCTGTGCTCACACCTCCAGCCTGAACTGCGGCAAGGTGATCTCGTCCGACACCTGTTCGAAACACACCCGCACCCGGCTTCCTATCCGGACCGCCTCGGGCGGGGTGTCGATGATGTTGGCCATCATGCGCACGCCTTCGTCCAGGTCGATCATGGCGACCACATATGGCACTTTTTCGCTCAGGGCGGCATTGCTCGGACGCCGGTTGACGGTGTAGGTGTAGACGGTGCCCAGTCCTGCGGAGTCGATCCACTCGATGCTGTCGGACAGGCAGGCGGTGCAGAATTCGCGCGGATAGAACTGGCGCGTCTTGCAGCAGGCGCATTGCTGGATGACCAGGCGGCTTTCCTTCGCCGCGTCCCAGTAAGGCTGGGTGATCCGGGTCGGTTGCGGCAGCGGGCGTTGGGCGAGTTCCATGGTCAGACTCCGAGTATCAGGGTGGTGTTGCAGGAAAAAACCAGGCCTGGCGCGTGCACCAGGGCCAGTTCGGCGCGGGGCAGCTGGCGCTCGCCGCATTCCTTGCGCAATTGGTGCACGGCCTCGAGCAGCAGCAGCATGCCGAACTGGCCGGGATGGTTGTAGGACAGGCCGCCGCCCGAGGTATTGATGGGGAAGTCGCCTCCCGGAGCCAGGCGTCCGTCCGCCACGAAGGCCCCACCCTCCCCGCGCTTGCAGAAGCCCAGTTCTTCCAGCGACTGGATCACGCCGATGGTGAAATGGTCGTAGATCTGCACCACGTCGATGTCGGCGCGCGTGACGCCGGCCATGGCGAGCGCGGCGTCGGCCGTCTGCGCCACATTGGTGTCCAGCCAGTCCGCCGTGTTGAAGGGCGTGTAGTGGTGCGAGAAGGATTCGGCGATGCCCATCACGTAGACCGGCGGCCGCTTGAGCTCTCGCGCTCGCGCCGCGGACGTGATGATGACCGCGCCGCCGGCGTCGGTCACCAGGCAGCAGTCACGCTGGCGCAAGGGGTCGGCAATCAACTTGGACGCCATGACTTCCTCGATCGAGGTGTCCTCGCGGCGGTAGGCCTTGGGGTTGAGCTGCGCCCATTTGCGCGCCGCCACCGCCACTTCGGCCAGGTCCTTGTGGGTGGTGCCGTAGCGCTGCATGTGCAGCTGCGCCACCATCGCGTAGTAGCCGATAGGGCTCAGCTGCCCATACGGCGTGATGAACTGTCCGCGCGGCATGCGCATGTCTTCGGGCGTGCCGCCCACCTTGCGCGTGCCGTCCGACAGCTGGGTGCTGCCGTAGGCCACCAGAGCCACCTCGCACATGCCGGCCTCGATGGCGGCCATGGCGTGGCGGATGTGCATGACGCTGGACATGCCGCCCACGCTGGTCGAATCCACATAGCGCGGCCGTATGCCCAGGTATTCCGCCAGGTGCAGCCCGGCGAACTTGTCGTCCACGTGCGCGAACACGCCGTCGACGTCCTTGAGCGTCAGGCCGGCATCGCGCAGCGCGCGGGTCGCTGCCTGCGCCTGCAGGTCCAGCGAGGTCATCCCGGGCACTTTCCCCAGGTCGGATTCGGCGGCGCCGACGATGGCAACCGATTTCGAGAGATGCTTGCTCATGTAGGGATCTGTTCCTGTCGAAGTCGAAGAAGAAGAAAGTTCAAAGCGTCCGTGCGATCAGCTCTCGCATCACTTCCGAGGCGCCGCCGTAGATCCGGTTGGGCCGCACGTCGGTGTAGGCGCGGGCGATGGGGTATTCACGCATGTAGCCGTAGCCGCCGTGGAACTGCAGCAGGTCGTCGATGGCGCTGGTGGCTTCAGATGCCCACAGCTTGGCCATGGCCGCGCCGCCGGCATCGAGCTCGCCATCCAGGTATTGCTGCACGCAACCGTCGACAAAGGCGCGAGTGGCGGCGGCCAGGGTCTTGATGTCTGCCAGCTTGAAGCGGATGTGCTGGTTGTCGATCAATGCCTTGTCAAAGGCGCGCCTGTCCTTGGTGTAGTCGACGGTCCATTGCAGCGCGCTTTCCAGCGCCATGGCGCAGCGCACCGCGATCATCAGGCGCTCGCGCACCAGTTCCTTCATCAGATAGCCGAAGCCCTGGCCTGGCTCGCCCAGCATGTCCTCGTCCGGCACGAACATGTCCTGGAAGAAGAGTTCGGCCGTGTCCTGCGCCTTCTGCCCGACCTTGTCCAGCAGGCGTCCGCGCGTGAATCCGGGCGTCGCGGTATCGACCCAGAACAGGCTGATGCCGCGCGCGCCGGCTGCCGGATCGGTCTTGGCCACCACCAGCACGCGGTCGGCATGGAAGCCGTTGGTGATGAAGGTCTTCTGGCCGTTGATGACGTAGCCGCCCTGCGCGCGGACCGCCGCGGTGCGTATCGCCTTGACGTCGCTGCCCGCGCCCGGCTCGGTCATGGCGATGGACGCCACGATATCGCCCTGGGCCATGCCGGGCAGGTCGCGCTGCTTCTGGCGCTCGGTGCCGAAGTTCAGCAGATACGGCGCGACGATATCGGAATGGGTGGTGAAGCCGGTGACGCCGGTGGCCAGCGCACGGGCGATCTCTTCCACCACGATGATCGTGTGCAGGAAGTCGCCGCCGCCCCCGCCGTATTCCTCGGGCGTGCTGGGCAGCAGGATGCCGGCCGCGCCGGCCTTGCGCCACAGTTCGCGCGGCACCAGGCCTTCCTGTTCCCATTGGTAGTGATGCGGCGTGATCTCTTGCGCGATGAAGCGCGCCACGGTGTCGCGGAACAGGTCATGCTCCGCCGAGAAAAGCTTGCGCTGCCGATTCATGCTGCCTCCTGATCTTTCATGGCGGGCCGCCTAGGCTTGCGGCCAGTAACGTTGCTTGACCAGGCGCTTGAGCAGCTTGCCGGTCTCGGTGCGCGGCATGTCGCTGGAAAAGTCCACGCTCTTCGGGCACTTGATGGGCGAGATCCGGTCGCGGCAATAGTCGATCAACTGCCGCGCCAGGTCGGGGCTGGCCGCGGCCGGATCGCGCAATTGCACGACGGCCTTGACCTCCTCGCCGAACTCCGGGTTCGGCACGCCGACCACCGCTACGTCCGCCACCGCGGGATGCGTGCTCAGCAGGTTCTCAGCTTCCTGGGGATAGATGTTGACGCCGCCCGACACGATCATGTTGGACAGGCGGTCTGTCAGGTACAGATAGCCGTCCTGGTCCAGGTAGCCGATATCGCCGTAGGTGGCCCAGCCGCGCGCGTTGTAGGCGCCGCGCGTCTTGGCCGGGTCCTTGTGGTATTCGAAGGAGCCGCCGCCGGAAAAATAGATGACGCCAGGCTGGCCCGGGGGCAGTTCGTTCAGCCCGTCCTCGCTCATGATGTGGGCCTGGCCGAACTCCGGCCGGCCGACCGAGCCGCGGTGCGCCAGCCACTCATCGGAGCCCAGCGAGGTGCGTCCCACCAGTTCGGTGCCGCTGTAGTACTCGTACAGGATCGGCCCCCACCACGCGATCATGGCTTCCTTGACGTCGGCGGGGCACGGCGCGGCCGCATGCACGGCGTAGCGCAACGTGGACAGGTCGTGGCGCGTGCGCTCCTCCTGCGGCAGGCGCAGCAAGCGGATGAACATGGTCGGCACCCATTGCGAATGCGTGACGCCATGGGTGGCGATGGCCTCCAGCGCAGCGGCCGCGTCGAATTTTTCCATCATCACGCAGCTGCCGCCCGCCCGCAGCGCCGCCATGTTCCAGCGCACCGGGGCCGCGTGATAGAACGGCGCGGTGGACAGATAGACGGTGTCGCGGTCGAAAGCTTTCCAGGCGCTGCTGGGCGCATCGCCAACGCGGAAATAGCGGTTGGCCACCGACAGCGGGCGCTTGATGCCCTTGGGCAGCCCGATGGTGCCCGACGAATACAGGAAGTCCGTGCCCTCCGGGGTTTCAGGCAGGGCCACGTCATCGGCGTAGCGGCCGATCCAGTCTTCGTACGGGATTGCGCTGGCGTCCGCGCCGTCCATGCTGACGCGCAGCACGCCGCGCGCATCCAGCTCGTCCGCATCCGTTTCGGCCTGCGTGTGACCGGAATAGAACAGCACCCGCGCGTCGCAGTTTTCGATGATGTAGCGCGCTTCCTCGCGCTTGAGGTGGCGGCTGATGGTGGTGTAGTACAGGCCGACGCGGTGCGCGGCCCACAACAGTTCGAAGAAGCGCGGATGGTTTTCCAGGAATACCGCGATCACATCGCCGGATTGCAGGCCGGCGTCCAGCATGGCCGCCGCGCATTTGCGGCTGCGCAGTTCCAACTCGCGCCAGGTCACCGTGGTGCCGGACGGAATCATGCGGTAGGCGATGCCATCGGGCATCTCCCGGGCATGGGCTTCAAGTACTGACATGGTTCACCTCTGGTTTCTCTCAATGCGCCAGGCTGGCGGCGCCGTGGCTCAGCACCACCGTGCCGCGCTCGTGGGCCAGCGCGCGGAATTGCAGGCGGTCGCCGTCGCGCCAGATCTCCACGCGCAGCGTCTCGCCCGGGAAGAACGGCGCGGAAAAGCGCGCGGCGATGGCGCCCAGCCGTTGCGGCGCCGCCGGCGCGCAAGCCTGCAGCAAGGCTCGCGCCGCCATGCCGTAGGTGCACAGGCCATGCAGGATGGGCCGGTCGAAGCCGGCGGTGCGCGCCATGTGCGGCAGCGCGTGCACCGGATTGAGATCGCCGTTCAGGCGATAGAGCAACGCCTGCTGCGGCAGCGTGGACAGCAGCACGACCTGATCGGGTTCGCGTTGCGGCGTGGCCGGCAGGGCCTCGGGCGGCTCGTCGCCCTGGCCGAAGCCGCCATCGGCGCGGCAGAACGACACATGCTCCACCGTGGCCAACGGCGCGCCGCTCTCAGCATCCGAAATGTCGCGCACGGTGACTACCAGCGCACCCTTGCTGGCGCCTTTGTCCACGACGCGCGTGACGCGGGTCTGGCTGCGCACCGCGCCGGCCGCGGCCAGCGGCGCATGGAAGGTCATGCGGTGCTCGCCGTGCAGGATCTTGACCCAGTCTATGCCGGTGGCCGGATCGGCGGCCCAGCCATTGGGCGCGCCGATGGTGGCCAGGAAAGTCGGCACCACGGCCGTCCCGTCCTCGTGCACGTAGCGCAGCTCGGCTTCATCGGCCGGATCGCTGCCGTAGCCCAGGCCCAGCGCGTAGATCATGCAGTCGCGCGCGCTGTAGCGGTCGACGCGGTCCTCGAACTTCCAGTTGCGCAGGTTTTGATAATCGATTGCCATGGATCATGCCTCCCTACGCATGCCGGCGGCGCCAGGCCGCCGGCATGCTGGTCATTCCGCCTTGATGCCGGCGGCCTTGATGATTTTTTCCCAGCGGTCTTTTTCCGACCGGATGAAGCTGTCGAACTCGGCCGGCGTGCCGCCCAGCGGAATGCCGCCCTGCTGCGCCAGCTGCTTTTTCACCTCTTCATCGGCCAGGACCGCGTTGAGCTCCTTGTTCAACCGCGCGACCACCGCTGGCGGCGTGCGCGCCGCGACCAGCACGCCCAGCCAGGCGCCGACGTCGACATCGGGATAGCCTTGCTCGGCCAGCGTCGGCACGTCGGGCAGGATCTGGCTGCGTTCGCGGGTGGTGACCGCCAGCGCCCGCAGCCTGCCCGCCTTGACCAGCGGCGCCACGGTGATCACGTTCTCGACCGTGAAGTCGACCTGGCCTGCGACCAGGTCGTTGGTCGCGGGCGCGGCGCCCTTGTAGGGCACGGTGACAGCGGTGAAGTCCAGGCGGTTCTTCAGCAGCTCGCCGCCCAGGTGTCCGGACGTGCCGATCATGGAAACCGCCATGGACAGATTGCCCTGCTTCTTGCGGGCATAGTCGCGGAACTCGGCCAGCGTCTTGACCGGCGCGTTGGCGTTGACCACCAGCGCGTTCGGCATGGTGATGATGCGGATCACCGGGGCGAAGTCGGACATGGCGTACGGCAGTTTGCTGTACAGCGTGTAATTGACCGCGTTCGGGCCGCTGCTGCCCATGACCATCGTGTAGCCGTCGGGCTCGGCGCGCAGCAGGCCTTGCATGCCCAGGATGCCGGCCGCGCCTGCCATGTTTTCCACCACCACCGGCTGGCCGAGCCGCTCCGACAGCTTCTTGCCTATCACCCGACTGGTGATGTCCAGGATCCCGCCGGGCGAACTGGGCGCGATCAGGCGCAGGGGCTTGTTCGGATAGTCATCGGCCGCGTGCGACATCTGCGGCAAGGTCATTGCGGTCATCAGGCCGGCCAGCACTGCCAGCGTGTATCGCCTGCGTGTGTTCATGTATGTCTCCTGATTGGTCTTGTGTCCGCGGGCTTGTGGCGCCCGCTGTCTCGAATCCGGCGAACGGACCCGTTGCCGCGCGTCAGTCCACCTTCATGCCGGTGGCATCGACCACGCCCTGCCACTTCTTCACTTCGCTCTTCAGGAAGGCCCGCGCCTCTTCGGGGCCGCCGGTCAGGGGCCGGGCGTAGATCCGGTCCATGAATTCCTGGACATCCGGCTGCTTGTTGATGTCGGCCACGGCATCGGCCAGCGTCTTCAGGACCGGCGCCGGCACCTTGGCGGGGGCCGCCATGAAGTACACCGCTTCCACGTCGTAGCCCTTGAGGCCGGCTTCCTCGATGGTGGGCAGGTCGGGCATCGCCTTCATGCGCTCGCGCCCGGTGACAGCCAGCGCCTTCAGCTTCTTGGACTGCACCAGCGGAATGGCCGTGGAAACGCTGCCGAACATCATGTCCACGGTGCCCGACATCAGGTCCACCTCGGCCGGCGACACGCCCTTATAGGGCACGTGGGTCATGTCGACGCCGGCCATGACCTTGAACAGCTCGCCCGCCAGGTGAATGGACGAGCCCATGCCGGCCGAGGCGAAAGTCAGCTTGTTGCCGCCGGCCTTGGCCTTGCTGATCAGGTCGTCGACACCCTGGATGCTGGAGCCGGGCGGCACCACCAGGATGTTGGGCGTGGAGGCCACCATGCCTATGGGCATCAGGTCGCGCTCCCAGTCGTAGGGGTTGCGCTTCATGGCGGCGTTGGCCGCCACATAGTTGGCCGCCATCGCGATGGTGTAGCCGTCGGCCGGGGCCTGCGTCAGCGCCTGGATCGCGATGTTGCCGCCCGCGCCGGGGCGGTTTTCCACGATGAATGTCTGGTTGAAACGTTCGCCGAGCTTTTTGGCGTACAGGCGGGCAAGCAAGTCCGTGGCGCCGCCGGGCGCGAAGCCCACGTACACCCGCACCGGCTTGTCCGGATAAGCGTCGGCCCCGCTGGCTGCGCCTGCGGCAGCCAGGCTCAGTACCGCGGCCAACAATCCCTTCAACATTGCCATGAGTCGATCTCCTTCCGTTTTTTTAGAGATATGGGAATGTCGGGCCAACTTATTCCGACATGCCGAACAGTATAACGACGTGCCGATATTAATTGTCAAGAATTCCGGTGGTGTGTATATTTGTTCGGAACCTCGGAATAAATTCAAACTTGCCAGGCGCCTATCCCGGGATATCGGATTTCGGGCCCAGCGTGCCGGGCGCCATCAGCTACAGAAGGGGAATGGAGATGGACCTGCAACTCACCGGTAAAGTCGCCGTCATCACGGGTTCCGGCCGCGGCATTGGCTATGCGTCGGCACTGGCCCTGGCGCAGGAAGGCGCCCGCATCGTCATTACCGACATCAATCCCGAATCGGTGGAACAGGCGGTAGCCAACCTGAAGCAGGCCGGCCACGAGGCCATCGGCGCCGTGCTCGACGTCTGCGACGCGGAACAGGTGCAGACCATGGCCGAGCTGGCCGCGCACAAGTTCGGCGGCATCGACATCCTGGTCAACAACGCCGGCTTCACGCGCGACAAGTACCTGCTCAAGATGCCGGTGGAGGACTGGGATTCGGTGGTCGACACCATCCTGAAAGGCGCCTACTACTGCACCAAGGCCGCCCTGCCCTCGATGATGGAAAGGAAGTGGGGCCGCGTCATCAACATCGCCTCGCGCGCGCACTGGGGCAATCCCGGCCAGACCAACTACTCGGCTGCGAAGGCGGGCCTGATCGGCTTCACCCGCGCGCTGGCGCTGGAACAGGGCAAGTTCAACATCACCGCCAACGCCATCGCCCCGGGACTGATCGAAACGCCGCTGGTGCGCGGCCTGTCCACCTACGAAACCCTGCGCGCCAATGCGCTGGCGCGCCAGCCGGTGCCACGCCTGGGCGCGGTCGAGGACATCGCCAACGCGGTGGCCTTCCTGGCCTCTGAACGGTCCTCCTTCATCACGGGCGAACTGCTGCATGTGACCGGCGGCCGCTACGCTTCGTAAAACGCTCCTCCCTTCCGGAATCCGATCAGCCATGCAAAGCGCAAGCCCTGCCAGCCCATCCCCGCTTCCCGTCCAGCAACCGCTGGAGGTCGGCCATTGCTTCGAATCCGCCGGCCGCACCATTACCGAAAGCGACATCGTCAACTTCGCCTGCCTGTCCGGCGACTTCAACCGCCTGCACGTCGACCACGAGTACGCCAGCGCCACGCCCTTCGGCCAGCGCATCGCCCACGGCCTGCTGGTGCTGTCCGTGCTGTCCGGGCTGACCACCCAGTCCAGCGGCTACCGCCAGCTGGAACCCTACGTGCTGGCGCTGATCGACATCAACTGCCGCTTTCCCAAACCCACCTTCATCGGCGACACCATCGTCGTGCGAGTGACGGTGACCGAAAAAACCGGGCAGTACCGGCCGGGCAAGGACAAGGTGGTGTTCCGGCGCGAAGCCGTCAACCAGCGCGGCGAGGTGGTGGTCCAGGCCGACTTCGCGATGGTGCTGCGGTCCATGGAGGGCGCGGCATGAAACCGTTCGCAGACCTGACGCGCTTCGTCAATCCGCGCAATGTGGCCGTGGTCGGCGCTTCTGCCCGCGAATCCAGCCAGGGGCGCCGCCTGTACGACAACCTGGTGCTGCATTCGTCGGTGCCGGGCGAGGTGTACGCGGTCAACCCGGCCTACCAGGAAATCGGCGGCCGGCCCTGCTGGCCATCCATCAGCGCCCTGCCACCAGCCGAGATCGACGTGGCCCTGATCATGATCAACGCCTCGCTGGTGCTGGATGCCTTGCGGCAATGCGCGGCGCGCGGGATCCCTTTCGCGGTGGTCATGACCTCCGGCTTTTCCGAGGCAGGCGAGGAAGGCCGGCGCCTGGAACGCGAGATCGCCGAGCTGTGCGAGGCTACCGGCCTGCACGTCTACGGGCCGAACTGTCCGGGCTTCGTGAACGTGCGTGACCGCCTGGGCATGACCTTCTCGCCCGCCTTCAAGGACGATCTGAACACCGGCTCCATCGGCTTGGCGACCCAGGGCGGCGGACTCGGCCGCAACCTGCTGCAGGGCCTGTCCTACGGCCAGGGAGTGGGCCTGTGGTTCTCCGCCGGCAACGAGGTCGACCTGGAGATTCCTGACTTCATCGCCCACATGGCGAACGATCCGAAAACCAGCGTGATCGCCTTACTGATGGAAGGCGTGAAGCACGGCAGGCGGCTGACGGCGGCGCTGGAACTGGCGCGCGCCCGCAACAAGCCGGTGGTGGTGCTGAAGGTGGGCCGGTCGGAAGCCGGCGTACGCGCCGCGCAGTCGCACACGGCGTCGGTGGCCGGCACGGCTGCGGTCAACAGCGCTGTGTTCCGGCAGTTCGGCGCAATCGAAGTGGACGACCTGGACCAGCTGCTGGCGGTCTCGCGCCTGCTGACGCGCATCACGCCCAAGAGCGGCAACGGCCTGTGCATCCATACCTTCTCGGGCGGCACCGCCGCGCTGGCCGCCGACATCGCCGGCGCAGCCGGCCTGCCGATGGCGGTGTTCGCGCCCGAGACCAAGGCCGCCTTGCGCAAGCTGCTGCCGGATTTCGCCAGTATCGACAACCCGGTAGACACCACTGCCGACATCCTGCGCAACCCCGAAGCCTCGGCGGCCTGCCTGCGCGCGATATGCGCCGACCCGGCGGTGGGCACGGTGCTGTTCCCCATCCCCATGGATTACGGTTCCATCACCGACGGCATGGCGCAGGCCATCGCCACGGTGGCGGCCGAAACCGAAACTCTGATCGTGCCGGTCTGGATGAGCCGGCGGTTGGGCGGCGGTTTCCAACTGCTGGAAACCGCCGGCCTGCTGCCGTTCCTGTCGCTGTCGGACGCGATCGCGGCCCTGTCCAAGGCCATACCGTGGAAGCGGCCCGAACGCGCGACGGCGGCAGCGCCCGCGCACGCCGATGCCGCATCCGACCAGGCCCGCATGCTTAGCGAAGCCGCGGCCAAGGCCATGCTGCGCGCGGCCGGCCTGCCAATACCCGAAGGAGTGGTTGCCGCCAGCGCCGAGCAGGCAGCCCGCGAGGCCGAGCGCCTGGGCTTTCCCGTGGTGATGAAGGTGGTCAGCGCCCAGATCGCGCACAAGACCGAAGCGGGCGGCGTCAAGCTGGGCATCGCCAGCGCCGGCGCGGCGCGCGAAGCCTATGCCACCATTCATGAATCGGTCGCACGCCACCAGCCGGACGCCATCATCGACGGCATCCTGGTGGAGCGCATGCTGCCGCCGGGCGGCCGCGAAGTGCTGGTCGGCGTGCATAGCGATGCGGCCTTCGGCCTGGTGCTGACCTTCGGCCTGGGCGGCATCTTCGTCGAAACCATCCGCGACGTGGCCCACCGCATGGTGCCGCTGTCGCGCGACGATGCGCGCGCCCTGCTGCGCGAGATCCGTTACGCCGACATGCTGGACGGCGTGCGCGGCCAGGCGCCCGCCGACCTTGCCGCGCTGGAGGACCTGATCCTGCGGGTCTCGGACTTTGCCTGGAGCCGCCGCGACACCTTGCAGGAACTGGAGCTCAACCCGGTCTGGGTCGGCGCCGAAGGACAGGGCGCGATGCCGCTGGACGCGCTGATCGGCCTGCGCCCCGGCGCGGATGCCAGCCTGGAGCAACGCCCCTCATGACCGCCGCCGCAACGCCCTCCTCGACCATCTCCGCCTAGGACTCGCATGGACTTCTCACTGGACTCCACCCAGATCGAATTGCGCGACTCGCTGCGCCGCTACCTGACGGCCGAAGTCGCGCCCATCGTCAACCGCTACGAGGCCGAAGCCCGCGTGGTGCCGCAGGACATGGTCCGCGCCATGCGCGACTTCGGCCTGTTGGGCGGCATGCTGCAGGAAAAGGACGGCGGCTACGGCCTGCCGATGACGACCTACGGCATGCTGATAGCCGAGCTCGCGCGCGTCTGGCCGTCGCTGCGCAGCATCGTCAGCACCAGCAATCTCGCCGCCTCGGTGCTGAGCGACGGCGGCTCGCCCTACCTCAAGGAAAAGTACCTGCCGCGCGTCCTGTCGGGCGACGCGATCGCCAGCTTCGCGCTGAGCGAACCCAACATTGGTTCGGACGCGGCCCATGTCGAAACGCGCGCGGTGCAGACCGAAACCGGCTGGCGGGTCAACGGCCGCAAGCTCTACATCAGCCTGGGCACGGTCTGCGAGCTGGGCGTGGTGTTCGTGCAGACCCAGCGGGATGGCGGCGAACGCGGCGTGTCCTGCCTGCTGTTCGAGCGCGCCATGCAAGGCTTCTCGTCCAGCCCCATCGACAAGATGGGCATGCTGAGCTGCCCGTTGGGCGAGCTGCTGTTCGAAGACGTGGAGATCCCCGCGGCCAACCTGATCGGCGCCGAGGGCAAGGGCTTCGCGCTGGCCAAGAAGTACCTCAACATCGGCCGCTGCGTGGTGGCGTTTTCCGCGTTGGGCATCGCCGAGGCCGCCTATGAGGCGGCGGTAAAATACGCCGGCGACCGGGTCCAGTTCGGCCGGCCCATAGGCGGCTTCCAGCTGGTGCAGCATATGATCGCCGACATGATGACGCTGGTCGAAACCTCGCGCCTGCTGTGCTGGCGCGCCGCCGACGCGCTGGACCGCAACGCCGCCGACAGCCAGATGCTATGTTCGATGGCCAAGCGCCATGCCACCGACGCCGTGCTGCGCGTGGCGGAACTGTCCATGCAGGTGCATGGCGGCGCGGGCTACACCACGCTGTTCCCCGTCGAGCGTCATTACCGCGACGCCCGCCACCTGAGCATTGCCGAAGGCACCAACCAGATCCAGGCCCTGCTCATGGCGCAAAGCGTATTAGGCATTTCCGCGTTGAAATGACCGGCTACGCAAACGCCCGGGCCGGTTCCACTATCCACTCCGACATCCTATGCCGCAAATCCTCCCTACCGCACAGCGCGTGCTGCAAGTCTTCGAAGTCTATGCGCGGGAGCGCCGTCCCCTGACGAATTCGGAAATGGCGCGCTTTCTCGACCTGGCCGACAGCAGTTGCTCGGACCTGCTCTACACGCTGCGCCAGGCAGGCTACCTGTTGCGCACGCCCAAGTCGCGCTACTTCCACCCGACGGGCAGGCTGCTCGACGTGGCCCAGGGCATTTCGGCGGCCGACCCGCTGCAAGCCTTCGCGTCCGAAGCGCTGGAGATCCTGACGCGCCAGTCCGGCGAATCCTCGATGTGCGGCCTGCTCGACGGCAACAAGGTGAAGATCTACGCCAGCCAGGAAAGCCCGCGCGCCTTGCGCTACGTGGTGCAGCCCGGCACCACCTTCGACCTGCAGGTCGCGGCGCTGGGCAAGGCGCTGCTGGGTGAAATGGACGCCGCAGAACGCAACGCCGTGATCGATGCGCTGCCGTTCGAACACGTCACGGCCAGCAGCATCACCGACCCCGGCACCTTGCGCACGCAGATCGAATCCCAGCTGGAAAAGAAGTACTTCCACACCCGCGACGAAGGCAATGAAGGCGTCTCGGCCATCGGCATCGCCGGGCGTGTCGGCGGACAGTTGACTGCCCTGTCCATCGTCGGCCCGACCCATCGCATGGACGCCAACATGGAGAAGTACACCCAGGTCATCCTGGACGCGCGCGCCGAATTCTTCGAAGCCTGAGAACCCGACACATCATGGAGTGACGATAGACATGGCTGGTCCCCTGAACGGATTGACGGTGGTGGAAATGGCCGGCATCGGGCCCGGCCCGTTCTGCGCCATGATGTTGGCGGACATGGGCGCGGACGTGATCCGCATCGACCGGCTTGCGCCCGGGTTCCTGGGCGGCGGCGGCACCATCATCGACCGGGGCCGGCGCACGATCGCGCTGGATCTCAAGAAGCCCGGCGCGACCGACATCGTGCTGCGGCTGCTGGACCGGGCGGACGCCTTGCTGGAAGGCTTCCGGCCGGGCGTGATGGAAAGGCTGGGCCTGGGGCCAGACGAATGCCTGGCGCGCAATCCGCGGCTGGTGTACGGACGCATGACGGGCTGGGGCCAGGACGGACCGCTGGCGCAGGCGGCCGGCCATGACCTGAACTACATCGCCATCACCGGCGCGCTGCACGCCATGGGACATGCCGACCGGCCGCCGACGCCGCCGCTGCATCTGGTCGGCGACATGGGCGGCGGCGCCATGATGCTGGCCTTCGGCGTGCTTTGCGGCCTGCTCGAGGCCGGCCGCACGGGCCGGGGCCAGGTGGTGGACGCAGCCATCTGCGACGGCGCGTCCCTGCTGGCGAGCGCCTACCACGGCAAGCTGCAAGACGGAGGCTGGATCAACCAGCGCCAGTCCAACATGCTGGACGGCGGCGCCCATTTCTACGGCTGCTATGCCTGCGCGGACGGCAAGTACGTTTCCATCGGCGCGATCGAACCGCAGTTCTACCGCCTGCTGCTGGAGCGTTGCGGCATCGACGACCCGGACTTCCAGCAGCAATGGGAACGCGCGCAATGGCCGCAGCTGCGCGCCAAGCTGGCCGGCATCATCGCGGGCCGCACCCGCGAGCAATGGTGCGCGCTGCTCGAAGGCACGGATGCCTGCTTCGCGCCGGTGCTGGACTTCGAGGAAGCGCCGCGGCACCCCCACCATGTGGCGCGCAACAGTTTCATCGAAACCGGCGGCATCGTGCACCCCGCCCCCGCGCCGCGGCTTTCGCGCACGCCCGGGCAGGCTCGCGCAGTGCCCGCGCCCGGTGCGCACACAGAAGAATTGCTGGCGGAACTGGGCCTGGCGCCAGCCGAGATCCAGGCCCTGCGCGAACGCGGCGCCATCGCCTGAGCGCCCGCGGCAGCTTGCGGCCGGATCCGCATGGCGCGGCCCGGCCATCATGGAAGGCAGACATGGAGACCGATCCGATGCAAGTCATCTCTAGCGAGTTCAAGACCCTGCTCTATGCCGTGGAAGGCGGCGTCGCCACCATCACGCTGAACCGCCCCGCCCAGCGCAACGCGCTGGACATGGTCATGCGCGAAGAGCTGGCCCATCTGGTGGGCGAGATCCGGCGCGACCGCGGCGTGCGCGTCGTGATCCTGGCCGGCGCGGGCGGCGCCTTCTGCTCGGGCGGCGACATCTCCACCATGGGCTCCGGCGGCTCCGCCGAAGAGGCGCGCGAACGCATGGCCAGCCTGCTCCTGACGATAGAAGGCCTGATCACGCTGGACCGGCCGGTGATCGCAGCGGTCGACGGCCCGGCCTATGGCGCCGGGCTGGGCCTGGCCCTGACCGCCGACCTGATCCTGGCCTCGCCGCGGGCGCGCTTCTGCCTGTCCTTCCTGCGACTGGGGGCCATCCCCGATTGCGCCACCATGTACACGCTGCCGCGCATGGTGGGCCTGCAACGCGCCAAGGAACTGGCCTTCTCCACCCGCGAATTCGAGGCGCAGGAAGCCCGCGACATGGGCATCGTGTTCGAGATCCAGCCGCAGGAGGCGATCCACGAGCGCGCGCGGCAGATCGCGCTGTCCATGGCAGAACTGCCCATGGCGGCGCTGGCGATCACCAAGCGCGGCTTCAACGCTTCACTCAACAGCGACCTGAACGCGATGCTGGACCTGGAAGCCGCGGGCCAGGGCGTGGCCCGCTCCACCGACTACCACCGCGAGGCGGCCGGCCGCTTTCTCGACAAGGTGGCGCAACGCTTCCAGTGGCCGGCGGCCGGCCTCTAGCCCGAGGTCCGCGCGCTTGCCCGCCGCGCCAGCGTGCAGTAGTACTCGGCCGCCGGCGTCAGCGGCAGGCCGGCGCGCTGCACGATGCATACCGGCGGCGCGGGCAGCGGTTCCTTGACGCGGATTTCCTGGAACACGCCTTGCAGCAGCGGATACTGCAGCCATTGCACCGGCAGCATCATCAGCAGGTCGGAATTGGTCAGGGCCGTGATGAAGGTCAGCGCGGACTGGGCCTTCAAGGCCAGGTGCGGCGGCGGCAGGCCGTGCTTCTCGAACAGCGGACCCAGCTCTTCTTCGGCCTTGTGCGTGATGGAGGTGGTGATCCATTGCGCCCCGGCCAGGTCGCGCAGGGAACGGGCGCGCGCCAGCGGATGGCCCTTGCGGCCGATGATCACGCGCGTGTTGTCGAAGAGCTTTTCCACCTGTAGTTCGCCAGGCGTGCGCGCGGGCACCGGCCCGATGTAGAAGTCCACGGTGCCATCCAGCAGGGACGCCTCCACCAGCGGGTAGACCCCGTCGATGATCTCCAGATGAGTATCCGGGTAGCGCGCCCGGAACTCGCGCAACACTTCGGCGAACAGTCCCAGATGCGGCGCGGTCGACATGCACAGCGTGACGCGTCCGCGGGACGCGCCGTTCAACTGGCCGATCTCGTCGCGCGCACGCTGCAGCTCATGGCGGATGGCGTTGGCCCGCCTGAGGAACACAGCGCCCATGGGGGTCAGGCGCACGCCCTTGGCATGCCGTTCGAACAGCACGCACCCCAGCTCTTTCTCGAGTTCGCGGATGCTGCGCGAGATGGCCGGCTGAGGCGCGTCCAGATGGCGGGCCGCGGCCCTGACGCCGCCGCGTTCGGCCACGGCCAGGAAATCCCGCAGGGTGTTGAGCTTCATGGAAGTGAATCAAATTTGATATCGGTAAGCCAATTTTGCCATCTTTCAGCATCATGGACATAGGCCTAGGATGCTTCCAAAGCCTGCAGGTGAGCAGGCAACCGAGGAGACCGAAGGTGGAGAAGCGAGCCTCGCCCCGCGTGCTGATCGTGGGCGCCGGACCGGCCGGACTGAGTCTGGCGATCGAACTGGGGCACAGAAGGATTCCGTGCCTGCTCATCGAGCGCAACGACCGCGTGGGATACGCGCCGCGCGCCAAGACGACCAATGTGCGCACGCGCGAACACCTGCGCCGCTGGGGCATCGCCGACCGATTGCGCGCGGCGTCGCCGCTGGGCGCGTACTACCCCTCCAACGTCGTGTTCTGCACCCGCCTGGCCGGCTTCGAACTCGGGCGGCACGAGAACGCCATGTACTGCGCCCCCGGCCGCAATCCGCTGTACTCGGAACACGCGCAGTGGATACCCCAGTACACCGTGGAAGAGGTCTTGCGTTCGCATGCCTCCTCGCTACCCGACGTGGAGATACGGTTCCGCTCCGAGCTGCTGGACCTGACGGAGGATGCCGGCGGAGTGCACGCGCGCTTGCGCGATCTGGCGCAAGGCCGGGACATCGAACTGGAAGTGGATTACCTGGTGGGCGCCGACGGCGCCCGCAGCCTGGTGCGGGACCTGATTGGCACGCGCATGGAAGGCAGCTACGGGCTGTCCCGCAACTACAACATCGTGTTCCGCGCCCCCGGACTGGCCCAGGCCCATCGGCACGGCCCCGCCATCATGTACTGGCAGATCAACGGCGACGCGCCCAGCCTGATCGGTCCGATGGACAGCGGCGACACCTGGTTCTTCATGCCCACTCACGTGGACCCGCAGCAACGCGCCAGCGACATCGACGCGCGCGCCATGATCGCCCGCGCCACCGGCATCGACCTGCCATACGAGGTGCTCAGCAGCGACGAGTGGACTGCCAGCAAGCTGCTGGGCGACCGCTACCGCCAAGGGCGCGTCTTCCTCGTGGGCGATGCCTGCCATCTGCATCCGCCCTTCGGCGGCTATGGCATGAACATGGGGGTGGCCGACAGCGTGGACCTGGGCTGGAAGCTGGCCGCGGCGCTGCAAGGCTGGGGCGGCCCCGCCCTCATCGACAGCTATGAACGGGAACGCCGGCCCGTGCACCAATGGGTGCTCGACGAAGCCGAACACAACCATTCGATCCTCGGCAATCATTTGCTGGCGGACCATCTTGAAGACGCTGGCGCCGCAGGCGAGCGGGCGCGCCAGGAAGCCGGCGCGCGCATCCGCGCGGCGAAGATGCGCGAGTTCTCCACCCTGGGCGTGGTGCTGGGCTACCAGTACGCGGACTCTCCCGTCATCGTGCCCGACGGCAGCCCCGAGCCGGCCCGGGACTTCATCAACTACACGCCCTCGTCCCGTCCCGGCGCCCTGGCGCCGCATGCCTGGCTGCATGACGGCAGCTCGCTGTACGACCATTTCGGCCCGGGTTTTACCCTGCTGGCCTTGCCCATGGCAGCCGCCCGCGACGTCGATGCCGCCGTATCCGCAGCGCAGGCTGCGGGCGTGCCCTTGACGCTGATCCGTCCGGACGAAGGCGGCGTGGCCAACCTCTACCCCGCCCCGCTCACCCTGATCCGGCCCGATCAGCACGTCGCCTGGCGCGGCGCCGCGTGGCCGGATACCGACCTGTACGCCCGGGTGACAGGGCGCAACTGAAACCACAGCCGGCGCTGCGCTGCCCCGCGCCGCCGCCATCCCAGCCTAGAGAGATCCGCCACCAAGGCGGACGACAGGAGACCTACCATGATCCGCAATGAAGATCTGGCGCATGCCGAACAGGCTGTCGCCGGCTTTCGCAACCGCGTCCTGCCCTTGCTGTTCGCAGGATATCTGCTCAACTTCCTGGACCGCACCAACATCAGCTATGCGCAGTTGCAGATGGGCGCGGACCTGGGCATCTCCCTGGCGGCCTACGGGTTCGGCGCGGGCCTCTTTTTCATCGGCTATGCCAGCGTATGCGTGCCCGCCAACCTGGCGCTGCAACGCTTCGGCGTCAGGCGCTGGCTGGCCTGCATGTTCCTGGCCTGGGGCCTGGTCTCCTGCCTGATGGCCGCGCTGCACGGTGAAAAATCGTTCTACGCGCTGCGCTTCCTGCTGGGCGTGACGGAAGGCGGTTTCATTCCCGCCGTCAACTTCTACATCGCATCCTGGATTCCGCCGCGCTACCGCAGCCGCATCAATTCGATCTTCATCATGGCGCTGCCGCTGGCCATGATCTTCGGCGGGCCACTGGCGGGCGCGCTGCTGAAGATCGACGCCGGCATGCCGGGCTGGCGCTGGCTGTTCCTCATCGAAGGCCTGCCCACCATGCTGCTGGGCTTGCTGATCCTGCGCTACCTGCCCGGCACGCCGCAGGAGGCCCGCTGGCTCAGCGACGGCCAGCGCCAGGGCTTGCGCGCCGTCATGGAACACGAGGCTCCGGCCCGCACGGCCTTCCCCTCCGCTTCCTGGACGCACGGATTCGCCGTCTTCCGCCAGCCCATGCTGTGGGGCCTGCTGTTGATCTTGCTGGCCGCGTATGCCGCGACCTTTGCCCTGGCGTACTTTCTTCCGACCATACTCAAGCAGCTGTACGGCATCACGCCGCTGGAAATCGGCGCGCTGCTGATGATTCCCAACGTCGTGGCGCTGGTGTTCAGCTACGTGGTCGGACGCAGCAGCGAACGCACCGGCGACATCCGCTGGCACCTGGCGGTCGTCTGCCTGGCGGGCGCGGGCGGCTTCCTGATGCTGCACGGCGCGGCGATGGTGTCCCTGGCGGCATTCCTGGCCGTGGTGTCCATCATCACCGGCTACACCATCGCGTACTACGGTCCGCTCAATGCCGCGGTGCAGAACTATATCGGCGCGAGCGCCGGCCCCCTGGCGCTGGTTACGACCATCGGCTCGCTGGGTGGCTTCTTCGGCCCGACCCTGACCGGCGCGGTCATGCAGGCCAGCGGCGGCGAATGGGAACTCGCGGCCCAGGTGTTCGCCCTGGCGACGCTGGCGAGCGCGGGCCTGGCGATCCTGTGCGTGCGCAACCGGCGCGCGGCGCCGGCCGCGCAAGCAGCGGCCTCCGGCACCTGAAATCGACACAACCTACATAGCGAGCCAGACATGAGCACGAACACTCAAGCAAGGACCGCCGTCATCACCGGCGGCGCAAGCGGGATCGGCCAGGAATGCGCGCGGCAGCTGCGCGCCGAAGGCTGGCAGGTCGTGGTGTGGGACCGGAGCGCCGCGGATGACGCCGTGGCCGTCGACGTTTCGGACTACGCCAGCGTAGCCCGCGCGGCGGCACAGCTGGACGGCGTAGACCTGCTGATCAACGCCGCCGGCATCGCCGGCAGCCGTGCCCCGGTCGCGGAAAAGGACCCCGCGGAATGGGCCCAGGTCCTGGCGGTGAACCTCAACGGCACCTTCCATTGCGCGCATGCCCTGTATCCGGCGCTGCGCGCCCGCGGCGGCGTCATCGTCAACATCGCGTCGGTGGCCGGCATGGTCATGATGAAGGGCCGCGCCCACTACGCCGTATCGAAGGCCGGCGTGGCGACGCTGACGCGGTCGCTGGCCAATGAATGGGCCGAGGACGGCATCCGGGTCATCGCGGTGGCGCCGGGCTACGTCAAGACGCCCTTGATCCAGCATTCCATCGACGCGGGCGAACTGGACGAAGCGCGGCTTGCGGCCATGCATCCGATGAACCGCCTGGCGACTACCCAGGAAATCGCGGCGTCGATCATCGCGTTGACCAGGCCGCCGTTCCTGTTCATGACGGGTTCGGTCGTCACCATCGACGGCGGCATGACGCTGGGTAAATAGTTCGGGGTATCGCGCGAAAGCAACAGTTTGTCCCCAAATTTTCCGGCAATCCCCTTTTATTGAAATAAACCGTCACATATTACGATTACTTTCAATCCATAATCTACGCAAGAAAATGCCACCGGCGTAGGGGGCCCGCTCTTGCGATGAAAGTCCTTTCCATATTCGGGACCCGTCCCGAAGCGATCAAGATGGCGCCCCTGGTGTCCGCGCTGCAAGGCGAACCCAGGATCCAGAGCGTCGTCTGCGTGACGGGCCAGCATCGCGAGATGCTGGATCAGGTGATGGCCCTGTTCGACCTGCGGGCGCAGCACGACCTGGACATCATGGTGCCCAACCAGACGCTCAACGGCCTGTACGCGCGGCTGATCAGCCGGGTGGACAGCGTGCTGGAGGCGGAGCAGCCCGATTGCGTGCTGGTCCACGGCGACACCAGCACCGCATCGGCCTGCGCGCTGGCGGCTTTCCACCGCCGCGCGCGCATCGGCCACGTCGAAGCCGGCCTGCGCACCGGCGATCTGGCCAAGCCCTTCCCCGAGGAAATGAATCGCCGCGTGGTCGACGCGGTGGGCGACTGGCTGTTCGCGCCGACTGCGCAATCGCGCGCCAACCTGTTGCGCGAAAACCTCTCGGGCCGCATCACGGTCACAGGCAATACCGTGATCGACGCGCTGGCCATGACCTGCGCCAAGCTCGCGCCCGAAGGTGCGCTGGCGCAGCAATTGGCGGCACGCTACGGCTGGCTGGATCCGCAGCGCCGCCTGCTGCTGGTGACCGGACACCGGCGCGAGAGCTTCGGCGAGGGCTTCCGGAACATCTGCGCCGCCCTGGCCGAACTGGCGCGGCGCGAAGACCTGCAGATCGTCTACCCCGTGCACCTGAATCCGCAGGTGCGCAACGTGGTGATGGCTCAACTGGACGGCCTGTCGCGCGTGCATCTGATCGCCCCGCTGGATTACCTGGACTTCGTCTGGTTCATGCAGCGCGCCTACCTGATCCTGACCGACTCGGGCGGGGTGCAGGAAGAAGCGCCCTACCTCGGCAAGCCGGTATTGGTGATGCGCGACGTCACCGAACGCCCGGAAGCCGTGCAGGCCGGCACCGTGACGCTGGTCGGCACCGATACGCAGCGCATCCTGGCCGAAGTGAACCGCTTGCTCGACAACCCGGAACTGCACGCTTCGTTCTCGCGCCGCATCAATCCCTATGGCGACGGCCTCGCCAGCCAGCGCATCGTCGATGCGCTTTGCGGCCGCGCCGTATCCGAGTTTGCGCCTCAAGCACCGGCCGCGGCCCGTTAGCCGCCCCATGCCCCTCACCACCGGAGCCCTCATGCCCCATGCCCCGCATTCCCCCGCCGCCCGCACCCTCTGCCGCGCGCTGATCGCCGCCGGGTTGCTGCTCCCCTTGGGAGCGATGGCCAGTCCCGCGGGCGACGCCTTGCGGCGCTTGCTGGGCGACGACTGGGTCACGCGCGACACCAGCCTGGAAGACCTGGGCATCCGCGAACCGGTGGTGCTGAGCAACAGCGATGCGCGCCAGGAGTTCTACCTGCCGGTACCCCGCGGCGTGCCGATAGCCGACGCCACGCTCGATTTCGACGCGCGCTACATCAAGGGCGAACCGGGCCGCGCCAGCATGGTGTTGTGGGTGGACGGCGTGCCGCAGACGGCGCAGCGCATCGCCGACGGCGAGGGGTCGGCCACGCGCAAGCTGAACGTGGAACAACGCGTGCGCGACACCGGCTTCGTGCGCCTGGCGGTGGACTGGCAATCGGACATCGCGCAGCGCCAGTGCGAAAGCAACCGCGCCACCGCCAACGCCTTGATGGTGTCGCCGCGCACGCGCCTGAGCTACCGCTACGACGCCTCGGCCATCGGCAGCCTGGACGAAGCCTGGAGCACCCTGCCCGGCAAGCCCGTGCTGATGGTGGCGGGCGCCAAGCTCGACCAGCAGGCTTTCGACAGCGCCTGGCGCATGGGCGTGGCGATGGAGCGCAGCGGCAAGCGGGTCGCAGTCCGCGCCTTCCCGGCAGTGGGCGACGAGATCGACACCCGCGGCCTGCAGGCCCCGAACGGACTGGGGCAAGTGCAGGCGTTCGCAGCCCTGGCGGGCAAGGACAAGCACAAGCTGGCCAACGCCGCGGAGATCGGCGCGCTGCTGGTCATGGGCGCCCCCGCCGTCAGCGGCGACGTGGTGATCGCCGACGCCGCGCTGCGCGCCCGCTACAACGAGGCGCTGGACGCCTTGCAGGCGCAATTGGCGCAGGACGGCGACGCCGCCGAGGCCTTCCAGGCCTGGCGCCAGCGGCGCATGCCCCTGGCCGGCCAGGACCTGCCCTCCAAGGAGATCCGCCTGGCGCCGCTGGGCCGGCAGGCGGTCATCGCCGTGGCCGCCGACGCCGGCGCGCAAGGCGCGGGCGCCTTCGACACGGCTTGGCGCCGCATCCTGGTCACGCGCCAGGCGCAGGTCAAGACGGCGGAGCCGCCGCAGGCTTCGGGCGAAGATGGCATGCGCCTGACCGCGTTGGGCGGATCGTCCGCCAGCTTCGACGTGGTCGCGCGCGGCGACTGGAACGCCACGTTCGCGCTGGCCGCGGTGTCGGCGGACGGCAGCATGCCGGACGAACTGGTCATGGACCTGGCCGCCGCGCCGGGCGCGTCCGCCACCCGGCCGGTCGCCTCGGTATTCTGGAATGGCATCCTGCTGGCCGCCAAGCAGATGGACGCCGACGGCCATCCTGAACGCCTGACGGCGCGCGTGCCCGGCTACGCCCTGGGCCTTACCAACGCGGTGCGCGTCACGTTCCAGCGCCAGCCGGTATCGGTGGATTGCAATGAAATCCCGCAAGGCTACCCCGTCAACGTGCTGCCCACCAGCTATGTGAAGCCGGGCCGCGCGCAGCCGGACGGCACCTTCGTGGGGCTGCTGCCGCTGTTGGCCGGCAGCCCCCAGTTGCTGATCCCCGACGGCTATCTGGCCGACGCGCCGGCCAGCCTGCAACGCGTCATCGGCATCGCCACGGCCAGCGGCCTGTCCGCCACGCGCGCGGCGCTGTCGCTCACGCCGGCGGGCCAGGCGGCCAAGCCCGGCGGCCCCTTCGTGGCGATGGAAGTCGCGGTGGACGGCGCCAAGCCCATGGTCAAGGTCACGGACCGCAAGCAGCTGACGGTGGACGGCAAGAGCGCGCCCTGGCTCGACGTTTCCGGCCTGGACAACCTGAGCACGGCCGAAGTGGTGCGCGCCGGCGGCCAGGACGGCCTGCTGTGGCACACGCTGGGCCAGCGCCCGGTCATGCCGCAGGCGCCCTTCGTGCTGAACCGCGGCAACATCGCCATCATCGGCGCGGCAGGGCCGCTGGCCTGGATCGACAGCGCCAATCCCGCGGCGGGCCAGCCGCCGGGGGCGGGCGCAAGCGCCTTCTTCGAATGGCGCAACTACCTGTCGTGGAGCGTCCCGGCGCTGAGCGTGGGCCTGCTGGTCCTGCTCCTGATCCTGATCGCCGCATTGCGCGTCACCCGCAGGAAGAACAAGGACAGCAAGTAACACGGAGGCGCCATGTCCTCGCTTTACTGGCCCTACCTCATCGCCGACTACTACCGCGGCCTGGAAATGGTGACGGCGGTAGTCGGCGTCATCATCCTGCTGTCCAGCCTGGACGACCTGTTCATCGACGGCTGGTTCTGGCTGCGCGAACTGCGCCGCGGGCTGACGGTCAAGCGCCAGTATGCGCCGCTGACCGCCGAGCAGTTGCGCGCCAAGCGGGAACAGCCGCTGGCGATCATGGTGCCGGCCTGGCTGGAGTACGACGTGATCGCGCCCATGCTGGAGAACATGGTGTCGACGCTGGAATACAAGAACTACATGATCTTCGCGGGCACGTACCAGAACGACGAGCGCACCATCAAGGAAGTGGAACGCATGCGGCGGCGCTACCGCCAACTGATACGGGTGGAAGTGCCGCACGACGGGCCGACCTGCAAGGCCGACTGCCTGAACTGGATCGTGCAGGCCATCTTCGCGCAGAACGCCATGCAGCCCGAGCCCTTCGCCGGCGTGATCCTGCACGACAGCGAAGACGTGCTGCACCCGCTGGAGCTCAAGTACTACAACTATCTGCTGCCGCGCATCGATTTCATCCAGTTGCCAGTCACGTCGCTGGAACGGGAGTGGCACGAGCTGGTCGCCGGCACCTACATGGACGAGTTCGCCGAATGGCACACCAAGGACCTGGTGGTGCGTGAAAGCCTGTCCAAGATGGTGCCGTCCGCCGGCGTCGGCACCTGCTTCTCGCGCCACGCGCTGGAGGTGCTGGCGGCAGAGACCAACAACCAGCCCTTCAATACCGACACGCTGACCGAGGACTACGACATCGGCGCGCGCCTGGCCCAGCGCGGCATGCGCCAGATCTTCGGCAAATTCGAGGTCGAGTACGTGACGCGCCGCCGCTCATGGATCGGCCTGGGGCGGGAGAAGATCTCCGCCATCAGGATGCCGCTGGGCGTGCGCGAATACTTCCCCAACACCTTCCGCACCGCCTACCGGCAAAAGGCGCGCTGGACGCTGGGCATCGGCCTGCAAGGCTGGCAGCAGGTGGGGTGGACCGGCTCGCTGGCCACCAAGTATCTGCTGTTCCGCGACCGCAAGGGACTGTTCACGTCGTTCATCGCGATACTGGCCTATCTGCTGCTGGCCAACTTCTTTCTCTTCTATCTGGCCGACCGCTTTGGCTGGTGGAAGGTTTATTACCCTTCCTACTTCCGCCCCGGCGGCTGGCTGGTGACGCTGATGTGGCTGAACGCGGGGGCCCTGCTGCTGCGCGTGGTGCAGCGCGCGTACTTCGTCGGCCGCATGTACGGCTGGGAGCACGCCCTGCTGTCCATGCCGCGCATGATCGTCGGCAACTTCATCAACGCCATGGCGGCGGCGCGGGCCTGGCGCCTGTTCATCGGCCACCTGATCACGGGCAAGCGGCTGGCCTGGGACAAGACCATGCACGACTTCCCCTCCACCGACCAGTTGGCGCAGCAGCGCCAGCGCCTGGGCGACCTGCTGCTGTCCTGGCAGGCCATCGATCATCAGATGCTGGAGCAGGCGCTGGAGATCCAGGCGCGCGAGAAGCGGCCGCTGGGCGAAATCCTGATGGAGCGGGGCTGGCTCGACGAAAAGACGCTGCACGAAGCGCTGTCATTCCAGCAAGGCGCCCCGACGCAAACCGAACACCCCGCGGACCCGCTATCGCACAGGCCCACTCCTCCATGACCGTCCTTTCCCGTACGCTGGCTTTCAGCGCCCTGCTGTGCGTGGCCGCAGTCCCTGTAGCGGCCGCGCAACCTGCCGCCGCAGCCGAACGTCCGCTGGAAGGCGACGCCTACCAACTGGCCGACCAGGCCTACAAGCAGTACGACGCCGGCCATTACGAAACCGCCCAGATCATGGCGGAGAACGCCATCCGCCTGCGGCCCGACGTGGCTCGCCTGCGCCTGTTGCTGGTCTATGCCTTGGAAAAGCAAGGCAAACGGCAGGAGGCCGCCCGTGCGGCCGACGCGGCGATCGCCGACGGCCTGGGCACCCCGGAACTGCGGCAGGCCAAGGCCAACCTGCAACGCCCGCCTGCCGTGGCCGCCACGCCCACACAGCCCGCGGCGCAAACGCCTGCGCAAGCTTCCGGGCAGACGCCCGTGCAGACGCCCGCCCCTGTCCGCAAGCCCGCGCCGCAAACCCCGTACCAGCGCGCCTATCCCGTGGCGGCGCGCGCCTATGCGGACTATGGACGCCAGGATTACGCCGCGGCCGCCGCAGGCGCCGAACGCGCCTTCCGCGCCGTGCCCAGGCAAGGCGAATGGGCCTTGCTGTGGGTGGAATCGCTGGGCGCGCAACAGCGCTACGAAGCCGCCAGCCAGGCCGTCGACACGGCGCTGGCGCTGGGCGCGCCCAACAAGGCGGCGCTGCAGGCGAGGCAGCAGGCCTATCAGAAGCAGATCGCCGCAAGCCAGGCGCCCGCGGCGCCGGCTCCGGGTAGCGAGGCCGCCACGGGCGCCTATGCCGCCTACGACAAGGGCGCCTACCAGGAAGCCATCACGCTGGCCCGCCAGGCCGTGGCGCAAGCGCCGGACAATGAGAGCTATGCCCAGCTGCTGACGACCGCGCTGGCCGCGGGCAACAAGGCGCAAGCCGCCGAGGCGGAAGCCCGGCTGAGCGACGCCATCGCCCGCCAGCCGGACTCGGCCCAGCTGCTTGCGCAGCGCGGCTATGCGCGCCAGCGCCTGGGCCAGCCCGCGGGTGCGGCGTCCGACTTCGCGGCCGCGCGCGCCACCGGCCAGGCGCCGCCGCGCCTGATCCTGGACCAGGCCTATGCGCAGTCGGCAATGGGCGACAACCGCGCCGCCACCGACTCGCTCAAGCAAGCCATCGACATGGACGATGCCGGCCAGTTGGGCCTCACGCCGCTGGAGCGCTACAACACGCGCAGCGGCGTCGCCGCCCTGTCGCGCGAATGGGGCGGCTCGTTCTCCGCATCCTATCGCGGCGCACGGCCGGCCAGCTCCAGCCTGGGCGGGGCCGCCATCAACACCCCTGGCGACGTGATCTTCAGCACTGCGGAAATCTTCTGGCGTCCGCCGCAACTGAACAACCGCTGGGGCATGCTCGAGGCGTACGCGCGCAGCTCCAACACGCTGTACGACAGCGGCAGCACCTACGAGTCGCGCAGGAATGTCGACCCTTGCACCGGGGAAAGCACCCCGGACGAACGCTCTAACGAAGAACGCTTCCGCAACAACAGCACCTCATCCGGCATCCCCAGCACGATCGGCGCGCTGGGCCTGCGTTATCTGCTGGCCGATACCGGCATAACTTTCGGCATCGAACGCCGCTTCTTTCTGGGATCCGCCACCCGCCAGGGCTATGCCTACCCCGAATCCAGCGCGGTGCAGTGCGCGGCGCAGCAGGCCTTCCACAACGCCTATCCCAATCTGCAGGACCAGAGCGCCGTGGCGCGCTACAAACTCAACGGCAATGCCGGGGGCTGGATGTCCTACGTCACCTACGGCTATTACCAAGGCCGCGAATTGCGCGTGGACGTACCCAGCTGGCTCACGATCGAAGGCTATGCGCAGGCCGGCTACGCCTGGGACGACAACAGCGCCCGCTATACCGCCTATTCGGTGGATTCCAAGGGCCAGCGTCAGCAGGATCTGGGCAGTTCCTCGGGCCGCCTCAAGCGCGACCAGGCCTTCCTGTCCGGCGAACTGCGCGTGGGCCGCAGCTTCCGCGCCACCAGCATCAGCGACAAGCTGGTGCTGTTTCCGTACGCGGTGGTCGGCGCGGACTGGCTGTGGCAGAAGAGCGTGGCCAAGCTGGACGACCTGCCCGGCTACGGCAGCCAGTCGGTGGTCCTGTCCGACCACGGCACTTCTTGGTCGCTGGGCGTGGGGCCGGGCTTCAACGTGCGCTACTGGTTCCGCGAAGACCACTACAACGCGCCGCGCTCTTACCTGGACTTCGGCGTCCAGTACCGTACCAGCCTGGGCGGGGGCGAGAGCGACCGCGCCAAGGGTTGGTTCATGAACATGACGCTGTCGTACTGAGCCGCTGATACACACGATTACATCGGTTCATAAGCCTATAACAATGAATCGGGCATAGTGCTCCGCGCCACGCAGGCTGAGCGATCGCCAGGCGTGCAAACCTCATCCCTCACCGCGTTGGAGATTGAATTGCCGATGTTCAAACAAGCCCGTATCGCCCTGGCCGCCGCCGCCCTGACCCTGGCCAGCAGCGCCGCCCTTGCCCAGCAGACCATGCAGGGCCAGATGCCCAACCTGGCGGCCGTGAGTGGCCAGATGCATGCCGCCGCCGAGTACTGCGGCGCCTACACGGCAGCGCAGCTCGAGCAGATGAAGCAACAACAGAAGACTGCGACCAGCGCCCAGGGCATGTCGGCGGCGGACTTCGACGCCGCTTTTTCGAAGTCCTACAGCCAAGCCAAGGTGCAACTGGGCACGTTGAGCGCGGCCGACAAGGAAAAGACCTGCGCGCAGCTCAAGGCCATGGCCGCGGCGCAACCGCGCTAACCATTCCGCGTCAGACCGCTGATCGGCCGCCTAGAGCGGCCATTCCCGCTTCAGGCGCTCGGCCTCGGGCGTAGGCCCGATCAGCCAGGGATCAGCCGCAAAGGCGACCACGCGTTGCGCGCGGTAGCGCCGCGCGATGCGCAACTGCCGGCGCACGCGCGCCGCGTCGGCGGAGCGGGCATTGAAGGTGGTGCCGTCCTGGCGTTCGGACGGCAGTTCCTCGAATAGTTCGACGATCAGGTCGAACGGCGCACGACGCGCCAGCAGCATGCGATGCAAGGGCTCCAACGCCTCATACGCCGCCATGCCGGACACGCCCACTCCGTCCTGGAGCATGGGCCTCACCCTGACCACATCCAACAATCCGTTCCACAGGTCGGCCAGGCTCAGCGCTCCCGGCAATTTGCTGTGATACGTGGAGATGGCGGGCACGCGTCCCGTCTGTTGCACGAGCGGATCGGACAGCTCGCGCAGCCATTGCGCCAGCAGCGCCTGGCGGCCGGGCGCGGCCCAGCTGTGCTGCTCGATCTCGTAAGGGATGTACCAGCCGCGGAAAGCGGCAAGCCGGGTTGCGTTCGACGCTTGCGCATAAGCCAGCGCCTGCGCCTGCGTGGCCTGCAGGAATGCGGCCAGCGCGGCGTCATCCGGATTGCCCAACTGTCGCCACCAGCGCTCGTCGTAGGGCAGGCCCAACTGCAGCCCCATGCCCAGGCGCTCGGCCTCGTCGAAGATCAGCGCCAGCGTGGACGCGGGCAGTTGCCAGGGCTGCGCCCCGCCGCTGGCGCCCACCCACTGAATGATGATCTCGCGGAATCCCAACGCGTGCATGGCGGCGATGCGTTCGCGCCACGCCTGCGGGCTCAATTCCAGGTGGCTGGGCCAAAGCTGCCAGAAGGTGCTTTGCACCGACCAGGCCGGCGCGCAGGCGGGCAGGCTGGCGGCCAGCGCCGCCACGCCCAGGCCCTGCAACAGGCGTCGCCGGCCGGTGGAAGCAGGCGCAGACGCCTGCATGGGCTGCCTGGCGATAGGATTTACCCGGCGCGGTTACCGAAGATGCCCGACAGGGACGCCAGCAGGTCGGCAGGGTTGAATTGCTGTTCGCCCTGGACCTCGCCGTTGGGCGTGGCCTTGTCCACCAGTTGCGGCAGCAGCGAGGACAGCGAACCCAGCACGGAGTCCGTGTCCTGACCGGTCTTGGCGGCCAGTTCGTTGACGACGCCGGGATCCAGCACGGAACCGAGCTGATCGGCGCTGACCGGCATGTTCTGGCCGGTGCCCACCCACGAGGCCACGATCTCGCTCAAGCCGCCCTTCTGGAAGCTGGCGATCAGGCCGGTCAGGCCGCCCGGGTACTTGTTCAGTTGCTCGATCAACGCGGGCAGCAGCGAAGCCGAGCCCCCTTGCTGACCGCCGCCGGCCATCGAGGCCAAGGTATCCAATAGGCTCATCATCGTGCTCCTGAAAAAACGGAGATCCAGTATAGGCCCATGCCTGCCGCCCCGCCTGTCATCCGATGGATGACACGCGGCATCTTTACAAAGCTTGTCGATTGCATCCCGTCAGTCGACGGCCTTTCCCGCCTGCAAGGCCTGCAGCGACTTCAGGCCGGCGCGGCCGTCCGGCCGCAGGCCCAGTTCGCGCTGCACCGTCTGCAGGGCCTGCCGGGTGCGGGCGCCGATCATGCCATCGGGTTCGCCGATCTCATAGCCGCGGGCAATCAACAGCCGTTGCAATTCCCGCCGCTGCGCCCGCGACAGGCCTGGATCGTCGGTTGGCCAGGCTTGCACCAGCGGGCCGCCGCCGCGCAGCCTGTCGGACAGGTGGGCGATGGCCAGCGCGTAGCTTTCGGCTGCGTTGTAGGAATACAGGGCGTCGAAATTGCGCGTGACCAGGAAGGCAGGACCTTTGCTGCCCGCCGGCAGCAGCAGCCCCGCCGGCGTGTCGCCCGCGGGCAGCGGCTGGCCGTCGGCGCGCGTCACGCCGCGCCCCGCCCAGTACGACATCGCGCGCTTGTTCTTGCGGCCCGCGCCTGAAGTGTCCAGACCCGCCGGCAGGCGGACTTCATAGCCCCATTGCAGCGCGCTGTTCCAGCCCGCGCGCTTGAGGAAATTGGCTGTCGATGCCAGCGCGTCCGGCACGCTGTCGACCAGGTCGCGGCGGCCGTCGCCGTCGAAGTCCACCGCCAGCCGCAAGTACGTCGAGGGCATGAACTGGGTCTGGCCGAAAGCGCCCGCCCAGGAGCCCGTCAGGCGTTCGGGCGCGATGTGCTCGTCCTGGATGATCTTCAGCGTGGCAAAGAATTCGCCGCGGAAATATGCCTGACGCCGGCCGAAGCAGGACAGCGTGGACAGCGACGTCAGCAGGGGCCGGCCGCCCAGTGTGCGGCCGTAGTTGCTTTCCACGCCCCACACCGCGGCGATGGTGGCTGCGTCCACACCGTAGCGCGACGCGGCGCGGTCCAGGTCGGACTGCCAGCGCGCCATGCCGGCCCGGCCGTCGGCCACGCGCTCGTCGTCGACCAGGGCCGCCATGTAGTCCCAGATAGGCGTCTTGAATTCCGGCTGGGCGTCCAGCAGATCCAGCACTGTCATGTCCGGTGCAAGCCCGGTGGTCTGGGTGTCGAACGTGGCGCCGGACACGCCGGCCTTGAGCGCCGCGCCGCGCAATTGCGCGAGGCAGGCCGCGAACGCGTCGGCGGCCGACGCCGCGGGCGCCAGCGAAATGAGGGCGCCGCCGGCCAGGGCGCAGGCCAGCGCGCGCAGCGGGCGGGCCCGCAGCGTCTTGAAGAAGTTATGGTTGTTCATGTCGTCCAGTCAGCCGGCCTGCAGCGCGGCAAGCTCGGCGTCGTCGAAGCCGGCGGCGCGGCGCGCCTCCAGGTTGAAGGGACCGCGCAGCCGGGGTGCGTCATAGCGCTGCGCCAGTTCGGCATAACAGGACACGGGATCCTTGCCTGCCTGCGCGCACAGCTGCTTGTACCAATAATTACCGATGGCCACGTGGCCGATCTCGTCGGCCAGGATGATGTCGACGATGGCAGCGCTTTCCGCATCGCCCGCTCCCGCCAGCTTGGCACGGATCGCGGGGGAAGCATCCAGGCCGCGCGCCTCCAGCGTGCGCGGCACCAGCGCCAGGCGGGCCAGCAGATCCTCTTGCGTGCGCTGCGCCATGTCCCACAGACCGTTGTGGGCGGGGAAGTCGCCATAGGCGTAGCCCATGGCGGCCAGACGCTGCCTGAGCAGATCGAAGTGATAGGCCTCTTCGCGCGCCACGCGCAGCCAGTCGCGGTAGAAGGCTGCCGGCATGCCGGCAAAGCGCCACATGATATCCAGAGCCAGGTTGATGGCATTGAATTCGATGTGCGCCAGCGCGTGCAGCAGCGCCGCGCGCCCTTCCTCGGTGGCCATGGAACGCTGCTTGACCTGGGCGGGGACCACCAGCTCAGGCCGCGCCGGGCGGCCCGGCAGTTCCGCCGTGGGCGTGTAGGCCTGCTCGCAGTCCAGCACCGTCTCATCCGACATGGCGCGCACTGCCGCCAGCTTGTCCTGCCAGGCCGTGGCGGCCAGGGCCGCCAGCGCCTGCCCACGCAGGCAATCCTGGCGATGCCCGGCCGCGTCGGGCGTCGTGTTGCTATCCATATGCTTCTCTGTGCCGGGCGGCCTCGCGCCCGCCCGAAATCCCTTGAAAGCGCCGTGGCCGCAGGCCTCGCGCATACACGGAGACTTTATCATTCACCCATGGATTCCCTGCGCCTGACCATAGAGACCGACCTGTCCCGCATCGACGCCCAGCAATGGGACGCGCTGGCGGGCGACCAGCCCTTTCTGCGCCATGCATTCCTGCGCGCGCTGCACGAGACCGGCTGCGCCGCGCCCCAGACCGGATGGGCGCCGCATTACCTGGCGCTGTGGCGCGACGATGCGCTGGCGGCTGCTGCGCCGCTCTACCTGAAATCCCATTCGCGCGGCGAATATGTATTCGACTACGCCTGGGCCGACGCCTTCCAGCGCCACGGGCTGCGCTACTACCCCAAGCTGCTGTCGGCCATTCCCTTCACGCCGGTCACCGGCCCCAGGTTGCTGGCCGGCAACGATGAGGATCGCGCCACGCTGGTGCGCGGGCTGGTCGCCTTCGCCGAAGAGATCAAGGTGTCTTCGCTGCACCTGCTGTTCCCCGCCGAGGCCGACATGCGCGCGCTGCGCGAGGCCGGCTTCATGATCCGCGAAAGCGTGCAGTTCCACTGGACCAATCCGGGCTACGCGGACTTCGACGCCTTTCTGGCCATGATGAGCCACGACAAGCGCAAGAAGATCCGCCAGGACCGCAAGAAGGTCGCGGCCGCCGGGCTGTCGTACCGCTGGCTGCGCGGGGCCGCGATCGGCGCGGTCGAGCTGGACTTCTTCTACGAATGCTATTGCCGCACCTACTTCAGCCATGGCAATCCACCCTACCTGAGCCACGAATTCTTCCGCCGCGCGTATCGCGAACAGGCCGAGGCCTTCGTGCTGATCCTGGCAGAGCGGGACGGCCAGCCGGTGGCGGCCGCGCTCAACCTGGCGGGCGGCGACGCGCTGTATGGGCGCTACTGGGGCGCGACCGAATACGTGCCGGGGCTGCACTTCGAGACCTGCTACATGCAGTCCATCGCCTATTGCATTGCCCACGGCATCGCGCGCTTCGAGGGCGGCGCGCAAGGCGAACACAAGATGGCGCGCGGGCTGCTGCCCACGCCCACCTGGTCGGCGCACTGGGTCGCGCACCCCGGTTTCGCGGACGCGATCCAGAACTTCCTGGACGAGGAAACCGCCGCGGTGGCGAACTATCTGGGAGAGCTGGAAACGCACTCCCCGTTCAAGCGGCCGCGGGAAGGCTGAGGGTTAGAGGAAGCGGTCCAGCAGCTTGCGGCTGTGCTTGTCCAGCGACTGGATGTCGCGCACCAGATAGAAGATGCCGTGGCTGTCGGCGATCAACAGGGTCTGCGGACTCAGGCGGCGGATGTCCTCTTCGCCGCGCAGCGTGAACGAGGTGGGGCCGCGGTCGGTATCGACCTGCCAGGTGCTGGGGGTGGCGAAAGTGGAGACGCTGGCCAGCTTGCGGATCTCGGGCATGAATTCCCGGCTTGCCAGTTCTTCCTCGATCAACTCGCGCTGCGGAGCCGGCACATCGGAAAGGTGCTCGATCCAGAGCAATTCGCGCCCGTCCACTGTCACGAGCGACAGGCCGCGGCCCGGTTCGCTGATGGGAAAGGCGCGCACGGGCAGCACGCCCTCGTGGTTCTGGCCATCGGCGGACTGGAACTCCAGGCGCCCGAAGGCATTGCGGCGCAGCTGAAAAGACGGCAAGGTCATGACGATAATTCCGGTTCCGCGTCAGGCCACGGCGGCCATGTCTTCGCTGCCCGACGCCTGCGCGTCGGCCTCGGCCTGGCGCGCCTGCGCCTGGTACAGGCGGTAGTAGGCGCCCTCGCGGGCCATCAGTTCTTCGTGCGGGCCCTGCTCCACGATCTGGCCGCGGTCCAGCACCACCAGGCGGTCCGCCTTGCGCAGCGTGCTCAGACGGTGGGCGATGGCGATCGTGGTGCGGCCACGCACCAGGTTGTCCAGCGCCTTCTGGATTTCCTTTTCGGTGGTGGTGTCCACCGACGAGGTGGCTTCGTCCAGAATCAGGATGCGCGGATCGATCAGCAGCGCGCGCGCGATCGAGATGCGCTGGCGTTCGCCGCCGGACAAGGCCTGGCCACGTTCGCCGACCAGCGAGTCGTAGCCGTGCGGCAACCGCAGGATGAATTCATGCGCATGCGCGGCGCGCGCCGCAGCCACGATTTCGTCACGGGTGGCGTCCGGCTTGCCGTAGGCAATGTTCTCGGCGATGGTGCCGAAGAACAGGAACGGCTCCTGCAGCACCAACCCGATGTTGCGGCGGTAGTCCGCCACGCGCACCGAACGGATATCGGCGCCGTCCACCAGCACCGCCCCTTCGGATACGTCGTAGAAGCGGCAGATCAGGTTGATCAGCGTGCTCTTGCCCGAGCCGCTGTGGCCCACCAGGCCGATCATCTCGCCCGGCGCGATGTTCAGGTTCAAGCCGCGGATGACCTGGCGGTTGCCGTAGCGGAAGCCCACGTCGCGCAACTCGATGCGGCCGTTGATGTGCGGCAGCTTGGCGGGATTCTGCGGTTCCGGCACGCTGGAGACATGGTCCAGGATGTCGAAGATGCGCTTGGCGCCAGCCGCCGCTTTCTGCGTGACCGAGACGATGCGGCTCATCGAATCCAGACGCATGTAGAAGCGCCCGATATAGGCCAGGAAGGCGGCCAGCACGCCAACGGTGATCTGCTTCTGCGACACCTGCCAGATGCCGAAGATCCACACCACCAGCAGGCCCACTTCGGTCAGCAGCGTGACGGTGGGCGAGAACAGCGACCAGGTGGTGTTCACGCGGTCGTTGACTTCCAGGTTACGGTTGTTGGCTTCACGAAAGCGCGCGACTTCGCGCTTTTCCTGCGCGAAAGCCTTGACCACGCGGATGCCCGGAATGGTGTCGGCCAGGACGTTCGTGATCTCCGACCAGATGCGATCGACCTTTTCGAAGCCATGGCGCAGGCGGTCGCGCACCGCGTGGATCATCCAGATGATGAACGGCAGCGGCACCAGCGTGACCAGCGCCAGCCACGGGTTGATGGACACCAGGATGACCGCGGTCATGCAGATCATCAGGATGTCGTTGGCGAAGTCCAGCAAGTGCAGCGACAGGAACACACAGATGCGGTCGGTTTCGCTGCCGATGCGGGAAATCAGATCCCCGGTGCGCTTGCCGCCGAAATACTCCAGCGACAGCTGCTGCAGGTGCTCATAGGTGGTGGTGCGCAGGTCCGCGCCGATGCGCTCGCTGACCCAGGCCAGGATATAGGTCCGGGCCCAGCCCAGCCCCCAGGCCAGGAAAGCCGAGGCCAGCAGCCCGCCCAGATAGAGGCGGACCTTGTCGTAATCGATCGGCGCGCCGTTCTGGAACGGAATCAGCACGTCGTCCATCAGCGGCATGGTCAGGTACGGCGGCACCAGGGTGGCGGCGGTGCCCAGCAGGGTCAGCACGAAACCCGCCAGCAGCGGCCCGCGGTAAGGGCGGGCGAAACGCCACAGGCGCAGCAGCGCCCAAGTGGTGGATGGCGCTGCCTGTTCCTGGTTGCAGGTCGGGCATTCTTCCTCGCCCGCCGGGATGACGTTATTACAGACGGTGCAGGTGCGCTCCGCCAGATCCTCGTCCTGATGGCCGGACAAACGGATGGCCTGCTGCGTTTCGAACTGCGCCAGCAGCCGCAACGCGGCCGGATTGCGCGCCAGCGTGAAACGCCACGCGCCCAGGCGGGAGCCGTCGTCGTGCAATTCCAGCAGCGCGGCGCCAGCGTGGTCGGTGAGGCTCAGTTTTAATTGGGGGCCATATGCCCAGGATTCCCAGCGCGGTTCGTCGGGATGGCGCGCCAACAGCCGGCGGTCGGTGGCGGCGATAAGCCCCGGACGGAACTTCAGGCGCTGATCCAGGTCTATTTCAACCCAGGCCAACAAGGTTTCGCCGTCCGCCAGTTCGGCGCTGATTTCATCGCGCCAGCGGGCAGGAAAGGCTTCGGCAAGGCCGGAAAGCAGGTTTGGTTTTTTCATTGGTACGCATGCCGGGCCAGGACTCTGCCCTACTAGGCGGCAACCGGTTCGCAACCAGGACTGGCGGCAAACGTGTCCCTTCCTTACAACATAACGATTTCACGCCTTGAAGGCGTCGTATAGTAGCAGCCGATTTTTCTAATTAGGAATATCTGGGATCCCCCACTCGTTGGCATTATTCTAAAGGCGCAACCCCAATAAATTCGCGGTCTTGCATAGGGGCGTCCGCGCGTGCCAACCTGCTTCTCTCGTAAATTAAAACATGAAAAAGAAAGACATTGAATTTCTCGATGTCGTGGCTTTGCGCGGCCCGAACATTTGGACGTACCGTCCGGTACTCGAAGCGTGGGTGGATATCGGTGAACTGGAGGATTATCCCTCCAACACCATTCCCGGCTTTTACGAACGCCTGACCGAATGGCTGCCGACGCTGATCGAGCACCGCTGCAGTCCGGGAGTCCGGGGCGGTTTCCTGTCGCGCCTGAAAGAAGGCACCTGGCCCGGCCACATACTTGAACATGTCACCCTGGAACTGCAGAACCTGGCCGGCTTGCGCGGCGGTTTCGGCAAGGCCCGGGAAACCTCCACCCGCGGCGTCTACAAGGTCGTCGTGCGCGCCTGGCAGGAACAGGTCACCCGCACCGCCCTGAACGAAGCCCGCGACCTGGTCATGGCCGGCATCGAAGACCGCCCCTTCGACGTGCCCGCCGCCATCGCCAAGCTGCGCAGCCTGATCGACAAGCACTGTCTCGGCCCCAGCACCGCCTGCATCGTGGATGCCGCCGACGACCGCGACATTCCCTACATCCGCCTGTTCGAGGGCAACCTCGTGCAGTTCGGCTACGGCTCGGCCCAGCGCCGCATCTGGACTGCCGAGACCGACCGCACCAGCGCCATCGCCGAAGGCATTTCGCGCGACAAGGACCTAACCAAGGAACTGCTGTCGACCTGCGGCGTGCCCGTGCCCGAAGGCCGCCTCGTACGCAGCGAGGACGACGCCTGGGAAGCTGCCGAGGACATCGGCCTGCCGGTGGTCGTGAAGCCCTATGACGGCAACCACGGCCGCGGCGTGTTCACCAATCTGACGACGCGCGAGGAAGTGGTGTCGGCCTACCGCGTGGCCGTGGACGAAGGCAGCGGCGTCATCGTCGAACGCTTCGTGCTGGGCAACGAACACCGCCTGCTGGTCGTGGGCGACCGCATGGTGGCCGCCGCCGCCGGCGAACCGGCCTGGGTGACGGGCGACGGCAAGTCCACCATCACCGAACTCATCGACAGCCAGATCAATACCGACCCGCGCCGCGGCCGCACCGAGAACCACCCGCTGAACCCGGTGCGCCTCGATTCCGCCGCGCGGCTGGAAATCGCCCGCCAGGGCCTGTCGGAAGACAGCGTTCCGCCCGAAGGCCAGCGCGTGCTGGTGCAACGCAGCGGCAACGTCGCCTTCGACGTCACCGACCGTGTGCATCCCAGCATCGCCGCCACCGTGACCCTGGCCGCGCGCATCGTCGGCCTGGACATCGCCGGTGTGGACCTGGTGGCCGAGGACATCTCGCGCCCGCTGGAAGAACAGCGCGGCGCCATCGTCGAAGTCAACGCCGGCCCCGGCCTGCTGATGCACCTGAAGCCTGCCGACGGCACGCCGCGTCCGGTCGGCCGCGCCATCGTCGACCACCTGTTCCCTGAAGGCGATGCGGGCCGCATCCCCATCGTCGGCGTTACCGGCACCAACGGCAAAACCGTGGTGGCGCGCCTGGTGGCCCGCCTGCTGAGCCTGTCCGGCAAGCGCACCGGCCTGGCCTGCAGTGAAGGCCTGTACCTGGACCGCCGCCTGGTGCAAAAGGGCGACCGCGCCGATTTCGCTTCCGGTACGCGCCTGCTGATGAACCGCAACGTGGATGCTGCCGTCATCGAGAACGACAGCGGCGTGATCCTGGGCCAAGGCCTGGCCTACGACCGCTGCCAGGTTGGCGTGGTCACCAACATCGACGACGCCGACCACCTGGGCGACTTCGACATCAATGAAACGGAGCGCATGTTCAACGTGTTCCGCACGCAGGTGGACGTGGTGCTGCCCGGCGGCTCCACCGTGCTGAACGCGCGCGATCCGCGCGTGGTGGAAATGGCCGAGCTCTCCGACGGCGCCGTGATCTTCTTCGGCATCGATCCCGCCCTGCCCGCCATCGTCGCTCACCTGCAACAAGACGGCCGCGCCGTGTTCGTGCGCGACGGCGGCATCGTGCTGGCGCATGGCACCCGCGAGGAGCGCCTGGCCACGGTGGCCTCGATCCCGCTGACCCATGGCGGCCGCGTGGCCTTCCAGGTCGAGAACGTGCTGGCCGCGGTGGGCGCGGCCTGGGCGCTGGACATACCCGTGGAGCTGATCCGCGCCGGCATCGAGACCTTCGACATCGACCAGGCCGACGCTCCCTGGCAGTTCACGCTGTTCGAACGCAACGGCAGCACCGTGGTGGTCGACGACGTGCACAACGCCTCGGCGTTGCGCCCCCTGATCGCCGCCATCGACCAGTTCCCGTCGACCACGCGCGCCGCCGTCTACTCGGCCGGCGCCGACCGCCGCGACGCGGACCTGATCGAACAGGGCAAGCTGCTGGGCGACGCCTTCGACCGCGTGGTGCTCTACGACGACCTGACCGTGCGCAGCAAGCGTCCCGAAGGCGAGGCGCGCGCGCTGTTGCGCCAGGGCCTGGCGCAAGGCTCCCGCGTCAAGGACATCCAGGACGAACCCGACCACGGCAAGGCCATCCAGAGCCAGCTCGACGCCATCGCCGCAGGCGACTTCGTCCTGCTGCAGTCCGACGAAGCCTTCTCCGGTCCCACCATCGACCTGGTCCGCCGCTGGATTCAGCAATACTGACAATATCTGCGCGCGCCCTCGCACTAGCGGGGCGCGCGTGAGCTAGACAGGAATACCTGCCATGGAAGTTTCCCGTATCCGAGCACTGCGCGGCCCCAATCTGTGGAGCAAGAACACCGCGATCGAGGCCATCGTTTCCTGCGCCGACGCCGAATGCTCCATCGACAACCTGCCTGATTTCGAAGCGCGCCTGCGCGCGCGCCTGCCGCAGACCGGGCTGCTGCGTCCGGAAGGCCATCAGGGCGCGGTCTCCATCGCGCACGTGCTGCAGATCGTGGCCCTGACGATGCAGGCGCATGCCGGCTGCCCCGTCACGTTCGGCCGCACCGCCTCCACCATCGAGCCTGGCGTGTTCCAGGTGGTGGTCGAGTACAGCGAAGAAGAAGTCGGCAAGCTGGCGATGGAACTGGCGCAAGTGCTGGTGCGCGCCGCGCTGGACGACACCTCCTTCGATCTCGCCGACGCCTTGAAGCGCCTGCGCGAACTGGACGAAGACGTGCGCCTGGGGCCCAGCACCGGCTCCATCGTCAATGCCGCCACCGCCCGCAACATCCCGTACCGCCGCCTGACCCAGGGCAGCATGGTGCAGTTCGGCTGGGGCAGCAAGCAGCGCCGCATCCAGGCCGCCGAAACCGACCTGACCAGCGCCATCTCCGAGTCAATCGCGCAGGACAAGGACCTGACCAAGATGCTGCTGGACGCCGCCGGCGTGCCGGTGCCCATGGGCCGTTCGGTGACCACCGCCGAGGAAGCCTGGGCCGCCGCCGAGGAACTGGGCGGCCCGGTCGTGGTCAAGCCGCGCGACGGCAGCCAGGGCCGCGGCGTCGCCGTCAACATCGAATCCCGCGAGCGCGTGATCCAGGCCTTTGAAGTGGCCGAGGAAATCAGCTCCGAGGTCATCGTCGAGCGCTACATCCCCGGCCACGACTTCCGCCTGCTGGTGGTCGGCGGCGCACTGGTCGCGGCCTCGCGCCGCGACCCGCCGCAGGTCACGGGCGACGGGGTGCAGACCATCCGCCAACTGGTGGACCAGGTCAACGCCGACCCGCTGCGCGGCGACGGCCACGCGACCTCGCTGACCAAGATCCGCTTCGACGACATTGCCCTGGCGACGCTCAAGAAGCAGGGTTTCGAGGCCGACTCCGTGCCGCCGTCCGGCACCCTGATCTTCCTGCGCAACAACGCCAACCTGAGCACCGGCGGCTCGGCCACCGACGTGACCGACGAAGTGCATCCGGAAATGGCCGCGCGCGCGGTGTCGGCGGCCCGCATGATCGGGCTGGACATCTGCGGTGTGGACGTGGTCGCCGAAAGCGTGCTCTACCCGCTTGAAGACCAGAACGGCGGCGTGGTGGAAGTGAACGCCGCCCCCGGCCTGCGCATGCACTTGAATCCGTCCTTCGGCAAGGGCCGCGCCGTGGGCGAGGCCATCATCGCCAACATGTACGCGGACGGCGACGACGGCCGCATCCCGGTCGTGGCCGTGGCCGGCACCAACGGCAAGACCACCACCGTGCGCCTGACCGCCCACATCCTGGGCGTCGCCGGCAACCGCGTCGGCATGACGAATTCCGACGGCGTCTACGTCGACAACCTGCGCATCGACACCGGCGATTGCAGCGGCCCGCGCAGCGCCCGCAGCGTGCTCATGCACCCGGACGTCGACGCGGCCGTGTTCGAAACCGCGCGCGGCGGCATCCTGCGCGAAGGCCTGGCCTTCGACCGCTGCAACGTGGCCATCGTCACCAACATCGGCATGGGCGACCACCTGGGCCTGGGCTACATCAGCACGGTCGAGGACCTGGCCGTGGTCAAGCGCGTGATCGTGCAGCACGTGCACCCCAGCGGCACCGCGGTGCTGAACGCGGCCGATCCCATCGTGGCTGAAATGGCGGCGAGCTGCCCGGGTTCCATCACCTACTTCGCCGAAGACCGCAATCATCCCGTGCTGGCCACGCATCGCGCGCAAGGCCTGCGCTGCGTGTACCGCGACGGCGACTCCATCGTCACCGCGCAGGGCGGCGAAGAAACCCGCTACCCGCTGGCCGCCATTCCGCTCACGCGCAACGGCACGATCACCTTCCAGGTGGAAAACGCCATGGCGTCAATCGCCGCGGCCTGGGCGCTGGGTCTGGACACGGACATCATTCGCCGCGGCCTGGCCAGCTTCGTCAACGACGCCCAGACAGCGCCCGGACGCTTCAACGTGTTTGACTACCGCGGCGCCACGGTGATCGCCGACTACGGCCACAATCCCGATGCCATCCTGGCCCTGGTGCGCGCGGTGGACGCCATGCCGGCCAAGCGCCGTTCCGTGGTCATCAGCGGCGCGGGCGACCGGCGCGACGAAGACATCCGGATGCAAACCGAGATCCTCGGCGAAGCCTTCGACGACGTGCTGCTTTACCAGGACCAATGCCAGCGCGGCCGCGCCGACGGCGAAGTGTTGGCCCTGCTGCAACAAGGCCTGGCCAACGCCACGCGCAGCAAGCACGTCGAAGAGATCCACGGCGAGTTTCTCGCCATCGACACGGCGCTGGCGCGCCTGGGCGCAGGCGACCTGTGCCTGATCCTGGTCGACCAGGTCGAAGAGGCGCTGGATCACATCGCGCGCCGCATCGCGCAAGCCTGAGCCGTACGCGGTTCCTGAAGTGCAAACGGGGCGCCCAAGGGCGCCCCGTTTGCTTCGGCGCGCGCCGATCAGCTGCTGGACGACACCACAGGCGCAGCGGCCTGATAACGGTCCGTCACGTGCGTGCATCCGAGCGCGGCCATCGCGGTCAGCGTCAGCAAGATAGCGCGGCAAAGTCGTTGCGTCATGCGAGTTCCTCTTTCAATATTCTGTGGCCGAACCTGCTTGCGGGTTCCGCGGACACTATACCGGCGCGCGCGTCGGCAAGCCAAGCGCGCATGCCCGCGTCCAGCCTTGCAGATCCAGTTACCAGCCTCCCTCAAAAGGGGACAAGACATTGCCGGAATGTAACTGCGGCACCTAGTACGCCTGCAATCTCCTCCCGCCGGAAACCAGGCCATTTTGCCGCCGCCAGGCCGTTACATTTGCCCACAGCCAGGTTTGACGGCCATGCCGCAGGCTCGTACGGTAAGTACATGGCCTGCACGGCAACTTCTTGAATCGGCAGGCCCTAGCTGATCAGTGTCCCACTCAACCGCGACAACCCGGTTTACAGGCCGCAAACCGGATGCCGCTAGCAACAGGAGAGGTCACCATGAACAACGACATCATCGCTGGCAAATGGAAGCAACTGACGGGCAAGGCCAAGGCCGCCTGGGGTGAGCTCACCGACGACGAGCTGACCCGCACCGAAGGCAACGCCGAACGTCTGGCGGGCCTGATCCAGGAGCGTTATGGCAAGACCAAGGAACAAGCTGAAAAAGAAGTCCGCGACTTCTTCGACCGCAATCCTTGATCCGATAAACCACCAGGAGAAGCTGACATGTTGCACTACGCCGTAGTTTTCTTCGTCATCGCCATCATCGCGGCTGTCCTGGGCTTCGGCGGCATCGCCGCCGGCGCTGCCGGCATCGCCAAGATCCTGTTCTTCGTCTTCCTGGTACTGGCGCTGCTGTCCATCCTCGGCGGCGCTTTCCGCAAAAAATAGAACTCGGACCCAAGACACCACACAATCCTCGCGTCCCGACGCGCTGAACCACTAACAAGGAGCATGACTATGGAATTCCGCAAGCTGATCGCCGCCGCTGCACTGGGCACGGGCGCCGTCTTCACTTCCATGGCTTTTGCCGCCGATGACGGCAAGCCGAAACAGTCCGTGGGTGAGTACGCGTCCGACGCCACCGTGACCACCAAGGTCAAGGCTGCCATCGTGGCCGACAAGCAGCTGAGCGCGCTGGACATCGCCGTGGAGACCAATGCGGGCGTCACCAAGCTGACGGGTACCGTCGGCACCGCAGCCGAAGCCGATCATGCCGCCACCGTGGCGCGCGGCGTCGAAGGCGTCAAGCAGGTGATGAACAACATCAAGGTCGACCCGGCCAAGAACAAGAAGTAAGCCCGACCGGGCCGCTTCGGCCCGGTCTTGAAAACAAGGCGGCGCCTGTGTCCGACACAGGCGCCGCCTTGCTTTTGCGCCGCGTCCCGCGCGGCAGTCCTGATCAGACGTCCACTACGCCCCGGCCTATCTCCAGGGCGCGTCCGCCCACCTGGATCCGGCCATCGGCCTGGACGTCCAGCAACAACCGGCAGGGCCTGCCCATCTGGTCGCCCTGCTCCACCAGGATGCTGGCGGGCAAGGGTCGCTTTTGATGCAAAAGCCAGCCGCCCAGATTGGCGCAGGCCGAACCCGTGCCGGCGTCTTCGTTCACGCCGCCGCCCGCCTTGGCGTAGAAATAGCGCGCCACCACCACCTGGCGCCCATCCTGCTGGCGGCTGTCGTCGAAAGCGTAGGCATACATGACCTTGCGGCCCAGGCTGTTGGCCTGCCAACGGTCCAGCCGCGAGGCATCGGGCGCAACGCGGCGTACCGCGTCCACGCTGGCCAGCGGCACCAGCAGTTGATCGGCGCCGGTGTCCAGCCAGATCGGATCGTCCAGCAGATCGCTCGCATCCAGACCCAGCAGGCTGGCGATTTCGCCTCGCTCCAGCTCGGGCGCGGCGGTGCGCACGCCATCCGGGCACGGCGCGGTAAAGGTCCAGGCATCGCCGCGCGCCGTCACCGGCACCACGCCGGCAGCGAACTCCAGGGTCAATGCATCGCCCGTCTGCCGCAAGTCACGCACGACCTGCGAGGTGCCTATGGTGGGATGGCCCGCGAACTTCATCTCGAAGCCCGGCGTGAAGATGCGCACGCGCGCTGCCGCCTTGTCGGAGGGCAGGATGAAGGTCGTTTCGGACAGATTGAATTGCGCCGCCAGATTCAGCATCGTGGCGTCGTCCATGCCGCGCGCGTCTTCGAACACGCAGAGCTGGTTGCCGCTGAAGGTGGAGGAAGCGAAAACGTTGAGCAGGCGGAAAGCGTAGGTGGCCATGGCGGTAGCGATAGTTGAAAACATTGCGCCGGCTTGAGCCGGCGCGTTCCCTACTTTATCGCAAGCCTCGGGCCCGGACTACCAGACCGCGAAGAACAACACCCATGCCAGGCAGAACGGCGCCAGGCCGGCTGCCAGCACCAGCCAGGCCAGCCCCTTGCGCCAACCGCTTGCCGCGCGCGGCTTGAGCAGGCGCGCATACAGGCGCAGCGTCCACAGCACCGCCAGGCTTAGCAGCGTGAACCGCACCGGCGCGGCCCAGGCGGCCTGCATCCCTTCGTGCTTGAGCAGATTTACGGTGGTGGCCGACAGGCCCAGGAACACGCCGATGCCGGCGGAAGGAATCAGGGCCTGCGCCAGTTTGTGCAGGCCAGGACGGCCCCAGCGCGTCGCGGGTTCGCCTTCCACCGGCGCGGCGGGCGCCAGGCGGTCGGCGATCCACAACGACAGGAAGGAAGCGCCGCCGACACAGATCGTGGCGCCGACGACGAACATCAGGATGCCGGCGCCGTCCAGCCACGAGAAGCTGTCGTTCACTTCCGGGTAATGCGTCAGGATGAACCAGGGCGCGTTGTCCAGCAGCGGCCACACGATGTCGTGTTCGACCAGCCAGGTCGCGGCCCACTGCTTGGCGGTCACGTACCAGGGGCTGGCGCTCCAGAGGAAGGCGCCGATCGCGATGCCCATCAGGCCGAAGCACAGCAGCGCCGTCTGCCATGGATCGCCATGGGTGACATGCACGATTTCTTCTTCGGGCGAACGCGGCGTCAGCTCGATCGCACCGCGATAGCCGCTGCAGCGTCCGCAGACATGGCAGTCGCCCGCGCCCTTCATGTGGCGCAGCGGTACCAGCGGCGCACAGTTGATGGGCTCGATGCGGATGACAGGATGACGCCACTTCTCTTCGTCGACCTTGAAGTGCCAGGGAGCCAGCTTGGCCAACAGGTTGAAGACGCCGTTGACCGGGCACAGGTACTTGCACCACACGCGCTTGCTGCGGCCGTAGCGCCAGCCGACGATCATGGCCGCCACCGTGGACCCGCCCAACACCGCCAGCACCGCCAGCGGATATTGATAGACGCTGACCAGTTGACCGTAGACGGTCGTCAACGCGAACGCGACGAAAGGCCAGCCGCCCCAACGCATCCATTTCGGAATCGCATGGCCCTGGCCGCGCTCGCTGGCCCATTCGGTCAGCATGCCCTCCGGACAGAGCCAGCCGCACCAGGCCCGGCCCAGGATGGGCATGGAAATCAGCACGAACGGCCACCACACGCCCCAGAACGCGAACTGAGCGACGATGGTCAGATTGTTGAAGACCGAGGCCGCGTTGTCCGGCAAGGGCAGGATCGCGGGCACGATCAAAAGGAACGCGTATATCGCAACAATGCCCCACTGCAGCTTGCGCAACAGCGGGGCATGGTCACGGAGAAAGTCGGCGATACGGGAGGTCGCCCTCCCGAGTGCAGCTGCCATGGTCAAACCTTCAAATATTCAGTCCGGCAACAGTCGGGTTCAGGTGGCGCTGCGGGCGGCGGTGGCAGCGCCTGCCGGCTTGCTCCCCACCCAGCGCAGCAGCGCCCACACAATGATCCAGTAAGCCACCCACAACAGCACCGAGATCACCGCAGGCAGCGCGCGGTAGCCGGCGAAGTCGGCCAGGACCTTGCCCACGCCGGTGCTGTCGCTCAAGAGCCACGAGCTGTCCCAGACCGGATCCACGATGGTCGGCAGCACGTCCAGCGAAATCAGGTGATCCAGGCCGCCCACCAGCAGCGAGCCGGCCAACAGCAGCAACAGGATTTCGGTCACGCGGAAGAAGCGGCGCCAGGTGATGAGCTTGCCGCCCAATTGCAACAGCCAGAACGTCAGCAACGCCACCACAAAACCGGCCACGCCAGCCAGCGCCAGCATCAGCATGTCGCTGCCTCCCTCGCCCGCCGACACGGTGCCGTACAGGAACACCACGGTTTCGCTGCCTTCGCGCGCCACGGCAATGGCCACCAGCACGAACAGGCCCCACCAGTTGTCGCTGGCGACGGAAGCGCGGGCTCCGCCTTCGAGTTCGCCCTTGAGCGTGCGGCCGTGCTTCTTCATCCACACCACCATCTGCACCACCAGCGCGCACGCGGCCAGCGACATGATGGCCTGGAACCATTCCTGGCCTTCGTCGCTGAGCCAGGAGGAGACGCCCAGCAGCACCAGCGCCAGGGCCACGGCCAGCGCCAGGCCTGCCGCGACGCCACCCCATAGGTAGTTCAGGCCGCGCTTGCCCTCCGGCGTGGAGCGCAGCCAGGTGTAGAGTATGCCCACCACCAGCATGGCTTCGACGCTTTCACGCCAGACGATAAAGAGGACCTGTTCCATATATTGCTACCGCTTATTCCTTGGGTTTGACGACCAAGGTGCCTTTCACGCTCTGGTGAAAGTCATCAAAAAATGGATACTCGCCGGGGCGGGAAATGGTGATCACCACGAAAGACTTCACACCCGGCCCCAGGACTTTTTCCTTGCGCAGCGGAATGCTTTCGAATTCCACCGGCTCGTTGCTCTCGTTGATGAGCTCGATCTTGAAACGGCCCGCCGGCACTTCCAGCGTGGCGGGCTCGAACGTACCGTTCGGCTTGAAGGTCAGCGTGAACGTGGGTAGTTCGTCAGCCTGCGCGGGCGCCCCGCCGGCCAGGCCGGCCAGGCCGATCAGCAATGCGGCGGCAACGCGAAGCAGGCTGCGCACGATCAGTAACCGCCCTTCTTGCCGGTGCCGGCGTAGACGAATTCATATTCGAGGTCGAAGGGCTCGAACCACGGCCCCACGCCGGTTTCCTTGTCGATGTGACGGCCGAAGTGACTCATCTTGTCCGCGGTCGGCGGCAGGATGGAGTATTTCAGCTTGTACTTGCCCGGACCTTCCAGCTTGACGTTCTCGCCGTAGTGCGGACCGTCGTTGGCGACCATCGGCATGAAGGTGCCCTTCTGCACGTTCTGGCTGCCGACCTTCTGGATTTCGTACTTCACGACCAGGTAAGGCACCCACTCGCCTTCGGGGAAGCCCGTCTTGTTGCCGGCGGTGGCGTGAATGTCGGCCTCAAGGTGCACATCCGAATCCTTGGCCGGGCGCATCATGCCCGGGGGGTCCATTTCGATCGGCTGCAGATACACCGCGCCGATTTCCATGCCGCCCTTTTCCACCGGTTTGCCGATGGGGTATTCGGCCGCGTTCGCGGCGGAAACGCTCAGGGCGACAATGGCCAGGGCCAAGGCTTTCTTGATCATGTGCATAATCCTTGAGACACAAATGAGACGACGGCTCCTAAAATACAAACAAGAACCGTTTTCATTAATGTAACCAAATCAACTGACAGAACCCTGAACCTCGGATCAGGAAAATCTGTGGATCATTGCGTTTGATCAAGCGGCGAAAAAGGCCCTGACCTTTTTTCAGAGCCCGAGAAACTTGAACGGCGCCGCGGGCTGGAAGTCGCGCGTGGCGTCGCCCGCAAACGTGTGGCGCTGATCCGGCCCCAGGTCCAGCTTCAGCACCTTGCCTGTTTCCGAACTGAAGTCCAGGGCCTTCAGGTCCACCCAGAACGTGTTGGGCGTCAGGGCCGATTCGAAGAAGTACAGCTTGCGCTGGTGGTCGAAGACGGTGCGCCAGCGGGTGGACGAGATATTGGGTTGTCCGGGCGTGCTGATGCCATAGGGTACGGAGACGTTGCGTATCACGCTGAAGACGCTGGCCAGCGCCTTGTTGGGATCGGGATCCTTGGGGATGGCGTTGATGTAGAACGATGCGCGCACGAAACGGTCGGCTGCGCGGTTGGTGCCCGGCAGCATGGTGGTGCCGCCGATCTGCTGCCAGTAGGCATCGAGCGCAAGCTGCTGCTCGAACTGAGGCGAGTTGGTCATCACCTGGTAGTCGCGGCTATGGTGGATCACCTGGCGTCCGCCGATGTATTCGATGATGGCGCTGTCGCCGCTGGCGTCCGAGATCGACAGGTGCAGCGTCGTCAGGCGGTCCTCGCCCGGCACGTTGTCCGAGACGATGGTGTAGGGTTCCTGCTCCAGCGCCGCCACGGCCTCCTTGACGGTGGCGTAGTTGTCCAGCACGTATTGCGCCCACGCCGCGATGGTCAGGCCGGGCTTGCTCTTCGCATCGAATTGCGGGTACTGCGATTCGGCCAGCCACAGCAGATTGGCGCTCAGGCCCGCCTCGTTCACGCCATCGGTGGTGGAGACGTCATAGCCGGACGTGACCACGCTGCCGTAGCGCGAAGTCCAGCGCAGGGAGTTCGGGCCGGCCTCGCCGCTGCGCGCCATGCCGCGCGGCAATACCCACAGGTTGCTGGTGATGTCGTTCTTCCAGTCCATGGAGCGTGCGGTAACCACCTGCTGGTTGGCGCCATGGAAGACCACGCGCGTGCAAGCCCAAGCGGCGGGCGACGCGGACATGGCCGTCAAGCCTGCCAGTGCCGCGCAGGCCAGGCGGGAAAACGCCTTGTTCAGTCTCATGCTTGCTCTCCGAGGTATCTGTGCTTGCTTGCCGCGCGAGCAGAACCTGCACGCGGTGATGAAAAAACACCCCAAGAACCAGATCTCTGTCCGGCTTTTGGGGTGCTGATCGATGAGGCCGCGCCAGGCACGGCCCCGCCATTACTTGCGGCCGGGACCTTGCGTGCCGCCAGGCGTGAACGGGAAGGTCGAGAACATGGCGCGGGTCTGATCCTGCATCTGGTCCTGCATCTGCACGAACAGATTCTTGCTCTGGTCGATGTAGTTGTTCATCATGTTCTGCAGCATGGGCGTCTGCACGTTCATGAACTGGGCCCAGGCCTCGGGGCCGAATTGGCTGCCGTACAGGCCCTTGGATTGCTCCGCCATGCGCTGCTGGATTTCCATGAAGGCCTGGATGTTCTTTTCCAGGTAGGAACCCATGATGCCCTGCATGGCATGGCCATAGAAACGGATGATCTGCGACAGCATGTTCGAGGAGAACATGGGCATGCCGCCGCTTTCCTCTTCAAGGATGATCTGCAGCAGGATGCTGCGCGTCAGGTCTTCGCTGCTCTTGGCATCGACGACCTGGAATTCTTCGTTTGCCAGGACCAGTTGCTTGACATCTGCCAGGGTGATGTAGGTGCTGGTCCGGGTGTCGTACAGGCGACGGTTGGGGTACTTTTTAATCAGGCGCAGGCTGGCGCCGGTTTGTGCTTGCGTCATGGTTGTCCCCGGATCGGGCGATCTCTAAGGCTTCGGATAGGGTTAGTGTAATCCGGAGGGCCCTCTCCCCGAGGCCCTCCGGCGCCGACGGGCCGCCCGCTGGCGGCCCGCGATGGGTCAGCCCATGTGCAGGCCGCCATTGAGCGAGAAGTCCGCGCCCGTCGAAAAGCCGGACTCGTCCGAGGCCAACCACGACGTCATGGACGCGATTTCTTCCGGCGTGCCAAGGCGGCGCACCGGGATGGTGGCGACGATCTTTTCCAGCACGTCGGGACGGATGGCGCGGACCATGTCGGTGCCGATGTAGCCGGGCGAAATCGTGTTGACGGTGACGCCCTTGCTGGCGACTTCCTGGGCCAACGCCATGGTGAAGCCATGGATGCCGGCCTTGGCGGTCGAATAGTTCGTCTGGCCGAACTGGCCTTTCTGCCCGTTCACCGAGCTGATGTTGATGATGCGCCCCCACTGGCGTTCGACCATGCCGTCGATCACCTGTTTGGTCACATTGAACAAGCTGTTCAGGTTGGTGTCGATGACCGCGCGCCAATCGTCCGCGCTCATCTTGCGGAACAGGCCATCGCGGGTGATGCCCGCGTTGTTGACCAGCACGTCGACCGGGCCCAGCTCCTTCGTGACCCGTTCGAAGGCTTCTACCGTGGAGTCCCAATCGGACACGTTGCCCACGGACGCGTAGAACGTGTAGCCCTGCGCTGCCTGCTCATCCAGCCACTGCTGGTAGTTGCGGCTGGGGCCGCAACCTGCCACCACGCGAAAGCCATCCTTGGCCAAGCGCTGGCAAATAGAGGTGCCGATACCGCCCATCCCGCCTGTAACGTAAGCCAGTTTTCCGCTCATTGGACTTCCTCCTGTGTGCGACGGACGCCTCGTTGATTAACCTTCTTCTCGTCTGGGCCTAACCGCTGGTCGCGGCTTCAGGCTGCCCGGACTTTCACATATCTGCCAGGCGCCGGCTCTATCGGCCGGTACTTGGCATTGCCCAATTTTTCACGCGCCTTGACCTGCTTGCCGGAATGGCCCGACAGCCAGCCGGCCCAATCGGGCCACCAGCTGCCCGGCGTCTCGACCGCTTGCGCGAACCAGGTGTTCGGGTCGCCAGGCAGATGATGGCCTGACTGTTCAAGCTTGTCAGCCGCCCAGTAGCTGCGGCGCTTCTTCGCCGGAGGGTTCACCACGCCGGCGATGTGGCCGGACGCCCCCAGCACGAAGCGCTGCGGTCCGCGCAGCACCTGGGTCGACGCATACGCCGAAACCCAGGGCACGATATGGTCCTCGCGTGACCCGAAGATGTACGCAGGCATTTCCAGGCGCGTCAGGTCCAGCGGCAGGCCCGCGGCCTGCGCGCGGCCCGGCACCTTGAGGTTGTTCTCCAGATAGGTATTGCGGAAATACCAGGAGAAGAACGGGCCGGGCAGATTGGTGCTGTCGCCATTCCAGAACAGCAGGTCGAACGCGGGCGGCTTCTGGCCTTTCAGGTAGTTGCCGACCACATAGTTCCAGACCAGCTCGTTGGGCCGCAGGAACGAGAACGTGGTGGCGAGATCGCGCCCGGGCATCAGCCCGCCCTGCCCCAACTGGTGGTCGCGCAGCAGCGCGTGCGCTTCGTCGACGAAGACGTTGAGGATGCCGGTATCGTGGAAATCCAGCAGCGAGGTCAACAGGGTCAGCGACGCGACCGGATGCTCGCCGCGCGCCTCGGCCAGGGCCAGCGCGGAAGCCAGCATCGTGCCGCCCACGCAGAAGCCCAGCGCATTGACCTGCGGCTGTTTGGTGATGTCGCTGGCCACGCGCAGCGCCTGCAGCACCGCGTCGTCCAGATAATCGGACCAAGTCGCGCGGTCCACGCCATCGGTGTCGCTGGACACCGGATTGCGCCAGGAAATCAGGAATACCGTGTAGCCCTGGTCCACCGCGTGCCGCACGAAGGAATTTTCGGGCTGCAGGTCCAGGATGTAGAACTTGTTGATGTTCGGCGGCACGATGACCAGCGGCCGTTCGTGTACGGTGGCGGTCGACGGCGCGTACTGGATGAGCTGGAACAACCGGTTTTCAAACACCACTTCGCCCGGCGTCACGGCGACGTTGCGGCCGATCTCGAACTGCGATTCGTCGGTCTGCGTGATGCGGCCTTTCTTGACGTCCCCCAGCAGATTGGCCAGCCCTTCGTTGAGCGCGCGTCCGGCGCTTTCGACGATGGATTGCTGGGCATCCGGGTTCAACGCCAGGAAGTTCGACGGCGACAACGCGTCGACCCATTGCATGATGGAAAAGCGCAGGCGATCGCGCATGGGCTCGCTGACCTGGGCCGCGTCGACCATGCGCGACATGGCGCGGGCCGACAGCAGATAGGTATGCGCCAGCAGCAGGTGCGAATGATTGGAGGCCCAGGCATCACCCGAAAAACGGCGGTCTGGCGGCGGCGCAAGCGCGCCACGGCGGGCGTCATCGCAAAGGCGCTGCCACTCGCGGGAGAATTCGGCCTGAATGTCGGCCAGGACTTCCGGTGCCACGCTCACCGGAATGGGCCCTGCGGAGAGATTGGCATTCACTTCGACACCTTGTTATCGAAACTACGCGATTGATGTTGCATTCCGGGTCCGGGACTGTCAATGCGGGTATACAAGGAGGCCTGACAGGGTATGACGCAAGGCCGGCTGCGGGCCTTGCGCCAGATCAAACCGGGCCTAGCCAGGCCAGCAAAGCCATGCGTCCGGTTTCGCCGTCGCGGCGGTACGAGAAGAACCGGTCCGCCCCGGCCACCGTGCACATCCCGCTCAAGGACACTTCTTGTACTCCGGCGCGGCGCAGGCGGAAATCAGCCAATTCGGCGAGGTCGGCCAGCCATTTTCCGGAAATGCCCGGCCGCGGCGTGAAGTAGCGCAGGGTTGCCGGATCGTCCTTGGTGAACGCGTCCAGTACGTCCTGCCCGACCTCGAACGCCTGCGGGCCGATGCCGGGGCCGACCCAGGCGCGCCAGCCCGAGGCCTGCGGCGCCTTGGCGCGCATGGCCGCGAGCGTGTTCTCCAGCACGCCGCCCGACAGGCCGCGCCAGCCGGCATGCGCCGCGCCCAGCACCGTGCCTTGCGCATCGGCGATGACCACGGGCAGGCAATCGGCAACCATCACGGCCAGCACGCGGCCGGGTTGCGCCGTGACGCTGGCGTCGACCGCCGGCTCGTCCGGCAGGTCGGCCTGATCGGCATCCACCACTACGCTGCCATGGACCTGACGCAGCCACAGGGGTTCGGCCGGCAGCGCAGCGCGCACGCGGCGCCGGTTCTCAGTCACCGTGTCCGGATCGTCCCCGGCGCGGCGGCCCAGATTCAAGGTGTCGTGCGGCGCGACGCCCACGCCCCCTGCCCGGGTCGTGCAGAAGTAGTTCACGCCCGGCCATTGCGGGCCCGTCACCACCGGCAAGCCTGCCACTACGCGTTCCATGCAATCTCTTCCTGGACCAAGCTCATGTCGGGAGGCACGGCCGCGGTGAAGTCGACTTCGCCGCGACCGCCCGGATCTTCGAAATGCAGCGCGCGCGCATGCAGCATCTGCCGCTGCGCGCCCGCAATGTTCTTGCCGCCGTAGATGGTATCGGCCAGCAGCGGATGCCCCAGGCTGGCCATGTGCACGCGGATCTGATGGGTGCGGCCGGTTTCCAGGCGGCACACCACTTCGGTGACGCGGCCGCCGGGATCCGCCTCGCCGCGGCGGGCGGGCATGTAATGGGTGATGGCGGGCTTGGGCGCCACCGGGCGCTCCACGCTCATGCGGACCGGCACGCGCGCATCGCGGCCGATGGGACGATCGACCTTGCCGGCCGCGGCCAGCCAGCCGTGGACCAGCGCCACGTACTCGCGGCCCATGCTGCGCGCCTGCAATTGGCGCACCAGGTGGGTCTGGGCGGTTTCGTTGCGCGCCACGACCATCAGGCCGGAGGTGTCCTTGTCCAGGCGGTGCACGATGCCGGCGCGCGCCACCTGCGCCAGTTCGGGATAGCGGTACAGCAGGCCGTTGAGCAGCGTGCCGCTCCAGTTGCCGGCGCCAGGATGCGTCACCAGGCCGGCGGGCTTGTTCACCACGATCCAGTCGGGGCTTTCGGCCACGACCGCGAACTCCACGGGTTCGGGCGCGAAGGCCAGGGTTTCGGGCGCGGGCTGGGGCCAGACGGTGAGTTCGTCGTCGGGTCCGACCGTCTGGCGGATCTTGCCGGGCTTGCCGTTCACGTGGACGTTGCCGGCCTCGATCCAGCCCTGCAGCCGGCTGCGGGAATGCTCGGGCATCAGCCCCGCGAGCACCTTGTCCAACCGGTCGGCGCGCGTGCCGGAAGGCACTGTTACAAATTGCGGTTCCCCCTGCGGGTTTTCTTCGGAAATACCCAGGAGTTCGTCGTCGGAAACGAGATCCGCGCCGGAGGCTGTATCAGACATGGAGACAAATCATATAATCAGCCTTGCATGCTAACACCAAGGATACGATTCTCGTGATTCACCACTCCGCAGCTCCCTCGAATCCCGCCTCCCGAAGCGGGCCGGTCTTGCGCGTGGTTATCGCGCTGCTCGCCGTGATGGTCATCGCCGGTTGCGGCTCGAGCAACAGCAAGTACGACAAGACCACCAACTGGAGCGCCGAACAGCTCTACGCAGACGCCAAGGCGGAAATGGCCTCGGGCGGCTGGAAAGAAGCGCGCGAACGCCTGACCGCGATCGAAAGCCGCTACCCCTTCGGCGTCTACGCCCAGCAAGCCCTGCTTGAGCTTGCCTACGTCAACTGGAAGGACGGCGAAAACGAGCAGGCCCTGGCCGCCATCGACCGCTTCCAGCAGCTCTACCCCAATCACCCCGGCACCGACTACGCCCTTTACCTGAAGGGCCTGATCAACTTCACCCCGGCCAGCGCCTTCATGAGCAGCATCACCGGCCAGGATCCCGCCGAGCGCGATCCCAAGGGCCTGCGCGCGTCCTACGACGCGTTCAACGAGCTGATCAAGCGCTACCCGGACAGCAAGTACACGGTGGATGCCGAGAAGCGCGTCGCCTGGCTGGTCAACACCATCGCCATGAACGAAGTGCACGTCGCCCGCTACTACTACGAGCGCGGCGCCTACGTGGCCGCGGCCAACCGTGCGCAGACCGTCATCACCGACTTCGAAGGCGCCCCCGCCACCGAGGAAGCGCTCTATCTGATGGTCGAGTCCTACGACAAGCTCGGCCTGACCGAACTGAAGAACGACTCGCAGCGCGTGTACGACAAGAACTTCCCCAACAGCGAATTCAAGACCAAGGGCCTGAAGGCCGACAAGAGCTGGTGGAACCCGTTCAACTGACGTAACGCCCGCCGCACCAAGCAAAGCCCCTGCCACGCAGGGGCTTTTTCATGCCGGCGCGCCGCGCCGCAGCGCTTGCGGCGGCTGCCCGTAGATGCGGATGAAGGCGCGGCGCATGCGCTCCGTATCGCCGAAGCCCACCCGGCGCGCGATGGCATCCATGCCGGCCTCGCCTTCCTCGACCAGTTCACGCGCAGCCTCGGCGCGCACGCGCTCCACGGCCTTGGCCGGGGTCTGCCCGGTTTCCAGCTTGAACTGGCGGCAGAACTGGCGCGGACTCAGGCAGGCCACGCCGGCCAGGCGCTCGATGTCCAGGACTTCGTCCAGGTGCTGGCCCACATGGGCCAGCACCTCGCGCATGCGTCCGCTGGCTGGCGCCAGGTCCTGCAATGCAGAGAACTGCGACTGCCCTCCCGTGCGCCGGTGATAGACCACCATCTCGCGGGCGGTGGCGCGGGCGACCGCCTCGCCGTGGTCCGCCTGCACCATGGCCAGCGCCAGGTCGATGCCGGCCGTGATGCCCGCCGAGGTCCAGACCGCGCGGTCCTCGACGTAGATGCGGTCCGCTTCCACCGCAAGCGCAGGATGGCGCTGCTGCAGTTCGGCGGCATGACGCCAGTGGGTGGTCACGCGGCGCCCTTGCAGGATGCCGGCCTGCGCCAGCACGAACGCGCCGGTGCAGACGCTGGCCACGCGCCGGCCGCGCGCATGCGCTGCGCGCAGATAGGCCAGCATGGCCGGGGCCGCCTGGGGTTCGCGCGCGCCCTGGCCACCCGGCACCAGCACGGTGTCGGCGCGCAGACCGCGCCAGGGCCGCGTCAGCACGGGCACGCCGGCCGAACAGCGGACCAGGCCGCCTTCGGCCGACGCCACGGCCACTTCGTAGGCGCCCGGCACCAGTTCGGCAGCGATCTGGAAGACCGACAGCGGGCCTGCCATGTCGAGCAGCTGGAAGTTGGGTACGGGCAGGATGCAAACGCGATGGGTCATGGCATGAAATGAGGGAAAATAGTCATTCTTGCCATAGTTTCCGGCGCTAGAGTGGGGCCTGTCAATCCTCCGGACTCCCACAGCCATGACCTCCTCCACGCGCGGCCTGCGCAATGCCCGCATCCTCGCCGTCTGCCAGGGCCTGTACATCGCGGCGATCTCCATCGACCTGACCCTGACGGCGCTGACCGGCCAGATGCTGGCGCCGCATCCGGCCCTGGCCACGCTGCCGTTCGCGCTGATCACCGTGGCGGGCGCCGCGGTCACCTGGTATGCATCGCTGCTCATGCAGCGCATCGGCCGCCGTGCGGGCTTCATGCTGGGATCGCTGGCGGGCGCGGCCGGCGGGCTGATTTCCGTGGCCGCGGTGTTCGCCAGCGACTTCTGGCTCTTCTGCCTGGGCACGGCGCTGGTCGGCGTGTTCCAGGCGTTTGCGCAGTACTACCGCCTGGCCGCCGCCGACGCGGTACCCGCCGAGGCCAAGAGCCGCGCCATATCCGTGGTCCTGACGGGCGGCGTCATCGCCGCCATCGCGGGGCCGGCGCTGGCGGCCTGGGCCAAGGACATCTTCCCCGCCGCGATCTTTTCCGGCGCCTATCTGATGGTGGCGCTGCTGGGAGCCGCCAGCGCGCTGCTGCTCTTCGCCTACCGCGATCAGGAAGGCGAAGGCGGCCAGCCCGCCGACACGCAGGCCGCAGGCCTGCCGGCCCGTCCTTTGGGCGAGGTCATGCGGCAGCCGATTTTCGTGGCGGCCCTGGCCAACAACGTCGTGGGTTCGGTGTCGATGATGTTTGTCATGACGGCCGCGCCGCTGGCCGCGGTCGCCTGCCAGCACAGCATCGCCGATGGCGCCAGCATCATGCAGTGGCACCTGATCGGCATGTACGCCCCGGCCTTCTTCGCCGGTGCGCTGATCAACCGGCTGGGTCTGCCCCGCGTACTTGGCATGGGCATGGCGTTGAACGCGGCCTGCTCGCTGATCGCGATGCAATCGACTTCGCTCACGGCCTTCCACGCGGCATTGTTCTGCCTGGGCGTGGGCTGGAACTTCATGTTCGTCGGCGGCACCACGCTGCTGGCGCAGTCCTACCGTCCCGCCGAACGGGCGCGCGTACAAGGAGCCGCCGAAATGCTGCGCTACGCCACCACCGCCCTGGCCACGCTGGCCGCGGGTCCGGCGCTCGTGCGCATGGGCTGGGAAACGTTGAACGCCGCCATGCTGCCCATCGTGGGCCTGGCCGCGGTCATGACCGGGTGGTGGGCGATGTCGCGGCGGACGGAACGGGTCGCGGCCTGAGGCGGCTGGCAGGGGCGCCCGCTGGCGCGGGCAGCCCCCAGGGCTGGCTGATTGTGGCGTGAACGGCCGCTAGTCCTGCGGTTCCTGCTTGCGCCGGTAGAACGCCAGTACTTCTTCCAGTTCGCGCGTCCGCGCGAACGGCGGCAGACCGCGCCACAGGCGCTTGCCATAAGGCTTTTCGACCAGGCGCGCGTCGCCCACCATGAGCACGCCCCAGTCCGATTCCGTACGGATCAGACGGCCCGCGCCCTGCTTGAGCGAGATCGCGGCTTCGGGCAGTTGGTATTCCGCAAAGGGATTGCCGCCATGCGCACGGCAGGCGCGCAGGCGCGCCTCGATGACCGGATCGTCGGGCGGCGCGAACGGCAGCTTGTCGATCGCCACCAGGGTCAGCACGTCGCCGGGCAGGTCTATGCCTTCCCAGAAACTGGCGCTGCCCACCAGCACCGGATGCTCCAGTTTGCAGAAGCGGTCCAGCAGATCGCGGCGCGTGCCCTCGCCCTGCTTGAGCAATGGCCATTCATGGCCGGCATCGTCGAAGGCGTCGGCCAGCAGGTTGGCGACCTTGTCCACCGCGCGCAGCGTCGTGCACAGCACCAGCGTGCCGCCGGGGCTGGCCTCCAGCAGCGGCAGCAGGGTCTGCACGAAGCGGTCGAGGAACTGCGGCGATTGCGGTTCGGGCATGCCGCGCGGCACGAACAGCAAGGCCTGTTCGGGATAGTCGAAGGGCGATTCCCATTTGCCCGTGCGCGCCTTCTCCAGCCCCAGCTGGCTGGTGAAGTGCGTGAACTCGCCGTTCACGGACAGCGTGGCCGAGGTCATGATCCAGGCCTGGCCCGGCTTGCGGTACTTGGAAAAAGCCTGGGCCACCGACAGCGGCGCCGAATGCAGGCGCACGTGGTGCTGCCCGTGTTCGACCCAGCGCACCGCCGGGCCGGTCCATTGTTCCGCCGCGGCCGCGCCCTCCAGGATGGCGGCAGGCGTGGGCAGTCCGTCGCCCAGCGCCGATTGCACGACGGGTTCGGACGCCTGGTCGTCGCGGCCCCAGCCTTCGTCGGAATGGTCTGCGCCCGCCCGGCCCGGCGTGGCCCAGCGCTTCAGCCGCACCGAAATCTCGGCGCCGCTGCGCGCGGCCGCCATCAGGTCCGGGTGCTTTTCGGCCACCGCGCCCAGCGCCTTGGCCGCGCCGTCCACGGCCTCGCGCAGCGCCAACAGCGCTTCGTCGAATTCCTCGGGATTGGGGATGGCCTCGAAAGTCGCCTTGCGGCCGGGCATACGGTCCAGCGGCGCACAGACCAGGCGCAGCTCGCGCGCCGCCGTTTCCACATGGCGGCTGACGTCGCTCCATTTGGCGGCTTCGCGCGCGTAGGCCAGGCCGGCCGCTTCCAGCGCGCGGCCGAAATCCAGCAACTGGTGCGTGGACACGCTGCTGCCCAGAAAGCGGGTGGCCGTGTCCGGCAACTGGTGCGCTTCGTCGAAGATCACGGTGTCCGCTTCGGGCAGCAGGTCGGTCACGCCCTCTTCGCGCAGCACCAGGTCGGCCATGAACAGGGCATGGTTCACGACCACCACGTCGGCTTCCTGCGCCTGGCGGCGCGCCTTCACCACGAAGCAGTCGCGGATGCGCGGGCATTCCTGGCCCAGGCAGTTCTCGCGCGTGGAGGTCACGCGCTGCCAGATGTCGGCGTCTTCCGGTACCTGCGCCAGGTCGCCGCGGTCGCCCGTCTTGGAAATGCCCGCGAACACCTGGATCTGGCGCAACTGCTGGATTTCGGTGCGCGACTTCAGCGCGCGCTCGTCGCCCTGCAGGCGATCCAGGTGGTAATGACAGAGGTAGTTGCCGCGGCCCTTGAGCAGCGCGGCCGTCACCGGCGCGGCCAACGCCGCGCGCACGCGCGGCAGGTCACGGGCGAAAAGCTGGTCCTGCAGGGTGCGCGTACCCGTGGAAATCAGCACCTTGCCGCCCTGGATGAAGGCGGGTACAAGATAGGCCCAGGTTTTGCCGATGCCGGTGCCTGCCTCCGCCACCAAGGTGGCGCGGTCCTGGATGGCCTGCCCTATGGCCTGCGAGAGTTCGACCTGTGAAGGCCGGGGCTTGTAGCCGGGCAAAGCCGTGGCCAAAGGCCCGTCGGCGTCGAAGAATTCGGAGATATCCAGGTCCAGCATAGCGAGTCAACGGTGAACCGGTGCCGGTTGCGGTTCGGGCGCCAGACACTTGGGTGGGAAAGGACCAAATGATACCCGCTGCCGGGCCGCGGATTGGCCGCCAGGCCGTCGCGAGGGGGACATATCCGTCCACCCTGGCACGTTTTGTAACAGCGGCTTATGGCACAATCCGCCCCTTGTTTTTCCTTTTTGTCGTCGTATCGAGATGTCTGAAACTTCCGCTATCACGTACGTCGCCGCCGGCGTCGACAACGCCCGCATCGTCGCGCAGCTCGCCACCGAGCTGGGCACGCGCGCCTCCCAGATCGCTTCGGCGGTGGAACTCCTGGACGATGGCGCCACCGTGCCCTTCATCGCCCGCTATCGCAAGGAAGCCACGGGCGGCCTGGACGATACCGTGCTGCGCAATCTCGAAGTGCGCCTGGGCTATCTGCGCGAACTCGAAGAGCGCCGCGGCTCCATTCTTGAATCCATCTCGCAACAGGGCAAGCTCACGCAAGCGCTGCAGCAGGAAATCGCCACGGCCGACACCAAGCAGCGCCTGGAAGACTTGTACGCGCCGTACAAGCCCAAGCGCCGCACCCGCGCCCAGATCGCCCGCGAAGCGGGCCTGGAGCCGCTGGCCGACGGCATCCTCGCCGATCCCGCCTGCGACCCCGCCGCGCTCGCCGCGCAATACCTGAATCCCGAAGCGTCTATCAACGACGCCAAGGCCGCGCTCGACGGCGCGCGCGACATCCTGGCCGAGCGCTACGCGGAAAACGCGGATCTGCTGGCCGACATGCGCGAGCACCTGTGGTCCACCGGCCTGATCCATTCCAAGGTGGTCGACGGCAAGGAAACCGAGGGCGCCAATTTCCGCGACTGGTTCGACTTCAACGAACCGCTGCGCACCCTGCCCTCGCACCGTATCCTGGCGCTGCTGCGCGGCCGCCAGCAAGGCGTGCTGGAACTGCGCCTGGGCCTGGAAGCCGAACTGGAAGCGCAGACGCCGCATCCCTGCGTGGCCCGCATCGCCGGCTTCCTCAAGCTGGGCAACGGCCTGTTCGCGCTGGACGCCACGCCGCGCGCGCGCTGGCTGGGCGAAGTCTGCCGCTGGACCTGGCGCGTGAAGCTGCTGACGGCGTTCGAAAGCGAGCTGATCGGCCGCCTGCGCGAAAGCGGCGAAGCCGAAGCCATCCGGGTGTTCGCCGCCAACCTGAAGGACCTGCTGCTGGCCGCGCCCGCCGGCCCCAAGGCCGTGCTGGGCCTGGACCCCGGCATCCGCACCGGTTGCAAGGTCGCCGTGATCGACCAGACCGGCAAGGTCGTGGACACCACCACCGTCTACCCGTTCGAACCGCGCCGCGACCGCGACGGCACCATCAACACGCTGGCCGCCCTGGTGGCGCGCCACAAGGTCGACCTGATCGCCATCGGCAACGGCACCGCCTCGCGCGAAAGCGAGAAGCTGGTGGGCGACATGATGGAACGCTTCCCGGACCTGAAGGTCACCCGCGTGGTGGTCTCCGAGGCCGGCGCTTCCGTCTATTCGGCGTCTGAAACCGCGGCCCAGGAATTCCCCGACCTGGACGTGACGCTGCGCGGCGCGGTGTCCATCGCCCGCCGCCTGCAGGATCCGCTGGCCGAACTGGTCAAGATCGATCCCAAGGCCATCGGCGTGGGCCAGTACCAGCACGACGTCAACCAGCGCGAGCTGGCGCGTTCGCTGGACGCCGTGGTCGAGGATTGCGTGAACGCCGTGGGCGTGGACGTGAACACCGCGTCGGCCGCCCTGCTGGCCCGCGTGTCCGGCCTGAATTCGCTGCTGGCCAAGAACATCGTCGCCTGGCGCGACGAGAACGGCGCCTTCCCGACCCGCGAGATCCTGCGCAAGGTGCCGCGCTTTGGCGACAAGGCATTCGAACAAGCCGCGGGCTTCCTGCGCATTCCCAACGGCGACAACCCGCTGGACGCCTCGTCGGTCCACCCCGAAGCCTATCCGGTGGTCGAACGCATCGTCGCCAAGATCAAGGCCGAGGTGAAGCAGATCATCGGCCAGCGCGAAGCGCTCAAGGGCGTGTCGCCGTCCGACTTCACCGACGAGCGCTTCGGCCTGCCGACGGTGCGCGACATCTTCGCCGAACTGGAAAAGCCCGGCCGCGATCCGCGTCCGGAGTTCAAGACGGCGCAGTTCAAGGAAGGCGTCGAAACCCTGAACGACCTGTACCCGGGCATGGTGCTGGAAGGCGTTGTGACCAACGTGGCGAACTTCGGCGCGTTCGTGGACATCGGCGTGCACCAGGACGGCCTGGTCCACATCTCGGCCCTTGCCGAAAAGTTCGTGAAGGATCCGCGCGACGTCGTGCGGGTGGGCCAGACGGTCAGCGTGAAGGTGCTGGAAGTGGACGTGGCGCGCAAGCGCGTCGCGTTGACCATGCGCCTGAACGACACCGCAGCTCCCGCCCGCCGCAGCGGCGACGCCCCCAAGGGCGGCGACCGCAACCGCCGTCCGCAGGGCGACGGCAGCCGCGGCGGCGCCGGGGCCGGCGCCGGCATGAACAGCGCCATGGCGGACGCGTTCGCCAAGCTCAAGCGTTGAGCGAGACCCGCCCCACGGAAAACCGGCGCCTGATGCGCCGGTTTTTTTTGCCTAGGGCTTACCCGTAAAGAGGCGGGTTACTTGTCTTCTCTCAAGCCAAACCTATCAAAAATGATAGAAAATATCTAATTGTGTCCAAATAATAAAACCCGGCGGCGCCAGGCCACAAGGCGGCACAAGCCCCCCGCGAGCAGGCGAGCCAAGGCGCATAGCGCCTGCCGGGGAGCAGCACAAGAACAACAGCGCCCTGCCCCGAACGACCGGAGATCCGCCCAGCCATGTCCCATACCATCACGCTTGCCGCCAATGAAACGGCAACCCTCACCGCCAAGGAAGCCAACGCCAGCGGCGTCTACAGCGAAATCACCCTGGGCCAGTATTCGCACCTGCTTGTCGATGGCGCCGAAGTCAGTTTCAAGCACATCACGCTGGAGCGGCTGGGCAGCCGCATCATCGAATTGAGCAATGGGGCGCAGTTGCACGTCGGCGCACTGGGATTCGCCAGCATGGGCGCCAGCATCACCTACCGTATCGGCGCGGGTTGCGCGCTGACTTTCGATGCCAGCCAATGGGATCCGGAAGTGGTCGCCAACACCACCTTCGATTTTGCCAGCCAGGGCAGCGGCACGCTCAAGTACTTCCCGTTCATCAACCCCGAATGGCTGGACTGCCCGAATGTCACGGGCTACACGGAAGGCGACATGCTGGAAATCGCCGGACAGGGCAGCGCCCAGCGCTTCCAGGTGCGCGACGGGCGCATCGTAGCCAGCGCCCGCGCGGCCTGAACCGCCGGGCCGGCTGCGCGCCGGCCCCTTGGGTTTATTCCTGCGACAAAGACGACAGCGCGGCGCGCGCGCGTTCCAGCAAGGCGCCGGATTCGTCTTGCGCGCCAGCCGGCGCGGTGGCCACGGCCACGCCGTCGATCATCGCGGCATAGCCTTGCCCATCGGCCTTCAGCACCGCATCGGCCGGTTCCGCTTGCAGACGGCGCATCAACGCGCCGGCTTCCTTCGGATCGGCGAAACGCTGCGACAACAGCAGTTCCTCGCCATCCGCTGCCAGCAGGCGGAAACGGAAGCTGCCGTCCTCGTCGCGGAAGCTGACGAAGCGCGCGCCCTTGCCCTTTTCCTTCTTGGGCTGCGCGGCCTTGGCGCCCGAGCCGGCTTCCAGGTTGCGCAGGCCCACGGCCTGGCGCAGTTCCTGCATGAAAGGCGTGGCCAGCTTGCGCGCCTTGGCGGCGCCGGCCTGCAGGATGTCTTCGATGCGGCCAGGGTTGGCCATCAGGTCGAAATACTTCTCGCGCATGGGCGCCAGCAGGTTTTCCAGGTGGTCGCACAGCGCCTGCTTGGCTTCGCCCCAGCCCATGCCTTCTTCGAGCTGCTTGCGCAGCGCGGCAGCCTGTTCGTGCGTGGCAAAGGCGCGGTAGATGGTGTACAGGTGCGAGTTCTCGGCGTCCTTGGGTTCGCCCGGCGCGCGCGAATCGGTCACGATGCGCATCACCGCCGCGCGCAGCGCGCTGGCGCCGCCCTCGAACAGCGGAATGGTGTTGTTGTAGCTCTTGGACATCTTGCGGCCGTCCAGGCCCGGCAAGGTCGCCACGTCTTCTTCGATCACCACTTCCGGCAGCGTGAAATAGTCGCGGCCGTACAGGTGGTTGAAGCGCTGGGCGATGTCGCGCGCCATTTCCAGATGCTGGATCTGGTCACGGCCCACCGGCACCTTGTTGGCGTTGAACATGACGATGTCAGCGGCCATCAGCACCGGGTACGAGAACAGGCCCATGGTCACGCCATCGTCCGGTTCCAGACCCTTTTCCGTGTTCTGGTCCACCGACGCCTTATAGGCGTGCGCCCGGTTCATCAGGCCCTTGGCCGTGACGCAGTTCAACAGCCAGGTCAGCTCGGGGATCTCGGGGATGTCCGACTGGCGGTAGAAGGTCACGCGCTCGTGGTCCAGGCCCACCGCCAGCCAGGTCGCGGCGATTTCAAGGCGCGAGCGCGCCACGCGGGCAGGGTCGTCGCACTTGATGAGGGCGTGGTAATCCGCCATGAAGAAGAATGCGTCCACGCCGGGCTGCGCGCTGGCCTGAACGGCGGGACGGATCGCGCCCGCGTAGTTGCCGAGGTGGGGAGTTCCAGAGGTGGTGATGCCGGTGAGGACGCGGGTATTCATGAGGCGAAGAGGCGTTTGCTGGGGGAAACGCCCAGTGTAACTTGCCGGGCGCGCGGCTACAGGACGGCCAACACTGGCGCCGCCAGCGCGCACAGCCCGCCCGCGGTCAGCGCGGCGCGCGGCCGGAACGTCAGGAACCAGATCAGCAGCAGCCCGGCGATGCTCAGAATGCCGATCCATTCCACCGTGCCGTAGCTCCAGCCCCAGACCGCCGCCGAGGCGCACAAGGACAAAGCCAGCGCCCCCCAGCCGAACAGGCGCAAAGGCAACCTGTGACGCCGCGGCAGCGCGCGGTCGAACAGGTCTTCGTAGTGGCGGTCCATGCCCAGGCACAGGGCGGAAAAGCCCGCGTAGGCCAGGCAGAAGGCAGCTAGCGTCATGGCGTATCACCTCTAGGTTCGTAGGCGGGCTGGGACGGCTTGGATGCGGCGCGGCCCTTGGCGGGCGCTTTGGCGCCCGCTTTGCTGGCGCGGGCCGCCTTGCGCGCCATCCAGGCCAGCAGCAGCGCCCCGGCCAGGCAGGTCAGGTCAAAACCAGCCATGACCCAATCGCCCGCAGGCAGCGACACCCCGAGATGGCGCGAGGTCGTCAGGGCGTTGACCACCGGCACCAGCGCCAGGGAGGCCGCGGCCGCGGCCAACAGGTCGCGCCACTTGCTGCGCTGGAACAGGAAGGCGTAGACCAGCGACAAGCCCCAGACGGCGAAGAAGGCGCGCGATTCCCAGAACTGCCTGCCCGCCAGGTCGATCGGCAGGAGGCGGTTGGCCCAAAAAAAGGCGGCGATCGAGATGAACAGGCCAGCGACCGTGCCGGCGTTGAGCGCGTCGACCAGGCGCAACGAAAACGCTTCGCGCGCCCCCGGACGCGCCTTCTGCCGCCGCTTGGCGATCCACAGGACCAGGCCCGTGCCCACCATCGCCGTGCCCGCCATGCTGACCAGGAAATAGAGCCAGCGCAAAAACGGTTCGGCAAACAATCCCAGGTGCAGGCCGACGATGACGCCCGCCGTACGCGCCGTGGCGCCGAGCTCGTCCTCGCCTTCCTGGAATGCGCCCGTGACGCCGTCAAAACGCATGTAGGGCGCCAGCTTGCCGAACGACACGCCATCCGCGGCGTCGCGCACCAGGGTCACGGTCGCGCCGGCATCGCCGGGATGATTGACGGTGATGCGCCCCACCCGGCCGCCTTGCCAGTGCTGCTGCGCCTGCTCCACCAGCGGCGCCAGCGCGGTCAGCGGCGCGGGCTCGTTGCGCGCGGGAGTGATCCTGAAGGACTTGAAGACCTCGTCGGAATACTGCCTGGGGCTCTCGTAGACGGCCAGTATGCCGGCCGGCATCAGCATGGCCATGAACAGCACCAGCCCGCTGAACGTGATCATCAGGTGGAACGGCAGCCCCAGCACGGACAAGGCGTTGTGGCCGTCCATCCAGGCGCGCTGCCCGCCTTTCCCGGGCCGGAACGTGAAGAAGTCGGTGAATATCTTCTTGTGGGTGATGATGCCGCTGATGATGGCCACCAGCATGAACATGCCGGCGATGCTGGCCAGCCAGCGCCCCCAGGGAAACGCGGTTTCCAGTTCGAAATGGAAGCGGTAGAAGAAGTCGCCGCCACGCGTCTCGCGCGCGGTCAGGGCCTGGCCGGTGGCGGGGTCCAGCTTCACGCGCACGAAACCGCGTTCGCCCGGCTTGGGCTTGGGCACTTGGTAGAGCAGTTGGATGAGCGGTTCGCGGTCGGACGGCGGCGTGATGAACCAGCGCGTGGCGTCGGGCGCATGTTCCGCCAGGTAGTTCTGTGCAGCAGTCACGGACTGCGCCGCAGGCGCGGGCCGCGTCTGGATCTCGGGCTGCATCCAGGCCGTGATCTCGGGGCGGAAGAACGCCAGCGTGCCGGTCAGGAACATCGCGAACAGCACCCAGCCGAAGATCAATCCCGACCAGGTGTGCAGCCAGGACATGGATTGGCGCAGGCCTTCCTCGCCCGGCGCCTTTTCCACTTTCGCCTTCATGCCGCCCCCATCGCGCGGCCGATCGCGAACAGCCCGCCCAGGAGCGCGGCGGACGCCAGCACGCCGGCCCAGGCGCGCCAGGCATTGCGCGTGGCAAAAACCCAGATCACGCCGCAGGCGTAGAACACAAAGGACAGCATCTGCGCCGTGACCACGGCGTCCGGCCGCCGCATGGGCAGCCAGATCGCCAGGCAGGCGGCTGCCGCCGACGCCAGAACATAGCCGCCCAGGATGGCGGCCGCCGCCCTGGAAAAGACGGCCAGACGGTAGCGCATCATGCCTGCGCCGGCAGCGGGAGCTTTCACTGGGACACGTTGAAGGTAGTAGTGGAAACGTAGCGGATCTTGGCGTATGCCTTGCCGTCGGCCTCGCCCGCCTTGTCTTCGACGTGGGCGGCTTCGAGCACGTACTGGCCGGGCCACGGGGTGGTGATTTCGATGCGGCCGTTCTCATCGCTGTGGAAGCGCTTCTCCCACTTGGGCGGGCCGAATACGGTGACTTCCGTCTTCGCCAGCGGCTTGCCCTTGAACTGCAGCACGAAGGCGTTGGTCCCGGCCGCGACCGGCACGAATTCCAGGTCCAGCTTGCCCTCGGTGTCCGCGCGGCCGGCCTTGGCGCCGTACTGCACCAGGGTGTCCTTGAACTGGTAGGCCTGGCGCAAGCGCACGTCGCCCTTGCCCGCCGCCGCGAATTCGAGGAAGTCGGCGCCTTCGCCCGAGGCCTTCAGCGGCTTGCCATCGGCGCCCGTAACGACGGGCGCGACCATGATCTTGCCGAGCAGGCCGTCACGCTTTTCGCGCACGTCATCCGCCCATTCCCCGAAATACGCCTTGGCCGGTCCCTCGGCGCTGCGTTCCAACCAAACGAAATGCGCCTGCGCGGCGCCCGCCGTGCCCAACAGGGCAATGGCGGCCAAGGTTCTTGCGAATGTCATTATTGATTTCCTTTAGAGGACCGGATCGGACCAGCCCCGCGGCCCAAGCCCGATTCGGAGGGTTTTAAATTATAACCATTCTCACTTCGAACTAGCAGCAAGACTTACCAGCGATAGCGCAGGCTGGCCTTGATGGAGCGCTGGTAGCCGTACCAGCACCAGGAATCGCCCGAGCACGACGCGATGTATTCCTTGTCGAACAGGTTCTGCACGTTCAGCGCCACCTGCATGCCCTTGAGCGACGGCGACGCGCGGCCCAGGTCGTAGTCCAGCATCAGGTCGAACAGCGTGACCGACGGCACCTTCAGGGTGTTGGTCTCGTTGGCATACGAGGAACCGATGTAGCGCACGCCGCCACCCACTCCCACGCCCGCCAGCGGACCGTCCTGCAACTGGTAGCGGGCCCAGGCGGACGCCTGTTGCGAAGGCACGCCCACCGGCGTCTTGCCCTTCAGGTTCATGCCCGCGGCGTTGGGATAGCCCTTGGAGTACTCGTTATCCATCAAGGAGTAAGCAGCCACCAGCGTCAGGCCGCGCAGGGGCTCGGTCTTGGCTTCGAGCTCGATGCCCTGCGTGCGCAGCTCGCCCGCCTGGATCGAGCAGCGTCCGCCCGCCGTGCCGCAGATGTGGGTCGGATCCGGATCGGTGGTGGTCATGTTCTCGCGGCGGATGTCGAACGCCGCAAACGACAGCAGCGTGGCGCTGCCCGGCGGCTGGTACTTGATGCCGACCTCGTACTGGTTGCCTTCGATCGGCTTGAACGGCTTGTTCTGCCAGCCCGTGCCGGACTGCGGCTCGAACGATTCCGAATAGCTGAAGTACGGCGCCACGCCGTTGTCGAAGTTGTAGATCGCACCCAGGCGGCCCGTGAACTTCTCCGCATTCAGCGAGGACGGCGCGACCCGTCCGGTGGCGATCGTGGTGGTCTCGCCCACGGTGCGCGACCAGTCGTAGCGGCCACCCAGCAACACCGAGAGGCGATCGATCTTGATCTGGTCCTGGAAGTACAGGCCGGTCTGGTACTGCTTGTTGGTCGCATCCGTCGAGAACGCCGGCGCCGGGATGTTCTGATGATTGTTCGGGTTCAGCACATCCAGCGCGGGCGCGGTGCCAAAGCCGGACAGCGTGTCGGTCTTGACGTGCTGATAGTCAAAGCCCAGCAGCGTGGTGTGGGCGAAGGGGCCGGTGTTGAAGCGCGCCTGCACATTGTTGTCCAGCACCAGCGCGCCCACGTCCACATCAGTCGCGATCGACGCGCGCTGCTGGTAGCGGTAGGTCTTGTCGGTATAGCCGTAGTTATTGGTCATCGCGCCGTAGATGCTGCGGTACTGCGCTTCCGCACGCGTCCAGCGCAGGCTTTGCGATGCCTTGATGTTGTCGTTGAAGCGGTGCTCCAGCACATAGCCCAGCGAATAGCTCTTGCGGTCGCTCTTTTCGAAATTGGCGTCGCCGTCGTAGTAATCGGCCGGCAGGCGGATGCCGTCGGGCGCGGAAAGCAGCGTGCGCATGGCCGGCACGCTGCCATAGGAACCCATGTCGGGATCGCGCTGGAAGTTGGTCAGCACCGTCAGCGTCGTGTCGCTGCTGGGCTTCCAGGTAAAGGCCGGCGACACGAAGTAGCGGCGTTCCTTGGTGTCCTTGACCTGGCCGTCGGACATGTAGCCCGAGCCGACCAGGCGGTACAGGAACTTGCCGTCTTCATCGACCGGACCGCCGAAATCGAAGTTGGCGCGACGGTAGTCATAGTTGCCGACCTGCACCTCGACCTCGCGCAGCGTCTCTTCCAGCGGGCGCTTGCTGACCTGGTTGACCACGCCGCCCGGGCCGCCCTGCCCGTACATGACGGAGGCCGGTCCCTTCAGCACGTCCACGCGCTCCAGGCGATAGGTGTCCACCTGCGGCAAGGCGTCGCGCCCGCCGAATACTCGCAAGCCGTCCAGGTAGGACGAAGCCTGAAAGCCGCGCACGCTGAACTGGTCCAGGCGCGTGGCGGTGGCGCCGCGCGATTCGGTGGCCACGCCCGCGGTGTAGCGCAGCACCTGGTTCAGTGTCTGCGCGCCCTGCTCCGTGATCTGCTCGCGCGTGACGACCGATACCGACTGCGGCGTTTCGATCAGCGGCGTGTCGGTCTTGGTGGCGCTGGCGCTCACCGTGGCCACGTAGCCCACCGTCGTGATTGCGCTGTCGGACATGCCCGACACGGTCACCGGCGCCAGCGTGGGCGTGTCGCCCGCGGGTGCGGCAACCTGCAGCAGCGTCCAGGTATTGCCCGACTGCGCACGCGCCTGCAAACCGCTGCCCGACAGGATGCGGGCGAATCCCGCGCCCACCGAGTAGGCGCCGTCCAACCCGTCCGAGCGGCGTCCCCGCACCAGCGCCGGATCGAACGACAGGACCACGCCAGCGCTGCGCGCGAACTGCGTCAGGGCATCGGCCAAGGAGCCGGCAGCGATCTGGTAGCTGCGCGGCGCGTTCGCGGTAGCGGGCGCCGGCTGCGCCCAGGCCTGCGGCATGCCGGCGGCAAGCCCGCCCGCGCACATGGCGGCCAGCAGGGCCATGCGGCCGGCAGACAAGGGGGCGCGCAAGCGCGAGTGAGATGAAGCGGACACAAAACTCTCCCTGTACGGTGGTATCTATCCCTGCCTTCCGTACGGGATCGGAAAACCTGCAAGCCGCAGGCAAAAAAATTTGTAACGCTCAGGCCTCGCGCGGACCGACCTGCAGCCAATACTGCGTATGCCGCGTCACGCGGATGGGCAAGGCGGGCTCCAGTGCCTTGAGCGCACGCTCGGCGTCGTCCAGCGGGAATACGCCCGACAGCCGCAGACCGGCCACCGCCGGATCCACCCGGATCATGCCCAGGCGCTGGCGAGCCAGGTATTGCGCGAAGTAGTCCAGGCGCCAGTCCTTGGCCACCACCAGCCCGTCGGTCCAGGCCAGCCGGTCGGGATCGGAGGCAAGACGGCCGACTTCGCCATGCTCGGAGAATTCCAGGCGCTCCCCGGCTTCCGCATGCGTAGCCACGCCGCCGCGCAGTAGCGTCACGCTGCCTTCGTACACGCCCAAGCGCGCGCCTGCGGCGGTGCGCCGCAGGTCAAAGCGCGCCCGTTCGGCGCGCAGTTCGCCATGCCCGGTATCCACGCGCAGAGCCGCCATGGCGGGCCGCATTTCGGTCCGCACCAGCACTTCGCCGCGCAACAGGTCCAGGCCGCGGGCATCGTCCTGCAAGTGCAGGCGCACCGCGCTGTCGCTGTTCAAGGTGATGTGCAATCCATCAGCCACCGCAACGGCCAGCCGTTCGCCTGTGCCGGTGCTGAGGTCCGCCGCCAGTCGCTGCCACGGCGTATGCCGGTAGCCCGCCCAACCGGTAAAAGCCGTGCCGCCAACAGCCAGCAATCCGCGCAATACCGTGCGACGGCCGGCCGATCGGGGCGAGGACGATGCAGAACGCGTCAGCGCGTCATGCGCCAACGCCGCCGGCACGCGCCGCGCATCCTGACTGATGCGCTGCAAGCGATCCCACGCGCAGCGATGCGCGGGATCCTGCGCCAGCCATGCCTCGCAGGACTGCCGCTCTGCCGCACCGGCCAGGCCGGATTGCAGCCGCACCCACCAGGCGATCGCCTGGTCGGCGACGGGGTCCGCGGCGCTAGTCATCAAAGGCCGCGTAGCACGCGGTCATGGCGCGCACCATGTATTGCTGCACCGAACTCAAGGAGACTTCAAGCCGCTGGGCGATCTCGGGATAGGTCAGCCCGTCGAGCTGCGACAGCAGGAACGCGGAACGCGCCTTGGGCGGCAAGCCGTCCAGCAGACGGTCCAGCCGCGCCAGCGATTGCAGTTGCTCGGTCTGCTCTTCGGGGGACGGCGCATAAGCCTCGGGTATGGCGGCCAGGTAGGCGAGATAGGCCCGTTCCAATGCCGCATGCCGCTGGTGGTCCACCACCAGGCCCTTGGCAATGGTGGTCAGCAGTCCGCGTGCTTCGCCGGCGCGCACCGCCTTGCGGCCCTGGATCACGCGCAGAAACACGTCTTGCGCCAGGTCTTCGGCCCGGTGCTCGCAGCCAAGCCTGCGGCGCAGCCAGCCGAACAGCCAGGGGCGGTGATCGCGGTACAGGCCATCGACGGGCGCGGCGGAAGGGTCGGTGCGCGCGGCCGATGCGGACAAGAGGGTGGAAGACACGTTGGAAACTGCGGTGCTGGACCAGAAGTCTCCAAATCTTAATTGATAATGACTTGTATTACCAATTTCAACCGCGATCTGCCCGGAAAATTCGGACAGATGCGGCGCGACTACAACGACACGGTGTGGCGGCGTTCCGATTCCAGGTACTCGCGCGACTGCATTTCCAGGATGCGCGAGACCGTGCGGTGGAATTCATTGGCAAGCGCGCCTTCCGTGTAAATCTCCTCGGGTTCGCACTCGGCGGACATGATGAGCTTGACGCGGTGGTCATAGAACACGTCGATCAGCCAGGTGAAGCGGCGCGCCTCCGAAGCCTGGCGCGGTCCCATGCGCGGCACGCCCGACAGGATCACCGCATGGAAGCGGTTGGCCAACTCCAGATAATCGTTCTGCGAACGCGGCCCGCCGCAAAGCGTGGCGAAATCGAACCACACCACCGATCCGCCCAGCGCCAGCGCGCGGATCTCGCGGTGCTCGATATGCAGCACCGGATCCTGGGGCGGCGTGTCGGCCAGGCTGTCGAATGCTTCCTGCAATGCTTTCTGGGCGCGCTCGTCCAGCGGCGTGTGATAGCACTGCACCTGTTCCAGCGAGCGGCGGCGGTAGTCCACGCCAGCGTCCACGTTCATGATGTCCATGCGCGCCTGGATCAGCTGGATCGCGGGCAGGATGCGGTCGCGGTGCAGGCCGTCCGGATACAGGGTCGAGGGCTCGTAGTTGGACGTCATCACGAAGGACGTGCCGTACTCGAACAGCTTGAACAGCAGCCGGTGCAGGATCATCGCGTCGGCCACGTCGGATACGTGGAACTCGTCGAAGCAGATCAGACGGTAGCGTTTGGCCACGCGCCTGGCCACTTCGTCCAGCGGATCCTGCATGCCCTTCACTTCTTCGAGTTCGCGGTGCACGCCGCGCATGAATTCGTGGAAGTGCAGGCGCGTCTTGCGCACCACGGGCACGGTGGCGTAGAAGGCGTCCATCAGGAAGCTCTTGCCCCGCCCCACTCCGCCCCACAGGTACACGCCGCGCGGCACGTCGGGGCGGTTCAGCAGCTTCTTCAGCGCGTTCGAGCGCATCGACTTGAACTTGACCCATTCGTCGAAATAGCGCTGCAGCCGGTCGATCGCCTTTTTCTGGGCTTCGTCGGGCTTGTAGCCGCGTTCGGCCAGGGCGTGTTCGTAGTATTCGCGGACGTTCATGTGGGAGCAGGAAAAGCAGAATGAAAAAAGGGCGGATCCGTGAACCCGCCCCCGTCTTGCATCGGCTATGCGCGTATCAGAAGTTCAATGCGCGCTTGTCCACGGCCAATGCGGCTTCCTTCACGGCTTCCGACAGCGTCGGGTGCGCGTGGCAGATGCGGGCGATGTCTTCGGCTGCGCCACGGAATTCCATGATGGTCACGGCTTCCGAGATCAGTTCCGAGGCCATCGGGCCCACGATGTGCACGCCGAGGACCTCGTCGGTCTTGGCATCGGCGATCACCTTGGCAAAGCCGGTGGTGTCGCCCAACGCGCGGGCGCGGCCGTTGGCCAGGAAGGGGAAGCTGCCAGCCTTGTACTCGCGGCCTTCGGCCTTGAGCTGCTGCTCGGTCTTGCCGACCCAGGCGATTTCCGGCGAGGTGTAGATAACCCACGGCACGGTGTCGAAGTTGACGTGGCCGTGCTGGCCGGCGATGCGCTCGGCAACCGCCACGCCTTCTTCCTCGGCCTTGTGCGCCAGCATGGGGCCGCGCACCACGTCGCCGACTGCCCAAACGTTCGGCAGGTTGGTCTTGCAGTCGCCGTCCACGGCGATGAAGCCGCGCTCGTCCAGCTTCAGGCCCACGGCGTCGGCGTTCAGGCCGCCGGTGTAAGGCACGCGGCCGATCGAGACGATCAGCTTGTCGACCACCAGCTTCTGCTCGGCGCCCTTGGCGTCGACGTAGGGCACGGTGACGGACTTGGCGGTCGCCTTGATCTCGCCGATCTTGACGCCCATCTGGATGTTCAGGCCTTGCTTGGTGAAGGCCTTCAGGGCTTCCTTGGCCACCTGGCCGTCAGCGGCTGCCAGGAATTCCGGCATGGCTTCCAGGATGGTGACTTCGGAACCCAGGCGGCGCCACACGCTGCCCATTTCCAGGCCGATCACGCCGGCGCCGATCACGCCCAGCGTCTTCGGCACGGCGCCGATGTTCAGCGCGCCGTCGTTGGACAGCACGACCTTTTCGTCGAACGGCAGGCCGGGCAGCTCGCGCGCCGACGAACCGGTGGCGACCACCACGTGCTTGGCAACCAGGTCTTCCTCGGCGGTGCCGGTGACCTTGATGGCCCAGCCGCCTTCAACCTGGCCGGCGAACGCGCCCTTGCCATGGAAGAACGTGACCTTGTTCTTCTTGAACAGGTACAGGATGCCGTCGTTGTTCTGCTTGACCACCGTGTTCTTGCGGCCGATCAGCGTGTCGAGCTTCAGGCTGACGCCCTTGACTTCGATGCCGTGCTCGGCGAAGTGGTGATTGGCTTGTTCGTAGTGCTCGGACGATTGCAGCAGCGCCTTGGACGGGATGCAGCCGACGTTGGTGCAGGTGCCGCCGAGAGCCGGGCCGCCTTGGCCGTTCTGCCAGGCGTCGATGCAAGCCACCGACATGCCGAGCTGCGCGGCGCGGATGGCGGCGATGTAGCCGCCGGGGCCCGCGCCGATGACGACGACGTCAAATTGTTTGGACATAGTGTTCTCGCGATGAGGTATTGAGTGGAGCACGCCCCGCCCTGCGGGCCGGCAATAAGCCGGCCAGGGCGCCGCAAGACCCAGGGGTCGGGTGGGCGCCGGGCCGGGGCGTCGAGATTACAGGTCCAGCAACAGGCGCTGCGGATCTTCCAGGGCGTCCTTCATGGCGACCAGGCCCAGCACGGCTTCGCGGCCGTCGATGATGCGGTGGTCGTAGGACAGCGCCAGGTAGTTCATCGGGCGGATGACGATCTGGCCGTTTTCAACCACGGCGCGATCCTTGGTGGCGTGCACGCCCAGGATGGCCGATTGCGGCGGGTTGATGATCGGGGTCGACAGCATCGAGCCGAACACGCCGCCGTTGGAGATCGAGAACGTGCCGCCGGTCATTTCTTCAATGCCCAGCTTGCCGTCAGCGGCGCGGCGGCCGAAGTCGGCGATGGTCTTTTCGATGTCGGCGATCGACAGCTGGTCGGCGTTGCGCAGGATCGGCACAACCAGGCCGCGCGGGCTGCCGACAGCGATACCGATGTCGAAGTAGCCGTGGTAGATGATGTCCTTGCCGTCGATCGAGGCGTTGATCAGCGGGAACTTCTTCAGCGCGGCAACGGCGGCCTTGACGAAGAACGACATGAAGCCCAGCTTGATGCCGTGCTCTTTCTCGAACTTGTCCTTGTACTTGTTGCGCAGGTCGATGACGGCCTGCATGTTCACTTCGTTGAACGTGGTCAGGATCGCGTTTTCCTGTTGCGATTGCAGCAGGCGCTCGGCGATGCGGGCGCGCAGGCGGCTCATCGGCACGCGCTGTTCCGGACGGCCGTCCAGCGACAGCGTCGGGGGCGCGACCGGAGCGGCGGCCTTGGCCGGAGCGGCCTTGGCGGGAGCGCTGGCGGCCAGGGCATCGCCCTTGGTCACGCGGCCGTCGCGGCCGGAGCCAGCCACGGAAGCGGCGTCAACGCCCTTCTCGGCCAGGATCTTGGCAGCGGCGGGCGAAGCCACGCCGGCGGCAGCCGACGAAGCGGGAGCGGCGGCCGGAGCGGCAGCGGCTTGCTCGGCGGCCTTGGGCGCTTCGGCGGCGGGCGCGGCGGCGGCAACGGCGGCCTTGCCGGCGGTGTCGATGCGAGCCAGCACTTCGCCGGAGGTGACGGTGCTGCCGTCGCCCTTGACGATTTCAGCCAGCACGCCCGAAGCGGGAGCCGGCACTTCCAGCACGACCTTGTCGGTTTCGACTTCGATCAGGATTTCGTCCGCTTCAACGGCAGCGCCCGGCTGCTTCTTCCAGGTCAGCAGCGTCGCTTCGGAGACGGATTCGGAGAGTTGGGGGACGACGACGTCGGTAATAGCCATTTTGTTTGTTCCGTAAAGTTTGTGTTCTGGTCGCGCTGCGCGGCAAGCTTCGAATCGGAATTCCAGAAACCTGCGCGCGCGGCGCGTGCATCAAGCGAGTGTTACTTCGTCAACATGACCTTGAACTTGGGCGCGAAAGCCGTTTCGATCAGGGCCTTCTGCTGCTCCTGGTGCTTGGCCAGGTAGCCCACGGCCGGCGATGCCGACGCGGCGCGGCCGGCGTAACCCAGCTTCTGGCCTTCGACCATGTTCTCGTACACGTGATGCTGAACGTAGAACCAGGCGCCCTGGTTCTGCGGTTCGTCCTGAACCCAGATCACTTCGGTTGCCTTCGGGTACTTGCGCAGTTCCGTTTCGAACGACTTGTGCGCGAACGGATACAGCTGTTCGACGCGGACGATCGCAACGTTGTCGGCGCCACGCTCGCGGCGGGCATTGACCAGATCGTAGTAGACCTTGCCCGAGCAAGCCAGCACGCGCTTGACCTTGCTGGCGTCGATGGCCTCGTCGACCTCGCCGATGACCGGGCGGAAGCTGCCGCCGGCCAGGTCGGTCAGGGGCGAACCGGCGTCCTTGTTGCGCAGCAGCGACTTGGGCGTGAACAGCACCAGCGGCTTGCGGAACGGACGGATCATCTGACGGCGCAGCACGTGGAAGATCTGCGACGCGGAGGTCGGCTGGACCACTTGCATGTTGTTGTCGGCGCACAGCTGCAGGAAGCGCTCGATGCGGCCCGACGAGTGCTCGGGCCCCTGGCCTTCGTAGCCGTGCGGCAACATCAGGGTCAGGCCCGACTGGCGGCCCCACTTGGCTTCGCCGGAGCTGATGAACTGGTCGATCACGACCTGGGCGCCGTTGACGAAGTCGCCGAACTGGCCTTCCCAGATGGTCAGCGTGTTGGGTTCGGCGCTGGAGTAACCGTATTCAAAGCCCAGCACAGCCTCTTCGGACAGCACGGAGTCGATGACGGTGAACGGAGCCTGGCCTTCCGAGACGTTCTGCAGCGGAATGTAGGTGCCGTCGTTCCAGCGTTCGCGGTTCTGGTCGTGCAGCACGGCATGGCGGTGCGTGAACGTGCCGCGGCCCGAGTCCTGGCCGGTGATGCGGATGGCGTAGCCCGAGGACACCAGGGTCGCGAAGGCGAGGTGTTCGCCCATGCCCCAGTCCAGGTTCATTTCGCCCTTGGCCATGGTGCGGCGGTCGTTCAGCAGCTTGGCGACCAGCGGGTGCACCGTGAAGCCTTCCGGCACGCTGGTGATGCGTTCGCCGATGCGCTTGAGTTCGGCCAGCGGCACGGCGGTGTCGGCCTGGTCGGTCCACTTGGCGCCCAGGAACGGCGACCAGTCGATGGCGTACTTGCTCTTGTAGTCGGTCAGCACCGGTTCGATGGTGCGCTGGCCGTCTTCCATCAGCTGGCGGTAATCCTTGACGAGCTGATCGGCTTCGCCGTCGGCCAGCACGCCTTGCGTGGTCAGCTTGTCGGCGTACAGCTTGCGCGTGCCGGGGTGATGGCCGATGCGCTTGTACATCAGGGGCTGCGTCAGCGACGGGGTGTCTTGCTCGTTGTGGCCCAGCTTGCGGAAGCAGACGATGTCCACGACCACGTCGTGGCGGAACTGCAGACGGTAGTCCAGCGCCAGCTTGGTCACGAACACGACGGCTTCGGGATCGTCGCCGTTGACGTGGAACACCGGCGCTTCGATCATCTTGACCACGTCGGTGCAATACAGCGTCGAGCGCGAGTCGCGGGGGTCGGACGTGGTGAAGCCGATCTGGTTGTTGATGACGATGTGCAGCGTGCCGCCCGTGCCGTAGCCGCGGGTCTGGGCCAGGTTCAGGGTTTCCATGACCACGCCCTGGCCGGCGAAGGCCGCGTCGCCGTGCACCAGCACCGGCAGCACTTGCTTGCCTTCGGCGTCGCCGCGGCGTTCCTGGCGGGCGCGCGCGCTGCCTTCGACCACGGGGTTGACGATTTCCAGGTGGGACGGGTTGAACGCGAGCGACAGGTGGACCGGGCCGCCACGGGTGGACAGGTCGCTGGAGAAGCCGTTGTGGTACTTCACGTCGCCGTCGGTCAGGCCTTCGGCGTGCTTGCCTTCGAACTCGGCGAACAGGTCGCCGGGCATCTTGCCCATGATGTTCACGAGCAGGTTCAGGCGGCCGCGGTGGGCCATGCCGACCACGATTTCCTGGACGCCATTTTCACCGGCGTGGTTCACCACTTCGTCCATCGAGGCGATGAAGCTTTCGCCGCCTTCCAGCGAGAAGCGCTTCTGGCCGACGTACTTGGTGTGCAGGAAGCGCTCGAGGCCTTCGGACTCGGTCAGCTGCTGCAGGATGTGGCGCTTTTCTTCGGCCGAGTAGGCAGGCGCGCCCAGGGTGGCTTCCAGGCGTTCCTGGATCCAGCGCTTGGCGGCGGGGTCGGAGATGTGCGTGAATTCGGCACCGATGCTGCGGCAGTACGTGTCGCGCAGCGCCTTCAGGATGTCGCGCAGCGTCATCGTGCTGGCGGTCGTGAAGTAGGTGTTGGTGGCCGAGTAGGTCTGGTCCAGATCGGCTTCGGTCAGGCCGTAGAAGGCCGGATCGAGTTCGGGGATCGGGGGACGTTCCTGGCGCTTGAGCGGATCCAGGTCGGCCCAGCGCGAACCCAGGGAGCGGTAGGCCGCGATCAGCGACTGCACCGAAACCTGCTTGCTGGCCACGGTCAGGTCGGGTTCGGCCGCGCGTTGCACGAAGGCATTGGCCTTGGCGCGCTGGGCGAACGATTCGACGATGGGAGCGTGGGCCTGGTCGCGGGTGGATTCCTGGCCGTCGGTAGCGGGAGCGTGTTGCAGCTGGTCGAAGTATTCGCGCCAGTTGTCAGGTACCGAACCGGGATTGTCGAGGTAGGCTTCGTAAAGCTCCTCAACATAAGGGGCGTTACCCCCAAAGAGATAAGACGTGGATAGAGATTCTATTTCCGAAGACATATCGCTTCACCTTTACGAGTGCTTCACTCGACACGATGCAGGAAAACCTTCCGCGACACGGGCTTCCCGTTAGGCGGATAGCAGGGGCAGAAGGCGCGTACAAGCCTTAAAAGCCGTATGGGATAAGAGTATAGCCCTTTGAGTTTAAGGACGTCTTCTTGCGTTTGCGTGACGCAAAAGCGCATTCGGAATGCCGTCATGCAGCATTGGAATGTCCAGGCAACCCCTTCCATTGCGCCGTCTACTCGCATTCAATTTCCGGCAACCCAAAATGCCGCGCCGCATCATTTTCACTGGTAGAAATTGCAGTGTTGCGCATTAGCCTCGTTCATACGGGCAATTCGGTGGTCGACAGGATCTCTTTCAGGACGAAAAAGGTGCGGATCTGGCGTACGCCGGGCAGCTTGATGATCTCGCCCGCATGCAGCTTGTTGAAGCGTTCCAGATCACGGATGCGCAGCATCAGGAAGTAGTCGAACTCGCCGGCCACCAGGTGGCATTCCAGGCAGCCGCTGATGCCGCGCGCCGCGGCTTCGAAATCGGTGAAGGACTCCGGCGTGGAGCGGTCCAGCACCACGCCCACGATGACCAGGGTGGCCATGTCCACTTCCGCCGGCTCCAGCAGGGCGACAGTCTTGCGGATGACGCCCTCGTTCTTGAGCTTTTCCACGCGGCGCAGGCAGGCGGCCGGGCTCAGGTGGACGCGCGCGCTCAGCTCCAGGTTGGTGATCTGCGCGTCCTGCTGCAGCACGCGCAGGATGTGGCGATCGATGCGGTCCAGCTCAGAATTTGCCGGCATTTGATACGTCCCTGAAAATTAAATTTCGATCAAAAAGCCAATCAGGAAATATTAAATAGAAACCTGGACGTTTATTTAATTATTTTCCTTTTAAATAATAAAAATACGCAATTGACGGCAAATCCTTGAAATTCCTATGATTTTTCCATCCGCGCCACCCGGCCCGGCCCAGGAGAGTCCCATGGATCTGCAACGATTTCCGCGCCATCGCCTGACCTTCGGCGACACCCCCATCGAAAAGCTCGAGCGCCTGTCCGCGCATCTGGGCGGCAAGGTCGAGATCTACGCCAAGCGCGAAGACTGCAACAGCGGCCTCGCGTTCGGCGGCAACAAGCTGCGCAAGCTGGAGTACCTGATCCCGCAGGCGCTGGAACAGGGCTGCGACACGCTGGTCACCATCGGCGGCATCCAGTCCAACCACACCCGCATGGTGGCTGCGGTGGCCGCCAAGCTGGGCCTGGCCTGCGTGCTGGTGCAGGAAAACTGGGTGGACTATTCAGACGCGGTCTACGACCGCGTCGGCAACATCATGATGAGCCGCCTGATGGGCGCCGACGTGCGTCTTGTGGACCAGGGGTTCGACATCGGCTTTCGCCGCAGCTGGGAAGAGGCGCTGGAAGACGTCCGCAAGCGCGGCGGCAAGCCCTACGCGATTCCGGCCGGCGCATCCGACCATGAACTTGGCGGCCTGGGCTACGTCGGCTTCGCCGAGGAAGTGCGGCGCCAGGAAGCCGAGCTGGGCTTCAAGTTCGACTACATCGTTGTCTGCGCCGTCACGGGCAGCACGCAGGCCGGCATGGTGGTGGGCTTTGCGGCGGATGGCCGCGCGGACCGCGTCATCGGTATCGACGCTTCGGGCACGCCCGAGCAAACCCGCGCGCAGATCCTGCGCATCGCGCGGCGCACGGCCGATATGGTCGGACTCGGGGCTGCCATCGAAGAGCGCGACGTGGTGCTGGACACCCGCTATGCCTATCCGGCCTACGGCCTGCCCTCGGCCGAGACCAACGAGGCCATCCGCCTCTGCGCCCGGCTCGAGGGCATGATGACCGACCCGGTCTACGAAGGAAAATCCATGCAGGGCATGATGGACATCATCCGCCGCGGCGAGATTCCGGCCGGTTCGCGGGTTCTGTATGCGCACCTGGGAGGGGTGCCGGCGATCAACGCCTACAGCTTTCTCTACCGCAACGGATAAGGGCGCCTACGGCGCCTTCGGCTGGCCTTGCGGCGACTTGCGCTGAAAGTCCAGCCTTGCCCCAGGGCTTGCCAGCCCTGGCCGCCAGCGCCCATGATGAGCGCAGGAAGCGCAGCCCAGCCGGCGTGTCCGCCGGCTGGGCTTTTTCCGTGGCCGGACCTTCCCGACAACGTCGCCTCCGCAAAATTATGTACATAGTTTGTATACAAAACCAGGATTTCCAGCTATGGTGCTGATCATCAGGAAGTCGTCCGCCCACCCACGCCCGGCCGCCGCGCGCCGTTGCACTCCGCCCGCCTGTCCATGACCGTCTACGATTCCACGCTCCCCTACCCCCGCGACCTGGCCGGCTACGGCCGCAATCCGCCGCATGCCCGATGGCCGGGGCAGGCGCGCATCGCGGTGCAGTTCGTGCTGAATTACGAGGAAGGCGGCGAAAACAGCGTGCTGCATGGCGACGCCGGGTCCGAACAGTTCCTGTCGGAAATGTTCAACCCCGCCAGCTATCCCGAGCGCCACCTCAGCATGGAAGGCATCTACGAGTACGGCTCGCGCGCCGGCGTCTGGCGCATCCTGCGCGAATTCGAGAAGCGCGGCCTGCCGCTGACGGTGTTCGGCGTCGGCATGGCCTTGCAGCGCCACCCCGAGCTGACCGCCGCCTTCGTCGAGCTGGGACACGAGATCGCCTGCCACGGCTGGCGCTGGATCCACTATCAGCACATCGACGAGGCCACCGAGCGCGAACACATGCGCCTGGCCATGGACGCGATCACGCAATTGACCGGCAGCCGTCCGCTGGGCTGGTACACCGGACGCGACAGCCCGCGCACGCGGCGTCTGGTGGCCGACTACGGCGGCTTCGAGTACGACAGCGACTACTACGGCGACGACCTGCCCTTCTGGATGCGCGTACAGAAAACGGACGGCAGCGTCGTGCCGCAACTGATCGTGCCCTACACGCTGGACTGCAACGACATGCGCTTCGCGCTGCCGCAGGGCTATTCGCACGCCGATCCCTTCTTCCAGTACCTGAAGGACAGCTTCGACGCGGTCTATGCCGAAGGCGACGAGGCCCCCAAGATGATGAGCATCGGCATGCATTGCCGCCTGCTGGGCCGGCCCGGCCGCATCACTGCGCTGCAGCGCTTCCTGGACCACATTGCCAGCCATGACCGCGTCTGGGTCTGCCGGCGCCTGGACATCGCGCGCCACTGGAAGGCGGCGCATCCCTACACCCCCAACGCCTGAACAGGACGGCCATGGCCCACACCCTAGCCCAACTCAATGCGGCAGCGCCCGCGGACGCCGCCGCCATGCTCGACGGCCTGTACGGCCGCGCGCCCTGGATCGCCGAACGCGCGCTTGGCCACCGGCCGTTCCGCTCGCTGGCCGACCTGGCGCAGCGCCTGCGCCGCGCCGTGAACGACGCGGATGCCGATGCCCGGACGGCGCTACTGCGCGCCCATCCCGAGCTGGCAGCAGGGACGCCCCAGGACGCGGATTCGGCGCGCGAACAGGACCTGGCCGGATTGGCCGCGTGCACGCCCGCCGAATCTGCCCGCCTGCAAGCGTTGAACGCCGACTACCGCGCCAGGTTCGGCTTTCCCTTCGTGCTGGCCGTGCGCGGCCCGCGCGGCGCCGGCATGACGCGCCAGCAGGTGATCGACGAGTTCACCCGCCGCCTGGACAACCCGCCGGACCTGGAGTTCGATGAGGCCCAGCAGCAGTTGCACCGCATCGCCGAGATCCGCCTGCGCGATGGCTTCGGCGCCGAACCCGCCATCGGCAACGACATCTGGGACTGGGGCGAGCAACTGGCCGTCCACAGCGATCCCGGCTACGCCGAAAAAGGGCAGCTCACCGTCACCTACCTGACCGAAGCCCACCGCGCCTGCGCCGGACTGTTGTCGCAATGGATGCGCGACTGCGGCTTCGACGAGGTCGGCATCGACGCGGTCGGCAACGTGGTTGGCCGCTACCTGGCCGCCAGCCCCGACGCCCCCACGCTCATGACGGGCAGCCATTACGACACCGTGCGCAACGCCGGCAAATACGACGGCCGGCTGGGCATCTTCGTGCCGATGGCCTGCGTGCGCGAACTGCGCCGCCAGGGCAAGCGCCTGCCCTACCACCTGGAAGTCATTGGCTTCGCGGAAGAGGAAGGCCAGCGCTACCGCGCCACCTTCCTGGGCTCGGGCGCGCTGATCGGCGACTTCAAGCCGCAATGGCTGGACCAGCAGGACGTCGACGGCGTCAGCATGCGCGACGCCATGGCGCAAGCCGGCCTGCGCAGTGAAGACATTCCCACGCTCAAGCGCGACCCTGCCCGCTATCTGGGCTTCGTCGAAGTCCACATCGAACAAGGGCCGGTGCTCTACGAAATGGGGCTGCCGCTGGCCGTGGTCACGTCCATCAACGGCTGCGTGCGCTACCAGGTGCGGATCCACGGCCTGGCCTGCCACGCCGGCACCACGCCCATGAACCGCCGCCGTGACGCCGCCACCGCCACGGCCGAACTGGCCTTGTACGTGGAGCAGCGCGCCGCCCGCGACGGCGACTCGGTCGGCACCATAGGCATGCTGGAAGTCCCGGGCGGCTCGATCAACGTGGTGCCGGGAGAATGCCGCTTCAGCCTGGACCTGCGCGCGCCCAGCGACGCGCAGCGCGATGCGCTGGCGCATGACGTGCTGGCCGAACTCGAAGCCATCTGCCAGCGCCGCGGCCTGCGCTACACGCTGGAAGAAACCATGCGCGCCGCCGCCGCGCCCAGCGATCGCGCCTGGCAGCAGCGCTGGGAACGCGCCGTCGACGCGCTGGGACTGCCCGTCCACCGCATGCCCAGCGGCGCCGGCCACGACGCCATGAAGCTGCACGAGGTCATGCCCCAGGCCATGCTGTTCGTGCGCGGCCAGAATTCCGGCATCAGCCACAACCCGCGCGAATCCACCTCCAGCGACGACATCCAGCTTGCCGTGCTGGCGTTCCTGAACCTGCTCGACGACCTTGCCCACGACACCCAATAGCCGACCATGACCGACTACGCCCGACTCGACGCCTGGATTGACGCCCACTTTGACGAGGAAGTCCGCTTCCTGCAGGAGCTGGTGCGCGTGCCGACCGACACGCCGCCCGGTAACAACGCACCGCATGCCGAGCGCACGGCCGAGCTGCTGCAAGGCTTCGGCCTGCAGGCGGAAGCCCATCCCGTGCCCGCCGAGGCCGTGCGGGACTATGGCCTGCAATCGATCACCAACCTGATCGTGCGCCGCGAATACGGCGCGGGCGGCCCGCGCGTGGCGCTCAATGCCCACGGCGACGTGGTGGCGCCGGGCGAAGGCTGGGAACATGACCCCTACGGCGGCGAGATCGACGACGGCAGCCTGTACGGCCGCGCCGCCGCGGTCAGCAAGAGCGACTTCGCCAGCTACACGTTCGCCCTGCGCGCGCTGGAAGCCGTCGCCCGCCCCAGCCGCGGCGCCGTCGAACTGCACTTCACCTACGACGAGGAATTCGGCGGCCTGCTCGGCCCCGGCTGGCTGCTGTCCCAAGGACTGACCAAGCCCGATCTGCTGGTCGCCGCGGGTTTCAGCTACGAGGTCGTAACCGCCCACAACGGCTGCCTGCAAATGGAAGTGACGGTCCACGGCAAGATGGCGCATGCCGCCATCCCCAGCAGCGGCGTGGACGCGCTGCAAGGCGCGGTTGCCATCCTGAACGCGCTGTACGCGCAGAACGCACGGTACCGGGAAATCCGCTCCAAGGTGCCGGGCATCAGCCACCCCTACCTGAACGTGGGCCGCATCGAAGGCGGCACCAACACCAATGTGGTGCCAGGCAAGGTGGCGTTCAAGCTGGACCGGCGCATGATCCCCGAAGAAAGCGCGGCCGAGGTCGAGGCCGACATCCGCCGCATCATCCGGGAAACCGCTGCTGCCGTGCCCGGCATCAGCGTGGACATCAAGCGCCTGTTGCTGGCCAATTCCATGCGCCCGCTGCCCGGCAGCCAGCCGCTGGTGCAGGCCATTCAGAAGCATGGAGAGGAATTGTTCGGCGAACCCATCGCCGCCATGGGCACGCCGCTCTACACCGACGTGCGCCTGTACGCCGAAGCGGGCATTCCGGGCGTGATCTACGGCGCCGGACCGCGCACCGTGCTGGAATCGCACGCCAAGCGCAACGATGAGCGGGTAGTGCTGGAAGACCTGCGGCGCGCCACCAAGGTCATCGCCCGCACGCTGGCCGACCTGCTGGACGCCGCCTGAGGCGGCCGCCCGGCAGGACCGGCCGGGCGCTTCACGCCAGTTTCATCACCCGGCGCCAGAACAGGATCGCCACCGCCACGAAGACGGCCAACCCCAGGAACGAGGCCGTGTGCTCGAAGCCCGCGCCGGCGATCGCCAGCGGCGCTTCGGTGCCGGCCGCGCCGATGATGCCGGCCATCAGCACGCCGACCAGGCTTTCGCCCACGATCAGGCCCGAGGCGATCAGCACGCCGCGGCGATTGGCTGCGTCGGCGAACTGCTCGTAGGGCTTGCCGGCGGCGGCCGCGCGGCGGCGCAGGGCGCGTTCCAGCAGCCATGCCAGGACCGCGCCGACCACGATGGGCGCGGCGACGGTGGGCGGCAGATAGATGCCGATACCCACGGCCAGCACCGGAATCCGGGCCACGCGGCAGGTGCGCTTCATGATCTCGTCCACCACGATCAGGCCCACGCCGACCGCCATGCCGATCAGGATCATGGTCCAGTTGAGCTGGTGCGTGAAGATGCCGCGCGCGATCGCCAGCATCAGCGTCGCCTGCGGCGCGGACAGGGCCTGCGCCGGGTCCATGCCCTCGCGCGGCATGGCGTCGGCAAAACCGTAGGCGTTGTAGAGCAGTTCCAGCACCGGCGAAATCACTGCCGCGCCGGCGACGCAGCCGATCAGCAGGGCCACCTGCTGACGCCAGGGCGTCGCGCCCACCAGCCAGCCGGTCTTCAGGTCCTGCAGGTTGTCGTTGGAAATGGAGGCCACCGCCACCACCGCCGAGGTGCTGAAGATCGACAGCGCAATCGCCATCTGCACGCCGTTCTGCGCGCCCAGCAATTCGCCGCCCAGCGCCAGCATCAGCAGCGACACCAGCACGATGGCAACGATGCCCACGCCCGAGATCGGGCTGGTCGACGACCCCACCAGGCCGGCCATGTAGCCGCAGGCGGCGGCCACCAGGAAGCCGAAGACGAAGGCAAACAGCACGGCGTAGGCCACCAGCTTCCAGATGCCGGCAGGCGACAGCGGCGCGCCGGACAGGAACACCTGGAAGGTCACCACCAGGACCGCCACCAGCACCAGCGTCACGGCCGAGATCCACCCGGCCGACAGGTCGCGCTCGGTGCGCGGCGCGCGTCCGGCGCGGGCCGCGCCCGCCTTGGTCAGCGCCGCGAACGAAGCCTTGACGCCGCGCGCCATCGGCATGAACAGCGTGGCCAGCGTCCAGATGGCGCCCACGCCGATCACGCCGGCGCCGATGAAGCGCACCTGCGAAGCCCACAGGCCGGTGGCGTACTTCGCCAGCGACGTGCCCGCCGGGATGTCGCCCATGGCGGTGAGGATGGGCACGGCGATGCCCCAGGAAATGATCAACCCGGTCAGCATGGCCAGGCCCGCGACGATGCCGATCAGGTAGCCCGCGCCCAGCAGCGCCAGCGAAAAGCCCATGGGCAGCCGGAACACCGCGCCGCCCAGCGCGAACCAGCCGCTGACGCTGTCTCCCAGCACGCGCAGTCCGCTGGCCGCGAAGCTGACCGCGGCGGCGACCACGCCGCCGGCCACGATGTCGCCCATGCCGGTCTCGACCTTGGCTGGCGCGCGTCCGGTGTCCGCGGCCTCGTCCTGGGCGCGCTCGGCGCTGCCCACCCGCAGGATTTCAGCGGCAGCCACGCCTTCCGGATACGGCAGGTCGCTCTGCACCACCATCACGTGGCGCAGCGGAATGGTGAACATCACGCCCAGCATGCCGCCGGCGGCGCAGATGCCCAGCGTCTGCCAGAACGGGAAGCCCTGCCAGTGCCCCATCATGACCAGGGCCGGCAGGATGAAGATGATGGACGACAGCGTCCCGGCCGCGGAGGCCTGGGTCTGCACCATGTTGTTTTCGAGGATGTTCGCGTCCTTGAACAGGCGCAGGACGGACATCGAGATCACCGCCGCCGGAATGGCGGATGAGAACGTCAGGCCCACCTTCAGTCCGAGAAAGACGTTGGAAGCCGTGAAGATGACGGTGATGATTGCGCCCAGGAGGATGCCGCGGAACGTAAGTTCGGGCAACGTGACCTCTGCCGGGACGCTGATGGGTTGGGTCATTGCAGTTATTCCTATCTTGCCAGGCGCGAATTCTAGCGCCTTCGCGTCCACCTGGCGGTCACCCCTCTGATACGACCACCAAGCATATCCTCGGCAGAAGCTGCCGCAAGCGGTAAAACTTGCAAAAGATTATGCTGAATTTTCCGAAGTTTCCCCAGAATTTTGATCACCCATGCCAGGGGCTAGGGTCTAGCATGGACGTCAAACCAGGAGACGACAAGACCATGCGCGACGCCAGTTCCGCCCGCCCCGGGCAAGACATCCAGCACGACGCCGACCCCGCCGAAACCGCCGAATGGCGTGAGGCGCTGGAATCGCTGGTACAGGCGGAAGGTTCTGAGCGCGCGGGCTACGTGCTGGACAATCTGCTGGGTCATGCGGCGTCGCTGGGCCTGCGCGCCAACAGCCAGACCCGCACCGCCTACCTCAACACCATCCCCGCCGATCAGGAGCCGCCCTTCCCCGGCAACCTCGCCGTGGAGGAACGGATCGCCCGCATCAACCGCTGGAATGCGCTGGCCATGGTGGTGCGCGCCAACCAGGCGCATGGAGAGCTGGGCGGCCACATCGCCAGCTACGCCTCGGCCGCCGACCTGTTCGAGGTCGGCTTCAACCATTTCTTCCGCGCGCAGAGCCCGGACGGCCCCGGCGACCTGGTCTACATGCAGCCGCACTCGGCGCCCGGCGTGTATGCCCGCGCCTATCTGGAAGGCTTTCTGGGCGAAGAGGACCTGGCGCATTTCCGCCAGGAGATCACGGCTGGCGCGCGCGGCCTGCGCGGACTGTCGTCGTATCCGCACCCGTGGCTGATGCCGGATTTCTGGCAATTCCCCACGGGCTCGATGGGCATCGGCCCCATCAACGCCATCTACCAGGCGCGCTTCATGCGCTACCTGGAGCACCGTTCGCTGATGCCCGGCGGCGACCGCAAGGTCTGGGGCATCTTCGGCGATGGCGAAATGGACGAACCTGAATCCATCGCCGCGCTGACGCTGGCCGCGCGCGAAAAGCTCGACAACCTGGTGTTCGTGGTCAATTGCAACCTGCAGCGCCTGGACGGCCCGGTGCGCGGCAACGGCCGCATCATCGACGAACTGGAAACGCTGTACGCGGGCGCCGGCTGGAACGTCATCAAGCTGGTCTGGGGCAGCGACTGGGACGCGCTCCTGCGGCGCGACGCCAACGGCGCCCTGGCGCGCGCCTTCGCCAATACCGTGGACGGACAGTTCCAGACCTTCGCGGCCAACGACGGCGCCTTCAACCGCGCCCACTTCTTCAACCAGAATCCCGAACTGGCCGCCCTGGTGGCCGACTGGAGCGACGAAGCCATCGACCGCCTCCACCGCGGCGGCCATGACATGGTGAAGATCCACGCGGCCTACCACCGCGCCGTGCGCCATCGCGGCCAGCCCACGGTGATCCTGGCGCAGACCAAGAAGGGTTTCGGCATGGGCTCGGCCGGCCAGGGCAAGATGACCACGCACCAGCAGAAGAAGCTGGATGACGAGGCGCTGCTGGCCTTCCGCGACCGCTTCGCGCTGCCGATCTCGGACGCCGATTGCCTGGCGCTGAAGTTCTACCGCCCGGCCGAGGACAGCGCCGAACTGCGCCACCTGCAGGCGCGCCGCGCCGCGCTGGGCGGCCACATTCCCCGCCGCAATACCGAGGCGCCGCGCCTGGCGCCGCCGGACGCGGAGCACTGGGCGCGCTTCGCGCTGGCCGCCGACGGCAAGGAAATGTCGTCCACCATGGCCATCGTGCGCATGCTCACCGCCCTGCTCAAGGACGCCAACGTGGGGCCGCGCATCGTGCCCATCGTGGCGGACGAGGCGCGCACCTTCGGCATGGCCAACCTGTTCCGACAGATCGGCATCTATTCCGCGCAAGGCCAGCTCTACGAACCCGAAGACATCGGCTCGGTGCTGTATTACCGCGAGGCGCGCGACGGCCAGATCCTGGAAGAAGGCATTACCGAGGCCGGCGCGATTTCCTCGTGGACGGCCGCGGGCACCAGCTATTCGGTCAACGGCCTGCCGATGCTGCCCTTCTATATCTATTACTCGATGTTCGGCTTCCAGCGCATCGGCGACCTGATCTGGGCTGCCGCCGATCAGCGCACGCGCGGCTTCCTTGTCGGCGCCACCTCCGGCCGCACCACACTCGGCGGCGAGGGGCTGCAGCACCAGGACGGCTCCAGCCACATCATGGCCGCCGCCGTGCCGAACTGCCGCGCCTATGACCCGGCCTATGCCTACGAGGTCGCCATCATCGTCGAGCACGGCATGCGCCGCATGCTGGACGAACAGCGCGACGAGTTCTACTACCTGACCGTCACCAACGAGAACCTGGCACAGCCGGACATGCCGGCAGGCAACGACGTGCGCGAGGGCATCCTGCGCGGCATGTACCGCCTGCGGCCCGCGCGCGGGCAGGCCCAGGTGCGCCTGCTGGGCGCGGGCCCGATGCTGCGCGAGGCCGAACTCGCGGCGGAGCGCCTGCAGGCCGATTACGGCGTGGACGCCGAAGTCTGGAGCGTCACCAGCTTTTCCGAACTGGCCCGCGACGGCCGCGAAGCCGAACGCGCCCGCGTGCTCGGCCTTGCATCCGGCGCCGACTGGGTCCGCAGCTGCCTGGGCGCCAGCAACGCCCCGGTAGTCGCCGCCAGCGACTACGTGCGCGCCGTGCCGGAACAGATCCGCGCCTGGGTGCCCGCGCCCTACCGCACGCTGGGCACCGACGGCTTCGGCCGCAGCGATACCCGCGCCCAGCTGCGCGACTTCTTCGAGGTCAGCGCGGATTGGATCGTGCTGTACGCGCTGGACAGCCTGGACCGCCAGGAAGATGCCCAGGCGTTGCGCGCGCGCCTGAATGCCGGCGCGCGGCAAACGCCGCCTTGGGATAGATAGGATTGCAATCCGCAATGCAGCGAGGTTTTGCGCAAAATCGTCCATTCGCTGCAGCGCAACAACCAAGCACCCGCGCTTTCTGTTGAAATACGGGTGTTCCCAAGCATTTCCCAGAAAATACGGCGGGCCGCGAGCCCGCTTTTTGCAATCCCATTTCCTTTCCATTTAGCGCCCGCAAGGCCTGTATCCCATGGACGAAACCCTCACCAAAATGGCGTTGGACTACCACGCCTACCCCACCCCCGGCAAAATCTCGGTCACTCCGACCAAGACGCTGGCCAACCAGGACGACCTGTCCCTGGCCTACTCCCCCGGCGTGGCAGCCGCCTGCATGGCCATCTTCGACCAGGGCGATGACGCCGCCTCGAAGTACACCTCGCGCGGCAACCTGGTGGGCGTGATCACCAACGGCACCGCCGTGCTGGGCCTGGGCAACATCGGCCCGCTGGCCGCCAAGCCCGTGATGGAAGGCAAGGGCTGCCTGTTCAAGAAGTTCGCCGGCATCGACGTGTTCGACATCGAACTGGCCGAGAACGACCCCGACAAGCTGGTCGACATCATCGCCGCGCTGGAACCCACGCTGGGCGGCGTCAACCTCGAGGACATCAAGGCGCCCGAGTGCTTCTACATCGAGAAGAAGCTGCGCGAGCGCATGAAGATCCCCGTCTTCCACGACGACCAGCACGGCACCGCCATCATTTCGTCGGCCGCCATCCTGAACGGCCTGAAGGTCGTGAACAAGGACATCGGCAAGGTCAAGCTGGCCTGCTCCGGCGCCGGCGCCGCCGCCATCGCCTGCCTGGACCTGCTGGTCCACCTGGGCGTCAAGCGCGAGAACATCTACGTGGTGGATTCGCGCGGCGTGATCTGGGACGGCCGCGATGAAAACATGGAAGCCAACAAGAAGCGCTACGCGCAGAAGACCGACGCACGCACGCTGGCCGACGTGGTCAACGGCGCCGACGTGTTCCTGGGCTGCTCGACCGCCGGCGTGCTGACCGCCGACATGGTCAAGACCATGGCCGCCAGCCCGCTGATCCTGGCGCTGGCCAATCCGGAACCGGAAATCCGTCCTGAAGTGGCCAAGGCCGCCCGCCCGGACTGCATCATCGCCACCGGCCGTTCGGACTACCCGAACCAGGTCAACAACGTGCTGTGCTTCCCCTTCATCTTCCGCGGCGCCATGGACGCCGGCGCGTCGCGCATCACGGAAGAGATGAAGCTGGCTTGCGTGAAGGCCATCGCCGAACTGGCGCAAGCCGAGCAGAACGACGAAGTGGCCCGCGCCTACGCCGGCCAGGAACTGTCGTTCGGCCCGGACTACATCATCCCCAAGCCCTTCGACCCGCGCCTGATCGTCCAGATCGCCCCCGCCGTGGCCCAGGCCGCCGCCGACTCCGGCGTGGCCGCCCGCCCCATCGAGGACATCGAAGCCTACCGCCAGAAGCTGATGGGCTTCGTGTACCACTCGGGCCAGCTGATGCGTCCGCTGTTCGCCCAGGCCAAGAAGGCGCCCAAGCGCGTCATCTACGCCGACGGCGAAGACGAGCGCGTGCTGCGCGCGGTGCAGACCGTGGCCGATGAGAAGCTGGCGTTCCCGATCCTGATCGGCCGCCCGGCCGTCATCGAAATGCGCATCAAGAAGTTCGGCCTGCGCCTGGCGGCCGGCCAGGACTTCGAGATCGTGGATCCGGAAGACGACAGCCGCTTCAACGAAACCTGGAACGCGTACTACCAGCTGAAGGGCCGCGAAGGCGTGACGCCGGCCATCGCCAAGGCGATGATCCGCAAGCACAACACGCTGATCGGCGCGATGCTGCTGCGTCGCGGCGACGCGGATGCCCTGCTGTGCGGCGTGGCCAGCAAGTACGACAACCAGCTCAAGTACATCGACGAAATCATCGGCAAGAAGGAAGGCCAGACCTACGCCGCCCTGAACGTGCTGATGCTGCCCGACCAGACGCTGTTCGTCACCGACACCCACGTCAACGAGAACCCGACGGCCGAGGAAGTCGCCAGCATCACCATCCAGGCCGCGGACGAAATGCTGCGCTTTGGCGTGGTGCCGAAGATCGCCCTGCTGTCGCACTCCAACTTCGGCAGCCGCGTGACGGAATCCTCGCGCAAGATGGCCGCCGCGCGCCAGATGGTGCAGGACCGCGCTCCCGACCTGGAAGTCGACGGCGAAATGCACGCCGACGCCGCCCTGTCGGAAAAGATCCGCGTCCTGGCCTACCCGGACAGCACGCTCAAGGGCCGCGCCAACCTGCTCGTCATGCCCACGCTGGACACCGGCAACATCACGTACAACATGCTGAAGATGACTGGCAGCAATGGCGTCGCGATGGGCCCGATCCTGCTGGGCGCGGCGCGCCCCGTGCACATCCTGACCACCAGCGCCACCGTGCGCCGCATCGTCAACATGACGGCGCTGGCCGTGGTGGACGCGCAGCAGGAAGCCGCCGAGGCCGCCAAGAAGCGCCGTTGATGATAGTCAGCCGCTGAGCAATGGGCGCCCCTCGGGGCGCCCATTTTCATTGCGCGGGCTCATGCCGCCGCGATAGCCCGCCGGCACGGGCTGATGGTAAAAACCAAGTTCAACCTTGTTTTCTGGAGTCAACATGCTGGCCGACGCCTTGTATGCCTGGTTTCACTACCTGGCCATCTTCCTGCTGGTGGTGGTCCTGACCGCCGAAGCCGTGCTGCTGCGGCCCGATCTCACTGCCGCCGGCCTCAAGCGCCTGGTCATCTATGACCGCCTCTATGCGCTGAGCGCCGTGGTGGTGCTCATCACTGGTGTGCTGCGCCTGACGCTGGGCATCAAGGGCGCCGCGTTCTACATGAGCAATCCCTGGTTCCATGCCAAGATCACGCTCTTCGTCATCATCGGGCTCTGTTCGATCGCACCGACGATGACCTTCCTGCGCTGGGCCAAGCAGTCGCGGCAGCAGCCGGGCTTCTTGCCTGCGGCCGCCGACATCAAGCGGGCGCGGCGCTGGGTCATGATCGAATCGCACCTGTTCATCTTCCTGCCGCTGTTCGCCGTGCTGATGGCGCGCGGCATCGGCGCGTAACACCCGCCCGCGAGGGCCGTGCGCTCAAGGGCAGGATGCGCGACGGGGGGCCTCGGGTTCCTCGTCGCCCACGACGAAGGTGGCGAAGTGGAAGACGCCCACCGTGTCGTTCCGGACCACGTCCACGACCTCGCCAGCCAAGGTCTGCATCACCGACATGCCTTCCGGCACGTCCGCCTGGCCGTCGCGTGTGGCGGCCTGGCCATTCCAGGGGCTCAGCACCAGCACGCCCGGGAACGGCTCGCGCGCATCGCCGCGGCCGCGGCGCATCGACTTGACCTGGGTGCCGGCGGCATAGCTCACGCCGCCGAATCGCGTCGGGCAGGCCAGTTCCGCATCGCTGACCCGCAGCAGGCGCCGCGCCTCGTCCAGGTACAGCCGGGGCTCGCTCAAGGGCAGCCCGAATATCCGGACCGCCATCGGATCCTTGACCTCGATCCGCCAGCGGTCCGGATCGCTCGAGCCATCGGTGTAGACCGTGCCGCCGGAGCCGTAGACGACGGAACCCGGCGCAAGGTCCAGGGTTTCGGCGCGGTTGCCCGGCCCCAGCACGCACTTGTCCAGCGCCCTCATCGCGCCATCGCGCGCCACCTCGAATTCGATATCCTGCGTGGCGTCGCACTGCCAGCCCAGCACGGTCTGGCTGCCCGCGCCACGCAGGATGACGTTGCGCGGATAGCGGCCCCGCAAGGCGTAGGTTTCGTCGTCATAGTCCGAATTGAGATAGCGCCGCGCGCTCGACGCCTGCACGCCATACATGGCCACGGGCTGCGGAAATTCCGCTTCGAGATAGGTCTCCAGCTGCCCTTCGTCCTGCAGCTTCAGTCGAGTGCCCGCGGGCATGGCGACGCCGCCGACGGTCGTGACTTCCTGCAGCGTGACATTGCGGGCTGCCTCGGCACGGGCGCCCTCTCGTTCGATTTGCCAGATCACCGTCTGCACCCAGGCATAGAAGGCGAACGGCACGGCCAGCACGACGAACACCAGGGAAGAAGTCTTCCAGTACTTGCGCACCGTACGGCGCGCGCCGCCGCTGGCGACCAGGACCACGGCCCAGGCCAGCAGCGCCAGACCGGCAAGAAAACCCAGGGAAACAAAAATGTAGAAGCCAGCAGAAGGCAGCGCTATCGGAATCATGGCAAGGATGGTACACGCCAAACCATCGCGCCGCGGCCACACGGCGTACAGGCAACAAAAAACCGCCCGAAGGCGGTTTCTTGTTCAAGCCAGACTGCGTATCAACGCTTGTCCATCGGGGGCACGTCGCGCGTGACCGAACCGGTGAACAGCTGGCGCGGACGGCCGATCTTGTAATCGGGATCCGACAGCATTTCGTTCCACTGGGCGATCCAGCCCACCGTGCGGGCCAGCGCGAAGATGGCCGTGAACAGCGAAGTCGGGATGCCGATGGCGCGCTGGACGATACCCGAGTAGAAGTCCACGTTCGGGTACAGCTTGCGCTGGACGAAGTACGGATCCGACAGGGCGATGCGTTCCAGTTCCATGGCCAGCTTGAACAGCGGGTCGTTTTCCAGGCCCAGGGCCGAGAGCACTTCCTTGCAGGTTTCCTGCATCAGCTTGGCGCGCGGGTCGTAGTTCTTGTAGACGCGGTGGCCAAAGCCCATCAGGCGCACGCCCGAGTTCTTGTCCTTGACCTTCTCCATGAACTCGCCGACCTTGGCGATGCCGCCGTTGGCTTGCAGCTCTTCCAGCATCTGCAGGCAAGCTTCGTTGGCGCCGCCGTGAGCCGGGCCCCACAGGCAAGCCACGCCGGCCGAGATGGCGGCGAACGGGTTGGTGCCCGACGAACCGCACAGGCGGACGGTCGAGGTCGAAGCGTTCTGCTCGTGGTCGGCGTGCAGGATGAAGATGCGGTCCAGCGCGCGCTCGACGACTTCGTTCACCTTGTAGTCTTCGCACGGCGTGGCGAACATCATGCGCAAGAAGTTGCCCGTGTAGGACAGGTCGTTCTGCGGGTAGATGAAGGGCTGGCCTTGCGAATACTTATAGGCCATCGCGACCAGCGTCGGCATCTTGGCGATCAGGCGGATGGCCGAGATGTGACGATGCTGCGGGTTCGTGATGTCGGTGGAGTCGTGGTAGAACGCGGACAGCGCGCCGACCAGGCCGGTCAGCACGGCCATCGGGTGCGCGTCGCGACGGAAGCCGCGCAGGAAGAAGTGCAGCTGCTCGTTGACCATCGTGTGATGGGTCACTTGCGAATCGAAATCGGCCTTCTGGTCCTTGTTGGGCAGTTCGCCGTTCAGGATCAGGTAGCAGATGTCCATGAAGTCGCAATTGACGGCCAATTGCTCGATGGGGTAGCCGCGGTACAGCAGTTCGCCCTTGTCGCCGTCGATGTACGTGATGCCCGATTCGCAGGCAGCGGTGGACATGAAGCCGGGGTCAAACGTGAACATGCCCGTCTGGCCGTACAGCTTGCGGATGTCGATCACATCCGGACCAACCGTACCCTTGTAAACAGGGAACTCAATGGGGGCGCTGCCATCCGAGAAGGATAGAGTGGCTTTTTTGTCAGACAGGTTCATGTTCATTCCTCTCAATTAATCAGAGCGCGCGCATCTGGCCAATGATGCTCCGAAGCCTGGGCGTGTCCAGCGCGCCCTCAAGCTCTTTGCGGGCCAGCAGCAGGTCGAGAAGGTCGTTGTCTCCCATCTCGAAAAGCTGCGTCAATGCGGCTACGTCATCATCGGTAAGCTCAGCCTCGTGGGCATCCAGATACCGGGTGATGATCAAGTCGTTTTCGAGCAAGCCGCGGCGCGCCCGCCAACGCAAGCGCGCCCGCTCCAATTCAGTTAGCTTGCTCATCCTTCTTTACACCTTTAAAAGCCCCCACGCCGCACCCGCTACGCGGGCTTGCTGCCCCCCTTGGGGGCGTTTTTGCCTTGGGACGGCCCGGCGGCAAAAAATGCCGCCGGAGGCAAAATGCGCTTAATAAAAACTAGACCGTACGGCGAACCATCAGTTCCTTGATCTTGCCGATCGCCTTGGTCGGGTTCAGTCCCTTGGGACAGACGTCGACGCAATTCATGATGGTGTGGCAACGGAACAGGCGGTACGGATCGTCCAGGTTGTCGAGGCGGCTGCCCGTGGCTTCGTCGCGGCTGTCGGCGATGAAGCGGTAGGCTTGCAGCAGGCCGGCCGGGCCGACGAACTTGTCCGGGTTCCACCAGAACGACGGGCAGGAAGTGGAACAGCACGCGCACAGAATGCACTCGTACAGGCCATCCAGCTCTTCGCGGGCCTCGGGCGACTGCAGACGTTCCTTTTCGGGCGGCGGCGTGTCGTTGATGAGGTACGGGCGGATCGAGTGGTACTGGTTGAAGAAGTGCGTCATGTCCACGATCAGGTCGCGGATGACGGGCAGGCCCGGCAGCGGACGCAGAACGATGGGTTCCTTCAGTTCGCGCAGGTTGGTCGTGCACGCCAGACCGTTCTTGCCGTTGATGTTCATGGCGTCCGAACCGCACACGCCTTCACGGCACGAGCGGCGCAGGGCCAGGCTGTCATCGACGTCGTTCTTGATGCGCACCAGCGCATCGAGCAGCATCTTGTCGGTCGGCTGGAGTTCGACTTCCAGCTTCTGCATGTACGGGCGCTCGTCCTTGTCCGGATCGTAGCGGTAGATTTCGAACTTGACGATTCTCTTGGTGCTCATAGTGGGCTCAATCCGGACTTAGAAGGTACGCGCCTTGGGCGGGAAGGACTCGACCGTCAGCGGCTTCATCTGCACGGGCTTGTAATCCAGGCGGCTGCCTTCGGAGTACCACAGCGTGTGCTTCAGCCAGTTCTCGTCGTCGCGCGTCGGGTGGTCGTCCAGCGCGTGCGCGCCGCGGCTTTCGGTGCGGTTGGCGGCCGACTTGATCGTGGCGCGGGCCACTTCGGTCATGTTCGCCAATTCCAGCGCCTCGACGCGCGCGGTGTTGAACACCTTGGACTTGTCCTTGAAGTAGATGTTGTCGGCTTGCTTGGCCAGATCTTCGATCTGCGTCACGCCTTCGTTCAGCAGTTCCAGCGTGCGGAACACGCCGCAGTGGCGCTGCATCGAGAAGCGGATGGCGTTGCCGATGTCCTGGGTCTTCTCGCCCGAGGTGCGCGATTCCAGCTTGTTGATGCGGTCCAGCGAGAATTCGACGGCTTGCTGCGGCACGGGCTGGTGCGCGTGCTGGCGTTCCGGATGCGAATTGACGATGTGGTTGCCGGTGGCGCGACCGAACACGATCAGGTCCAGCAGCGAGTTGGTGCCCAGGCGGTTGGCGCCGTGCACCGACACCGCGGCGCATTCGCCGATGGCGTACAGGCCGTTGACGATCTTGTTCTCGCCGTTTTCGCGCGTCAGCACCTGGCCGTGGTAGTTGGCCGGAATGCCGCCCATCTGGTAGTGGATGGTCGGAACGACGGGGATCGGTTCCTTGATCGGGTCCACGTTGCCGAACTTGATCGCGATTTCGCGGATCGAGGGCAGACGCTTGTTGATCACGTCGGCGCCCAGGTGATCCAGCTTGAGGACCACGTAGCTGCCGTCCGGACCGCAGCCGCGGCCTTCCTTGATTTCCTGGTCCATCGAGCGGGACACGAAGTCGCGCGGGGCCAGATCCTTCAGCGTGGGCGCATAGCGCTCCATGAAGCGTTCGCCATCCTTGTTCAGCAGGATGCCGCCTTCGCCGCGCACGCCTTCGGTGATCAGCACGCCGGCGCCGGCCACGCCGGTCGGGTGGAATTGCCAGAATTCCATGTCCTGCAGCGGAATGCCCGCGCGGGCGGCCATGCCCAGGCCATCACCGGTGTTGATGAAGGCGTTGGTGGAAGCGGCCCAGATGCGGCCGGCGCCGCCGGTGGCCAGCACCGTGGTCTTGGCTTCCAGGATGTAGATTTCGCCCGTTTCCATTTCCAGGGCGGTCACGCCCACGACGTCGCCCGCTTCGTTGCGCAGCAGGTCCAGCGCCATCCATTCGACGAAGAACTGGGTGCGCGCGGCGACGTTGCGCTGGTAGAGGGTGTGCAGCAGCGCGTGGCCGGTGCGGTCGGCAGCGGCACAGGCGCGCTGGACCGGCTTTTCACCGAAGTTGGCGGTGTGGCCGCCGAACGGACGCTGGTAGATGGTGCCGTCGGGGTTGCGGTCGAACGGCATGCCGAAGTGCTCGAGCTCGTACACGGCGTTCGGCGCTTCACGGCACATGAATTCGATGGCGTCCTGGTCGCCCAGCCAGTCCGAACCCTTGACGGTGTCGTACATGTGCCAGTACCAGTTGTCTTCGCTCATGTTGCCCAGCGAGGCGCTCACGCCGCCCTGTGCGGCAACCGTGTGCGAACGCGTGGGGAACACCTTGGACAGCACTGCAACGGACAGGCCCGCTTGGGACAGTTGCAGCGAACAACGCATGCCGGCTCCACCGGCGCCAACGACCACCACATCAAACTGGCGGCGCGGCAGGGATTTCATGACAGAGACCACGGCTTAAATGCTCCAGAGGATTTGCGCGAAGTAAACGACCGAACCGACCAGCCAGAGGATCGTCAGCACTTGCAGCAGCAGGCGCACGCCCACCGACTTGACGTAGTCCATCCAGATGTCGCGCACACCAATCCAGGCATGCCAGGCCAGCGCAATGAATGCAAGGGTGGCCAGGATCTGGCCAACCGGAAGAACGCCCACGTAGAAGTTGAACAGCGCGGTCCAGTGCTCGTACGTGAAGGCCGGCATCATCAGGATGCCGATGAGCAGCACCAGCGTATACACGGCCATGATGACGGCGGTGATGCGCTGGATGATGAAATCCATGACGCCGTAATGGGCGCCCACGACCAGACGCTTGGGTCCGTAGTTTTTGACGTCGGCCATTACAGCACTCCGAACAGTTTGAGAGCGAACACCAGGGTCAGCGCCAGGCTCACCCCGAAAACCACGCCGGCGCTCTTCTTGGCCGACAGCTTGTCGATACCGATGTGCAGGTCCAGCAGCAGGTAGCGGATGCCGGCACAGAAGTGGTGCAGATAGCCCCAGATCAGGACCAGGAAGACAAGCTTGACGATCGGGTTGCCGGCGTACGCGGCCACGGCTGCGAACGTCTGCGGTGCGGCCACGCTGGCCGCGAACAGCGGCAGAATGACCAAGGGAAGACAGAGGAACAGCAGCGCACCGCTGACGCGGTGCAGGATGGACAGCTTGCCGGCCAGGGGCAGGCGGTAGCTGGCGAGTTGCGCAATACCAATATTGCGAAACTGCGGACGTGGCTTGGCAGCGGTGTCGGACATGACGGCCTCGGTGTTTCGGAACTAGGGAATCGTTACGGCGGAAATGCCGTAGCCCTTGCGGGCAAACACGGTATTTTCGCCCAGAGATAGGGTCGGTATCAAATCGTAGGTAAAAAACTCATCAATTCAGACTATTGCGGTAGTGGTATCGATCGGTCAAGTACAACCCCCGGCGGATTTCCATGGGGCGGTCACCATACGTATAAGACACCCTATCAACCTGCAACAACGGCGTCCCGGCGGGAACATTAAGCAGCGGACAGACCTCGGCCGGCGCGATCACCGCGCGCAGCTTTTCGTCCGCGCGCACCATGCTCACGCCGAATTCGGATTCGAACAGACCGTAGAGCGGCGCCTTGTTGGCGGTCAACAGCTCCAGGGTCAGTCCACGGAAGATGGAACCAGGCAGCCAGATGTCGTCCACGACGGTGGGCGTCTGCCCCATGGACAGCAGGCGGCGGATCATGACGACGGTTTCGCCGGCACGCAGGTCCAGGGCGCGCGCGATCTCGGCGGGCGCCCGCAGGCGCCGGCATTCCAGGATGCGGCTTTCGGCCCGGCCGGCCTCGCCTTCGTCATCGGCGGCCAGGCGCAGGAAGCGGTAGCGCACGCGCGCTTCGTGGTGGGTGGCGACGAAAGTGCCCTTGCCCTGGCGGCGCAGCAGCATGTGCTCGGCAGCCAGCTCATCGACCGCCTTGCGCACCGTGCCCTGGCTTACCTGGAAACGGGCAGCCAGATCGATTTCGCTGGGGATGAGTTCGCCGGGCTTCCATTCGCCGCGTTCCAGGCTCTGGACAAGCAGATCCTTGATTTGCCGGTAGAGCGGACTGAAAGCGGCCCCCTCGCCCGCCGTGCGGGCGGCGCGAATGCGTAAGGAGGTTTCGGGCCGGGGCTCTGCCATGGATCTTTTTGATTGAGTCATGTTTATCCGGGGAAATGGGAGGGCGGCGCAAGGCAGCGAACCCATCCGCAATGCGCTGCTGCCGCCAGTGTTCTGGCTTGATACAGGCGCGCAACCGAAACCGGGTTGCGGCGCATTCGAATAAACGCTCTATTGTGGCATATCGGCCGGGCGGCTGTCCAACGTCTTATGTCTTATATAAGATAGAAGAGCAATTGACGGACACGTAAATTCGATCTAGGATTCAACGCTGTCCGGGCCCCGCGCCTGCCGCTGCGCACGCCGTTGCACACGCGTTGATTTTCACGCCCAACGATTACACTGCTTGGTGAGATTTTTTCTCGCCAAACCATTACGGAGAACGTCCATGTCCAAGCCTGCCTTGCGTGTCGCCGTCACCGGCGCCGCCGGCCAAATCGGTTACGCACTGCTATTCCGCATCGCCTCCGGCGAAATGCTGGGTAAAGATCAACCCGTCATCCTGCAACTGCTGGAAATCCCCGACGAGAAAGCGCAAAAGGCCCTGAAGGGCGTCATCATGGAACTGGATGACTGCGCCTTCCCGCTGCTGCAAGAAGTCACCGCCCACAGCGACCCGCGCACCGCCTTCAAGGACGCCGACGTGGCCCTGCTGGTTGGCGCCCGCCCGCGCGGCCCCGGCATGGAACGCAAGGACCTGCTGTCGGTCAATGCCCAGATCTTCACGGCTCAGGGCAAGGCCCTGAACGACGTCGCCAGCCGCAACGTCAAGGTCCTGGTCGTCGGCAACCCGGCCAACACCAACGCCTACATCGCCATGAAGTCGGCGCCGGACCTGCCCGCCAAGAACTTCACCGCCATGCTGCGCCTGGACCACAACCGCGCCTTGTCGCAACTGGCTGCCAAGTCCGGCAAGGCCGTCGCCGACATCGAAAAGCTGGTCGTGTGGGGCAACCACTCGCCCACGATGTACCCCGACTACCGCTTCGCCACCGTCGGCGGCGAATCGCTGTCCAAGCTGATCAACGACGACGCCTGGAACCGCGACACGTTCATCCCCACCGTGGGCAAGCGCGGCGCCGCCATCATCGAAGCCCGCGGCCTGTCCTCGGCCGCTTCGGCTGCCAACGCCGCCATCGACCACGTCCGTGACTGGGTCCTGGGCAGCAACGGCAAGTGGGTCACGATGGGCATCCCGTCGGACGGCTCCTACGGCATCCCCGAAGGCATCATCTACGGCGTGCCGGTCACGACCGAAAACGGCGAATACAAGCGCATCGAAGGCCTGGAAATCGACGCCTTCTCGCGCGAGCGCCTGGACTTCACGCTGAAAGAGCTCCTCGAAGAGCGCGACGGCGTCAAGGACCTGCTGAAGTAAGCAGCGCATGAGTAAAGAATTGGGCCCGTTTGCGCGGGCCCAATTCCTAGGCAAGACCGAAACATAAACCTGTCCCTTTGCCCCTGCGCAAAGGAATGTCGCGAAGGGGACAGATTTATTTTCCGGGCCCGCGGTAAGGTCAGGAACCAGGACGGGACGCATCCCGGCCTGGCCTGCAACGCGCCAGTCCGCAGTCCAGTCGTTTCATCCGGGGCCCACGAAAACACCCGGTCCAAATTACGGAGACCACCCATGTCCAGACCCGAATCCGCCGGCGCCCTCTTTCGCCGCGCGCTTGCCGAAGAAAGCCCCCTGCAGATCATCGGCGCCATCAACGCCAATCACGCGCTGTTGGCCAAGCGCGCCGGCTACCGCGCCATCTACCTGTCCGGCGGCGGCGTCGCGGCTGGTTCGCTGGGCCTGCCCGACCTGGGCATCAACACCATGGACGACGTCCTGACGGACGTGCGCCGCATCACCGACGTCTGCGACGTGCCCCTGGTGGTCGACATCGATACCGGCTTCGGCCCGTCGGCGTTCAACATCGCCCGCAGCGTCAAGAGCCTGATCAAGTTCGGCGCCGCCGCCTGCCACATCGAAGACCAGGTCGGCGCCAAGCGCTGCGGCCATCGCCCCGGCAAGGAAATCGTCTCGACCGAAGAAATGGCCGACCGCGTCAAGGCCGCGGCCGACGCCCGCACCGATACGGACTTCTACCTGATCGCCCGCACCGACGCGATTGCCTCCCATGGCGTGGACGCCGCCATCGAGCGCGCGCTGGCCTGCGTGGAAGCGGGCGCCGACGCGATCTTCGCCGAAGCCGCCTACGACCTGCCTACCTACGACCGCTTCGTCAAGGCGGTCAAGGTGCCGGTGCTGGCCAACATCACCGAATTCGGCAAGACGCCGCTGTTCTCGGTGGAAGAACTGAAGAGCGTGGGCGTGGGCATGGTGCTCTACCCGCTGTCGGCCTTCCGCGCCATGAACAAGGCAGCCGAAGCGGTCTACACCGCCATCCGCCGCGATGGCCACCAGAAGAACGTGGTGGACCTGATGCAGACGCGCGAGGAACTGTACGACCGCATCGGTTACCACGAATTCGAATCGAAGCTGGACGCGCTGTTCCAGAAGGGCAAGGCCTAAGCCAGCCCACGGTTTCCGGCGTCGCGGCAGCCGCCCGGCGCCTTGCATGCCCACCCCCAATAGCAACGACCATCGCGAAAGGAAGGAGTAGAGACATGAGCACGGCTCCCAAGAAGCAAGTGGCCAAGACGGACGCCCAGCCGGAAGAAAAAGCCGGCTTCAAGCCCAAGAAGTCGGTTGCGCTGTCCGGCGTCGTCGCCGGCAACACCGCACTGTGCACGGTCGGCCGCAGCGGCAACGACCTGCACTACCGCGGCTACGACATCCTGGACATCGCCGACGCCAGCGAGTTCGAGGAAATCGCCCACTTGCTCGTCCACGGCAAGCTGCCGAACAAGGCCGAACTGAAGGCCTACAAGGAAAAGCTGCGCAGCCTGCGCGGCCTGCCCGCCCAGCTGCAAGCCGCGCTGGAAGCCTTGCCCGCCGCCAGCCACCCGATGGACGTGATGCGCACCGCCGTGTCCGTGCTGGGCTGCGTGCTGCCTGAAAAAGACGACCACAACACCCCGGGCGCGCGCGACATCGCCGACCGCCTGATGGCCAACCTGGGCTCGGCGCTGCTGTACTGGTACCACTACAGCCACAACGGCCGCATCATCGACGTGCAGACGGACGACGACAGCATCGGCGGCCACTTCCTGCACCTGCTGCACGGGGAAAAGCCCAGCGACGAGTGGGTCAAGGCCATGCACATCTCGCTGAACCTGTACGCCGAACACGAGTTCAACGCGTCCACGTTCACGGCCCGCGTCATCGCCGGCACCGGCTCGGACATGTTCTCCGCCATCTCGGGCGCCATCGGCGCGCTGCGCGGCCCCAAGCACGGCGGCGCCAACGAAGTGGCCTTCGACGTGCAGAAGCGCTATGAAACCCCGGACGAGGCCGAGGCCGACATCCGCCGCCGCGTCGAAGCCAAGGAAGTTATCATCGGCTTTGGCCACCCCGTCTATACCGTGTCCGACCCACGCAACAAGGTCATCAAGGAAGTGGCCAAGAAGCTGTCCAAGAAGGCCGGCAGCACCAAGATGTTCGACATCGCCGAACGCTTGGAAACGGTCATGTGGGACATCAAGAAGATGTTCCCCAACCTGGACTGGTTCTCGGCCGTCAGCTATCACATGATGGGAGTCCCCACCGCCATGTTCACGCCGCTGTTCGTCATCGCGCGCACGGCGGGCTGGTCGGCCCACATCATCGAGCAGCGCATCGACAACAAGATCATCCGCCCCACCGCCAATTACGTGGGCCCGGAAGACCAGAAGTTCGTGCCGCTGGAAAAGCGCAAGTAAGCCACGACACCAGGGCGCGGACGAGGGCACGGCATGGCCACCTGTATTCATTCCATGGAGAGGTACCGCTATGTCTGCCCCGATCTCCAACGTCCGTCCCGATCCCGACCTGGTTCTGGTCGATATCGCCGACTACGTCCTGAAGTATGAAATCCAGAGCGGCCTGGCGTACGAAACGGCGCGCAACTGCCTGATCGACACGCTGGGCTGCGGCCTGGAAGCGCTGGAGTATCCAGCGTGCAGGAAACTGCTGGGGCCCATCGTCCCCGGCACGACCGTGCCCCACGGCGCCAAGGTGCCGGGCACGCAATTCCAGCTCGATCCCGTGCAGGCCGCCTTCAACATCGGCACGATGATCCGCTGGCTGGACTTCAACGACACCTGGCTGGCCGCCGAATGGGGCCACCCGTCCGACAACCTGGGCGGCATCCTGGCCACCGCCGACTGGCTGTCCCGCACGGCGGTCGCGGCCGGCAAACCGCCCCTGCTGATGCGCGACGTGCTGACCGGCATGATCAAGGCGCACGAGATCCAGGGCTGCATCGCACTGGAAAACTCCTTCAACAAGGTCGGCCTGGACCACGTCGTGCTGGTGAAAGTTGCCTCCACCGCCGTGGTGGCGCAGATGCTGGGCCTGAGCCGCGATGAAGTGATCAATGCGGTGTCGCTGGCCTGGGTCGATGGCCAGAGCCTGCGCACCTATCGCCACGCGCCCAATACCGGCAGCCGCAAGAGCTGGGCCGCGGGCGACGCCACCAGCCGCGCCGTGCGCCTGGCGCTGATCGCCCGGACCGGCGAAATGGGCTATCCGTCCGTGCTGACGGCCAAGACCTGGGGCTTTTACGACGTGCTGTTCAAAGGCCAGCCGTTCCGGTTCCAGCGCCCCTACGGCAGCTACGTGATGGAAAACGTGCTGTTCAAGATTTCGTTTCCAGCCGAATTCCATGCGCAGACCGCCGTCGAGTGCGCAATGGAACTCCACGCCCGGCTGCAGGCCGCCGGCAAGAACGCCGACGACATCGCGAAAATCACAATCCGCACGCACGAAGCCTGCATCCGCATCATCGACAAGAAGGGACCGCTGGCCAACCCGGCCGACCGGGACCACTGCATCCAGTACATGGTGGCGGTACCGACGCTGTTCGGCCGCCTGACCGCGGCCGACTACGAGGACACGGTGGCGCGGGATCCGCGCATCGACGCGCTGCGCGACAAGATTGTGTGCGTGGAAGACCCGGCCTATACCCGCGACTATCACGACCCCGACAAGCGTTCGATCGCCAATGCGCTGACGGTGGAATTCAAGGACGGCACGCGGCTGGACGAGATCGTCTGCGAGTACCCCATCGGCCACAAGCGCCGCCGCGCCGAAGGCATACCGCTGCTGGAAACCAAGTTCCGCACCAATCTGGCGCGCATGTTTCCAGCCCGCCAGCAAGACCGCATCCTGCAGGCCTCGCTGGACCAGAAGCGGCTGGAAGCCATGCCGGTCCACGAGTACGTCGACCTGTACGTGATCTGAGCCGCCTCCTCGCAAAGCCCTGCCCGCGGGGCTTTGCCTCTTGGCCTGAACGCGTAGTGGCGCAGCTTACAATGCGGCTTTCCTCGACTGGATCGCGCCATGGCCATGCTTTGGGTCAAGACCTTTCATATTGTCTTTATCGCTTCCTGGTTCGCCGGCCTGTTCTACCTGCCGCGCATATTCGTGAATCTGGCGCAGCAATCGGACCCCGCGGTCCAGACCACCCTGCTGGGCATGGCGCGCCGCCTGTACCGTTTCACCACCATCCTGGCCGTGGTCGCGGTGGTATTCGGCATGTGGCTCTATCTGGGTTATCGCATCGGCGTGGGCCCCGGCAACGGCTGGATGCACGCCAAGCTCTTTTTCGTCCTGCTCGTCATCGGCTACCATCACGCCTGTGGCCTGATGCTGCGCAAATTCGAACAGGGCAAAAACACCCGTTCGCACAAGTTCTATCGCTGGTTCAACGAAGTTCCCGTCTTGCTGCTCTTGGTGGTGGTGGCGCTGGTCGTCGTCAAACCCTTCTGATACCCCTACCTCTGCACATTCGCCAGGATTCGTATGTCCTCTGATGAACAGGACCGCCCGCGCAAGACGCTGACGATCAAGAAAACGGCGCGCGACGCCTATGCCGAAGACGCCCCCAAGCGCACCCGCAGCGGCGCCCGCGCCCGTCTGGTCGCGCAACAGGAGCGCACCAAGGAAAGCATCGAACGCCAGAAAGATCCCGCCGCCTATCAGCGGCGCAAGGACGAGGAAGCCCGTGGCCCGCGCGGCGCCGGCCGCGGCCAGTCCGCGCGCGGCGCGTCGGACCGGGCGGCGCCGGGA
>NZ_JACVAD010000010.1:0-205979 GCF_014851665.1 Achromobacter sp. ACM03 | reverse complement strand
GCGGCTGCCTGCGGCGCGGCCGCAGTGGCAGGGACGGCGGCCGCAGGCGTGGGTTCGGCGGTTGGCGCGGCCGCGGGCTGCGCGGCGGCGCCGGCCTCTGCCAGCGCGCGGTCGATGGCCGAAGCGTCCTCGCCCTGCGCCAGCAGCACGCCGATCACGGTGTTCACCGGCACGGAGGCGGCGCCGGCCTGGACCACGATACGGCCCAGCACGCCGGCCTGCTCGGCATTGATCTCGACAATGGCCTTCTCGGTTTCGATTTCGGCCAGTGCGTCGCCCACGGCGACGGTGTCGCCTTCTTTCTTGAGCCACTGGTGCAGCGTGCCGCCCGAGGTGTCGGCCGCAACGGAGGGGAGCTTGATAAGGTGTGCCACGATGTTCGTCCTATTCAGCGGCGCCGGCCAGGTCTGGCCGATAGGTGGCGGGATCGTCGTATTCGACCAGTTCCAGCACATTGCCTTCCGGGTCGCGGAAGAACGCCAGCCAGGTGCCGGGGCGCACTTCCATCGGCGCGGGCTTGCTGTCGAAAACCACGCCCCGGGCTTCCAGTTCGCGCACCACGCCGGGCAGGTCGCGCACGATGAGGGTCAGGTAGGTTGCGCCCTGGCGGTCCAGGATGGCCGCGCCGCGCGCGGCGGCCTCGGGCGCGGCGGCGGGTTGCAGCAGCTTGATGCGTTCGCCATAGCTGGTCTGCAGGCGCGCCACGTCGTAGCCATGGCGCGTGAGGCCGGTGGCCTGGGCCTTGTCGGCCGGCACGCTCACGCGGTTGACGAGCTTCAGGCCCAGGACGCCGGTATAGAAGGCCAGCAGCGCGTCCAGGTCGGCGCAGCAGATGCCGACTTCCATCGGCACGGTCATGTGCAGGGATGCGCTCATGCCTGTTCTCCCAGGTCGGCCAGCACGTCGGCCAGGCCGGCCATGACTTCCTCGGTGTCCGCGAAGGCGGCGCGCTCCAGCACCTTGGAGATGCTGGGCGAGGCTTCGCCGCCGGTCACGCGCTTGACTGGCTGGTCCAGCCAGTCGAAGTAGCGGCGCTGGATCTCGTCGGCCAACATGGCGCCGTAGGAGGTGCCGCGCGCGCCTTGCTCCACGATCAGCACGTTGTTGGTCTTCATGATGCTGGCGCCGATGGTGTCCCAGTCCAGGCTGGCGCGGTCCAGCGTGCGCAGGTCGATGACCTCGGCGTCCACGCCGGCGGCTTCCGCCGCCTTGAGCGCGCGGCTGACCATGGACAGATAGGTCAGGATGGTGACCTTGCCGCCCTCGCGGCGCACGCGAGCCTTGCCAAACGGGATCGCATAGTCCAGGTCGTCCGCGGGCACCTCGCCCGAGGAGGCGTACAGGTCCACGTGCTCGATCACCAGCACCGGGTCCTTGGAGGCCAGCGCGGTGTTCATCAGGCCGACGTACTCGTAAGGCGTGGACGGCGCGACCACGCGCCACCCGGGCGCGGTGGCGAAGATGCCGGCCGGATCCATCGAGTGCTGCGAGCCGTAGCCCGTGCCCATGGCGACCTTGGTGCGCAGCACGAAGGGCACGTCGATGTCGCCGCCGAACATGTGGCGGGCCTTGCCGATCTGGTTGAAGATCTGGTCGGCCGCGACCCACATGAAGTCGGGGTACATGAATTCCACGATAGGGCGGTAGCGGCCGTCCATGGCCAGGCCGCCGCCCAGGCCGGCGAAGGCGTTCTCGGAGATCGGGGTGCCCAGTACGCGGTCGGGATACTTGTCCTTCAGGCCGCGCGTGGCACCGTTGGTGCCGCCCTTCAGGCGGTGCACGTCTTCGCCCAGCACCACCACGCCGGGGTCGGTTTCCATGCGGCGGTCCAGCACGTCGGCCACCGCGTCCACGAACTTGCGCTCGGCGGACTGGCCGGCGTGGTCGGCGGCTTCCTGGTAGCGCAGGCCGGCCAGTTCCGAGCCGTCGCTGCGCAGGCCCACGTCGCGGAAATCCGGGCTGGGCCAGAGGTCGGCGCGCACGCGGCGCTTGCCGCCGTCGGCGGCTTCGGTCAGGCGGCCGGAAACGTCCTTCATGACGTCCTTGCAGCGCTGACGCAGGGCATCCACTTCGGCTTGCGTGATCAGCTTGCGGGCGATCATTTCCGTGGCGATCTTGTCCAGCGGATCGCGGCGGCGCCATTGCGCTTCCTCGTCCTTGCTGCGGTAGCCGAAGGCGCTGCCGGGGAACGGGCCGTTCTGGTGGAAGAAACGGTACACGTCCACTTCGACGATGGTGGGGCCGTTGCCCGCGCGCATGTGCGCCACGGCTTCGGACATGGCCAGGTGGACCGCCAGCGGGTCCATGCCGTCCACCTTCCACGACGGGATGTTGAAGGCCAGGCCGCGCGCCGACAGACGCGGTTCGGCGGTGGACTCTTCGACCGTGGTGGACACCGCGTAGCGGTTGTTCTCGATGAAGAAGCACAGCGGCGTCTTCCAGGCCGCGGTCAGGTTCATGGTTTCCAGCACCGAGCCAATGTTGACCGCGCCGTCGCCGAAGTAGGTCACGGCGACGCGGTCGGTGCCGGCATGCTTGTGCGCCCAGCCCGCGCCGGCGGCCAGCGGCACGCCGCCGCCGACGATGGCGTTGGTGCCCAGCGCGCCGGCTTCGAGCCAGCGCAGGTGCATGCTGCCGCCACGGCCGCGGCAGTAACCCTGGGCCAGGCCCATGATCTCGGCCAGCGTCTTCTGCAGGACTTCATCGATGGCGGGCGTGAGCGGATCGAGCGGGTCCAGGCCCAGCGGGGCGACGTGCTGCAGCGCCTTGGCCAGGAACTGGTGGTGGCCGCGGTGCGAACCGTTGATCTGGTCGCCGGCGCCCAGCGCCAGCACGGAACCGACCGCGCCGCCTTCCTGGCCCACGGACGAGTGCGCCGGGCCGTGCACCAGGCCTTCGGCGGCCAGGTCGAGCACGGCTTCTTCAAAGGCGCGGATCCAGTGCAGCTGGGTCAGCATGGTGCCCAGCAGGGCCGGGTCCGCCTGTTGCCAGTCCTTGGCGTCTACCGTCAGTTGCCGCCAGGGCGCTTGGGGCTCAAGCGGTTGGTGGGTGGCCATGAGTGAATCTCCAGAGATGTGTGTATGCGTTCTTGCGATTAGAGGTAGCTGTAGCGGCTCCAGCCGCCGTCGGCCACCAGGGTGTGTCCGTTGACATAGGCGGCCTGGCGCGAGGCCAGGAACACCGCCAGGTCCGCCATTTCGGCGGGTTGCGCCAGGCGGCGCAGCGGCGTGCGCTGCTTGAGGCGTTCGGGGTCGAGCCGGCCGCGCGCGGCCAGGTCGCGCACCAGGTCCGTTTCCACGTAGCCCGGCGCCAGCGCGTTCACGCGCACGCCCATGGGGCCCCATTCCACGGCCAGGGTCTCGGTCAGCAGCACCACCGCGCCCTTGGTGGCGCAATAGGCGGCGCGGTCGGGCGCCGCCACCACGCCGTACATGGAGGCCAGGTTGATGATGCTGCCGGCGCCAGCGGGCACCATGCGGCGGCCGGCGGCCTGGGCGCACAGGAACACGCCGGTCAGATTGATGTCCACGGCGCGGCGCCACTCGTCCACGGTGACTTCCAGCGTGGGCTTGTTGGCGGAGACGCCGGCGTTGTTGACCAGCACGTCGATGCGGCTCCAGGCCTTTTCGACCTGTGCGAAAGCCTGCTCGACCGCGTCGGCGTCCGTGACCGACGCTTGCACGGCCAGCGCCTCGCCGCCCAGGGCAGTCAGGCCGGCGACGGCTTCGTCCAGCGCCGTGGCGTCCATGTCCAGCAGCGCCACGCGCGCGCCCTGGCGCACGAAGGCCTGCGCCGTGGCCAGGCCGATGCCCTTGGCGCCGCCGGTGATGACGACGCTCTGGCCGCGCAGGTCGGGATGGATGACTTCCGGAGTTTGATCCAAGATGTTTGCCTCTTAGCGATGTATATGCCGGCGCTCAGACCGCCAGCCATTCCTGGACCACGTCCTGGCGCTCATGCAGCTGCGCGGGCGGTCCTTCGAAAACGATGCGGCCATGGCCCATCACGCTGACGCGGGTGGAGACCTTCAGCGCGATGGTCAGCTTCTGCTCCACCAGCACCACGGACACGCCGCGCTTGTGGATGTCGCGGATCACGTCGGCGATCACTTCCACGATCTTCGGCGCCAGCCCTTCGGTGGGTTCGTCGATCAGCATGACCTTGGGGTTGCCCAACAGTGAACGGCACATGGTCAGCATCTGCTGTTCGCCGCCCGACAGGTTGCCGGCCTTGGTGCCGCGGCGTTCCTTCAGGCGGGGGAAGTAGTCGAACATTTGCTCGGTCGACCAGTAGGGCGCGTCGTCGCGCTTGGGCTGTTCGCCCATGCGCAGGTTTTCGTCCACGGTCAGGTTGGCGAATACCTCGCGCTCTTCCGGTACGAAGCCCAGGCCGGCGCGGGCGATCTCGAAGGGACGTTTGTTGGTGATGTCGCGGCCTTCGATGGCGATGCTGCCGCCGGTCACGTCCACCAGGCCCATGATGCTTTTCATGGTGGTGGAGCGGCCGGCGCCGTTGCGGCCCAGCAGGCTCACGACCTCGCCGCGGCCCACGGTCAGGTCGATGCCGTGCAGGATGTGGCTCTTGCCGTAGTGGGCATGCACGCCTTGCAGGCTCAGCAGGGGGGATTGCGTCGTCATACCGTTTCCTCTCCCAGGTAGGCTTCGCGCACGCGGGCGTCGCCGCGGATGTCGGCCGGCGTGCCGGTGGCGAGGATCTCGCCGTAGACCAGCACGCTGATGCGGTCGGCCAGCGAAAACACCACCTGCATGTCGTGCTCCACGATCAGCAGCGTGCAGTCGCGGGTCACGTCCTTGATCAGTTCGACCGTGTAGTCCACCTCGTGCTGGGACATGCCCGCCATGGGCTCGTCCAGCAGGATGACCTTGGGGCGCGAGGCCAGCGTCATGCCGATTTCCAGCGAACGCTGTTCCGAGTAGTTCAGGTCGCCGGCGGCGGTGTCCTGCTTGGCGGCCAGGCGCACTTTCTCCAGCAGGCGGTCGACGTCTTCGTTGACGGCGCGGTTGCGGGCGATGGGACGCCAGAAGTTGTAGACCAGGCCGTGCATGCGCAGCACCGCCAGTCGCAGGTTTTCGCGCACGGACAGACGCGGGAACACGTTGGTGATCTGGAACGAGCGCGCCAGCCCCAGGCGGTTGATGCGCTCCGGCGGCAGGCCGCCGATGGAGCGCGCACGCAGGCTGATGTCGCCCGAGGTCGGCGCGAACGAGCCCGACATCAGGTGGAACAACGTGGACTTGCCGGCGCCGTTCGGGCCGATGACGGCATGACGTTCGCCGGCCTCGACCTTCAGGTTCACGCCGCGGATGATCTGCGCGTCGCCAAAGGACTTGCGCACGTCGGTTAGGGTCAGGATTTCGTGGCTCATTGTGCAGCCTCCAGCGCGGGAGCGGCTTGTTCGTCGTCGCGCCACAGGGCCAGCGCCCAGCGGCAGGCGGCGAGGCCTGCCAGGAACAACACCAACGGAATCAGCCAGGTCGACAGCGCCAGCGGCGCCCAGTCGTGGCCGAATAGCGGAATGTCGGGCCAGCCGGCCCCGGGATTCATGGCCAGCAGCGACCGGTAGTCGCGGGCGAACATGCGTTGCAGCAGCTCCACCGTGAAGACCGTGGCGCAGGTCAGCAGCAGGCCGCCTGCCACCGAGACCGCGGCGCGCGGCAGCCAGTTGCCCAGGCCGCGCTCGCGCAGCGAACGGGCGGCGCCCTGCACCAGGCCGACCAGGCCGTCCGGCACGAACAGCATCACCAGCACGAACAGGATGCCTTGGTACAGCAGCCAGGAGCGCGTGATGTCAGCCAGCGTCTGCGACAGGAAGGTCAGGATGGACGCGCCCAGCACCGGACCGAGGAAGGCGTTGACGCCGCCGATGTAGGCGAACAGCACCGCGTCGGTGGACAGCTTGACGTCGAACAGCACGTAGTTGCCGGCTTCGATGTTCAGCGCCTGCAGGCCGCCGGCGATGCCGGCGAACATGGCGGACAGCGCGAACACCAGGGTCTTGAGCGTGTGCGGCCGATAGCCCAGGTAGCGCAGGCGGTTGGCGTTTTCGCGCAGGCCCAGCGTCAGCCGGCCCAGCGGCGTGCGGGTCAGGCCGTAAAGCGCGGCCAGCGACACCAGCACCCAGGCCAGCACCAGGAAATAGACCTCGATGTCGGAACCGAAGGTGAAGCCCCAGGCCGGCATGCGCATGGCGGACACGCCCGCCTCGCCGCCGAACACGCCCTTGAGGTGCGGCGCCAGCGCATGCAGCAGCTCGGCCAGCGCCAGCGTGATCATGGCGAAATAGACGCCGGCGCGCATGGTGGCGAACCAGCCCGCGACCAGGCCGAACAGCAGGCCGGCCACGCCGCCTGCCAGCGGCATCAGGGGCGTGGGCAAGAGGCCCGCGCCGCCCAGCGCGTTCATGGCATGGATGGTGGCGAAGGTGCCCACGCCGAAGTAGGCGGCGTGGCCGAAGGACAGCATGCCGCCCTGGCCGGCCAGCAGGTTGAAGGCGCAGGCGAACAGCGCGGCGATCAGCATCTGCACGGCCGCCACCAGCTGGCCCGGGGGCAGCAGCCAGGGCAGCGCGCAGAGCGCGGCCACGCACAGGACGAGGAGCAGGAGGACGGAAGTACGGCGGGTCTGGCTCATGCCTGTTCTCCCTTCAGGCCCGAAGGCTTGACCAGCAGCACCACCAGCATCAGCAGGAAGGGCAGGGTGGCCGCCAGGCTGGAAATCTTCACGGTCATCAGGCCGCCCACGCTTTCGGCCCATTCACCGGCGCCGAACAGGCCAAACAGGGTCGCCAGGCTGGCGTCGATGCCGACCGAGAACGAGCTGATCAGACCGATCAGCAGCGAGGCGATCATCGCGCCTTCGAGCGAGCCCAGGCCGCCCACCACGACCACCACGAACACCAGCACGCCCAGTTCCAGCGCCATGTTCGGATTGGTGGTGTAGAAAGCGCCCGCGACCGCCCCGGCCAGGCCGGCCATGGCCGCGCCCACGCCGAACACGCTCATGAACACCAGCGGCACGTTATGGCCCAGCGCTTCGGCCATGCGCGGGCGGTAGATGGCCGAGCGCACCACGATGCCGACGCGGGTGCGCGACAGCAGCACATAGATCACGGCGAACATCGCCAGCGACACGCCGCCCATCAGCAGGCGGTAGAAGGGGTAGTCCGCGTCGAACACGCGGAAGGCCGCGAAGTTGAGGAACTGCGGCACGCGGTAGTCGACCGGAAAGTCGCCGTAGAACAGCTTGATCAGCTCCGCCACGATGAAGGCCAGGCCGAAGGTCACCAGCAGTTCCTGCGCATGGCCGAACTTGTGGACGCGGCGCAGGAAGTAGCGCTCCACGCCCATGCCCAGCAGGCCGGCGATGATGGTGGCCAGGACCAGCGCGGTCCAGAAGCCGGTGACGGGCGTCAGGGTGTAGGCGGCATACGCGCCTATCATGTAGAACGAGGCGTGCGCGAAGTTGAGCACGCCCATCATTCCAAAAATCAGTGTCAGGCCTGCCGACACCATGAATAGCAGCAGGCCGTAAATCACGCCGTTCAACAGCGAGACGGTAAAGTATTCCATGTCCGCTCCAGGATTCTTGCGCTAAGACGACGGACGTCTTGCGAGCGATGCGCACCAGGGTTTTTCCGGCCCGCGCCGGGGGTGCGCTTATTGATCTGCGACGAATGGATGGGCAAGCGCGTCCGTGGCGCCAAGCGCAAGCTGGCGACGGACGCGCTCGCAACCCATCAGTTCGGCCGCTGCATCTTGCAAGTGGCTTGCGGCGGCGCCGATACATCGGCCGCGGCCAGCACCTTGACCGGCTCGAAGCCCATGTCGGTGCCGTCGGCCTTGTACTTGGCGTTCTTGCCGACCTTGGACACCACCATCGGCAACTGCACCTGGTGGTCTTCCGCGCGCATCGTGTAGGTGCCCAGCGACGAGGTGTAGGTGACCTTCTCCAGCGCGCCGGCCAGTTGCGGCACGGACAGCTTGCCGTCTTGCGGCTTCACCTGCTTGAGCGCTTCGCCCAGGAAGCGGATGCCGATCACGGTCTGCGGCTCGGTATAGCTGGGGTAGTGGCCCGTCTTGGCCTTGTAGTCCTCGGCGAACTTGGCGCCTTCCTCGCCCGCGGCCTCGATGTTGTACGGATGGGCGATGTAGTGGCCCAGCGCGACTTCGCCGGCATTGGCCAGGTTGCCCACCTGGTCCAGGAACACGGTGGCGAAACGGACCTTCAGGCCGGCGGCCTGCGTGGCCTTCATCAAGAGCAGCAGGTCGTTGGACCAGTTGCCCGTGATCACGGTGTCGGGCGTGGCCGAGCGGATGCGCGCCACGTAGGGTGCGAAGTCCTGGATCTTGTTGACTTCGTGCAGCGTCTTGCCGACCACTTCATAGCCATACTGCTTGGCAAAGCGCTCGGTGGCGCCTTCCATGTCCTGGCCCCAGGAGTAGTTCTGGTTGATGGCGTACACGCGCTTGCCCAGCGTGCCGTCGGCCGACATGACCGAGGCCAGCGCCTTCACGCGCAGGTCGGCGTTGGTGGTGAAGCGGAAGTGGTAGAAGTGGCACTTCTGGCCGGTCAGTTCCAGCGCCTCGCCGCCCACGTTCAGGAACACGACTTCCTTGCCCGGGTTGCGCAGGTTGTGCTTGCGCACGTCTTCGGTCAGCTGGCCCGAAATGGCCGACGAGGACCCTTGCACCAGGATCTGCACGCCTTCGGCCGCGGCTGCGCGGAAGCGGTCGGACGCGCCCACCGGGCCGCCCTGGTTGTCGAACTCGACCAGTTCCAGCGGCTGGCCGTTCCAGCCGCCGGCGGCGTTGATGCGGTCCAGCTCATACTTGACCGCGGCGCGGAACATCAGGCCGGTCGAGGCCTGCGGGCCGGACAGCGTCTCGATCAGGCCGATCTTGACGGGCGCGGCCTGGGCCGATGCGGCGATGCCGGCCAGGCACAGCAGGCCAGTGGTGAAAGCCAATTTCATGCGTGTCTCCTCCGTGGGACGGGAGTGTGGTGAATCTGTTGATCAGGCAAGCGCGCGGGCGGGCTTGCGCGGCTCTTCTATGCCCAGGAAGCGGGCAATTTCGGCAATCTGCCCTTCCAGCATGTACAGGCCCGGATGCGTGCGGCAGCCGCGCGCGGCGGCGGCGCGCAGCAGGGGCGTGTCGACGCGGCTCATGACGGCGTCGGCTACGACGGTGCCGGCGGCAAGCGCGTCCAGCTGGAAGGGCAGGGGATCGGTGTCGTTCAGGCCCAGCGAGGTCGCGTTGATGGCGATGTCGCAAGCCTGGGGCGCGGCGCTGGCCACGCTGATGGCCAGGCCGGGATATTGGCGGCTCAGATGAGCGGCGAAGGAGAGCGCCTTGTCGGCGCTGCGGTTGTACAGGCGCAGGCTGGCGGGGCCGGCGTCGGCCACGGCACAGGCGATGGCCTTGCCCGCGCCGCCCAGGCCGGCCAGGTAGACGTGGCGGCCGGCCGGATCATGGCCCTGGCTGCGCAAGCCGGCGACGAAACCCAGTCCGTCGAAGTTGCCGCCGGTGAGCACGCCGTCGCGCAGGCGCACCGCGTTGACCGCGCCGCTTAGCTGGGCCGAGGGCGTCAGCGCGTCGCACAGGGCGGCGGCATTTTCCTTGTGGGGCACCGTCACCACGATGCCGCCCAGATTGACCAGCCCGCGGATGCCCGCGAACAGGCCGGGCAGGGCGTCGGGGGCCACATGGAACGGGACCATGACCGCGTCCACGCCGCGCTCGCGCAACAGGGCGTTGAGCCGCTGGGGCGTCTTGACGTGCGCGATCGGGTCCGCCGCGATCGCGAAAACGGTAGTGCTGCCGGTGATTTCCACCTGTTTGTCCCCTGCCTGGGTAGCGGCTTGCCGCCGTGTCGTTCCCGACTCTCTTGCCTGAAAGCGCCAGTTGCTTTACGCTTTCGGAATAAGTTGTCAGGCAACTTTATTAAGTTGTCCGATAAATCATAGGGCAAGCGTTTTTCCCGTGTCAAGCGGCGGTTTCGGGAGTCCAATCGGAATTCCAGGGACCGCCGGAAAGGCGCTCAGCCCGCGTACGAGCGTGCTACAGGAGACAGAATGATTTCGTTCGAAGGAAAGGTTGCCGCCATCACCGGCGCGGGCAATGGCATCGGCCTGGCGACGGCGCGGCTGATGGCGGCGCATGGCGCGCGGCTGGTGCTGACCGACATCGACAACGCGCGCCTGGAAGAGGTGGCGGCCGAGCTGGACCCCAGCGGACAGCGCGTCTACACGCGGGCGCTGGACGTGTCGGCGTCGGCCGACTGCGAACGCGTGTTCGAGGCGGCGGCCAGGCATTTCGGCGGGCTGGACCACCTGGTGCATTGCGCCGGCATCTATCCGGAGCAACTGGTCAAGGACACCAGCGACGAGGCCTGGCGCACGCTGATGCGCGTGAACCTGGACGGCACCTTCTATGTATGCCGCGCCGCCCAGCGCCATTTGCGCCACGACGGCTCCATCGTGTTGCTGACCTCGCTGGCGGCCCAGCGCGGCAGCTATGCGCACGCGGCCTATTCGGCTTCCAAGGGCGCGGTGCAGAGCTTCACGCGCAGCCTGGCGCTGGAGCTGGCGCCGCAGATCCGCGTGAACGCGGTCGCGCCGGGCATCATCGCCACTTCCATGACGCAGGACCTGATCGGACAGAAGGGCGCGCAGCTGCTGGAAAGCACGCCGCTGCGCCGCTACGGCACGGCGGAGGAAATCGCCGGCTCCATCGCGTTCCTGTGCTCGCCGCTGGCCGGTTTCGTCACCGGCGAGGTCATGCAGGCCAACGGCGGCATCTATATCGCGTAAAGTCCCAGGATGGCGCGCCTGTCCATGCCGCGTCCGGTCCGCCAGGCATTCCCATAAACAAGAGGCGGCGCGTCTGCGCGCCGCCCGCAAGTTTCCACCATTCGACCATGCAGCCCAACCAAGAACAGGATCCGCCGCGCGCCGCGCCCAAGAGTTCGCTTTCGGCGGCGCTGGGCGACGCGTTGGCGGAGCAGATCCGCCAGGGGACGCTCGCACCCGGCGATCGCCTGCCCACGGAAAAGCAGCTGACGGAAACCTATTCGGTCAGCCGCGCCGTCGTGCGCGAAGCGCTGGCGCGCCTGAAGTCCGAAGGCCTGATCACGTCGCAGCAAGGCAGCGGAGTGTTCGTCGATCCGAACTTCCAGAAGAACGCATTCCGCATCGCCGCGCCCACCCCGGGCGACAACCAGGAACTGGAACATATCCTGGAGCTGATGCTGTCCATCGAAGTCACCGCCGCGCGCTACGCTGCGCAGCGCCGCACCGACGCGGATCTGAAGAAGATGCGCCAGGCGCTGGTGGGCATGGAATACGCGCTGCTCAACGACAAGCTGGGCGACGAAGAGGACTACCAGTTCCACCATGCCATCGTGCAGGCGACCCATAATCCGCACCTGGTAGCCCTGAACGATTACCTGGAAGCCAATGTGCGCCGGGTCATCCGCAGCGCGCGCAACAATACGGCGCGCATGTACACCGAACGCATGGCCGCGGTGCAGAGCGAGCATCAGGCGATCTTCGCGGCCATCGACGCAGGCGATCCGGACGCCGCTGGACGCGCCGCCGACCAGCACCTGCGCAACGCCGCGGACCGCTTGCGGCTGTTCCAGGCGGAGCGGCCGGCGCCGGTCTAGGGCGCCGGGGACTGCCTGCCGCGCGGGTGAGTCCTAGGCGAAGGTCTGTTCCATTTCGCGGCGGAACTGCACGGCCGTGGACCTTTCGTCGTACTCCACATCGGCCCAGCGGATCGCCTGCGATTGGCGCACCGGGTTCTTCAACTTGACCTGGTGCGACAGGCCCAGCGGCAGATAGCCCTCGTCCACTGAATCGCGCGCCGGCATCAGCCGGCCGTACACCGTGTAGCCGCCTTCGCCGTCCAGGATCTGGCCGGCCGGCAGGTCGCGCTTGGCGGTGGCGACGACGTCGCCATGCCAGCCCGCGGGCGCGCCGGTGGGTTCGCGGCGCAAGCCCACGCTGGCCACGCTGATGCCCAGCTCCAGGCCGATCAGGTGATAGGGTTTGTACATGGCGGTGTAGTTGCCGCTGGGGTCCGTGACCAGGCCGTATTCCTTGAAGCAGCGGCGCACGTAGTCGCTGTCGGCGGCCAGGGTCACGTACACGCCCCAGCGCAGGTCGCGGAACACCGGGCGGCCGTCGCGCTCCAGCGAGGAAATCACCTCGACCTGGCCGCGATGGTGCAGGATGCCGCCGCTTTCGCGCGGCCGCAGCACGCGCGCCAGATCGTCCACGCCGCAGGGCGGGAAGTGCAGGCCGGATGGCGAGGGCAGCAAGCCCGTGGCGTTGGACACCGCGGCCATTTCGATCGCGCTCTTGGTGCCGTCCAGGAAACTGTTGAACATCTGCGCGTTGAAGTCGCCCGCCGCTACCATCTCGGCGGTGAAGCCGTAATAGGGCCAGACGGTGTCCGGCGTGGAGGTATGGAATTCCGGCAGATACTTGGTGCCCTTGCCCGCGGCCATGACCTCGAAGCCGCTGGCGCGGGCCCAGTCCACCATTTCGCAGATCAGGGCCGGCTGGTCGCCGTAGGCCAGCGAATAGACGATGCCGGCCTCTCGCGCGCGCCGCGCCAGCAGGGGGCCGGCCAGCGCGTCGGCCTCGACGTTGACCATGATGATGTGCTTGCCGTATTCGCAGCAGGCCAGCACGTGGCTGATGCCGGCGGCGGCCTGGCCGGTGGCGTCGATGACGATATCGACATCGGGACTGGCGATCACGGCGTGGGGATCGTCGCTGAAGTAGACCTTGCCGTTCTTCAGCGCATCATTGGTGCTGCTGGCGTTGAGCGCGCTGGCGGGCCAGCCCACCCGGGTGAGCGCCGCGCGGGCCCGGTCGGGCGCCAGATCGGCCACAGCGACCAGCCTCATTCCCGGCGTGCGCGGGGCTTGGCTCATGAACATCGCGCCGAACTTCCCGGCGCCCAGCAAGGCAACACGCAAGGGCTTGTGATCGGCTTCTCGCTGCTTCAGCAGGCGGTACAGATTCATGGCGCGGGCTCCTCCGGGGTGGGGGGTACTGCAACACAGAATAGTCCCAAATCGCGGCTACTGAACAGGACTCACTCGTCTGCCGTATACAGCTCTCCGGCCAGCACGTTGCGCCAGTTCTGCCAGCTGATGCGGGGGCGGTCCGACACCTCGCGGTTGTAGGGGGCGTCGAACAGGATGTGCTTCCAGCGCGGCTTGACCGCGCCTTCGATCAGGGGCTTGTCGTCGATCAGCAGGTGGCCGTGCACCAGGGTCTTGTCCTTGGTCAGGATCAGCCGGTTGGTCGCTTCGCGGCCCAGGTGTTTTTCCACCCACAGGTACTTCTCCGCCACGCAGTTCTCGAACTGCGACAGGGGCGAGGAGCAGATGCGCACGTCCATGCCCAGCGCCAGCAGTTCCTTTATGGCGTCCAGCGCGCCGGGCACCGGCGGCAGGTCGCGGATGAAGCCGGGCGCCGTGTAGATGGCCTCGGCCATGCCGCGCAGCTCGGGGGCGTAATCCTGGCGGATGTAGAAAGACTTGCGGTCCTCGAACGCCACCGGCGGGATGTCCGGATGGCGCGCGCGCCAGGCGTCGATGAAGGCGTGTTCGAAATCGGCGAGCACGCCGTCTTGGTCCAGCAGGATGATCATGGCGGTCCCGGGTGATGGCAACCGGCTGATTGTGCCAGAGCGGAACGTCAGGAGTCTTGCGGCCGGGACTGCGCCACGATGCGGTAGCGGCTGCCGCCCGATTGCGATTCGGAGGCGACCAGCACCATGCGGTCGTAGCGCCAGGGCAGGGGGGCGGGCGCTTCGGCTGGCGGACTGGAGTGCTCGATGTTGCGCAGCAGGGTGACGTGCGGGCGGAAGGGCTGCGGCGGCGCGGCCAGGCCAAAACCCGACAGCCATAGCCACAGATCATCGTGGGCGGCCTGCAGGCCTTCGGGCGTGTCGCCGGGACCGGCCCACAGGATGCGCTGGCGGCCGAAGACGCCGTAGCGGTCCAGCATGATGTCCTCGGGGGCGAGGCGGCGTTCAGGTGTCGCCGCGGCCAGCTCATCGGCAAGCGCCGCGTCCACCGGCCCAAGGAAGGCCAGGGTCAGGTGCAGGGTTTCCGTGCGCATGGCGCGCCCGCCGCAGCTGGGCCGAGCCTGCTCTGCCCAGGTCGCGAGCTGGGCGGCCAGCGAGGGGGCGGGCCACAAGGCGTAGAACAGGCGAACGGTGGACATGCGCTGATTGTAGGGGCGCATGCGGCGCAATGCGCGTGCGCGGCCCTTCAGTCGCTTGTGGTTTCGGTGCGGCGCCGGCGGGTCAGGGCGGTGTCGAAACGTTCCACGCCTGGGCGGGCTGGACGGTCGAAGCGTTCCACGCCGGGACGGGCCGGGCGGTCGAAACGCTCCACGCCGGGACGGGTGAAGCGCTCGACGCGCTGCGGGGTTTCGGTCTTGGCCTGCACGCTCTGGGCGGCCGCCTGTTCGCGCTTGGCGATGATTTCCTCGGCGCGCTGATGATGCGGCGCCATCTTGCGGACCATCACCCGGCCGTCGCGCGGGAAGTAGTTGATGCGGCGCGCGTGCACGTCGCCCAGGTCTTGCGCCTTGACGGGGATGCCTTCGGTTCTGAGATAGTTCAGCACGAACTGGCCGTTGCGTTCGCCGATGTTCATCTGCTGCATGGCGGACAGCACGGCGCCGCCGCCGAATACCTTGGCTTCAAGCCGGTCGCGCGCCGCGCCGGCCTTCAGCAGTTCGTTGATCAGCACTTCCATGGCGAAGGCGCCATAGCGCATGGTGGCCGAGGCGGGCGACTGCATGTCGCCCTCAGGCAACATGAAATGGTTCATGCCGCCCACGCCCGTGATCGGGTCGTGGATACAGGCGGCGACGCAAGACCCCAGGACGGTCGAGATCATCAGGTCTTCGTTGGTGACGTAGTACTCGTTGGGCAGTACTTTCACCGCCTGACACTGGAACGCGCTGTCGAAATAGTGGCGCGTCGCACGGGCTTCAAGACGGGCGGCCATGGGACTCGATTAAGGGCAAGTACAACGATTGGGACACGAAGGTGGCAGCTCGAGAACAGAAATGTATCAAAGTATGTAAGAAAATGTCGCTTTATTCTTGCATACTCAAGCTTCCAGCGGGTGAATTGCTATGTAACGGGCGCAGTAATGTGTCCTGTTTTTGCAGCCCGGCCCAAAGCCGAAGACGCCCGCAGGCAGGCATGCAAGCATCCTACACAGGCGGGCGGAAGTCGTTCCCCGGATCACGGGGAAGAAGGGGCTTTATACGGAGCCTTAGGCGCTGCGCGTCAGAAGCGCGTGCTGCGGGTGACCGACCAGCGGGCCGACAGGGCGCCCAGGGCGGCCGAAGCCACCACCGCGCCGATCAGCACGGACGGGCCCGGAAGGTGCAGGGCGAATTCGGCCCCGTAGCTGCGGGCCAGCCCCACCAGGGCGTCGTTCAGTGGCGACAGCGCCACCGCCGCCACCCCGATGGCCAGAAGCGAGGCCACCGCGCCCGATAGCGCGCCCAGGTAGAGGAAGGGGCGGCGCACGAAGGATTCGGTGGCGCCCACCAGCCGCGCCACGCCGATTTCCTCGCGTTGCGACAGCGCCTGCATGCGCACGGTATTGAAGACCGTCGCCAGCACCACCACCGCCACGCAGGCGGCCAGGAAGGCCAGGCCGATGCGGGCAAAGCGCAGGATCGCCTCCAGGCGCTGCACCCAGGCGCTGTCCAGCTGCACCAGGTCGACGTGGTTCCATTGTTTCCAGGAGGCGGCCAGCTTGTCTGCCCGGCCGGCGAGGTTGTCTCCATCGGCCAGCGTCACCACCACTGCGTCCGGCAGCGGGTTGCCCGGCAGCACGGCCAGCGCCTGCTGCCAGGCCGGGTTGGCGCGCAGATCCGCCAAGGCGTCCTCGCGGCCCACCACGCGCACGGCGCGGACGTCGTCCTTGAATTCGTCCTGGATCCGTTTGGCCACGTCCGCGGCGGCGCCCGAGGGGGCGTCCACGCGCATGAAGACGGTGACTTCGGGGGTGACCGACATCTGGCGCGCCACCGGCTGGACCGAGACGAGGATGGCACTGCCCAACAGTGGCAGGGCCAGCGCCAGGGCCATGACCAGCAGGTTGGCCAGGGAGGAGAACGGTTGCTTGACCAGCCGGCGCAGGGTGACCAGCAGCGCGTAGCGGTGTTGCCGCAGCCAGGCGTTCATGCGGACTCTCCCGGGTAGGCGCGGCCGGACGCGGCGCCCGGCTGCTGCCCGATACCGGATTGTCCCGCGCCGGCCTCAGGCTGCGGCGTTGCGGAACCCTGGGAGTCGGCGAACTTGCCCGGGTCGATGCGCAAGGTGCGGGTGGCGTAGCGCGCCATGAGGTCCTGGTCGTGCGAGGCGATCAGCGTGGTCACGCCGACGCGGTTGAAGTCGCGGAACACATTCATGATGCGCTGCGCGTTGTCGTGGTCGAGGTTGGCGGTGGGTTCGTCGGCGATCAGGATGGCGGGCCGGTTCACGATGGCCCGCGCGATCGCCAGGCGCTGCTGTTCGCCGCCGGACAGTTCGATCGGATTCAGGTCTTCCTTGCCGGACAGCCCCACCTTGTCCAGGGCGGCGCGGGCGCGCGCCGCGGCCGAGTCCCAGGCGTGGCCCGTGACCGCCAGCGGCAGCATGACATTTTCGAACGCGCTGCGATCGAACAGCAGGTGCGTGTCCTGCAGGATCACGCCCACGGCGCGGCGCAGGTACGGCCGGGCGCGGGCGGGCAGCTTGTCCAGCCGCTGGCCGTTGACCTGGATCGACCCCCGGCTGGCGGGCTCCAGTCCGCCGATCAGCTTGAGCAAGGTGGACTTGCCCGCGCCGGACGGCCCGGATACGAAAACGAACTCTCCCGCGCTCACGCGGAAGTTGATGTCGGCCAGGATATTGCGGCCGCGACCATATGATTTGAATACGTGCTGGAATTCGATCATGGCGGCTGTCAGATGAAGCCGCAATAGTAACTCGGGGACACTAAGGTGGCCTAAACCGCCTGGACGATGCGCGGACAAATATTTGCGCGCAAGGCGTCCGGGCGCGTTTGTCCTGGCTCAAACAGTGCCCCCATTTTCGACAGGAAACAGCGTTTCATTTCACCCAGTGTCCCTATATTTCAAGGGAATTCCCGGATGCGCCGCGAGCGGCGCGGACGCTACCATCCGCCCCATACGTCGGCCCAACCCGGCCTGCGTTGCGACTTCGCTTTATCCCACACGGAGAACACGATGAAAGTACTGAAACTCGCTGCGATCGGCGCCGCTTTGTTCGCTGCATCCGCGGCTGCCAATGCGGGCGCAACCTTCGATAACGTCAAGAAAAAAGGGTTTGTCCAGTGCGGGGTTTCGACGGGCATCCCGGGGTTCTCCATCGCTGACAGCAAGGGCGAATACAAGGGCATCGACGTGGACCTGTGCCGCGCCATCGCCTCGACCATGTTCGGCGACGCCACCAAGGTCAAGTTCACCCCGCTGAACACGCAGCAACGCTTCACCGCGCTGCAGTCCGGCGAAGTCGACGTCCTCACCCGCAACACCACCGTCACGCTGACGCGCGACACCACGCTGGGCCTGATCGGCGTGGGCGTGAACTACTACGACAGCCAGGGCGTCATGGTCTCCAAGGACCTGAACGTCAAGAGCGCCAAGGAACTCAACGGCGCCACCATCTGCGTGCAGCCCGGCACCACCACCGAACTGAACCTGGCTGACTGGTTCCGCGGCCAGAAGATCGAATTCAAGCCGGTCGTGATCGACAAGTACGACGAAATCATCCGCGCCTTCTCGGCCGGCCGCTGCGACGCCTTCACCACCGACAAGTCGCAACTGGCTTCCACCCGCACCACGCTCGAGAACCCGGACAAGTACGTGATCCTGCCGGAAGACTTCTCCAAGGAGCCGCTGGGCCCCATGGTCCGCCAGGGCGACGAGCAATGGTTCAACATCGTGCGCTGGTCGCTCAACGCCATGCTCGAAGCCGAGGAATACGGCATCACCAAGGCCAACGTCGCGGAAATGGCCAAGAGCCCCAACCCCAACATCCAGCGCATCCTGGGCGTGACCCCGGGCATGGGCAAGAACCTGGGCGTGGATGACAAGTGGGCCTACAACATCATCAAGAACGTGGGCAACTACGGCGAAAGCTTCGAAAGCACGCTGGGCAAGAGCAGCGCGATGAAGCTGGAGCGCGGCTTGAACGCTTCCTACAAGAATGGTGGCTTGATGTACGGCTGGCCGGTGCGCTAACACACGGCTGCCTGGAAAAACGGAGCCCGGCGCTCCGTTTTTCCTCTCCCGCCCTCGGGCGGGTGGCAGGAGTGGGTGGCGCGGCCCTACCGGCTTCGCCGCCCGGTGTCCGACTTCTGTAGATTTACTCATGAATACTCCCAATAAAAGCGCGCCTGCATCGGCACCTCCCCGGCGTCTGAACTGGAACGATCCCGGGGTGCGCTCCGTGGTCTATCAAGTCCTGGCGCTGGCCGCGGTGGCCTGGGCCGTGTGGTTCCTGGTTTCAAACACCCTGCACAACCTGTCCGTGCGCAACATCGCCACGGGCTTCGGCTTCCTGGACCGCGAGGCCGGCTTCGCGATCGGCGAAACGCCCATCGCCTATACCCCTGCGGACACCTACGGCCGCGCCATCCTGGTGGGCCTGCTCAACACGCTGCGCGTAGCCGTCATCGGCATCGTGCTGGCGACCATCCTCGGTACGCTCATCGGCATCGGCCGCCTGTCCAAGAACTGGCTGGTCGCCAAGATCACCTCGGTCTATGTCGAGATAATGCGCAACGTGCCGCTGCTGCTGCAGCTGTTCTTCTGGTACGCGCTGATCACGGAAAACATGCCCGGTCCGCGCCAGGCGCACAATCCGCTGCCCGGCGTCTTCATCTCCAACCGTGGCTTGAAGGTGCCGGGGCTGGAAGGCAATTCGCTGGACTGGATGCTGGCCGGACTGGGCTTGGCCATCGTGGCGATCATCCTGCTGGGCCACTGGGGCAAGAAGCGCCAGGAGGCCACCGGCCGCGTGTTCCCGCTGGGCCGCGCCGCCATCGGCCTGCTCATCGGCTTTCCCATCATCGGCTGGCTGGTCAGCGGCGCTTCGCTGACCCTGGACATGCCGGAGCTCAAGGGCTTCAACTTCTCGGGCGGCCTGACCTTGTCGCCGGAATTCGCCGCCCTGATGGCGGGCCTGGTGATCTACACCTCGGCCTTCATTGCCGAGGTCGTGCGTTCGGGCATCCAGGCGGTCAACAACGGGCAATGGGAAGCTGCCGGCTCGCTGGGCCTGCGCCGCAAGCAGGTGCTGCGCCTGGTGGTGCTGCCGCAGGCGCTGCGCGTGATCATCCCGCCGATGACCAGCCAGTACCTGAACCTGACCAAGAACAGTTCGCTCGCGGTGGCCATCGGCTACCCCGACATCGTGTCGGTGGTGAACACCACGCTGAACCAGACCGGCCAGGCCATCGAGGGCATCCTCATCATCATGGCCGCGTACCTCACGGTCAGCCTGTCGATCTCGATATTCATGAACTGGTACAACAAGCGCATCGCGCTGGTGGAGCGTTGATATGAGCAGCACTTCGCATATCCCCGCCGAAGGCCTGCCGCCGCCCAGCACCCAGGTGGGCGCCTGGGCCTGGATCAAGTCGCGCCTGTTCTCCTCGCCGCTGAATATCCTCATCACGGTGCTGCTGGCGTGGTTCCTGCTGATGGCAGTGCCGGCGCTGGTGGAATGGGCCTTCATCAAGGCGAACTTCTCCGCGGCCAACGCGCAGGAGTGCCGCGCTTCCGGGGGCGCCTGCTGGGCGTTCATCATCGAGAAGCACCGGCTGATCCTGTTCGGCACCTATCCCTACGACGAGCAATGGCGTCCGCTGATCGCAACCATCATCCTGGTGGCCGTGATCGTCTGCAGCGGTATCCGCCGCTTCTGGAACTGGAAGCTCGCCGTCATCTGGACCGTGGGCCTGACGGCCGTGGCGCTCCTGATGTGGGGCGGCGTGTTCGGCCTGACCTACGTGGAAAACGCACGCTGGGGCGGCCTGCCGCTGACGCTGATCCTGTCCACGTTCGGCATCGCCTTCGCCTTCCCCATCGGCGTGCTGCTGGCCCTGGGCCGGCGCTCCAAGATGCCAGCCATCAAGGCGCTGTGCGTCGTGTACATCGAGCTGATCCGCGGCGTGCCGCTGATCAGCCTGCTGTTCATGTCCTCGGTGATGCTGCCGCTGTTCCTGCCCGAAGGCTTCTCCATCGACAAGCTGCTGCGCGCGCAGATCGCCATCATCATGTTCGCGGCGGCGTACATCGCCGAAACGGTGCGCGGCGGCTTGCAGGCGATTCCCAAGGGCCAGTACGAGGGCGCGGATTCGCTGGGCCTGAACTACTGGCAGCAGATGCGCAAGATCATCCTGCCGCAGGCGCTGAAGATCGTGATCCCGCCGCTGGTCAGCATTTTCATCGCGCTGTTCAAGGACACCTCGCTGGTGGTGATCATCGGCATCTTCGACCTGACGCTGGCGGCCAAGGCGGCCTTGTCCGACGCGGCATGGCGCGGATTCGGGGTGGAGGCGTACCTGTTCATTTCGCTCATCTACTTCGTCTTCTGCTTCTCCATGTCCAAGTACAGCCAGGCGCTGGAAAAACGCCTGGCCACGGGACACGCACGCTAGAACTTTGCAGCGCGTCCGCCCCGGGCGGACGCGCACCGCGATACTTACGGGAGTACAGGCATGTCTGATGCCATCATCAAATTGCAGGACGTGAACAAGTGGTACGGCCAGTTCCACGTGCTGCGCAACATCAACCTGGACGTCGCGCCGGGTGAGCGCATCGTGGTGTGCGGGCCGTCGGGCTCGGGCAAGTCCACCATGATCCGCTGCATCAACCGCCTGGAAGAGCACCAGAAGGGCCACATCATCGTGGACGGCACGGAGCTCACCAACGATCTCAAGCACATCGAGACCATCCGCAAGGACGTCGGCATGGTGTTCCAGCACTTCAATCTGTTCCCGCACCTGACCGTGCTGGAAAACCTGACGCTGGGGCCCATGTGGGTGCTGAAGAAGCCGCGCGCGGAAGCCGAGGCCACGGCCATGAAGTACCTGGAGCGCGTGCGCATTCCGGACCAGGCCAAGAAATTCCCTGGCCAGCTCTCGGGCGGCCAGCAGCAGCGTGTGGCGATCGCGCGTTCGCTGTGCATGAGCCCCAAGATCATGCTGTTCGATGAGCCGACCTCGGCGCTGGACCCGGAAATGGTCAAGGAAGTGCTGGACGTGATGGTCAACCTGGCGCAGGAAAGCGGTATGACCATGATCTGCGTGACCCACGAAATGGGCTTCGCGCGCAAGGTCGCCAACCGCGTGATCTTCATGGACCGCGGCGAGATCATCGAGCAGAACAGCCCGGACGAGTTCTTCGACAATCCGCAGAACGACCGGACCAAGCTCTTCTTGAGCCAGATCCTGCACTGATGCTTCAAAACCGCCTTCGGGCGGTTTTTTCTTGGGGCGGCGGGTTGCCGTGACGGGGCAGCGGCGTGAACAGCCGGGGGTTCTGCTGGTATCTCTTTGTTACGCCTTATTCCTCGCTGCGGTATGCTACTGACCGCTATTGATCCGAAGCGAGGAGAACAACATCATGACGCAGACCCCCCGCAGCGCTGTGCGCCGCGCCCTGTTGCAAGGCGCCGTGGCGCTGGCCGCCACCCTGCCTTTCGGCGCCCCGGCGCTGGCCCAGGCCACCGATTTCCCGACCAAGCCGTTGCGCTTCGTCGTGCCTTACCCGCCTGGCGGCCCGCTGGACACCATGGCCCGCATGCTGGCCGAGAAGGTGCGCGGCTCGCTGGGCCAACCGGTCATCGTGGAGAACCGTTCGGGCGCGGGCGGCAACATCGGCGCCGACCTGGTGGCCAAGGCGCCGGCCGACGGCTACACGCTGGTGATGGGTGCGGTCGCGACCCACGCCATCAATCCCTGGCTGTTCGCCAATCTGCCGTATGACCCGGTGAAGGACTTCGCGCCGGTGACCATCGTGGCCTCGGTGCCCAATGTGCTGGTGATGAACGTCGAGTTCGCGCAGAAGAACAAGATCGAGAAGCTGGCCGATCTGATCGACTACGCCAAGAAGAATCCGGGCAAGCTGAACTACGGTTCGGGCGGCAACGGCAGCGCGGGCCATCTGTCGGGCGAGCTGCTGAAGGCGCGCGCGGGGATCAATGTCGAGCACATTCCTTACCAGGGCGCGGCGCCTGCGCAGTTGGCGCTGCTGTCGGGACAGTCGGATTTCATGTTCGACAACCTGGCGGCTTCGGCGCCGCTGATCAAGGACGGCAAGGTCAAGGCATTGGCCGTGACGACTGCCAAGCGTTCTTCGCTGCTGGCGGATGTGCCTACGGTGGAAGAGTCGGGGATTAAGGGCTTTGACCTGGGGACCTGGTTCGGGGTGTTCACGACGGGCGGCACGCCGGCGCCGGTGGTGGCTAAGCTGAACAAGGCTTATGCCGATGCTATGCAGCAGGCGGATGTGAAGCAGCGCTTGTTGACGATGGGGTCTGAGGCTGCGCCGATGACGCCTGAGGCGTTTGCTGAGTTCGTTAAGGGGGAGAAGGCGAAGTATCAGGAGATTGTGAAGATCTCGGGGGCTAGTTTGAATTGATGTTTGTTTAGCGCCGGGTGGTTCTTTAGACGCCCGTCGCGTCGGCGGCCCGCGGTGTGCGGGGCTGCGATTGCGGTCCGGAGCGTTCGCTCCGGACTTGCCTCGGCGGCCCCCCCTTCGTCATCTTCGTCACCGCCTGCGGCGGTTCCTTCAGATTCCCTCGGGCTTATCGACGCCCCGCACACCGCGGGCCGCCGACGCGACGGACTCCGGCGGTTGAAACTTGACGTCGGCTGGGGCGATTGGGGTTCTTCTGGTTCTTGCCGACATCTGTGTGGGGGGCGTGTCTTGCGGGGCCCGCCCCAGGCCGGCCGCGCGGGCGGCCTTTTGGGGCTTACGCGGTGGCTTGCGTCGTGATGCTGTGTGCGTTGCGCTTTGCGGTGCGGCTTGTGGTCTATGCTGAGAGTCCTTGCTTACTGACCAGAGGGCGTCATGCACCTGCAAGCTGCCATTCCCATTCTGCGCATTTTCTCCGTCGAGAAGGCGCGTGAGTTCTATCTGGATTTCCTGGGGTTCGAATGGGACTGGGAGCATCGCTTCGAGCCGGGCATGCCGCTGTATGCGCAAGTGCATCGCGGCGACCTGACGCTGCACCTGAGCGAACACCACGGCGATGCCACGCCTGGATCCGCGGTGTTCGTGCGGATGCGGGGCGTGGACGAGTTCCAGGCCGAGGTGAATGCCAAGGGCTATGGCTATATGCGGCCCGGCGTGGAAGAGATGCCGTGGGGGCGGGTGATGGCGGTCATCGATCCGTTCGGGAATCGGCTGAGTTTCTGCGAATCATCCGACTAGACGCCCAGGTAGCGCTGCGCGAGTTCGGGCTGCGCGGCGAGCTCGGCGGGGCTGCCTTGCCAGACCACGCGGCCTTTTTCCAGGACGTGGTGGCGGTCGACGAGCGTCGCCATTTCCTTCAGGTTCTTGTCTATCACCAGGATGGTCTGGCCTTCTTCCTTCAGGCGGCGCAGGCAGTTCCAGATTTCGTGGCGGATCAGCGGCGCCAGGCCTTCGGTGGCTTCGTCCAGGATGAGCAGGCGCGGGTTGATGAGGAGGGCGCGACCGACGGCGAGCATTTGTTGTTCGCCGCCGGACAGCGTGCGGGCGGATTGGGCGCGGCGCTCCTTCAGGCGCGGGAACAGGTCGAAGACGCGGCCGACGTGCCAGCCGGCGCGGGTGTTGCGGGCAGTGGCGATCAGGTTTTCTTCCACCGACAGCGAGCCGAAGACGCGGCGGCCTTCGGGTACCAGGCCTATGCCCAGCTGGGCGATGCGGTGCGGGGCCTGGCCCGCGATGGGTTGGCCGTCGAGCAGGATGCTGCCGCCCTGGGCGGGCAGCATGCCCATGATGGTCTTGACGGTGGTGGTCTTGCCCATGCCGTTGCGGCCGATCAGGGATACGACCTGGCGCGCGGCGATGTCCAGGTCCACGCCGAACAGCACTTTGCTCGCGCCGTAGCCGGCCTGCAGTTGCTTGAGTTGCAGCATCAGTCCTCCTCGCCCAGATAGGCGGCGCGCACGTCGGGATGGTGGCGCACCTCGTCCGGCGTGCCTGTAAAGATGGTCTTGCCGTAGACCAGCACGGTGATGCGGTCGGCCAGGGCGAAGACGGCGTCCATGTCGTGTTCGACCAGCAGGATGGCGTAGCGGCCCTTCAGCTCCTGCAGCAGGGCGGTCATGCGTTGGGATTCCTCGGCGCCCATGCCGGCCATGGGCTCGTCCAGCAGCAACAGCGAGGCATCCAGCGACAAGGCCATCGCCAGTTCCAGCTGGCGCTTTTCGCCGTGGGCCAGTTCCGAAACCCGTACGTGGGCGCGGCCGCTCAGGCCGACGCGTTCCAGCGCCTCTCTGGCGGGTTGGCGCAGTTGCGGCAGGCGGCGGGCGTTCTTCCACAGGTTGAAGCCGCCGGGGCTGTGCGCCTGCACCGCCATGGCGACGTTGTCCTCGGCGCTGAAGGCGGGGTAGAGCTGGCTGATCTGGAACGAACGCGCCAGCCCGGCCGCGGGCCGCTTGTGGGCGGGCATGCGGGTGATGTCGCGGCCATCCAGCAGGATGTCGCCCGAGTCCGGCAGGATCTCGCCGCTGATCTGCGACAGCAGCGTGGTCTTGCCCGCGCCGTTGGGGCCGATGAGCGCATGCAGTTCGCCGGGCCGGACCTGCAGGTTGACGCCTTGGGTCGCGCGCACGGCGCCGAAGGATTTCTGCAGGTCGCGGATTTCCAGCTTGGGATGATCAGTCATGGTGCTTGCCTCCCACCAGCCAGCCATAGACGCCGCGCTTGCCGAACAGCACCACCAGCACCAGCACAGGCCCCAGGATCAGCATCCAGTGTTCGGTCCAGGCGGTGGCGACCTGTTCCAGGCCCAGGTACACGGCCACGCCCAGTACGGGGCCAAAGATGGACCCCATGCCGCCCAGGATCACCATGGCCATGAGTTCGCCGGACTTCTGCCAGGAAGACATGTCGGGGCTGACGAAGAGCGCGTAGTTGGCCCACAGGGCGCCCGCCAGCCCGGTGCCCGCGGCCGACAGCACGAAGGCGGTGAGCCGGTAGCGCAGCGGTGCCAGGCCCAGTCCGATACTGCGGCGCGGATTCTGCTTGATGCTTTGCAGCGCCATGCCGAAGGGCGAATTGACGATGCGGCGGCAGGCCAGGATCCATGCCGTCATGAGCGCCAGGCAGACGTAATAGAAGGCGGTGGGGTTGTTCATGTCCAGGCCGGGCAGGGTGTTGCGCGTGTCGATGGACAGGCCATCGTCGCCGCCGTAGACCATCAGGCCGACCAGGATGAAGTACAGCATCTGTCCAAAGGCCAGCGTGATCATGATGAACTGCACGCCCGAGGTCCGCAGCGACAGAAAGCCGACCACCAGGCCGGCGAGAGCGGCGGCAGCGATGGCCAGCGGCCACATCACCAGCGCCGCGTTGCTGCCGCTCCAGCCGAACAGTGTGTCGCCCTGGCTCAGGTGAAAGCCCGCGATGCCGATCACATAGCCGCCCAGCCCGAAGAAGGCGGCATGGCCGAAGCTGACCATGGCGCCGTAGCCCAGGATCAGGTCCAGGCTGACGGCGGCGATGGCGTAGATGAGAAAGCGGGTCATCAGGTTGATCAGGAAGCTCTCGCCCGTGGCCGACGCGATGGCCGGCACCAGCACGAACAGCAGCAGTCCAATCGTGTTGACGATGGTTTTTCTGGTCATGGGTATCGTTCCTATCGCTGCGCGGGCACCAGGCCGCGCGGCTTGAACAGCAGCACGATGGCCATCAGGATGTAGATGCTGGCCGAAACCAGGCTGGAACTCGCCGAGTCCGACAGCTCCGGCGGCAGCAGCCGCGACATCCAGAACGGGATGTAGGCGCGCCCCAGCGCATCGGTCATGCCTATCATCAGAGAACCGACCAGCGCGCCGCGCACCGAACCCACGCCACCCACCACGATAACCACGAAGGTGGTGATGAGGATGCGCTCGCCCATGCCGATCTCCACCGCCAGGAGCGGCGCGGCCATCACGCCGGCAAAGCCGCAGAGCAGGGCGCCTAGCGTGAAGATCAGCGTGAACAGGCGCTGGATGTTCACGCCCAGCGCGTCGACCATTTCGCCGTCGTCGGCGCCCGCGCGTACCAGCATGCCGACGCGCGTGCGCGAGATCAGCAGCCACAGCCCCAGCGCCACCAGCACGCCAGCGCCGATAAAAGCCAGCCGCATGAGGGGATAGTTCAGGCCGGGCAGGATCTCCACCGAGCCCGACAGGAAGGGCGGGATGTCCATGAAGGGCGGGCTGCGGCCGAACAGCACCGTCACCATCTCGTTGGTGAACAGCGTCAGGCCCAGCGTGGCTAGCACCTGGTCCAGGTGGTCGCGGCGGTACAGATGGCGGATCACCAGCAACTCCACCACCAGGCCATAGAGCGCCGCGCCCGCCAGCGCCGCCAGCAGCGCGGCCAGGAACGATCCGGTGGCCGCCGCGGCGCTGGCCGCGCAGAACGCGCCGACCATGTAGAACGAACCGTGCGTCAGGTTGATGACGTTCATGATGCCGAACACCAGCGTCAAGCCCGCCGACAGCAGGAACAGCAATGCGCTGTACTGCAGGCCATTCAAGACCTGCTCCAGGAACATCAGCATTGGGGACTCCTAGTGGAGTGGGCCCGGCGGACTGCGCGCAATCCGCCGGGCGTCGTGCGGACTTACATCTTGCAGTCGGCGGCGTGCACGTCGGTATGGTCGCGGGCGATGACCTTCAGGTTCTTGTAGACCAGCTTGCCGTCGGGGCCGGCCTCGACGTGCAGCAGGTACCAGTCCTGGATCGGGTGCTGGTTGGGGCCGAACTTGAACTTGCCGCGCACGCTGGGGAAGTCGGCGCGGCGCAGCGCGTTGCGGAAGTCGTCAGCGCGGCCGGTGATGTCGCCGTCCACGGCCTTCAGTGCGGAGCCGATCAGGTTGGCGGTGTCGTAGGCCTGGGCCGCATAGGCGGTGGGCGCGCGGTTGTAGGCCTTGGTGAAGGCTTCGACGAAATGCTTGCTCTGCGGGTTGTCGAGATCCGCGCTCCACAACGAGCTCAGGTAGAAGCCCTTGCCGGCATTGCCGGTCGCGGCCAGCATGCGGTCGTCCATCGAGTAGATGGGCGTGATCATGCGGATCTTGTCGGCCAGGCCGGAGTTGGCGAATTGCTTGGTCAGGTTGATGCCCGCGCCGCCGGGGTGGAACTGGAAGATGGCGTCGGGATTGAGCGAGCGGATGCGCGCCAGTTCCACCGAGAAGTCGGCCTGTTCCAGCTTGGTGTAGATCTCGTCGGCGATCTCGCCCTTGTAGGTGCGCTTGAAGCCGGCCACCGCATCGCGCCCGGCCTGGTAGTTGGGCGCCATGATAACCACGCGCTTGGCGCCCAGCTCGTTGGCGGCAAGGCCCGCGGTGTCGGCGTAGGAGTCGTTCTGGAACGCCACCGAGAAGTAGTTCGGGTTGCAGGCCTTGCCGGCGTAGTTGGAGGGGCCCGCGTTCAGGCTGACATAGAAGCCGCCCGCGTTCAGCACGGTCGGCCCCACGGCCGCCATGACGTTGGAGAAGTTGATGCCCGTGAACAGCCGCACGCCGCCCTGCACCATCTTGTCGGCGATCTGCTTGGCGTTGGCGGGCTTGAGCGCGTCGTCCTCCACGCGCACATTGACCGGCACGCCGCCGAGTTTGCCGCCGCCTTCCTTGACCGCCAGCATGAAGGCGTCGCGCTCGTCTTCGCCGATGTAGCCGGCGGGCGTGGACAGGGTGCCGATGAAGCCGATGTCGACCGGCTTTTGCTGCGCGCCGGCCGCGAACGCGGTCAGCGCAAGCACGAGGGCGGCGCTGCCGCGGATTGCGGTTTTTCTCATGGTTGTCTCCTTGGGTGCCTGCAATTTTTCTATTGAGAGGATTGCCCCGCGAGGCAGTTTTCCACCTTCCAGCCGTACAGCCACTGCAACGCGTCGTAGAACTGGGACTGGCTGCGGCCGGTCCACAGCATGTTGCGCACGGTGCGTTCGACGCCCCGCGCGTGATAGAGCCTGCCCATTTCGCGGGTGGACCACACCACCCGCGCGCTGCGCGGGATGCGGACGGATTCGTACAGGCGGAACGCGGCCTCCAGGTCTTGGCCGCATTGCTTCACGGCTTCGCCCAATGTCACCGCGTCCTCCAGCGCCATGCAGGCGCCCTGAGCCATGTATTGCGTCATGGGATGGGCGGCATCGCCCAGAATGGTCACGCGCCCCTGGCCCCAGCGTTCCACGGGCTCGCGGTCGGCGGTGGCCCAGCGCTTCCAGGACGTGGGGCGGTCCAGCATCTGGTGCGGACGCGGGTGGATGCCCTGGAAGTAGGACAGCACTTCTTCCTTGCTGCCCTCGCGCACGCCCCATTCTTCCTGTTCGCGGCTGTGGAAAGTCACCACCAGGTTGTATTGCTGGCCGCCGCGCAAGGGGTAGTGCACCAGATGGCAGTGCGGGCCAGCCCACAGCACGGGGGCGTTGATGCGCAGCTCCTCGGGCATGTTCTCGCGTTCGACCACGGCGCGGTAGACCACGTGGCCGGTCACGCGCGCCGGGTCGCCTACCATGCGTTCGCGGATCACGGACTTCACGCCGTCAGCGCCTACTACGGCGTCGGCGCGATAGCGGTTGCCCTGGGTGTCCACGACTTCCACGCCCTTGTCGTCCTGCGACATGGAGGCGATCTGGGTGGAGGTGCGAAAGCTGATCAGCGGATTCTGCTGCACGGCCTCCAGGATGGACAAGTGAATGTCGGCGCGATGGATCACGGCATAGGGGCCGCCGAAGCGCTCGCGGAAGGCCTCGCCGGTATCGATGCGCACCACTTCGCGGGCGTCCACCGCGTCCATCATGATGATGTGGTCGGTAAACACGGCGCGGGCGCGCGCGGTCTGGCCCACGCCCAGGGCGTCCAGCGCCGCGAAGGCGTTGGGACCGAGCTGGATGCCGGCGCCGATTTCGCCGATGTGCGCGGCCTGCTCCAGCAGCTGCACGGCGATGCCTTGCCGGGTCAGCGCCAGCGCCGCGGCCAGGCCGCCGATGCCGCCGCCCACCACGATCACGGATTTATCGGTTTGCGTTGCGTTCATGTATGGCCTCCGCGCCGTTCAGTCCTGGCCGCCCAGGAACACGCCTTGTTTCACCAGCTGCGCCTGCAAGGCGGAAATGGGCACGTCACCGGGGGCGATGCCGGCGCGCAGCGCCATGGCAGCCGCCGTGCCCGCGGCCTCGCCCATGACGAAGCAGCTGCCGCTTACGCGAGCCGCCGACTGGCCTTCGTGCGTCATCGAGGCGCAGCGCCCGGCCACCAGCACATTGCCCGCCACGCCCGGGGCGCGTTTGGGCACCATCATGCGGAATGGCAGCTGGTTATAGCCGCGGGACTCGGGGATCGGCGGCCAGAGCCATTGCACGTCGCCGGCCGTGTGCATTTCCAGCGGCCAGCCATTGACGCCGATGCTGTCCGGAAAGTCGGCGCAGCCCAACACGTCTTCCTTGCTCAGAACGGCCTCGCCCACGATGCGGCGGGTCTCGCGGATGCCCAGCTGCGGCGCGATGTCCAGCACATAGGCGTTCTCGAAGCCCGGCACCTTGGCGCGCAGGAAGGCGAGGTATTGCACGATCTGGCGGCGGCCTTCGAGTTCGCCGGCCGACAGGGAATCGGCGTCGGTGCCGTCGGCCGCGCTGCCGTCGGCGTTGGCCAGCTGGGTCACGTTGACCCGCCACTCGTAGTCGTGTTTTTGCGGGCGCACGATGGCGCCGCGGCGCGGGAAGGTGAATTCGCCGCTGGCCGCGGCCTGGTCCATCAGCTGGGGGATGGTCTTCCAGGCTTCCTGCGCGCGGGCGCCGTCGACATTGCCGACCTTGAACATCAGCGTGGGATAGAGCATGCCGCCGTGCTCGTCGCCTTTCTCGAAGGGCAGGCCGCCCCATTGGGCGATATCGGCGTCGCCCGAGCAATCGATATAGACCTTGGCGCGCACGGCGCAGCGGCCGGACTTGGTTTCCAGGAAGAGCGCATCCACGTTGCCGTCGGCGCCGCGCGCCAGGCCGGTGGCCAGCGCATGGAACAGCACCTGTGCGCCGCTGGCCTGGACCAGCCCGTCGGCGGCGCACTTGAAGGCCGAGATGTCATAAGCCTGGGCGTGGACCTTGCCCAGGATCAGGTGAGGCTCGTTGAGCCCGTCCATGGCGCGCATGCGGTCCAGCAGGTCGTCCGTCATGCCGTGGACCACCTGGCGGATGTCGCCCCGGATGTTCGCGTGCAGGCCGCAGAAGTTGGATACGCCGGCCGCCGTGCCCATCCCTCCCAGGAATCCGTAGCGTTCCACCAGCAGCACGCTGGCGCCGTTGCGCGCGGCGCTGGCGGCGGCCAAGAGGCCGGCGGGGCCGCCGCCCAGCACGACGACCTCATATTCGCCGTAGAGCGGAACCTGGCGGGCGGGTTCGGTGATGAGCATCCCGTGTTCTCCTTGTTTGGGTTGCGCGGCGTGGCCGGGCGCCGGTTTACTGGCCCTTGATGCCCAGCTTCTTGATGAGCGGCTCCCAGCGCTTGAGTTCGTCGTCCATGTAGGCGCGGAACTCGGCGGGCGTGGTGCCGGCGGGATCCATGAACTGGGCCTGCAGGCGCTTGGTGACCTCGGGATCACGGATGGCCTGGATCAGCGCGTCGGACAGCTTCTTCTGGATGTCGGCGGGAACCTTGGACGAGATCACGAAGCCGATCCACGCCGAGCCCTCGATGCCCGGCACGCCGACTTCGGCCAGCGTCGGGATGTCGGGCAGCAGGGCCGAGCGCTTGGACGAGGTGACGGCCAGGGCCTTCAGGCGTCCATCCTTCACCATGGGCATGACGGCGATGGGCGGCAGCGCGGCGAACTGCGTGTCGCCGGACAGCAGCGAGGTCAGCGCCGCGGGCGACGAGGGATAGGGCACGTGGGTGGCGCGCGCGCCGGTCTGCTGCAGCATCAGTTCCACGGCCAGGTGCGACACCGTGCCGGCGCCCGTGGAAGGGAAGTTGTATTTGTCCGAATTCTTCTTCAGCGCTTCCAGCAACTGGCCGATGTTGTCGATGCCGGCCGAGGCGGGCACGACCAGCACATTGGGCTGGTGCACCGCCAGCGTCAGCGGCGCCAGGTCGGTTGCCGGCGCATAGGGCAGTTTGTCGAACAGCAGAGTATTGTTGACCAGCGGGCCGGTAATGGACACGCCGAAGGTATAGCCGTCGGGCTTGGCGTTGGCGATGGCATAGGTGCCGATGTTGCCGCTGGCGCCCGGCTTGTTCTCGATGACGATGCTCTGGCCCAGGATGGCGCCGGCCTTTTCGCCAACGATGCGCGCCACCTGGTCGGGGCTGGAGCCCGGGCCGAAGGGCACAATGGCCTTGAGCGGCTGGGCCGGCCAGGCCTGGGCCTGCGCGGCGGCCAGCGGCGCAAGCGCGGCCAGTCCCAGGATCAGGGCATGTGCGGCGATACGGCGCGCGTAGGGCTTATGCATGGGTGTCTCCGAGATCCTTCATGGTGTTGAAATAGGTTTGTTCGTTGGCGATGAAGGCCGCGACCATGGCGCGATAGGTGGCGTCCACCACCTGGTCCAGGTTGGCGAAACCCTGGTTGTGGCGTTCGGCCAGCAGGCGCGCCTTTTCGAAGACCTGGGCCTGGCGGGCCGGGGCGCTGACCTGGAAGGCGTCGCGCTTGAAGCGCGCGGCGTCCTTCACGTACATGGCGCGTTCGGCGATCAGGCGCACGATCTCATCGTCCAGCCTGTCGATGTTGGCGCGCACTTCCGCCAGGTTGGCGCATAGCGGGCGGTAGGCGGGATCGGTGTATTCGCGCAGCGGCGCGCCCTGGGTGTCGGGTTCCTGGTTGCTCACTTGGTGTAGTCCGGTTGCTGGGTGGGAGCCGCCTGCTGGAAGGCGGGCTGCGCATTGCAGTGTTCATAGACGCGCATGGCGCGCGGATAGGCCGACAGGTCGCAGCCCATGCGCTGGGCGTTCGCCATCTGCGGCACCAGGCAGCAGTCCGCCAGGGTGGGCGCGTCGCCGTAGCAGTAGGCGCCATGGCCGTGGCGCGCCAGCAGCGCTTCCACAGCCGTCATGCCCTCGCGGATCCAGTGGTGATACCAGGCGTTCTTCTGTTCTTCGCTGGCGCCCAGCACGTCCTGCAGATAGCGCAGGATGCGCATGTTGTTGACGGGGTGGATGTCGCAGGAGATGGCGTCGGAAAGCTCCAGCACGCGGGCGCGCTCCAGCGTGCCGGCGGGGATCAGGCGCGGCTCGGGATGGGTGGCGTCCAGGTAGTCGACGATGGCCAGCGACTGCGACAGCTGGGTGTCGCCATCGATCAGCAGGGGCACGCCCGCGGAAGGATTCTTGGCCACGTAATCCGCCGCGCGCTGCTCCTGCTTGCGCAGGTTCACAGGCAGGTACTCGTACGGCAAACCCTTGAGCGCCAGCGCGATGCGCACGCGATAGGAGGTGGAACTATTGAAGAAGCTGTGCAGTTGCATGCGGGTTCCTGGAAGGTTCACACCATCTGCACGCTGAGCGTGCCCAGGCCGTCCACGCCGCCGACCATCTTGTCGCCGCGCACCACCGGACCCACGCCTTCGGGGGTGCCGGTGTAGATCAGGTCGCCGGCTTCCAGGCGGAAGTACTTGGACAGGTAGGCGACGGTTTCGGCGACGGACCAGATCAGCTTGCCGATGTCGCTTCTTTGCTTGTCGGCGCCGTTGACCTGCAGCCAGATGGCGGCCTGGTCGATGTTCTTGACCGCCCCGGCAGGATGCAGGGGGCCGATGGGCGCGCTCAGGTCGAAGGCCTTGCCCAGTTCCCAGGGCCGACCGGCTTCGCGCATCTTCATCTGCAGGTCGCGGCGGGTCATGTCCAGGCCCACGGCATAGCCCCAGACGTGCTGCAGCGCGTCGTCGACGGCGATGTTGGCGCCGCCCTTGCCAATGGCCGCCACCAGTTCGATCTCATAGTGCAGATTGGCGGTCTCGGAAGGATAGGGCAGCGACAGGGTGCTGCCTTCAGCCACCGGCACCACGGCGTCGGCCGGTTTGCAGAAGAAGAACGGCGGTTCGCGGTCGGGGTCGAAGCCCATTTCGCGGGCATGGGCGGCATAGTTGCGGCCGACGCAATAGACGCGGCGCACAGGGAAGCTGTCCTGGCTGCCGGCAACGGGCACGGCGATGGGAGCGGCGGGGTCGAAGACGAAAGACATGGGTCACCTTTGAGGAATGCGGGGCGGGGCCTGGCGCGGCCCCGGCCTGATACGGAAGTGGAGGGAGCGCGCCGGCCTTTAGCCGACGCGCGCTTCGCGCCACACGCCCAGCGCGTCCTGCACGGGGCGGTCGGAATAGCTGAACAGGGTGGCGTCGTCCAGCGCGGCCAGCTGCACGGGCTGCCAGGACGGCGCGACGAAGACGTCGCGCGGGCCGAAGTGGAATTCCTGGTCGCCGATGCGCGCGGTGCCGCGGCCTTCGACCACGCTGTAGACCGTGGAGTCGGTGCTGCGGTAGGTCTTGCCCTGGAATCCGGCGGGCAGGAACTGCATGAAGGTCGCCATGGTCGGCATGGGGTAGCCGCCGGTGGCCGGATTCAGGTAGCGCAGCTTCACGCCGTCCCAGGGGTCCAGTTCGCCGTGGCGGTAGAGCTGGTCCAGGGCTTCGCGGCTGCGTTCATAGGGGTAGTTGAAGATGGGCGATGTGCCGCTGGAGGTTTGGTGGCGCACGGGCGCCATGTTGTGGCCGTAGCGCGCCATGCTGTCGCCCTCGGGGCGGGTCACGGGTTGTGTGGCCGAGGGATAGTTTTCGGCGAAACCCGCGTCCAGGAAGCGCAGCAGCGGAATGTCCAGGCCGTCCAGCCAGACCACTGGCTCGCCGCCTTCGGCGGTTTCGGCGTTGCCATGGTCATGCCAGGTCCATGACGGTGTGATGATGAAGTCGCCGGGGTGCATGGTGGTGCGTTCGCCGTTGACCGCGGTGTAGGCGCCGCGGCCTTCGACGATGAAGCGCAGCGCCGACTGCGTATGGCGGTGGCTGGGCGCGATTTCGCCAGGCAGGATCAGCTGCAGGCCCGCATACAGGCTCTGCGTGATGCTGGCCTGGCCGGGCAGGCCGGGATTCTCCAGGATGAGCACGCGCCGCACGGCTTCTTCCGCCGTGATGAGCGAGCCGGACGCCATGACGTCGTCGCGCACGTCTTCGTACTTCCAGATGGCGGGGACGCAACGCGGCGCGGGTTCGCGCGGCACCAGGTTGTGCAGCGACTCCCACAAGGGAGCCATGTGTTTTCTGGCGATGCGTGCGTAATAGGCGGCGCGGTCCGCGCCGGGGGTGTGACCGTCGGGCATGCTTGTCTCCGGAATGTCCGGCTGGCGCCGGCTTCGCGTGGCCGCCGCGTGGCTCGCGGCTGGTCCTGATATGGAGACGATTATGCGTAAGGAGCTATGTGTTTTGAAATGAATTTATCTTATTATCCATACCAATAAGAATATACATAGACGAGACGAGGGCCTGCATGGACTGGACCCACCGGTTGCGCCTGCGCAATCTGAAAATGCTGCTCAGCCTGGCCCAGACCCGCAACATCAGCCATTCGGCGGCGATGCTCAATACGACGCAGCCGGGCTTGTCCAAGTGGCTGAAGGATCTGGAAGACGACATCGGGCTGCCGCTGTTCGAACGGCACGCGCGCGGCCTGCGGCCCACGCCGCACGGCGACGTGCTGATCGCGCATGCCCAGCGGGTGGAGGCGCAACTGGATCGCGCCAGCGCGGACATGGCGGCCTTGCGCGAGGGCGGCGGCGGCCGGGTGGTGATAGGCGCGTCGGGCGCGTCGGCGTCGGACACCGTGCCGCTGGCGGTGATGAAGCTGCTCGAGCGCATGCCGCAGGCCCGCGTGAAGCTGGTGGAGGGTACGACCGACCAGTTGCTGGCGCAGTTGGCGCAGGGCGACCTGGACATCGTGGTGGGGCGTTCGGCGCCGGAGCATCACGACCCGGCGATCCGCTTCGAGGCCCTGTACCTGGAACCCATCCACCTGGTTGCGCGGCCGCGCCATCCGCTGTTCGCGATCGAGCAGCCCTCTTGGCCAGACCTGCTGTCTTACCGCTGGATCCTGTGGCCAAAAGGCACGCCTATCCGCAATGCGGTGGACGCGGCGCTGGCGGCGGCGGGCCAGGCGCCGCCGCCGGACCACGTCGAATCGAATTCGGTGACCATCAATCTCACGTTGATCAATAACAGCGACATGATCGGGGTGGCTTCGCACCGGGCGGCGCTGCGGTTTTCGCAGATGCGGGCGATGCGGATCATTCCGGTGCGTCTGTCGGGCTTCGGGTCGGTGGCGATGTACTGGCGCGAGGATGCGTTCCGTCCGATCGCGGTGCAGGAGGCAATGGCGGCCTTGCGCAGCACGGTGGCGGAACATGCGCCGGGCGCGGCGAGGGCATGATGGATGCGCCGCGGGCGGGCCTGAACGCGTTGATCGCGCAGTGCCGCAAGCTGGAGGCGGCGCTGCCGGATCAGGACCAACCGGCTGCGTCGGCGGCGATGCATCGCTTCGTGGCGGAGATGGATGCGCGTCGCGCGCCGCCGGGGATGTGGTCGCCGCTGGTGTTGGCGGTGTTGGTGATGACAGGCGGGCTGGGCGTGGGGATAGGTTTGCTGAGCCTGCTGCTGCGCGGCGCGGGGCCGGCGTTGGCGGCGTTCGCGCTGGTGCTGGTCTGTGCGGCGACGGCCCTGGCGTTGGCCATTGGCGTGGTGGCCTTCATGGGCGGGCATGCATTCGGCCTGGTGGTGCTGAAGCGGCTGGCCTTGGGCTTGATTGCTGTCGGCTTCCTGGGCGTGATCGCGTGGACGCAGGGAGATGTTCGGGCGGTGGGGCCGGTGGTGGCTTTGCTTGGCGGGTTGGGGGCTTGGCTGGTGCTCAATAGCAATGGGTTTTATGTGTTTGCGGGGTATCAGATGGCGCGGAGGTATATGGAGCGGCGGGGGTGATGGTTTGGTTTTTGAGGCTGTGGGTTCTTGAGGAGGCTGTGGGTTCTTAAGGCGCCCGTCGCGTCGGCGGCCTGCGGGGCGCGGGGCAACGATTGCGGTCCGGAGCATTCGCTCCGGACTACCCCTTCGTCATCTTCGTCCAGGCCTTCGGCCTTCCCTTCAGATTCCCTCGGGCTTATCGACGCCCCGCGCCCCGCAGGCCGCCGACGCGACAGGCTCCGATGTATGAATCTTCACGGGCGCTGGGGCGGTCGGTGTGTTTGGCATTCTCGCCACGGCTAGTGGGTTGGGGCGTGTCTTGCGGGGCCCGCCCCAGGCCGGCCGCGCGGGCGGCCTTTTGGGGCTTACGCGGCGTTTTGCGTCGCGTGTTGGCGCTGCGCGCTGGTGGTGAGTGCAGCTGCTGGTTGGTGAATTCGGGTATGTGGGGCGTTGACGCGCGTCGGTTGGCCAACAATCTTCATTTCAACGTCAGTGCCGGACGGGCGGCCTACGAAGCACCCGGTGCGACGGAGCAAGCCTCAACCCTACTCCGACAACGGATCCTGAAACTGCGAACACTTCACCTGCACCAGCCTCCGATCCTGCAATCGCAAAGCCGTCAGCGACCCGCCCCAAACGCACCCCGTATCCAGGCAGATCACGTCCGGCCGCTGCAGCAACCCCAGCGTAGACCAATGCCCGAACACCGTCGTGACGTTCCGCGTGGCGCGGTTGGGTACGTCGAACCAAGGTACCAGGCCGGTCGGCCAGGCGCCCGGCGTCACCTTGGTGGCGAATTCCATGTGGCCATTGGGCGTGCACAGGCGGATACGTGTCAGCGCGTTGATGATGACCCGCATGCGCTTGCCGCCCTTGTGGTCTTCCTTCCACGTGGCCGGCTCGTTGCCGTACATCTTTTGCAGCGCCTTCTGCCAGTTCGGCCCGCGCAGGGCGTCCTGGACTTCGCCGGCCAGCGCCAGCGTCTTGGCCACGTCCCATTTGGCCAGCGTGCCGGCATGGACCAGCAGGTGGTTCTGTTCGAAGTGGGCCAGCGGGCGAAAGCGCAGCCAGTTGATCAGGTCGGCCGCGTCCGGCGCGCGCAGGACGTCCTCGAGCGTGTCCGATTTGGACGGCTTGCGTACCCCCGCGGCGGTGGCCAGCAGGTGCAGGTCATGGTTGCCCAGCACCGAGGTCGCGCGGTCGCCCAGGTCGATGATGCGGCGCAGGGTTTCCAGCGATTCGGGACCGCGGTTGACCAGGTCTCCGGCGAACCAGAAGCGCGACTGGGGGTCGCCGACCAGTTCGGGGTGGGACAGCAAGCGATCCAGCGGCGAGCAGCAGCCCTGCACGTCGCCGATCATCCAGATACTGCCGTTCATGCGGGACTTTTGCTCCAAGGCCAACGTTGTTGCGCGATCCGCGTGATGGTGTGGCGGTACTCCATGTAGCCCATGGCGCCCAACGCCACGATCATGGCGCCGATGTTCGGACCCAGGGCGGTCAGCCAGGCCGGCCATTTGCCCAGCATGCCCACGTTCAGGGCCAACTGGTTCAGCATGAAGAAGCCTACGCCCAACAGGATGCCGATGAAAACCTTGGCGCCTACGCCGCCGCGGCGTGTCTGCATCAAGCCGATGGGAGCGGCAATGGTGATCATGACCAGCAGGGTGAACGGATACGCCAGTTTGCGCCACAAGGCGACGACCTGTCGACCATATTGCAGCTGGTTGTTGCGCAAATAGTCCACATAGTCCAGCAGCGTGGCGATGGACATGCGTTCAGGGGTCAGCACGCGGGCCAGCAGGCGCTCGGCGCTGAGCGTGGTGTCGATATTGCGCTCGGGCACCTTGACCACGGTGGCGGGCGGGTTCTTGGGCGGACGCGCGTTGGCCAGCGCCTCGGCGGCGTCGTCGTCCAGCCGGGTTTCGGTGACGTCCTTGAGCAGCAGGTCGCCCTGCGTGAACAGGCCGGTCGGCGCGGTTGACAGGGCGGACAGCGTCTGGTCTTTCTTGAATTCGTAGAGGATCACGGAGTTGACCTGCCCGTCGCCCTTGAGTTCGCCGATGTTGATGATGCGGGTGCCGCCGTTGGCGGTGGGTTCCTTGAACCAGTAACCGCTCTTGAGGCGGTCGCCGCCGGCCTTGCCGCGGAACAGCAGGTTGGCCTCGCCGGATTTGATTTCGGCCCAGGGCGTGACGTACTCGGACAGCAGGCCCGCTCCTATCATCAGCGGGATCGTGACGATCCAGAGCATGCGCAGCAGCTTCATGCCGCTGACGCCGGATACCCGCAGGATGACCAGTTCGTTGCGCTGGGCCAGCCCCGCCAGCGCCAGGATGGCGCCGATCAGCAGGCCGATGGGCAACAGGTCGTAGAGACGGGTCGGGATCGCCAGGGCCTGCATGTACAGCAGGGCCATCATGGAGAACTTGTCGCCGACGTTGTCCAGATCGTCCACCAGCGCGAAGAACGTGAAAAGGCCCAGCAGGGCCATGAGGACCACTGCGCAAGAGCGATAGATCTCGCGGGCCAGGTAGCGACGTGCGGTACGCATGAAGAAAAGGAGGAACGCCTAAACCCGAAAGCTTAACAAATCCCGCCGCTCAGGGTGGGGCCGGAGGGCCGGATCCGTGTCAGGGGATGTCGACCATCTGCATCCGCCGCGTCAGGACGCCGACCCGGGAGTTCAGGTACCGGGTATTGCGGTGGGCGTCATAGAAGCGCGGGTTGGGCAGCATGGCCGCCAGCCGGGCCGACTGGCTGGCCCCGAGGTTGGCGGCGGAGGTATTGAAATAGTGCTTGGCGGCGGCCTGGGCGCCGAACACGCCTTCGCCCCATTCCGCCACGTTCAGATACAGCTCCAGGATCCGTTCCTTGCTCATGACGTGTTCGATCATGTAGGTGAGTACGAGTTCCTGGCCCTTGCGGATGTAGCTGCGGGAGCTGGACAGGAACAGGTTCTTGGCCAGCTGCTGTGTGATGGTGGAGCCGCCGCGCATCTTGCTGCGACCGGCTTCCTGTTGCTTCTGGTTGTATTCCCAGGCCTTGCGGATGGCGTCCCATTCGACGCCGTCATGTTCAGTGAAGTTGGAGTCCTCGGACGCCACGACCGCGCGCTTGAGGTTGCGGTTGATCTTGTCGTAGGGCACCCATTCGTACTTCAGCTCGAAATCGGGGTTGCCGTCGCTCAGGCGGGATCGTTCCTCGCGCATGATGGCGCTGCTGCCCGGGGGGCGGTAGTTGTACCAGACCACCTGGGCGAACAGCCAGAACTGATAGAGCAGCACCAGGCACACCAGCGCCATCAGCGCGCCGCTGATGATCCGGAACCAGGAGCGGCCCTTGCGCGTCGCCATGCCGTCTATTGCCCGGCCTTGAGCGCCTCGCGCAGCGCGGCCAGCACGGGGGCGGGGTCAGGACGCACGCCATGCCAGATGTAGAAGCTCTCGGCCGCCTGACCCACCAGCATGCCCAGGCCGTCGGCCGCAAGTGCGGCGCCGTCGGCTTGGGCCTGTTGCATGAAGGCGGTGGGCTGGGCGCCGTACATCATGTCGTAGGCGGCCGCGCCGGGCGCATAGAGGCCCGGGGGCAGGTCCGGGGCGGCGTTCTGCAGGCCGCTGGCGGTGGCGTTGATGACCAGGTTCCAGCCGCCGGCAAGGGCGGCGTCCGCCAGGCTGCCGCCCGTGACCGCCGTCTGCGGCGACACGCCGCTCTCGCGCCAGGAAGCGGCCAGTTCTTCCGCCTTGGATGCGGTGCGGTTGACGATATGGATGCGGGCGCAGCCGGCTTCGGCCAGCGGCTGCAGCACGCCGCGGGCGGCGCCGCCCGCGCCGACCAGCAGCACGGACGCCCCGGTCAGGCGCACGCCCAGGCGCAGCAGGTCGGACACCAGGCCCACGCCATCGGTATTGCAGCCATGCCAGGCGCCGTCGCGCCAGGACAGGGTGTTGACCGCGCCGGCGAGGCGGGCGCGGCTGGACAGGCGGCCGGCAGCCAGGGCATAGGCGTCCAGCTTGAAGGGCACGGTTACGTTCAGGCCCAGCCCGCCTTCGGCGACGAAGGCGGCGACCGCCTGGGCGAAGCCGTCCACCGGAGCCAGCAGGCGCTCGTAGCGCAGTGGCTTGCCGGTCTGTTCGGCAAACATGGCGTGGATCTGGGGCGAGCGGCTGTGCGCGATGGGGTTGCCGATGACGGCGTATCTGGCGAGAGGGAGCGCCTCGGTCATGGGGCTTGTGTTTCCAGGGTGTCGTTGACGAAATGCCAGGTGCGGGTGATGACCAGCACGTCCGTGTCGCGCGCGATATCGGGCGGGAACGGCGGGAAGGGGGCGGCCAGCTGGACGATGCGGCGGGCCGCCTGGTTCAGCACGGCATGCGGCGAAGGCTGGTCGATCTCGACGTTGGCGATGCTGCCGTCGGCGCGCACCGACACCGTGATACGCAGGGATCCGTAGATGCGGCCGCGGGCCTCGTCCGGGTAATGCTGGGTGCCGACCGTTTCGATGCGGGTGCGCCAGGCGTCGAGGTAGGCGGCGTAGCGCGAGGCCTCGGCGGAAGGCGCGACGAATTGCTTGCGCGGTTCGGCGCTGTATTGCTGGACCCGCGCCGCCAGGGCGGCCACCTGGGCGCTCTGGATGATGCTGGCCTGGTCCTCGGCGTCGCGGCCGAGGTCGGCGCCGTCGGGCCAGGGGTTGACGGCCTGGCGCTCGGCGCCAGCCTTGTCAGCGGCGCGCAGCTGGGTCATCAGGCGGGTCTGTTCGGCTTCCAGCTGCACTTGGCGGCGCCGCATGGCCTCCAGCACGATGGTTTCGGCCGATTCGCCGGTGCGGGGCAGCGGGGTGGTGGACATGCCGCGTTCGGCGTTGCCGCCGCCGGTCATCTGGTTCTGGGCTTGCGCGCGCGGGGTTTCCGGGGGCGTCTCGCTGCGGGCATTGAGCAGCACGACTTCCAGGCTGGTGGCCGGCGGGCGCGAGAGCGCGGGCGCGCCGAAGCGCCACGCCAGGGCGCCGGCGTGCACCAACAGCGATATCGCGATGCCGATGCGCAGGTAATGCTGGGCGGGTGCGCCCAGCCACCGCAGGTAACGGCTCAGCGAGGAGGGGGAATCAGCGAGGCGTTGCACCTGCGCATTGTAGAGCGAGTCCAGGTCTGCCGGGCGCCAGTAGCGGCTCACACGGAAAGCCTAGGCCTGGCGCGCGTAAGCCCTGGGCCCCGGGTCTGTAACAGACCGGGGCGCAAGCCAGCAGGCGCCTCAGGCGACCGTGCGGGGGAAGACCCAGACTTTGCTGGCGGGCAGCGACAGCCGGCAAGGGCCGGGCTCGCGCCCTTCGGGGCCGTAGGCGCGCAGGGCCAGGGTATGGGCCGGGTCGGCGTCGGGGGTGCGGAACAGGTACTCCCAGCGGTCGCCCAGATACATGCTGGTCAGGAGCGGCATGTCGACGTGGTTGCCGTCGGGGTCGTCCGCCAGCCGTACCTGCTCCACCCGAATCACGGCGGTGCCGTCCTGGCCTTGGGCCACCCCCGGGCTGGCCTTGCCCCACAGCGACCAGCCGCGCCCTTCGATGCGGGCCTGGCCATCGCGCACCTCGGTGACCTTGCCGTCCAGCCGGTTGTTGCTGCCCATGAATTCGGCGGTGAACAGGGTGGACGGGGAGCCGTACATTTCCTGCGGCGTACCCTGCTGTTCGATCTTGCCGTTGTTCAGCAGCAGGATGCGGTCCGAAATCGCCATCGCTTCGCTCTGGTCGTGGGTCACCATCAAGGCCGACAGGCCGAGTCGGATGATCAGCTCGCGCAGGAAGGCGCGGGCCTCCTCGCGCAGCTTGGCGTCCAGGTTGGACAGCGGTTCGTCCAGCAGGATGACGGGCGGGCTGTACACCAGCGCCCGGCCGATGGCCACGCGCTGCTGCTGGCCGCCGGACAGGGCGTGCGGATGGCGCTGGCCCAGCTTGCCCAGGCCCAGTTGGTCCAGCACGGCCTGCACGCGTTCGCGCACCTCGGCGCCGGGCACCTTGCGCAGCTTGAGCGGGTAGGCCACGTTCTCGAACACGGTCTTGTGCGGCCACAGCGCGTAGGACTGGAACACCAGGCCCAGGTTGCGCTCCTCGGCCGGGACCTCTTTCTTTGCCGCGCCGTCATAGACGACGCGTTCGCCGATGGTGATGCGGCCGCGCTTGGGGCCTTCCAGGCCGGCCACGGCGCGCAGCAGCGTGGTCTTGCCGCTGCCCGAAGGGCCCAGCAGCGACACCACTTCGCCTTGGCGCAGCTGCATCGACACGCCCTTGAGCACCGGGTTGTCGCCGTAATCCAGGTGCAGGTCTTCTACAGAAAGCTCAATCATGAAGTTTGACTCCGAATCGCAGGGCGACGCCCAGGCCGATCACGACCAGAACGATATTGATGAAGGAAAGCGCGGCCACGATGTCGATGGCGCCCGAGGCCCACAACGACACCAGCATGGAGCCGATGGTTTCGGTGCCGGGCGACAGCAGGTAGACGCCGGTGGAGTATTCGCGCTCGAAGATCAGGAACATCAGCAGCCAGGAACCGATCAGGCCGTACTTGGCCAGCGGCACCGTGACGTGGCGGGTGACCTGGCCGCGGCGCGCGCCGGCGCTGCGGGCGGCTTCTTCCAGCTCGGGGCCCACTTGCAGCAGGGTCGAGGAGATCAGCCGCAGGCCATAGGCCATCCACACCACCGTGTAGGCCAGCCACACGCTGAAGATGGTGCTGCGCATGGCGCGCAGCCATTCGATGAAGTTCTCGCGCAGCCATTCCGCGAAGGGCAGGGCCGACAGCCAGCCGCCTTCGTCCAGGGCGTTGTCCAGCCACATCGGCACGAACAGGAACACCCACAGGAACGCCAGGCCGGCCAAGAGGCCCGGCACCGCGCGCGGCACCAGCACGCTGTAGTCCATGAAGCGCGTGACGTTGTCCGGCTTGCGGTGCATGGCCAGGCCCACGAACATGTAGCAGAACACGGCCAGGGCGCCGCCGAACACGCCGATGGCCACCGAGTTGACGATGGCGCGCATCAGGTTGGGCTGCGAGAACACGGTGCGGAACGCGTCCAGCGACAGCACGTCGAACAACGACACGCCCATGCCCCAGTTGGACACGAAGGCGCGCAGCAGCACGCCCAGCAGCGGCACCACGATGGTCACCAGCAGCCAGAACGCCACCACGCCGCCGGCCACCCAGCGCCACTTGCCCAGCGGCAGCGCGCGGGCGCGCGAGGCCTTGCCCTTGACCGTGACGAAGCGGTTGGCGGTGCGCATCAGGCGGCGCTGCAGCATCACCAGGGGGATCGTCATGCAGATCAGCACCACGGCCACGGCGGCCATCAGGTGATAGGACGGGATGCCCAGCTTGTTGGTGAGCTTGTACAGATAGGTCGCCAGCACCAGGTTGCCTTCGGGATCGCCCAGCACCAGCACCAGGCCGAACACCTCCAGCCCCAGGAAGAACAGCAGCACGGTGGCGTACAGCATGGCCGGACGCACCATGGGCAGGCTGACCGACACCATCACGCGCAGCGGCGAGGCGCCGGACACGCGCGCGGCTTCCTCGACATCGGAACCCATGCTGCGCAGCGCCGACGAGATATACAGGTAGGCGTGCGGCACGTGAGTCAGGCCGGCGATGATGACGATGCTGGTCAGCGAATAGACGTTCCAGGGCACGAAGCCCAGGATGTTTTGCGCCCAGGTCGAGAAAAAGCCCACCGGGCCCGCGGCCACCACATAGCCGAAGCCCAGCACCATGGGAGACACGAACACCGGCACCAGGATCAGCGGCTCGATCCAGCGGCGGCCGGGCAGGTCCGTGCGTATCATCAGGAAGGCCAGCATGCCGCCCAGCGGGATGGCGATGACGGCCAGGCCGAAGGCCAGGATGAAGCCGCTTTTCAGGGCCTTGTAGAAATCGGGGTCCGCGAAGATGAAGCGGAACGCGTCCAGGCTGAAGGTCTTGGACGGCGTGAAAAAGGGCGCGGACAGAAAGCTCTGGATGATGATGAACGACAGTGGCACGTAGATGGCCAACGCCGTGATCAGCACCACCACGCCGCGGGGCAGGGACTGCCATTTCGAGCGCAATGACTGCATGGGGAATCCTGTGTTCTTGAATGGCGCGAAGGTCGCGCGGCCGGGTCGGGGGCGACCGCCCCGGCGGCGGTCAGGCGGACGGCGGCGCGCCGCCGTCCCCTACGCGCGAGGCGGCCCGGAACCGTGGCTCCGGGCTGCGCGGCATTACTTGCCAGCCGCGGCGCGCCAGTCCTTGATGAACTGCAGGCGCTTGTTCTGTTCCAGGTAGTCCAGCAGCGTTTCGTTGACCGGAATCGGCTTGAGCGAGGCGCCCAGCTTCTTGGTCATGCCGTCCACATCGTTGTCGCCTTCGATGTCGTCGCGCACGGAGGCCAGGTCGGCCTGGTTCGCCAGGATGGTCTGGCCTTTCTGCGACAGCATGTAGTCCATCCACAGCTTGGCGGCGTTGCGGTTCTTGGCCTTCTTGCTGATGAAGGCCACGCGCGACAGGACCAGCGCGTAGTCGGTCGGGTAGGCCACGCCCAGCGACGGGTCGCTCTTGGCGCGCGTTTCGGCGTAGGAGCCCAGGATGTTGTAGCCGATCAGGTTTTCGCCGGAGGACACGCGTTCCATCATGGTGCCGGTGGACGACTGCACGATCAGGCCGCCCGCGGCGATGCCCTTGAGCGTTTCAAAGTACTTGGGGTCGTTGACCTTGTCCTGCACCGCCAGCATGAAGCCCACGGCCGACTTCTCGATGTCGTAGGTGGTGACCTTGTTCTTGAACTTGTCCGGCTGGCTGGCGATCAGCTTGGCCAGGGCGCCGTGCGTGGTGGGCACTTCGGCGGCGGGGATCAGGCGCTTGTTGTAGATGAACACGGCCGGTTCGTAGGTCGTGCCGTAGGCCGAATCCTTCCACACCGCCCAGGCCGGCAGCTTGCCGACTTCCGGTGACTTGTACTGCAGCGCGTAGTCGCTGGCCAGTTTCAGGGCCGAGTCCATCGACGAGCTCCAGACGACGTCGCCGCTGGTGCCGCCCGCCGCCTGCTCGCTGATGTAGCGGTTGTAGAGCTCGGTGCTGTTCATGTCGTTGTATTCGACCTTGATGCCCGGATACAGCGCTTCGAAGCCCTTGATGACGGGGCCAGCGGCCTTGGTATCGGTGGTCGAATAGATGACGACCTTGCCTTCCTTCTTGGCGCCGTCCAGGATCTTCTGGTAGTCGGCCGGGTAGCCGGCCGGCACTTGCTGCGCAAAGGCGCTGCCGGCGGCAAGGGCGAATGCAGCGGCGCAGGCGGCCGCCAGTTGGGACTTGGCAAGCATGGGTGTGTCTCCGATGAGTCTTGTGGTTGGAGCGGGATCCGTGTCCAGCTTGCGGGCATCTTAGGAGCCGGCGTCTGTCGTCGTCCTGTCATGGCGGCAGGATGCGTCTAGGGGAAATCCCTGGGCGGCGTGGGCGCGAGCGCGTTCGATCCTTACGGCCGCGCGGGCGTGTCCGTCACCAGCCGGATCCAGTTCTGCACGAAGCGCGAATGGCGGCGCTGGTCCAGGCCGACCAGCAGGGCCGGGCTCAGCACCACCGGCTGCACGATGCCCTGGGAACGCGCCAGCACCGCTTCGGAGGTCCAGCGGCCTGGCGTGTCTTCCATGATGGAGCCGAGCGCCGCATGGCTGGACGCCACCTGTTGTCCGGCCGGCGACAGCAGCCAATCCACCAGCGCCCGGCCCAGCTCCGGGCTGGGCGCGGTGCGCGCGATCAGCACCGAGCGCGCCAGCACCAGCACGTAATCCTGCGGAAAGACCACGCCGATGGGCGCGCCCGCGGCCTGCCGCGACAGCGCGTAGGAGCCGAGGATGTTGTAGCCGATGTCGATCTGGTCGTTCTCGATGGCGTCCAGGATCTCGGCGCTGGTGGCCGACAGGCGCACGCCGGCCTGGCCCATGGCGTTGGCCAGTCCCCAGAAGTTCGACGACACCAGCTCGTCCTGCTCGGCCAGCAGATAGCCCACGCTGCTGGCTGCGATGTCATAGGTGCCGATGCGGCCGCGCAGCTTCGCGGCGTCGCGTTCCAGCAGGCGCAACAAGTCCTGGCGCGAGCGCGGCACGGTGGCTTCGGTATAGCGCTTGGGGTTGTAGACGATGACGGCCGGCTCGAAGGTGAAGCCATAGACCTCGTGGCGCCAGATGGCCCAGGAGGGCAGCTTGGCGGCGTAGGGCGAGGAATAGCTCAGCGCATAGCCGTCGTTGGCCAGCCGGATCTGCAGGTCGGAGGCCGAACTCATCAGCACGTCCACGTCCTTCAACTGCCCGGCGACGGCCGCTTCGTAGAGCTCGCGGCTGCCCATCTCGCGGTACACCACGGTGACGTCCGGCCGTTGCGACTGGAAGCCCTGGATCAGCGGCGCGACCACCGGCGTGTCCGTGGGTCCGGCGATGGTCAGGACCCGGGACGTGGGCTGCGGCGCGGGGTAGCGGGTGACGACTTCCGCGATGTCGGCGGCACGTACCTCGGCGGGGGCCGAGCCCAGCAGCAGGCCCGCCATGCACAGCGCGCCCAGGCAGGCGGCTGCTGCGCGCCCCGGCGCGGAACGCGCCAGCGGCAGGATCACGCGCGCCGTCAGGCCGCCGCCCGGACGGTCCTGCAGCCAGAGCGAACCGCCGTGGGCGGCCGCCACCGAGCGCACGATGGAAAGCCCCAGTCCCGACCCGGGCTGCGTTTCGCCGGCGCGGCCGCGGGTGAAGCGCTGCTGCACGGCGTCCTTTTCGTCGTCGGCCACGCCCGGCCCGCGGTCCGACACGGTGAGCGCCACGCGAAAACCCGCCACGGGCGTGGCCTGGATGTCCACGGGGCCGTCGGGCGCATAGCGCAAGGCGTTGTCCACCAGGTTGCGCAGCATTTCGCGCAAGGCGACCCGGTCGCCGGCGATGCGGGCGCGGCGGACCTCGGGCGCGATCTCGATGCGCAGGCGCTGCGCTTCCAGCGGGCCGATGCGGCGGCGCGTTTCGTTGACGGTCTCGGCTACGCCCACCAGCGTGCGCGATCCCTTGCCCAGGCGGTGCGTGATGGTGGCATCCATCAGCAGCTGATTGATCAACTGGCTGGCATGGGTGGCGTTCAGATGGATGCGTTCGAGGCGCGCGTGCAGCCTTTGCTGATCGGTTTCTTCCAGGGCGACTTCGGCTTGGGCGCGCAGCGAGGCCAGCGGCGTACGGACCTGGTGGGCGGCATCCGCCACCAGGGTGTTGAGCGTGCCCATGACGCCGGACAGGCGCTGCATGAAGGCGTTCAGCGCTTCGACCAGCCGTCGCACTTCTTGCGGCACAGGCGTCACCAGCGGCGCCAGGTCGTCGGGCGCGCGGCTGCGCAATTCGCGCTCCACCACGGCCAGCGGCGCGAAGGCCCGCTGCACGCCGAACCACAGCAGGCCCAGCGCCACCAGGGACACCACTACCAGCGGCAGTGCGGTGCGCCCCAGGATCTCGTCGGCCAAGGCCTCGCGCGAGCCCAGCGTCTCGGCCACTCGCACCGTCACCCAACCAGCATGCTGGCTGGCGGACACCAGCCGGCCTACGGTGGCGACGCGCACGGGTTCGTCGTGATAGCGCAGATAGGCGAACACCGGCGTGGCCGACTGCGCCAGCGGCATGCCGGGCGCCAGGTCGTCGTAGCCCGTGATGAGGCGGCCGTTCGAGGTGCGGGCCTCGTAGAACACGCGCTCGCCGCCGGACAGCATGGCCAATGAGGACACCGGCGGTTCGACGGTGACGTTGTTGTCTTCGATCTGCACCGAGCCGGCGATGGTCAGCGCCGACGCCGCCAGCAGCCGGTCAAACGCCTGTTCCGCCGCGCGCTGCGCGTAGCCGCGCAGGAAGAACACCAGCCCGATCAGCGCGCAGGCCAGCAGCAGCACGCCCAGCGCGAAGACACGGCGGCGGATGGAAAAGTTTTCAGGGTTCTTCATGGCTGCGGGCCTGATAGCCGACGCCGCGCACGGTGACGATATCGATCGAGGCGCCCGTCAGCTTCTTGCGCAGCCGCGATATCAGCAGCTCCAGCGCATTGAGCGTGCCGTCGTCCAGGTCGAAGAGCTGGTTCATCAGCCGTTCCTTGGCGACGGTCTGGCCCAGCTTGCCGAGCAGTATCTCCAGCAGACGAAATTCGCGCCGGCCCAGCTCCAGCGGCGCGCCGGCCACGCTGACATCGCGGTTGGCAAGGTCCAGGCTGAGATTGCCATAGACGGTGACGCTGCTGGTCTGGCCGGCGGGGCGGCGCATCAGCGCGCGCAGCCGGGCTTCGAGTTCGCGCAGGTCGAAGGGCTTGACCAGATAGTCGTCGGCGCCCAGGTCCAGCATGTCGATCTTGTCTTCGATTTCGGAACGCGCGGTCATGACCAGCACGGGGGCTTCCAGACCGGCGGCGCGCAGTTCCCGGATGACGGTGAAACCATCTTTGCCGGGCAGGTTGATGTCCAGCACCAGGGCATCCCAGGTCTCGTCCAGGCCCCAGCGCAACGCCGCCACGCCGTCGCGTACCCATTGCACGCTATGGCCGGCGAAACGCAGCTTGCTTTCCACGGCATCGCCGAGATCGAGATTGTCCTCGACCAGCAAAATGCGCATGTGTTGTCTCCGTGTCTTTTGTGGCTTTCGGGGGAGTTTATAGGGGTGTGAGGGTTCTGTGGGTCTTGATGCGGGCGCGGGCTTGGTTCTTAAGACGCCTGTCGCGTCGGCGGCCTGCGGGGCGCGGGGCAACGATTGCGGTCCGGAGCGTTCGCTCCGGACTTGCCTCGGCGGCCCCCCCGTCGTCATCTTCGTCCAGGCCTTCGGCCTTCCCTTCAGATTCCCTCGGGCTTATCGACGCCCCGCGCCCCGCAGGCCGCCGACGCGACAGGCTCTGTCAGTTGAATCTTCACGGGCGCTTGGGGCGGTCGGTGTGCTTGGCATCCTTGCCACGGATAGTGGGTGGGGGCGTGTCTTGCGGGGCCCGCCCCAGGCCGGCCGCGCGGGCGGCCTTTTGGGGCTTACGCGGCGTCTTGCGTCGCGCGATGGCGCTGCGCGCTGGTGGAGGGGGGCGTTCGCGTGGTGACACGCATGGCAAGTGAGAACCGGGTCCGGGTTTGGTAGGGGGCTGTGTCGGGACGATGGCCACGCGCTCGGGTCGGCCCGTAATCGTCACTTCAACGCGGATGCCGGATGGGTGGCGCGCGTCCGGATCTGCATGCGCAAGCGGCTGTCCGTCGCGCGCCACCCATCACCGCCCATCCCCCCAGAGCTGGGGAACCAATAGCAAACGATTCGTCGCATTCGCGCAAGCGAACACAATCGAAATTCAGAAAATCACGTATGTCATTCACGGCCGCCCGCGCGGCCGAGAATGACGGGCAGCACAAGAATCGCCCCTGACCACGGCTCTAGCAGCGCATGAGTCCAAGACGCACGTAGCCCGTCGGCGCGGGCGCCTGAGGGGTGGGCAACCTCGATGCGCCCGAGGGAATCTGAAGGGAAGGCCGAAGGCCTGGACGAAGATGACGAAGGGGCAGTCCGGAGCGAAGGCTCCGGACCGCAATCGTGGGCGCCCGCCACTCAGGCGCCCGCGCCGACGGGCGGCCTACGAAGAAATCGCAGCGCATCGCCCAAAGACGCCGGAGCAAAAGAAACCTACTCCTGCCCACCCACAGCAGGACTGATCTCCCCGATATACCGGCAATCCAGCTCCAGAGACAACTCATCCATCCCCAGAATATCAATCTCCACCGCAGTCCCCCGCTCCAGCTCCGGCATTCCCCCCACCCGAGTCACCAGCGGCGCATTCGCGAACCGCACCAGATCCTCGCGCAGCACGTGCGCCACCGTGCGGGTCACGTTGTGCTGCTTCAGCCAGCGCAGGCACCAGTAGCGTTCCATCGCGCTCTGGAACTCCGCCCAGGCCGCGTATTGCGCATCGAAGGCGCCGATGATGGCGAACAGGTCCGCGTCGCGCGGCTTGAAAGGGGCGACCAGGCGGGCGGACACGCCGTGCTCGACCGCAGCGATCAACTGCCACTGGTTCACCAAGTCCACATAGCGGCGCAGCGGTGAAGTGCTCCAGGCGTACTGCGGCACGCCAATGGCCTCGTGCGGCAGGGCCTGGGTGCTCATGCGCACGCGGCCCGCCTGTTGCGAGCGGTAGATGCCCGGCACGCCATGCTGGTGCAGCAGGCCGCCCCAGAGGTTGTTCGCCAGGATCATGTATTCCGCCACCATGCGGTCCAGCGGCGCGTTGCGCTGGCGCGGCACCAGGCGTACCGGCGTGTCGGGATCGTCGGGGTTGCCGTCCAGGTAGAAGCTGTACTCCACCCGCGAATTGTTCTCAGGCTTGCCGCGCACGTTCTCGCGCTGCGCCGACAGGGCCTGGGCCAGCTTCCACAGCGGGCGCAGCCAATGGCCGTAGGGCAGGTCGGCCGACGGATCGGACAGGCTGGCTTCCGTGACCTGGGCGTCCAGCATGTTGTGGCGCAGATTCTCGCGCACCACGATACGTTCCAGGCGGGTTTCCGATTCGATGATTTCGCCGGTTTCCGGATCGGCCACCACGTACAGGGACAGCGCCGGCACTTCGCGGCCGGCGTCCAGCGAGAACGCCTGGATGATGCTGTCCGGCTGCATGGGGATCTTGTCGCCCGGCATGTAGACGGTGGACAGGCGCGCGCGCGCCAGCTTGTCGAAATCGCTGTCGCGGGTCACGGTAATGCCCGGGGCCGCCACGTGCACGCCGACGCGCAGGCGGCCGTCGGGCAAGGTGGAGACGGACAGCGCATCGTCGATTTCCGTGGTCGTGACGTCGTCCACCGAATAGATTTCGGCGTCGGACAACGGCAGCTCGCGGTCGATGGCAGGCAGTTCCAGGTCCGGGAACGCCAGTCCGCGCGGGAAATTCACCGCCAGGAAGCGGCGCTTGTGCAGCGCCAGCGCATGCGGCCAGGCGCCCAGTTCCAGCAGCAGGCGGTCGGGGCTCTTGCCCAGCTTGGCGCAGGCGGCGTCCAGCGCCTTCCATTGCTGCGAATTCTTGTCCGGGCGGATCAGCAGCGACTCCGCGGCCTGGGCGATGGGCTCGGGCAGGCGTCCGGCAGCCATTTCATCCACCCATTCCTGCTGCTGCTCGGCCTGGCGCTGCTTTTTCTCCAGCGCGGCCAGGGCGGCGGCCAGAATGTCCGGCGGGGCGGGGCGGTAGCGGCCCTTGCCGCGACGGTGGAAGTACGCCGGCGCGCCGTGCAGGCGCATCAGCAGCGCGGCCTGTTCCACCGGCGTGGGCGCGTGGCCGAAGTAGTCGGCGGCCAGCGCGGGGGAGTCGAATTCATCCTGCGGCGCGCATTCCCACAGGAATTGCAGGTCCAGCGTTTCGGCGGTCGCGGCCGCCTGGCTCATCAGCGCGGCCGGTTCGGGCGCGGCGAAGTTGAACAAGGTGTTGGCGCGCTTGATCTTGCTGCGCTTGCCGGATTCCGATTCCACCTGCAGGCTGGCGTCGGTCTCGGACAGGATATTGCCGGCCTTGAAGCTGCCGTCGTCTTCGTAAAACACATACATGGTGGGGATCGTCCTGGGCGGCGCGCACGCGCCGCCTTGCGCTGCTTATAGAGTGTAGAAGTCTGATACTGATTATTGGGGGCGAACCTGCTTGTCGCCAAGGGCGAATTCAAGCACTTCGGGCATCCAGTCCGCAAAATCGGACAAACCGTGGTCGCTGCCTTGCACGATGCGCTGGCGGCAGCCCGCGTAGCGGTCGCGCATCTCGCGCCAATCCAGCACCTCGTCGCCGGTGGCCGCTACCAGGAGGTAGCGGTCGGGCTGGGAGATGCGGGGGACATGGATGGCGGCCAGTTCGTCCACGTATTCGGGCAGGAAGACGAACGGCGCGTCGGAATGATACATGCGGTGCTCGCCGATCTGGGTGGCGAGGTCGCGGGCGGCCTCGACCGCCGGATTCAGCAGCACCGCCTTGCAGCCCAGCTGTTCGGCCAGCCAGGTGGCATAGAAGCCGCCCAGCGACGAGCCGATGATGGTCAGCGCACGGGGCGAGTCCGCGCCTGCCAGCTGGCGCCGGGCGATGTCCAACGCCTGCGCGACGGCTTCGCGCGGGCTGGCGGGCAGTTGCGGGCAGGCCCAGGCCGCCGACAGGCCGCGTTCGGCCATGGCGTCGGCCATCATCCGGGCCTTGAAGGAGGTCGGCGAGGAACGGAAACCGTGCAGATAAAGAATCATGGCTCGCCTTTGCGGTGTCTTTGCCGGAATCAGCCGCGCGCCTGCAAGGCGTCCAGCAGCTTGCCGTGCACGCCGCCGAAGCCGCCGTTGCTCATGACCAGCACCTGGTCGCCCGGACGCGCCGCGCCCGCCACGGCGGCGACCAGCGCGCCGATGTCATCGTAGCTGGAAGCGCGGTCGCCCAGGGGCGCCAGCACTTCGGCCGGATTCCAGCCCAGGGCGTGCTTGCCGGAATGGGCGCCGAAGCAGAACACCAGATCGGCGTCGGTCAGGGCCTCGGGCAGGCGGGCGGCCATGGTGCCCAGTTTCATGGTGTTGGAGCGCGGTTCCAGCACGGCCAGGATACGGGCCGGCCCGACCTGGCGGCGCAGGCCTTCCAGGGTGGCGGCGATGGCGGTGGGATGATGCGCGAAATCGTCGTAGACCTTGATGCCGTTGACCGTGCCGCGCAGTTCCATGCGGCGCTTCACCCCCGCGAAGCGACTCAGGGCCTCGATGCCCTGGGCTGCCGGCACGCCCACGTGTTCGGCGGCGGCCAGAGCCGCCAGCGCGTTCATGCGGTTGTGCTCGCCCGTCAGGTTCCAGCGCACGGTGCCGGCAGTCACGCCGCCGCGCAGCACGCTGAATGCGCCCTCGGCATCCGGAGCCGTCGCCTGCCAGGCGCCATCGGCGCCGAACGTGACGGTTTCGGACCAGCATCCGCGCGCAATCACGCGGTCCAGCGCCGCGCAGTGGGCCGGGCGCACGATGCGGCCCGATCCAGGGATGGTGCGCACCAGATGATGGAACTGGGTCTCGATCGCTGCCAGATCGGGGAAGATGTCGGCGTGATCGTATTCAAGATTGTTCAGGATGGCCGTGCGCGGACGGTAGTGCACGAACTTCGAGCGCTTGTCGAAGAAGGCGGTGTCGTACTCGTCCGCCTCGATCACGAAGGGGCGGCGCGACGGATCGAAGCGCGCGGACACGTGCAGGTCCTGTGCTACGCCGCCGATCAGGAAATTGGGCGCGAGCCCCGCAGCTTCCAGCACCCAGGCCAGCATCGAGCTGGTGGTGGTCTTGCCGTGGGTGCCCGCCACAGCCAGCACGTGCTGGCCGGGCAGGATGTTGTCGCCCAACCATTGCGGGCCGGACACGTAGCGCGCGCCCGAATCCAGGATGGCCTCCATCAAAGGATTGCCGCGGCTGACCACGTTGCCGATCACGAAGAGATCGGGCTTGAGCGCCAGCTGTTCGGCGCCGAAGCCTTCGATCAACTCGATGCCTTGTTCGGACAGTTGCGTGCTCATGGGCGGGTACACGCCCGCATCGCAACCAGTGACCTTGTGGCCGGCGGCGCGCGCGATCAGCGCCAGACCGCCCATGAACGTACCGCAGATGCCAAGAATATGCAGGTGCATTGAAAACTCTCCTGTCCTGCATTGTATATATATAGAGTGGCGGCCAGCCGCGGCCCGCGCGGCGCAAACCTGCGGCAGCGGTTATGATCGCGCCATGAATCGACGCCTACTTCTTTCCGCCGGCGTGGCCATAGCCGCCACGGTTGCGGGCGGCTACACCCTGATGGGCCGCAAGACCTCGACGCCCTCGGCCGCAGCCGATGCCGGCGATCCCGTCGCCGCCCTGATGCAGATGCCGCTGCCCGACCTGAACGGGGCGTCCCATACGCTGGCGGGCTGGAAAGGCCAGCCCATCGTGGTCAATTTCTGGGCAACCTGGTGCGCGCCGTGCGTCCGAGAAATGCCCGAACTCGACGTTTTGCAGAAAAAGTACCCGCATGTACGATTTGTCGGCATTGGTGTCGATTCGGCTGCGAATATGCAAAAATTTGTCGAGAAAGTACAGGTTTCCTACCCCTTGTGGGTGATAGGGGCCGGCGCCATCGATACATTGCGTAAGCTGGGAAATCCCAGCGGCGGCCTGCCTTTTACTATTGTTTTCAATGCAGATGGCGGAATTAACCGGAAGATATTGGGTGAAATCCAGCCCGACGACTTGGATCGCACCCTATCTGGTTTAAAGGCGTAAGTCTGTTGGACAAATAGTAGGAATTGGCGTAAAAAGCTGGTTTATCGGCTGTTTTGCCAACAATTGGCAAACCACTCATTGGCAAGCGCATGGCGCAAAACATACTGGTATTGCATGGCCCGAACCTGAACCTGCTCGGCACCCGAGAACCTCACATCTACGGCAGCCTTACGCTGCAACAGATCAACGAGGGACTTGAGCTGCTCGCAGGCGAACTGGGCGCCACGCTGACAGCGTGGCAAGGCAATCACGAAGGCGCGCTGGTTGACCGCATCCAGGCGGCCCGGCAAGACGGCACCGACTTCATCATCATCAACGCGGCGGCATATACGCACACCAGCGTCGCAATTCGCGATGCGCTGGCTGGGGTCGCGATCCCATTTATTGAAGTACATTTGTCCAATCTGTATAAGCGAGAGCCCTTCAGGCATCACTCTTATCTGTCCGACTTGGCGGTAGGCCTCATCAGCGGCCTGGGCGCGGATGGCTACGAGGCGGCTCTGCGTTACGCAGTGCGGCACTGATCTCGCACCAAACCACAGCATTTACATCTTATACGGCGCGGACCCGACGCTGGGACGTCGCCGACACTATCTCGGGAAGCAGCTTCTATGGACCTCCGAAAACTCAAAACCCTGATCGACCTGGTGGCTGAATCGGGCATCGCCGAGCTGGAAATCACCGAAGGCGAAGGCAAGGTGAGGATCGTCAAGTTCTCGCAGACCTTGCAACCGGTCGCCTACCACCACCCCGAAGCCGGCGTGCCGGCGGCGCCGGTGGCCCAGGCCGTCGCTCCGGCCGCGCCCGCCGCCGCCGAAGCTGCGCCGGTGATCCAGGGCCATGTCGTGAAGGCTCCGATGGTCGGCACGTTCTATCGCGCGCCGAACCCGGGCGCCGCGCCGTTCATCGACGTCGGCGCCACCGTCAAGGAAGGCGATCCGCTGTGCATCATTGAAGCCATGAAGCTGCTCAATGAAATCGAAGCCGACAAGTCCGGCGTCATCAAAGAAATCCTGGTCGAAAACGGCGAGCCCGTCGAGTACGGTCAACCCCTGTTCGTCATTGGCTGATAGCTGAAAATGTTCGAAAAAATCCTGATCGCCAATCGGGGCGAAATCGCCCTGCGCATTCAGCGCGCTTGCCGCGAGCTGGGCATCAAGACCGTGGTGGTGCACTCCGAAGCCGACCGCGAAGCCAAGTACGTGCGCCTGGCCGATGAATCGGTGTGCATCGGGCCCGCGCCGTCGCGTGAAAGCTACCTGAACATGCCGGCCATCATTTCGGCGGCCGAAGTCACGGATTCCGAGGCAATCCACCCGGGTTACGGGTTCTTGTCCGAAAATGCCGACTTCGCCGATCGCGTCGAAAAGAGTGGCTTCGTCTTCATCGGTCCGCGTCCCGACACCATCCGCCTGATGGGCGACAAGGTCAGCGCCAAGCGCGCCATGATCGAAGCCGGCGTGCCGGTGGTGCCGGGTTCGGAAGGCGCTTTGCCCGACGATCCGCAGGAAATCGTCCGCATTGCGCGCGAAGTCGGGTATCCGGTCATCATCAAGGCGGCAGGCGGCGGCGGTGGCCGCGGCATGCGCGTGGTGTACACCGAGGCTGCGCTGCTGAACGCCGTCACCATGACGCGTTCCGAAGCGGGCGCCGCGTTCAACAACCCCGAAGTCTATATGGAGAAGTTCCTGGAGAATCCGCGCCACGTGGAAATCCAGGTGCTTGCCGACGGCGGCCGCAACGCGGTCTGGCTGGGCGAGCGCGACTGCTCCATGCAGCGCCGTCACCAGAAGGTCATCGAGGAAGCGCCGGCGCCCGGCATCGCGCGCCGCCTGATCGAGCGCATCGGCGACCGTTGCGCCGATGCCTGCCGCAAGATGGGCTACCGCGGCGCGGGCACGTTCGAGTTCCTGTATGAAAACGGCGAGTTCTATTTCATTGAAATGAACACCCGCATCCAGGTCGAACACCCGGTTACCGAGCTGATCACCGGCGTGGACCTGGTCCAGCAGCAGATCCTGATCGCCGCCGGCGAAAAGTTCACGCTGCGCCAGCGCGACATCACCTTCAAGGGCCACGCGATCGAATGCCGCATCAACGCGGAAGATCCGTTCCGCTTCGTGCCCAGCCCCGGCCGCATCACCAACTGGCATACGCCGGGCGGTCCGGGCGTGCGTATCGATTCGCATGCGTTCAACGGTTATTTCGTGCCGCCGAACTACGATTCGATGATCGCCAAGGTCATCACCTACGGCGACACGCGCGACCAGGCGCTGGCCCGCATGCGCACCGCGCTGTCGGAAATGGTGGTGGAAGGCATTTCCACCAACATCCCGCTGCATCGCGAAATGCTGCAGGACGCCCGCTTCATCGAAGGCGGCACCAGCATCCATTACCTGGAACACAAGTTGGCTCAGCGTCCCTGACCGCGATCCGGGGGCTTTCCGCTCCCGGGCCGCTCCTGTTTTGTTTTACGGTCAACGGGCCGCGGCGCAAGCCGCGGCCCGTTGACCAGATGGAAGAATCATCATGCGTGAACTCGTGCTCCATTGCCTGGAGGCGCAGGCCGAAGCCCTCTCGGATGCCCTGCTGGAAGCTGGCGTGCTGTCGGTATCCGTCGAAGATGCCGACCTGGGCACCGACGACGAGCGTCCCTTGTTCGGCGAACCGGGCACCGAGCCCGACGTGCAGGCCTGGGACCGCAACCGCGTCGTCGCCCTGCTGCCCGACGGAGCCGATCCCGCGCAGATCATGGAAGAAGCCGCCGCAGCGGGCGAACTCGATCCCGCCGTGTTCGAGGGCTGGAGCCTGCGTGACGTGCCCGACGCCGACTGGGTGCGCCTGACACAGTCGCAGTTCGGCCCCATCCATATCGCCGAACGCCTGTGGATCGTGCCCAGCTGGCACCGCGACAATCCCGATGTGCCGGCCTTCGAGCCGGACGCCGCCACCCAGGAAGGCGCAATCCACATCGAGCTGGATCCGGGCCTGGCCTTCGGCACCGGCAGCCATCCCACGACGCATCTGTGCCTGGCCTGGCTGGAAGCCGAGTTGCCGGCCGCCGCCACGCTGCTGGACTACGGCTGCGGCTCGGGCATCCTGGCGATCGCCGCGCGCAAGCTGGGCGCGGGTCCGACTCAGGCGGTGGATATCGACGCCCAGGCAGTGCAGAGCACCATCTTCAATGCCGAGGTCAACCACGTCGAGCTGCGGGCCATGCTGCCTGACGGGCTGGCGGATGGCACGTTCGAAGTGGTGGTTGCCAACATCCTGTCCAACCCCCTGAAGGTGCTGGCGCCCATGCTGGCCGGACGCGTTGCCGCGGGCGGCCATCTGGTCTTGTCCGGCGTGCTGGAACGGCAGGCCGAGGAAGTGGCCGCCGCCTACGCGCCCTGGATCGCCATGTCGGTCTGGCGCGCGCGCGACGGCTGGGTGTGCTTGCACGGCCAGAAGGCCTGAGCGCTGCCACCGCTGGATCGCGCCATGGCCCTGACCACCCGTTGCCCGCAGTGCGGCACCACCTTCAAGGTGGTGCCTGACCAGCTGCGGGTCCGTAATGGCCTGGTGCGCTGCGGCGCCTGCTCGACCGTGTTTGACGGGCGCGCCTGCCTGCTGCCGGCCGCGGGCGCGGCGCCGCAATCCGTGCCGCCGGCCGCACCGCCGATGCCGGTGACGCCCGCCGCCAGCCAGGCCGCACCAGTCCTGGCGACGCCGGCGACGCCCGTTGCGCCGCAGGTGCCGGTTGCCCCCATTGCGCCTCTGCCTCCCGCCGCACCGCCGCCGGAGCGTCCCGCGCCCGCGGTGGATTTTTCACAGATCGCGCCCTGGGACGACGAGCCCGAACCGCCGCGCGCACCCGTGGCGGCGCCCTACAGTCCGCCCGCGGTGCCGCCTGCCGTGCTGCGCGGCCGCGACGATATCCGCCGGCGCGCCGAACCGATCCCAGGCGAGGAAGATGCAAGCCGTCATGAATCGGACGACCTGGCCGACGACGACGTAGGCGATGACGAGGATCCGCTGCGCTGGACTGCGCCCGCGGCTTCGAGGGCGGGGCATCATGCCGACACGGCCGTGCGCGGCCAGCATGCGGAGCCGTCCTTCACCATAGGGCGCGCTCGCGCCGACGTGCGTGACGAAGCGCGCGACGACGAGTACGACAACGAGTACGCCGACGAGCATCGCGACGACGACCCCGACGATTACCGGGAACACTACCGCGACGATCACGGCCCCGATCGCGAAGACGCTGGCGAGCCCGTGCTGGGCGACACCCGCACGCGTTATTCCAGCGCCACCGACGTGGGCCGCGCGCCGCCCGAATTCCTCGACCAGGACCGCGAGGAGCGGCAAGGCCTGCTGCGCAAGCTATGGGGCTACGCCTGCCTGATCGGCCTGATCGCGCTGGGCCTGCAACTGGCATACGTGTACCGCACCGATATCGCCAATTCCGTGCCCATTCTGCGGCCGGCGCTGGAGATGGCGTGCCAGCCGCTGGGCTGCACCGTGGGGTACGCGCGTCGCCTGGAACTCATACACATCACCTCCTCGTCGCTGCAGCCGCCGACCGGCGCGGCAGCGATCGATGACGGCCGCAGCCGCCTGGTGCTGACGGTGGTGATGCGCAACCGTCACGACAAGCCGCAGCACTGGCCCGCTCTGATGCTGGACCTGAACGACCTGTCGGACACGGTGGTGGTGCGCCGCGCGCTCAAGCCCGAAGATTATCTGACGCCCGAGCAACTGCGCGGTCCTTTCGCGCCTCAGGGCGAATTGAAGATTTCCGTGCCGATTGAAGTGACTGGCGTCCAGGTCAATGGCTTTCAAATCAATAAATTCTTTCCTTAAGGGATGACTCGCATGGCTACCCCAGTTCTGGTTTGCGGTTCGATGGCGTTCGACACCATCGCGGTGTTTGAAGGACGTTTCAAGGAACACATTCTGGCCGACCGCATCCAGTCGCTGAGCGTGTCGTTCCTGGTGCCCAGCATGCGCAAGGAATACGGCGGCTGCTCGGGCAACATCGCCTACAACATGAACCTCCTGGGCGGCAAGCCAGTGCCTGTCGCGACCGTGGGTGAAGACGCGGGCGAGTACATGGAGCGCATGGCTGGCCTGGGCATCGACGTCAGCCGCGTGAAGGTGATTCCGGAAACGTTCACCGCGCAGTGCTTCATCACCACCGATCTGGACGACAACCAGATCACTGCCTTCCACCCGGGCGCCATGTCGCACGCGGCGGAAAATGATCTGAGCGACGCCGACGCGGCCTGGGCCATCGTTGCGCCCGACGCCAAGGAAGGCATGTTCGCCCATGCCGAGCGCCTGCATAAGCGCGGCATTCCGTTCATTTTCGACCTGGGCCAGGCCATGCCGCTGTTCGACGGGGCGGACCTGGAGCGCATGCTCAAGCTGGCGCAGGCGCTGACGGTGAACGACTATGAAGCCGGCGTGGTGGAACAGCGCACGGGCCGCAGCATGGACGACATCGCCCGCAGCTTGCAGGCCGTGGTGGTGACGCGCGGCGCGGAAGGCGCCACGTTGCTGACCGAAGGCAAGACCATCCAGATTCCGCCGGTGCGCGCGGCCCAGGTGGTCGACCCGACCGGCTGCGGCGACGCGCAGCGCGGCGGCCTGCTTTACGGCCTGACCAGCGGCTGGAACTGGGAAGACAGCTGCCGTCTGGGCAACGTCATGGGCGCCATCAAGATCGCTTCGCGCGGCCCGCAAAACCATGCGCCATCGCGCGCCGAGATCGACGCCGTGCTGCACGCGACCTACGGTATTCATCTGCCGCTCTAAACCCCTCGGGAACCCTGCAGTTGCGCTGCGGTCGAAGCGTTGGCGAGGGTTGAAGACGCCGTGTTCCGGCGTCTTTTGCGGCTGTGTTTTTCAGCTTCTGGCGGTGCGTTTCAGTGTGTTGCAGCATCGCTGGCCCCAATTCGGGGCCAGGGTATGATGAGTACATCGTCGGCAACGGCCGATCGAGGAGTCCAAATGAATCAAAGCAAAACTTTTTCCCTGGTGACGCCGCGCGCGGGGCGCTGGTTGGCGATCGCCGCCGTCGTGACCTCGATGGCGGTCCTGGGCGGCTGCGCCAACCGCAGCGCGTCCAGCGGCGTCTACAGCTATGACCAGGCGCAGCGCGAGCAGATCGTCCGTACTGGCACGGTCACCGGCGTGCGTCCTATCGTGATCCAGAACGACAAGTCCAGCGGCGTCGGCATGGTGGCCGGCGGCGCGCTGGGCGGCGTGGCGGGTAACGCCATCGGCGGCGGCACCGGCCGCACCATCGCCACTGTGGGCGGTGTCATCCTGGGCGCGCTGGCGGGTAACGCCATCGAGAACCAGACCGGCAAGAATTCCGGCTACGAAATCACCGTGCGCCTGGACAACGGCGAAACCCGCGTGGTCGCGCAGGAAGCCGATGTGCCCATCAGCGTGGGACAGCGCGTGCAGGTGATCAGCGGCTCCGGCCCGACCCGCGTTACGCCGATGTAATGACCAGTCCAGCGCCGCTTGCGGCGCGGCCACGCAAAAGCCCCCGTCAGGGGGCTTTTTTATTGCCGGCGCATGGGGCGAAAAGGGGGGCAAGGCGGCAAAAGCTGGATAAGCGTAAAAATCTGTCGCTCGGCCGCAACGCGGCGCCCAGGGACTTACCCGCGAACGTTACGTTTGCCAGCGTTTTCTCGCGATTTCCTCCAAAAGCGTCATGGCGATTTGACGAACGTGGTGCCATGATTGCGCCTGCGATCGACGTCGCATTGCGAAAATCATGTAACTGAGTGCATCGGAACGTCGATTGCCGGGGGGCTGGATATTCAGCCTGGTTTCAGCAGTTTCTCTGTAATCTCGTCGTCCTGAATCCCGGGGCGGGGGATTGTTGGCCGATCAGGCCTGTAACGCCGCACTATCTATGCATACCGAGCAAGAACTCCACACCAAGATCGGCGAGATCGTCGAGTCGATCGTCATGAAGAAAGTCACCCCCGATACGCAGTTGATTGCCACAGGCCTGGTCGATTCGCTCGCCGCCGTGGACATCACGCTGGCGGTCGAGTCGGAGTACGGCTGCAGCATTCCGGCTCCCGAGATCGCGGAGCACCTACAGTCGGTCCGCACGCTTGCCGGCTATGTCGCTGCCCATACTTCGTAATACCCGGCTGTTGTCTCACGTCGCGGCAGCCGCGACGGCGGTGGCTCTGGCGGTGGGTACGTATTGCGGCGCGGACGATCTGCTCAGCCGCGTCGTGAATCCCATGTCGGCGCCCTCGGCCGCGGGCTCCGCCAAGAGCAACTACCTGCCCAACCTGGGGCCGGACTGGGGTACGCAGCACGTCAACCTGAACCGCCTGGGCAACGCCCTGAGCGATGGCACGCTGGTCGTGCTCGGCTCGTCCGAACTGTCCAGCCACGACTTGCGCTTCGTGCCTTACCGCTTCTTCCCCGAAGAGCTGAAAGTGCCGACGCTGGCCTATGGCCACGCCATGTTCCAGTCCTATGGCATCGTCAGCGTGCTGGAGTCGGTGGCGGATTCGCTCACGCCCAATACACGGTTGGTGATCATGCTGTCGCCGGCCTGGTTTGCCTCGGGCGGGCAGTTGCCGCGCAGCGCGTTCGCGGAGCACGTCACGGGACCGGTCTGGGACCGGCTCTGGGACCAGCCCAACACGCGCGAACAGATGCAGAACTGGATCAGCGACAACGCCAACTGGGGCCTGCTGTGGCTCATCGCCAATGGCCAGGTTGCCGAGCTGAAGGACAAGCTGGCGCTGTGGTGGCATGCGCGCAAGGAACCTGCACCCGATCGTCCGCGCACCAAGCTATCCGTGCCGGCGCACCGCTACGTGTCGTGGCCGTCGGCCGCACGCCTGGACCAGGGCCAGTGGGGCCGGCTGACGCATCAGGCGCGCGTGGTCGAACAGGACCTGGGCGGCCATAACCCCTACGACGTGCGCGACGATTACTACAAGCAGTACCTGGCGGCGCTGTATTCGCCAGCCCGCAACGAGTTCGCCGACATCGATCCGATCACCCGCACGGAACTCGGCGACCTGTCGCGCGTGATGGCCTTGCTGCAGAAGCGCAAGGTCCACGCCTACTTCGTCATCCAGCCCTTCAATCCCAAGCTCATCCTGGACGTGGAACGCTTCGACCCGGTGGTGGCCGCCATCACGGGTATGTGCGAGCGCTACCAGATGGGCTGCCTGGATCTCTACAGCATCCCCTTTGAACCGGGCATGCTGCGCGACGACATGCACCTCGCCGAACTTGGCTGGGCCATGGCCGATCAAGGCATTGCGGAGTACTTTTCCCGATGAGCAAGATTCTTCCCGCGGCCGCGCCCGAGGCCGGCCGCGCTGTTGAAGGGCAGGAAACCCGCAAGGCGGCCGTCGCCTGGGGCCGCCGATTTCTCTGGCACCTATGCCTGTATATCGGCGTGATCCTGGTGTTCGTGCTGCAGGCGCAGCCCACCACGGGCAGCGGCGGGCCGATCAAGGTCGAATTCCAATACCAACAGTTCTGAGCCCGCCATGGAATTGTTCGCAAGCTTGAGCTTTTTCGGCGGCGCCTTGTGCGGCGGCCTGGGCCTGTTGGCCTACCGTTCCTTCGGCATGCCGTTCCGTATCGGCTACCGCCACATCATCGGCGTGATCTGCCTGGGCGTGTGGATGGCGGTGTTCTGGGCGCGTCCGTATCAACCCATCGCCTTGCTGGCCATTTCCGGCACCGCGCTGTGGGCGGTGCGGCGCAACTACATCCCCACCTGGCTGGCCGTGATCATCACCATGACGCCGCTGCTGCTGGTGAAGACGGGCGTGTCGCACCTGGGCGCCATGCTGGGGCTGTCCTTCGCCACGTTCCGCGCCATCGACGTGCTGCTGTTCGCGCAGCGCAACGAACGCGTGTCGCCGCTGGACTACTTCATCTACCTGTTTTTCCCGCTGACGTTGCTGGCCGGTCCCATGTACCGCTGGCGTAATTTCCAGGCGGACCTGAAGCGCGGCTACGAAGGCGTGAACCTGAACACCTGGCTCAGCGGCCTGGAGCTCATCATGCTGGGCGTAATCCAGAAGTTCGGCGTGGCCGAACTGATCTGGCGCTACGGCCTTGCGACGCTGGACGCGCATGACTATTCGTTCACTGGCGTGGCGCTCAACGCTACGCTCTACAGCGCCTATCTGTTCTTCGACTTCGCCGGCTATTCCACCATGGCGATCGGTATCGGCATGCTGTTCGGATTCACGTTGCCGATCAACTTCCGCAATCCGCTGGCCACACTGAACCCGCAGGATTTCTGGCGCCGCTGGCACATCAGCCTGTCGGAGTGGTTGCGCGACGTGGTGTTCATGCCCATCTACAAGGCGCTGAGCAAGACCAAGTTCTTTGGACGCCACCGCATGGCGGCGCAGAACATCGGCATCTTCGCGACCTTGCTGGCCATGGGCGTCTGGAATGGCCTGTCGCTGCACTACATCGTCAGCGGCCTGATGTTCGGCGCGTACTCGGTGGGCCACAACCTGCTGATCAACGCGGCGCGCACCCGCCCGGCCTTGCAGGCTGCGCTGGCGCAGCCCGTCATGCGCTTTCTCGGGCGCGTGCTCACCCTGATTCTTGCTGCGCTGGCGCTGTACGTGTTCAGCGGCCGCAGTCCCATCTGACGCCGGGAGTTTCGGCATGCGTTTCGATCTGAAGTCTTTCCAGTTCACAGATACCGGATATGCGCCCGACGCGCCTGCGGTCGTCGCCGCCGACCGCAGCCTGAGCTGGTCGCAATTGCGCGCCGAGGCAGGTGCCTGGGCCGACGAGGCGCGCAGGCAGGGCGTGGCGCCGGACGTGCCGGTGGCCATCTATGGTCACAAGGAAGCTGCATTCTTCGTCGCCATGGTCGGCGCCTTGCTGATCGGGGCGCCGTTCGTGCCGGTGGATACCATCTATCCGCAAGAGCGTTTGCGCCGCATCGTCGAGATCGTGCGCGCCGCCGCCGTGTTCGATGCCGCCAGCGGCAGCTTCACGTCGGGCGAGGGCGCCATGCTGGCCGAGCGCGGCCTGGCCTACGTCATGTTCACGTCCGGCAGCACGGGTGACCCGAAGGGCGTGCAGATCGGCCGCGAAAGCGTGGGCCTGCTGGGCGACTGGATGCTGGGCAGCTTCGGTCTGGGCGAAGCGCCCGTGTTCATGAACCAGGCGCCATTCAGCTTTGACCTGTCCATGTACGAAGTGTTCGCCACCTTGGCCGCGGGCGGTTGCTGCGTGCTGAATGCACGCGAACAGATTGCCGCGCCTGCTGCCTGGATGGCCCGCCTGGCGGAGCACGGTGTGACGGTCTGGGTGTCCACGCCGTCGTTCGCGCATCAGCAACTGGCCAACCGCGATTTCTCGCCGGCTGCATTGCCTGGGTTGCGCACCTTCCTGTTTTGCGGCGAGCCGCTGCCCGCGGCGCTGGCCAAGAAGCTGCGCCAGCGTTTCCCGGACGCCGTCATCCTCAATACCTACGGCCCCACGGAAGCCACCGTGGCGACCACCTGGATCGAAGTCACGGACGCCGTCCTGGCCGCGCACGACCCGCTGCCCGTGGGGCATGCCAAGCCGGATAGCGTGCTGATCGTGGACGAAGGCGAGATCTGCATCGTGGGCGACCACGTCATGCGCGGTTATCTGAATCGCCCGGACCTGAACGAAGCCAAGCTCTACACCTACGCCGACGGCCGCCGCGCCTTCCGCACGGGCGACCTGGGCCAGATGGAGAGCGACGGCCTGCTGTTCTGCCGCGGCCGCATGGACGACCAGATCAAGTTGAACGGCTATCGCATCGAGCTTGCCGAGATCGACGAGGCGCTGCATGGCCTGCCGGGCGTGGAGGGCGGCGCCTGCGCAGTGCTGCGCAGGCCCGACGGCACGGCGGTGCGCTTGATCGGATTCGTGGCGGGGGTGGAGGAGCAGGCGCCGCGCATTTTGGCGCCTGAGGCGCTGGCGGGCTGGAAAGAGCGGCTGGCGCAGCGCCTGCCGCCTTACATGGTGCCGTCCGAGCTGGTGGCCTGCGCGGCGCTACCGATGTCGAACAATCATAAGATCGACCGCAAGAAGCTGGTCGAGATCTACGCCGGCATTCCGGCGTAAGGGCCGGCGGGGCGTGGCCCCGCCGCTTTACAGACCCACCATGCGCTGGCTGATGTTGGACAGCACCATCAACAGCACCTGTGCGACGATCAGCAGCACCAGCGGCGAAAAGTCGATCGCGGTGCGCGGCAGCAGGCGGCGGATGGGGTCCAGCATGGGCGCGGTCAGCGCCTGCAGCAGCGGCATCATGGGCGCCATCGGATTCACCCACGACAGCACGGCCTGGATCAGCGTCAGCCATACCACCAGGTTCAGCGCCCATTTGACGGCCATGATCAGCGCCGAGCCCATGACCCTGGGCAGGTAATCCAGCGGAATCAGCGCACCGATCACCACCAGCCAGATCAGCACCAGATAGACCAACGCGGACAACCACACGGCGACGAGGCTGGTCCAGTCGATCTTGTTGCCGGCGGGAATGATCTTGCGCAGCGGCATCACCAGCCAGTTGGTGACTTGGTAGATGAAGCGCGACAACGGGTTGAAGGGGTGCAGCCGTATCGCGTGCATCCAGGCGCGCGCAATCAGCGCCGCGCCAAACAGCGTGAACACGATTTCGAGAAGGAAACGCAAGATTTCATCGAGCATGGACACGGTCACCCTGAAAAAGAGGAGTCAATTGTCGCATGCCCAGGCGAAAAATCGCCTGCAGGCCGCGCGCGCTCGCCGTTCTGGAGGATGCTGGCCGATGCCGGGCCGCGCGGGCACGAAAAAGCCGCCCGGCTTAAGCCAGGCGGCTCTGCGAAGCTAGTGCTTCGAACCGTCCGGATTAAGGACGGCCACCCGTCGGGAACGGCCACGACGCGGCGGGGTTCAGCGCGGTCTTCGCGCCCGGAGCAGCAGCCGTGGACGGCGGCGTTGCGGGCTTCTTCGGAGCGGCTTTCTTCGCAGCGGGCTTCTTGGCGGCAGCAGGCTTCTTGGCAGCAGCAGGCTTGGCTGCAGCAGGAGCCTTCTTGGCAGCGGGGGCCTTCTTGGCAACAGCCTTCTTGGCGGCAGGCGCCTTCTTGGCTACGGCCTTCTTGGCAACCGCCTTCTTGGCAGCAGGAGCCTTTTTGGCGACGGCCTTCTTGGCTACCGCTTTCTTGGCGACGGCCTTCTTGGCGACGACCTTCTTGGCTACGGCTTTCTTGGCAACCGCCTTCTTGGCGACAGCTTTCTTGGCCACGGCCTTCTTGGCGACAACCTTCTTGGCTACCGCTTTCTTGGCGACTGCCTTCTTGGCGACGGCCTTCTTGGCTACCGCTTTCTTGGCGGCGACCTTCTTGACTGCCGGCTTCTTGGCGGCAACCTTCTTCACTGCCGGCTTCTTGGCAGCGACTTTCTTGACGGCTACCTTCTTGACGGCAGCTTTCTTGGCCGGTGCGGCCTTCTTCGCTACTGCCTTCTTGGCGGCGGGCTTCTTCACCGCTTTCTTTACGGCTTTCTTGGCTGTTGCCATGGTCATGCTCCTTAGGTTCAGGGGTCCCAGAACTTAAACCCGTGCCCCGATCCGCCAACAAGGCGCATCGTGCCCGGGCTATTCATCGGCGCAAGCCGCTGTTCTGTGCGAGCAACAGCTACTACGGTTTGCGCTAATGAATTCGGCACAGCCATTTGATATGGCCCCCGCTCCTTTGGCGCGAGCCATTTCAAATGGCGCCGGTAGACGACCTGATCACAGGCCGCCGACCGCTTGTTCTACGTGTGTTCGATTGCCCCCACGCCGCGCCTTCGGCTTGCTGCCCCCCGAGGGGGCGCGTTTTGCCTTGGGGCGGCCCGGCGGCAAAACACCCTGACCAGGGAGAACATCATCAAGCCTGTCGCGAACGCGACGCTCCTTGCATCTGGAGCGTGCCCGCGCCGGGCCTGATGACGTACTGCTTTTACTCCCAGCTCAGCGTGCCACCGGTTTGGTATTCGATCACGCGAGTTTCAAAAAAGTTGCGTTCCTTTTTAAGATCGATCATTTCCGCCATCCACGGGAAGGGATTTTCTTCCTGCGGGTACAGCGGTTCGATACCGATTTGCTGGCAACGACGGTTGGCGATGAAGCGCAGGTAGGATTTGAACATAGGTGCGTTCAAGCCCAACACGCCGCGCGGCATCGTGTCTTCGGCGTAAGCGTATTCGAGTTCGACCGCTTTGCGGAAGAGTTCTCGAATTTCTTCGCGGAATTCCGGCGTCCACAGATGCGGATTTTCCAGTTTGACGGTGTTGATCAGGTCGATGCCGAAATTGCAGTGCATGGATTCATCGCGCAGGATGTACATGTACTGCTCGGCGGCGCCGGTCATCTTGTTCTGGCGGCCCAGCGCCAGGATCTGCGTGAAGCCAACGTAGAAGAACAGGCCTTCCATCAGGCAAGCGAAGACGATCAGCGACTTCAGCAGCGTCTGGTCGGCTTCGGGGGTGCCCGTCTTGAAGTTGGGGTCCGCGATCGCGTCGATGAACGGGATCAGGAACTCGTCCTTGGCGCGGATGGACGGCACTTCGTTGTAAGCGTTGAAGATCTCCGCTTCGTCCAGGTCCAGGCTTTCGACGATGTATTGATAGGCGTGCGTGTGGATCGCTTCTTCAAACGCCTGGCGCAGCAGGAACTGGCGGCACTCGGGCGCCGTGATGTGGCGGTAGGTGCCCAGCACGATGTTGTTCGCGGCCAGCGAGTCGGCGGTGACGAAGAAACCCAGGTTGCGCTTGACGATGCGGCGCTCGTCCTCGGTGAGCCCGTTCGGGTTCTTCCAGAGGGCGATGTCGCGCGACATGTTGATCTCTTGCGGCATCCAGTGGTTGGCGCAAGTCGCCAGGTACTTCTCCCATGCCCACTTGTACTTGAAGGGCACGAGCTGATTGACGTCGGTCTGGCCGTTGATGATGCGCTTGTCGGCAACCTTCACGCGTTGCGAGGTGGCGGAGCCGCTGGCGGCCAGGCCAGCCGCGTGTTCAGGCGCGGCAGGCGTCGGCATGGCGGTGTCGCCGAAAACACCGGTCGCCGCCCGGACTGCGGGCGCAGCCTGCCCGCCCGCCGCGGGTGCGGGCGATTGTGCAGGTTGCGTGGCGATGGTGTCGTCTTCCCAATTAATCATGATTCATTCTCCGGAGGCGGTTATTGGCAGGCTTCGCACTCTTCGAAGCCGGGGTCGCCCGGCCGCATGGTGCAAACCGCCCCGAGAACTTCGGGTTCCGGCAAAACAGGTGCAGCAGCGACAGCAGGACCAGCGGACGGTGCGCCCGCCGAGACGGCGTTCAATTCGCCGCCGCGTCCCGTGGACTTCTCGGCGCTGGTGGCGCCAAGCGTACGCAGGTAGTAGGTCGTCTTCAGGCCGCGCTTCCAGGCCAGCTTGTAGGTGTCGTCCAGCTTCTTGCCCGACGCGCCCGACATGTAGATGTTCAGCGACTGTGCTTGATCGATCCACTTCTGGCGGCGCGACGCGCATTCAACCAGCCAGCTCGGTTCGACTTCGAACGCGGTGGCGTAGAGGTCGCGGAGTTCGGAAGGTACGCGATCGATGCGGGACAGGCTGCCGTCGAAGTACTTGAGGTCGGCGACCATGACTTCGTCCCAGAGACCGAGTTTCTTCAGGTCACGCACGAGGTAATCGTTAACGACCGTGAACTCGCCGGAGAGATTCGATTTGACGTACAAGTTCTGGAAAGTGGGTTCGATGCACGCAGATACACCAATGATATTGGAAATAGTCGCGGTTGGGGCGATTGCGATGCAATTGGAGTTGCGCATGCCATGTTGTTTGATGCGCGCGCGCAACGTATCCCAATCGAGCGTGCTCGACTCATCAACTTCAACGTGACCACCGCGTTCATCGCGCAGCATCTTCAACGTGTCTTGCGGCAAGATGCCACGCGACCACAGCGAGCCTTCATACGATTGATAACGGCCGCGCTCTTCAGCGAGCAGGCTCGAGGCCCAGTACGCGTGATAGCACACGGCTTCCATCGAACGGTCGGCGAATTCGACGGCCGACTGCGATGCGTAAGGCACGCGCATCATCTGCAGGCAGTCCTGGAAGCCCATGATGCCCATGCCCACCGGACGATGACGCGCGTTGGAATTGCGGGCCTTGTCGACGGCGTAGTAGTTGATGTCGATCACGTTGTCGAGCATGCGCATGGCGATGCTGACCGTGCGCTTGATCTTGTCGTGGTCGAGTTCGAAACCGCCGCCGGCAGCCGGCTTCATGTGCGCGACCAGGTTCACAGAACCCAGGTTGCACACCGCGATTTCGGATTCGTTGGTGTTCAGCGTGATCTCGGTGCACAGGTTCGAGCTGTGCACGACGCCGACGTGCTGCTGCGGCGAACGGATGTTGCAAGGATCCTTGAACGTGATCCAGGGGTGGCCGGTTTCGAACAGCATCGACAGCATCTTGCGCCACAGGTTCAGCGCCGGCATCTTCTTGAAGAGCTTGAGCTCGCCGCTGGCGACGCGCGCTTCGTAGCCCACGTAGGCTTCTTCAAAGGCGCGGCCGTACTTGTCGTGCAGGTCGGGGCAGTCGGACGGCGAGAACAGCGTCCACTCGCCGCCTTCCATGACGCGCTTCATGAACAGGTCGGGAATCCAGTTCGCCGTGTTCATGTCGTGCGTGCGGCGGCGCTCGTCGCCGGTGTTCTTGCGCAGTTCCAGGAATTCTTCGATGTCCAGGTGCCACGATTCCAGGTACGTGCAGACAGCGCCCTTGCGCTTGCCGCCCTGGTTGACCGCGACGGCGGTGTCGTTGACGACCTTCAGGAACGGCACGACGCCCTGGCTTTCGCCGTTGGTGCCCTTGATGTGGCTGCGCAGCGCGCGCACCGGGGTCCAGTCGTTGCCCAGGCCGCCGGCGTACTTGGCCAGCAGCGCGTTTTCCTTGATGGCGTCGTAGATGCCTTCCAGGTCGTCGGAGACGGTGGTCAGGTAGCACGACGACAGCTGCGAGTGCAGCGTGCCCGAGTTGAACAGCGTCGGCGTCGAGCTCATGAAGTCGAACGAGGACAGGATCTCGTAGAACTCGATGGCGCGGGCTTCGCGGTCGGTCTCGCGCAGCGCCAGGCCCATGGCCACGCGCATGAAGAACACCTGCGGCAGTTCGATGCGCGTGCCGCGGATGTGCAGGAAGTAGCGGTCGTACAGGGTCTGCAGGCCGAGGTAGCCGAATTGCAGGTCGCGCTTGGCGTTCAGGGCGTGGCCCAGCTTGGTCAGGTCATAGCTGGCCAGATCGGGCGACAGCAGGCCGCCTTCGATGCCGCGGGCGATGAAGGTGGGGAAGTATTCGGCGTAGCGGGCGGCCATGCCGTCCTGCGAGACTTCTTCGCCCAGCACTTCCTTGCGGATCGTGTGCAGCAGCAGACGGGCGGTGACCTGGCTGTAGGCCGGGTCCTTTTCGACCAGCGCGCGCGCGGACAGGATGGCGGACTTGAACACTTCGTCGACGGGGATGCCGTCGTAAAGGTTCTTGACCGTTTCCTTCAGGATCGCTTCCGTGTCGATGAATTCGGCCAGGCCTTCGCCGGCGGCTTCGATGGTGGCGCGCAGCTCAGCCAGATCCAGCGGGCGGCGCACGCCGGCGTCGGTCACGTTCAACACGTGTTCCTGCGGGGCGGCGGCCTTTTCCTGGTTGTCGGCGGCGGCGGCAGCGGCGGCCGCGCGTTCCTGCGTGCGCTTTTCGCGGTACAGCACGTAGGCGCGGGCGACGTCGTGTTCGCCCGAGCGCATCAGGGCCAGTTCGACCTGGTCCTGGATGTCTTCAATATGGAAGGTGCCGCCGTTGGGGCGGTTGCGCACCAGCGCGTTGACGGCCTGGCCGGTCAGGTTCTCGACCAGCTCACGCACGCGCGCGGAGGCCGCGCCCTGGCCGCCGTTGACGGCCAGGAAGGCCTTGGTCATGGCGATGGCGATCTTGTTGGGTTCGAACCCGACCACCGAGCCATTGCGGCGAATGATGTTGTAGCTGGCCCATTGCCCGCCATTGGGGTCGGCAGGGGAATCGGTTTGGGAGGGCGGCACGGCCGAGGGCCGGGTCACAGAGGCGATCGTAGTCTGCATGGAAGCTCCTGTGCGAAAAGCGCGTAGATAGCGACATGACGGCGTCATGTCAGGTACAAAATCGGATCTTTTGAGGGGGTCGTAACGCTAGGACGGCTTAGTCCAAAAGGCGTGGCCGACGGGAATCAGCTCTTAAGCGACCACAACATATAGTGTAGCACCCCTCGTTGGACACTAATTCTAGTGATCGAGTACGACAGGGACAAGAAAAAAATAAGACGAAGTTCACAAAAGGTTGTTACCAAATGCACTAGGCGCGCCCAGCAAGGCGCGCCCAGGAAGGTGCCGCTCGGAGCGAATGTTTATGCGGTCTTCCGCAGGGGCATATCGCGCGGGGCAGGCGCCGTATAGGTTTGCATCAAGCGGCCCAACTCCGTCCGATACTTCTCGACGTTTGCAGCCTTCACGTGACCGAAGCCGCGGATGGTTTCTGCAAGGCCGGCGATTGTAGCCGCTTGAGCCAGCTTGTCGCGGGTCAACCCTGCGAGCAACTGGTCTATGGTCTGGCGGTACTCGCGCACCAGCGCCCGTTCCATCTTGCGTTCGGCGGTGTGGCCGAAGGGATCGAACCAGGTGCCGCGCAGGCCCTTCAGGCGCGTCAGCATTTTCAGCGCGGTCATGGTGCGCGGGCCCAGCGTCATCTTGCGCGGCACGCCGGTGCGCGGGTCCTTGCGGGCGAAGATGGGCGGGGCCATGTGAAAGCGCAGGCTGTAGTCGCCTTCGAACTGGCCCTGCAACTGCGCCTGGAAGGAGGCGCCCGTGTAGAGCCGCGCGACTTCGTACTCGTCCTTGTAGGCCATGAGCTTGAAGAGGCCGCGCGCGACAGCGAGCGCCAGGCGCGGCGTCTTGGCGTCGGGCGCCAATTCGCGTTCGCGCGCCGCGACGGCCTCGACCACGTCCTGGAACTGGCGGGCGTAGTCGGCGTTTTGATAGGCGGTCAGGTCTTCGATGCGGCGGGCGACGGCGCGTTCGAACGATTCGGGCACGTGCAGTTGCACGACCTGGGCGCGCGGGCGCAACGCGCCTTCCAGCGCGTCGGGCTGGTGCGCTGCCAGACGGCCGCTGTCGAAGGCAGCCCGGTTGGCGGCCACGGCCACGCCGTTGAGTTCGATGGCGCGGTTGATGGCGGCCTGCGACAGCGGCACGCCGCCGCGCTGCCAGGCATAGCCCAGCATGAACATATTGGACAGGATGCTGTCGCCGAACAGCGCCAGCGCGGCCTCGTGCGCGTCGATCGCGACGGTGTTGGATTCGCCCGCGGCGTGGCGGATCTTGGCCAGCAGCGCTTCGGGCCGCATGGCCGCGTCCGGGTTGCGGGTGAAGTCGGAGACCGGGGCCACGTAGCTGTTGACCGTGACCTGGGTGTGGCCGCGGCGCAGCGCGCCCAGCGAGTCCGGCGCCACGGAGGCGACCGGGTCGCACAGGATCGCGGCGTCGGCCTGCTGCCAGTCCAGGCGTACCGGGCCGGCAGGCGCGCCGGCAGGCGCCAGGCGGATGTGGCTGACGACCGTGCCGCCTTTCTGCGCCAGGCCGGTCAGGTCCAGCACCGCGGCGGACAGGCCTTCCAGATGCGCCGCCATCGACACGATGGCGCCGATGGTGATGACGCCGGTGCCGCCCATGCCGGCGACCAGCAGGCGATAGGGATGGTCCAGCGCGGGCATGGCCGGCAGGGGCAATTGCGCGATCAATTTCTGCAGGCGTTCCTGGTCGGCCTTGGGCGCCGCGCTCTTCTTGGGCTTGCCGCCCATCACGGAGACGAAGCTGGGGCAGAAGCCTTCGGCGCAGGAATAGTCCTTGTTGCAGCTGGACTGGTCGATGGCGCGCTTGCGGCCATAGGGCGTTTCCAGCGGCACCACCGACAGGCAGTTCGATTGCACGCCGCAGTCGCCGCAGCCTTCGCAGACGGCGCTGTTGATCAGCATGCGGCGCGCCGGGTCGGGAAATTGGTTCTTCTTGCGGCGGCGGCGCTTTTCAGCGGCGCAGGTCTGGTCATGGATCAGCACGGTCACGCCGGGGATCTCGCGCAGCTCGCGCTGCAGCGCGTCCAGTTCGCGGCGGTGGTGCACCTTGATGCCGGCGCCCAGGTCCACGCCTTGGTACTTTTCGGGTTCGTCGGTGGTGACGACGATGCGGGCCACGTTCTCGCCGCGCAGTTGCTGGCAGATGCTGGGCACCGAGATCGGGCCGTCGATGGGTTGGCCGCCCGTCATGGCCGTGGCGTCGTTGAACAGGATCTTGTAGGTGATGTTGGCCTTGGCGGCCACGGCCTGGCGGATGGCGAGATAGCCGGAGTGGTAATAGGTGCCTTCTCCCATGTTCTGGAAGATGTGCGGCATCTTGGTGTAGCGCGACAGGCCGATCCAGTCCACGCCTTCGCCGCCCATCTGCGTCAGGCCGCCGGTGTCGCGGTCCATCCAGGCGGCCATGTAGTGGCAGCCCACGCCCGACAGGGCCTGGCTGCCTTCGGGCACCTTGGTCGAGGTGCTGTGCGGGCAGCCCGAACAGAAATAGGGGCGGCGGCGCATGCCGTCGGCATCGTTGGACAACGGCGCCTGGCACGCGAATGCGGACAGGTCCGCCGCCAGCGGCAGGCCGGCGGCGCGGCTGAGCCAGCTGGCCAGCGGCTGCGCCAGCAGGGAAGGGCGCAGCTGGCCGGCCGAGGGCACCAGCGCTTCGCCGTCGAAGCCTTTCTTGCCGATGACGGTGGGGCGGTCCGGCAGGTTGAACAGCAGGTCCTTGATCTGGCTTTCGACCACGGCGCCCTTTTCCTCGATCACCAGGATGTGCGAGAGGCCGCGCGCGAATTCCAGCAGACGTTCGCTATCCAGCGGCCAGGTCAGGCCGGGCTTGTAGATGCGCACCGGCGCGTTGGCGGTGACGGTGTCCACGCCCAGGCGCGACAGCGCTTCCATGGTGTCCAGGTGCGCCTTGCCCACCGTGACGATGCCGACAGTGGCCTTGGGCGCCGGACAGGTCAGGCGGTCGATGCTGTGGCGGCGCGCGAATGCGGCCACGGCCTTCATGCGCAGGTTCATGCGCGTTTCGATCGCCAGCGACAGGAAGTCGCGCGCGGAATATTCCAGCGATTCGGGCGGCATGTCCGGATCCGCCGGCATGTCGTAGCGCTGGGCAGGGGCGGGAACGAAGGAATGCCCGCATTCGATGGTTTCGGACACGGCCTTGAAGGCGACCCAGGTGCCCGAGTAGCGTGACAGGGCCCAGCCCCACAGCGCGAAGGTTTCGTATTCGTCGATGGAGGCGGGATGCACGATGGGCATCTGCCAGCCGATCAGCGAGGCCTCGCTGGAGTGCGGGATGGAGGACGAGACGGCGGTGTGGTCGTCGCCCACCACCACCAGCACGCCGCCGTTGCGCGATGCGCCCGCGGCGTTGCCATGATGCAGCGCGTCGCCGGCGCGATCCACGCCGGGGCCCTTGCCGTACCACATGGCATAGACGCCATCGACGTTGCGGTCGGCGCGCACGCCGGCCTGCTGGGTGCCCATGACCGCGGTGGCCGCCATGTCTTCGTTGATGGCGGGCAGGAAGGTGATCTGGTTGGCGTCCAGCGCCTTTTGCGCCTTCCACATGGCCATGTCCACGCCGCCCAGCGGCGAGCCGCGGTAGCCCGAGACGAAGCCGGCCGTGTTCAGGCCGCGTTCGCGGTCCATCCGGGCTTGGGTGAGCATGATGCGCACCAGCGCCTGGGTGCCGGTCATGAAGATGCGGCCGGAGCTGCGGGTGAGGTTGTCGGCGAGCTGGTACTCGAGGTCCAGCTGGGGTTCGGCGGCGGGGGTACCGTCCATGGTGAATACTCCTGGTTTCGGCACCATGATAGGTTCGCGAGCCATCAGGTTTATTGCGTTTTTGGATCGTGCTATCCCTATAATTCGCAATGAACGTTTCGTGTTCGATAAAAACCAGGAGACTAAGCGATGGACAAGACCGATATCGGCATCCTCAAGGCCTTGCAGGAGGACGGCCGGGCCTCGGCGCAGCAGCTTTCAGAGAAGGTGGGGCTGTCGGCCGCGCCGGTATGGCGGCGGGTGAAGGCGATGGAGGCCAGCGGGGTGATCCAGGGCTATAGCGCCCAGGTGGACCGCAGCAAGGTGGGGCTGGGCTGCATGTTCGCGCAGATCAGCCTGGAACGGCACTCCGCCAATACGGTCGAAAACTTCGAGCGCTCGGTGCGCGACGCGCCCGAAATCCTGGAGTGCTACGCGGTGACGGGGGATTCGGACTTCCTGCTGAAGATCCTGGTCGAAAGCCCGGAGGCCTATGACCGTTTCCTGCACCGGTTCCTGTTCAACATGCCGGGCATACGGCAGACGCGCACCATCGTCGCGCTGCGCGAAATCAAGCACGAGCAGCGCCTGCCGCTGTAGATAAAACGGGCCCTCTCTATATAGATATAGGGAGGGCCGCGAATTTATTGGGGTTGGATGCCCGAGATCCGGATCCATTCCTTCCAGCGCGCGGTGTCTTCCTTCACAAAGGCATCGAAGCGCGCCACGTCCATCGATTCCGGCGTCAGGCCCAGGGCGCGCAGCTTCTTCGCAGTCGCTTCGTCCTTCACCGCCGCCTGCATGTGGGCGTTCATCTTTTCCACGATGTCCTGCGGCGTGCCTGCCGGGGCCGACAGGCCGAGCCAGCCGGCAACGACGAAATCCGGATAGTAGGTGGCCATGGTCGGCACGCTGGGCCAGGCCGCATGCGGCTGGGCGCCGGTGACGGCAATGGGGATGAGCCCCTTGCCGTCGATCTGGCCCATTGCGGTCAGGTAGTCGACGAAGGCGAAGTTGATCTGCTTGCCGCGCAGGTCGGTGATGATCTGCGTGATGTTCTTGTAGGCAGCGCCGGTGATCTCGATGCCGGCGCGCTGCTTCAACAGTTCGGACGGCACTTGCGAGGACGAGCTGTAGTAGCCGAAGAAGACCTGTCCGGGATGCTGCTTGGCATAGGCGACCAGGTCGGGCACCGTGCGGTACGGGCTGTCGGGCGACACCACGCCGACCGTGCCGAAGGTGCCCAGCATGCCGACCTGGCGGAAGTCCTTCTGCGCGTCGTAGGGCAGGCTCTTGTAGAGGAACTGGTTGGCCGAGTGGGTGGAGTTGGTGGACAGCAGGAAGGTATAGCCGTCCGCCGCGGCGTTCTTTGCGGCGTTGGTGCCGACGATGCCGCCGGCGCCGGGACGGTCCTCGACCACCACGGTCTGGCCGGTCTTTTCGCCCAGGTATTGCGCCAGGGTGCGCGCGGTGAGGTCGGCCGCGCCGCCGGCGGCGGACGGCACGATGAGGGTCACGGGTTTCTCGGGCCAGCCGGCGGCGTGCGAGGCCGCGGCCAGCAGCAGGCCGGCGCCGATCAGGGCCGGACGGAGGGAACGGGGAATGGACATGCTTGTCTCCTGATGGCGCGATTGCGCGTCGTTGTCGTTGTTGTCGTTGGTATTGGGGGGGGCGATCAGCCGAATTGGCTGCGGTGCCAATCCAGGATGGCGGCGGCGCTGACTTGCCACTGGTCCGCGTACATCATGCAATGCGGTTGGCCGGCAAGCACGGCGTGTGAAAAACCGAAGCGGCGCGCGATCGCCAGATCCTGGCCTGGCGGATGGCGGTCATGCGTGTCCAGGCCGGCTTCCAGGCACAGGCCGGGAGCGTGGATGGCGGCGGCGTCGACGGGCACGCGCAGCAGATAACGGTCGTTGAGCACTTCCGGACTTTCGGGGCACAGGCGCCGCGATACCGAGGCGACGTTGCGGTCTGGCGAGGTCGCCAGAAAGCGCGCGCGGATTTCGGCGTCGTTCGGCGCGCTGCGCGGCAGGCCTTCGGGGACAGGGGGCAGCGCTTGCGCGCCGGGCAGGTCGCCGGGCGGCGACGGCGCCAGCAAGACCACGCCCGCCACCGTCCGCTGGCTGGCGCCCAGCAGCGCGGGCAGCGCGCCCATGCTGTGGCCGATGACGACCGTGGGACGAGCCAGCGCGTCCAGCGCGCTGACGACATCCTGGCCCAGGTCGGCGATGCCAACCGACGCAAACGCCGCGTCCTGGGGCAGGGCGCCGTGGCCGCGCAGATCCAGCGCCGCGCAGGCGAGGCCGGCGCGGGCGAAGAAATCCAGATAGTGCGCATAGCACCAGGCGCCGTGGTAAGCGCCGGGCACGAACAGCAGGCCTGGCCTGTCGTCCCGAGGATCGGCGCCGACTATCAGGCGGCCCTGGCCGGCGGGATGCGCGGGCAATTGGTCGACGCGGTTGAAATCCAGCGGGTCGGCGCGGGTGGAAAGAGGCGGGAGCAGCGAGTCGGCATTCATGGTGCGGCCATCTTAGGTGCGGCCGAACTATCAGAAAACTTTATTTTTCATATGATTGGATAAGTTTCACTAATCGAGGCCAGCCATGCGCCCCTTGCCCGAGATTTCCATCACGCACTACCGCCACTTCCTGCTGGTGGCCGAGCTGCGCAGCTTCCGCGCGGCCGCGGCGCGGGCCTTCCGCTCACAGCCGGCGTTGTCGCTGTCCATCCGCGAGATGGAGCAGCGCCTGGGGCAGCCGCTGTTCGAGCCGGGCAACCGTGGCACGCTTACGCGATTCGGGCAGGATTGCCTGCCGCTGGCGCGTGAACTGGTGCAGCACCACGACCGCGTGGCGGGCGCGCTGTCGGGGCTGGCAAGCAACGAGGCCGGCACCTTGACCATGGCGTCCGTTGCCACCGTGGCCACGCACTGGTTGCCGGAACTGGTGGCGACGTACCGCGAACGCTATCCGGCGGTGGCGTTGCGCCTGTTCGACGACAACTCGGAAGGCGTGGAGCGCATGGTGCTGGCAGGGGAGGCGGAGCTGGGCGTGTGCAGTCCGGTGTCGCAGGACCGGCGACTGTCGTTCGAGCCTTTGCTGCGTGACGCCTTCGGCCTGGTCTGCCATCGCGGCCATCCGCTGGCCAGGCGCAAATCGGTGACCTGGCGCGAGATCGAGGACCTGCCTCTGGTCGGCACCATCGCCCATCGCCAGCTTGCCGGCTATCCACAGGCGGCCTTCATGCTGGACCGGCAGGTCTTCGTGTCCAACATGATGTCGCTTCTGGCCATGCTGGAACGCGGCGTCGGCGTCACGGTGCTGGCGCGGCTGGGCGTGCCGCCGGACTCGCGCGGACTCGCCTTCGTGCCGCTATCCGCCCCGCGCATCGAGCGTGAACTGGGCATCACCCGGCTGGCCGGCCGCAGCCTGTCTCCGGCTGCCGCGCGCATGGAGGAAATGCTGCGCGCGAAGGCCGCGAAACGCGGCCGCACTGTCGCTTGAAACCAACGCATTTTTGCGATTTGCGGCCATAAAACAGGCCAATTCCGGGGCCTACTGTTGCGCAATTGCACTGGTCGCGGATCGCCGTTGATTCTTCGCAAACGGCTCTTTAGAGTGCGTGATGTTTGCTGCGCGAGGGACGCGCCGGGGTGCTCGGTGCGGCGCGTCGACAGACGTGTTGAGGAAGTCATGAGCAGTGTGTATTTGCGTACGGCGGGCGTCGCCTGCGCCGTTCTGATCCTGGCCGGCTGCGCCGCCAGAAAGCCCGCCACCATCACCGAGGCCCAGCCCGCGGAACCGCCCAAGCCGGTGGCCTGCGTGCCCGCCAAGGCCGGCGATCCCATGATAGGCACCTGGCTGTCGAACAGCCGCCCGCGCGATGTCAGCGGCGATCTGCAATCGCTGATCGTGCTGTCCGCCGATGGCACCATGGCCTATGAATCCCTGCTGAAGATCGGCCGCAAGACGCGTCCCGCGTTGCGCGAGACCGGCTGCTGGAGCGTGGCGGACGGCATCTACACGATGCAGACCACCAAGTCCGCTGGCGAACTGGTGGACGCCAACGATCCGATCTACCTGAACCGCTACCGCGTCGAAAAGGTCGAGAAGACCCGCCTGACGATGCGCGAGCTGAAAAACGGCGGCCAGGTCATGACCGCGCGCCGCATGCCCACGGGCTACCGCCTGCCTTATTGAGCGTTGCGCGGGACGGACATTCCGCCCCGCGGCAAAGCCAAGATGGCCGGGCTGCGGTAAGGTGCGGTCTTCACCCATCGCCCGCAGCCGGTCATCCATGCCTGCCTTGTCCTCCGAAGCGCGCGCCATCGCGCTGCTTGCCCTGGCCGCTTTCGTCAGCGCCAGCGCCTTCCGCATTTGTGATCCCATGTTGCCGCAGCTGGCGGCGGAATTCGGCACCACTACAGGCCAGGCCGCGCGCGCCGTGACCGCGTTCGCCGTGGCCTACGGCGTGTTGCAGATGTTCTTCGGCCCCCTGGGCGACCGCTACGGCAAGTACCGCGTCGTCAGCATCGCGACCTTTGCCTGCGCGCTGGGCAGCGCCGGCGCCGTGGTTGCCGGGTCGCTGGACGTGCTGGTGTTCTGCCGCGTCCTTTCGGGCGCCGCAGGGGCGGGCATCGTGCCGTTGTCGATGGCCTGGATCGGTGACAACGTGCCCTACGAACGCCGCCAGGCCACCCTGGCGCGTTTCCTGACCGGCACCATCCTCGGCATGTCGGCCGGCCAACTGGCTGGCGGCCTGTTTGCCGACACCGTGGGCTGGCGCTGGGCGTTCGCCGCGCTGGTCTGCGGCTACCTGATAGTGGGCGTGCTGCTGTTGCTGGAAGTGCGGCGCCAGCAGGTCTCGGGCCTGGGCCAGGTGGATCCCGGCGCGGCGCGCCAGGGCTTCGTGGCGCAGGCGCGGCTGGTGTTGAGTACGCCCTGGGCGCGCATCGTGCTGGCGACGGTATTCGTCGAAGGCCTGCTGGTGTTCGGCGCCCTGGCCTTTGCGCCTTCCTACCTGCATGAACGCTTCGGTATCTCTCTGACCGCCGCGGGCGCGCTGGTGGCCGTGTATGCCGTCGGCGGCTTGCTTTATACGGTGGTTGCCGGCCGCATCCTGAAACGCCTGGGGGAACGCGGGCTGGCGATCGCCGGCGGACTGGTGCTGGGCGTGGCGTTCCTGTCGTATTTGCTAGGTCCGGTTTGGATGTGGAGCTTGCTGGCCAGCGTGCTGGCGGGTTTCGGCTACTACCTGCTGCATGCCACGTTGCAGACGAATGCGACGCAGATGGTGCCGTCGGCGCGCGGCACGGCCGTCGCGTGGTTCGCGTCCTGCCTGTTCATGGGCCAGGCGGCGGGCGTGGCCTTGGCGGGCGCGGTGGTCGATGAGATCGGGCCTGCCGCGTTGTTTGGCGGCTCGGCGGCGCTGTTGCCCTTGCTGGGCGCGTTCTTCGCGCGCGCATTGAAGGCGCGCGCGGCCATCCAGCAAGCCTGAAGGAACGGCTGAAACACCGCGGGCCTTGCTCATTCCAGGATGAGCAAGGCCCGCGGTGTTTTTGGGACAGGCGCTTAGATCGCAGCCAGGCGCTTGAGCACCGTCTGCTTGCCCAGCAGGGCCAGCACGGCGTCCACGGCCGGGGTCTGGGTCTGGCCGGTGACGGCGACGCGCAGGGGAATGGCCAGTTGCGGCATCTTCATGCCGCGATCGGCCAGCACGGCCTTGATCAGGGCGGACAGGGCTTCGCGGGTCCAGTCCGCGTCCTGGGCGCGCTGGGCGAAGTCGGCCAGCGCTTCGCGCGCGGGGGCGGTCAGGTGTTGTTCGGCCAGCTCGGCGGGCGCGCCCTTGAACTCCGCGCAGAACAGCATGGCGCCGTCGGCCAGTTGCTCCAGCGTTTCAGCGCGGTCCTTCAAGAGGCCCATGACGCCCGGCAGGTCGATCTTTTCCGGATGGCCGCCGCGGTTCGCCACGCGCGGCGCCACGCGCTCGGCCAGTTCGGCGTTGTCCATCTGCTTGATGTAGTGGGCGTTGACCCAGTTCAGCTTCTTCGGATCCCACTGCGAGGCCGACTTGGACAGGTGCTTGGTGTCGAACCACGACACCAGCTGGTCGCGCGAGAAGAGTTCGTCGTCGCCGTGGCTCCAGCCCAGGCGCGCCAGGTAGTTGACCATGGCTTCCGGCAGATAGCCTTCGTTGTCGTACTCCATGACGTTGACGGCGCCGTGGCGCTTGGACAGCTTTTCGCCGTCCGGACCCAGGATCATGGGCACGTGGCCGTATTCGGGCAGCGTGGCGCCCAGCGCGCGCAGGATGTTGATCTGGCGCGGGGTGTTATTGACGTGGTCGTCGCCGCGCAGCACGTGGGTGATGCCCATGTCCCAGTCGTCGACCACGACGCAGAAGTTGTAGGTGGGCGTGCCGTCCGGGCGCGCGATGATCAGGTCGTCGAGTTCGGTGTTGTCGAAGCTGATCGTGCCCTTGACCATGTCGTTCCAGGAGGTCGCGCCTTCCTGCGGGTTCTTGAAGCGCACCACGGGCTTGCGGCCTTCCGGGATGGCCGGCAGGGTCTTGCCGGGTTCGGGACGCCAGGTGCCGTCGTAGCGCGGCTTGTCGCCGCGGGCGCGGGCGGCTTCGCGCATGGCTTCCACTTCCTCGGGCGAGCTGTAGCAGTGGTATGCGGTGCCGGCGGCCAGCATCTGCGCGACCACCTCGCGGTAGCGGTCCATGCGCTGCATCTGGTAGAAGGGGCCTTCATCGGGCTGCATGCCCAGCCAGTCCATGCTGTCCAGGATGGCCTGCACCGCTTCCGGCGTGGAGCGTTCGACGTCCGTGTCTTCGATGCGCAGCACGAAGGTGCCTTGGTGGTGGCGCGCGAAGGCCCAGGAGAACAGCGCCGTGCGGGCGCCGCCCAGATGCAGGAAACCCGTGGGCGAGGGCGCGAAACGGGTACGAATGGGGGTAGAGGCGTTGGAAGTCATAGGTGGCAATGATAGCGGCTGCGGCGCCACAAATCGGCGTCAGGCTGGGCCCATGTCAAACGTAGGGCGGGGTTGTCTTGTTACGATGAGGGGTATTTTAGATTAGGGCCTGCTAACACCATGTTGCGACATGCTCTCGCTCCGATGTTCGAGCCCGCCTCGCTGGTGATCGTCGCCGACCGGCCGCTGCCGGCGGCGGCCTCGTTGCCGCCCGCGCTCAAGGGCAAGACCACTGTGGTGGCTTGCGAAGTCGGCGCCGCGCCGGACCTGCCGGACACGTTGCAGGGCCTGGTCCAGGGCGAACGGCCTGATCTGGCCCTGGTTTGCGTTTCGCCCGCCGTCCTGCCGGAAACGCTGCGCAGGCTGTCGCCGCTGGCGCCGCGCTCGGTGATCCTGTTGCCGCATGAACTGCCCGACCCGTATCCGCGCGGCACGCTGGCGCTGTGCCGCGCCTGGGCCGAGGAAAACCGCTGCGAATTGCTGGGTCCGCGCTCTTTCGGCGCCCAGCGGCCGCACGCCGGCCTGAACCTGAGCCAGCACCCGGTGCTGGCGCGCGCCGGCCGCGTGGCGCTGTTGGCGCAGTCGCGCTCCATCATGGCCGCGGTCATGGACTGGGCTGAAGATGTGCACATCGGCTTTTCCACCGCCGTGTCGCTGGGCGACGAGGCGGTGGTGGGCCTGTCCAAGGTGCTGGACTACCTGGCCAGCGATCCGCGCACGGACAGCATCGTGCTCTATCTGGAAGACGTGGGCCCTGCCCGCGAATTCATGAGCACCTTGCGCGCCGCGGCTTCGATCAAGCCCGTGATCGTGCTGAAGGCCGGCCGCGCGGACACCGACAGCGCCGATGCCATCTTCGACGCCGCGCTGCGCCGCGCGGGCGCGGTGCGGGTACGCTATTTCGTGCAGCTGTTCTCGGCCGTCAAGGTGCTGGGCTACACGCGCCGTCCCAAGGGCCGGCGCGTGGCGCTGATCTCCAACGGCAGCGGGCCGCCCCAGCTGGCCATGGACCTGATCGGCCCCGACGCCGCCGTGCTGCGCGCCGAACTCGCGCCCGCGACCCAGCGGACGCTGGCGGCCATGCTGGAGCCGGACGCGGCCACCGCCAATCCCGTCATCACCTTCACGCCGCTGACGCCCGAACGCATCCGCGCCATGCTGGACGCGGTGCTCGACGATGCCGGCGTGGACGGCGTGCTGGTGCTGCTGGCACCCGACGCGCTGGCCGACATGCCGGCGGTGGCGCGCGAGCTGGCGCAGATCGCACCCAAGGCGAAAAAGCCGGTCGTCACCTGTTTCATGGGCGATGCCGGCATGCGGCCGCTGCGGCGCATGCTGGACGACGCGGGCACCTCGGCTTTCCGCACGCCGGAATCGGCCGCCGATGCCTTCGGCGTGCTGGCGACCCATCACTACAACCAGCAACTGCTGCTGCAGACACAGCCGCCGGAGCCGGCCAGCCATGTGCCGGACCTGGGCGCCGCGCGCGAGATCCTGGCGCGCGTGCGCGCGGAATGCCGGCGCGAACTGAATACCTCTGAAATCCGCAGCCTGCTGGCCCTGTTCTACGTGCCGCTGCGCGACACGCCGATGGACGTGGCGGCGGCCGAGCCGGAATCCCGCCCCATGGCGATCCGGGTGCGGCGCGATCCGCAGTTCGGACCCGTCATCCGCTTCGGCGCGGGCGGTCCGGACGCGGTGCTGTCGCAATCCGACCGCGGCGTCGACCTGCCGCCGCTCAACGGCTTCCTGGCCCGCCAGCTGATCGAACGCAGCCGGCTGTGGCGCCGGGTGCTGGCGCCGCGCATCGGCCACATGGCCGCCGAGGCGCTGCAACAGGCGGTGGTGCTGGTGTCCGAGCTGGTGTCGGAATTGCCGGATATCGAGTCCCTGGACATCGATCCGCTATACGCCGGAGAAACCCATCTGCGCGCCGGCGGATTGCGCATGACGCTGACCGAGAAGCCCGGCTGCGAAACGCCGCAGACCGCAGGCTATCCGCATATGGCGATCCACCCGTATCCGGCCCGGCTGGTCCAGGTGCGCCGCTTCGCCGACGGCATTCCCTGGGTGCTGCGTCCCATCCGTCCCGAGGACGGCGAGCCGCTGCAGGAATTCATCCGCGGCCTGTCGGAGCGTTCGCGCTACATGCGCTTCGTGTCCATGATGCGCGAGCTGACCCCGCGCATGGTGTCGCGCTACACGCAGGTGGACTACCACCGCGAGCTGGCGCTCGTGGCCGCCACGCAGGTGCCCAACCCGGCCAACCGCGGGCATCCGCGCGAGGTCCTCGTGGGCTTCGCGCACTACCTGCGCAATCCTGACGGCAGGGGGGCGGAGTACGCGCTGGTGATCGGCGACGACTGGCAACGCCGCGGTCTGGGCCGCCAGCTGATGTCGGCGCTGATCGACGCGGCGCGCGAACAGGGGTTGGAATACATCGACGGCCTGGTGTTGTCGACCAACCGGCCCATGCTGTCGCTGATGACCAGCCTGGGCTTCACCAACGACGCGGATCCGGAAGATCCGACGATGCGCCGGGTCTGGTTGAACCTGTCCTGATCCCAGGCCCGTTCAGGCGGTCTTTCTGGCCGCCTGGGCGGGCTTGAGCCGCGCGATCGATTCGTCCACCGACAGCACGTCGCCGAAGAACAGCATCCAGCCGTGCAGCGCATGCTCGTGCTCGGCGGGCGTGACGGCGGCCAGCGCGTCGTCCACCATGATGGTGCGGAAGTCCCGCATCATCGCGTCGCGGGCGGTGGATTCGCAGCACACGTTGGTGACCGTGCCAGCGATCAGCAGCGTGTCCACGCCGCGCCCGCGCAACAGCGGCTCCAGTTCGGAAGAGCCCGGCGCCATCGCGCTGTAGAAGCGCTTGGTCACGCGCAGGTCGGCGTCGTGCGCATGCAGGTCCTGATGCAAGGCATATCCGGGAGCATCGCGGCGCAGTGTTGCCAGGCGCCTGGCGCTGCGCTCCGGCGTCAACATCACGCCGTGATGGTGCGACCAGAACGAGTCGGCGTTATCAGAAGCGGTCTGCACCCACACGATGGTGCCGCCGGCGGCGCGCACCGCGTCGCACAGGCGGTTGATGGGGGCGATGATCTCGCGCGCCGGCGCGCATTCGCCCTGATAGCCGGGCAGCGTGAAGTACTGCTGCATGTCCACCACCACCACCGCGAGGCGCGCGGCGGGCAGTTCGTCATAGGGATGCAGGCGGCCCTGGCGGGCGATCACGCGGTCCTGCACCCATTGCGGGAATTCCATGGCGGCTCCTTATCCGTAGCGCCGCGCGATGGCGGCTTCGATGCGGTAGACGATCAGGTACATCACGCTGGAGATCACGGCCAGGATGGCGATGGCGGTCATGACGATATTCAGCTTGAACACCTGGCTGCCGTTCATGATGAGAAAGCCCAGGCCGGAATCCGCCGACTGGAACTCGCCCACGATCACCCCAACCAGCGCCAGGCCGATGTTCATCTTCACCGCCGCGATCAACGTGGGCACGCTGCCCGGCAGCACCACCTTGGTCAGCACCTGCCAGCGGCTGGCGCCGAAGGTGTGGGCCAGCTTCACCTTGTTCAGGTCGATGCCGCGAAAGCCCGCATACACCACCATGATGGTCACGAACACCGCGATCGCCACGGCCATGCCGTACACCGCGTAGTCCGACCCCAGCCACAGGTAGAAGATCGGCACGAAGGCGATCTTGGGCATGGCATTGGCCACCACCAGGAAGGGGTCCAGCACCTTGTACAGGAAGTCCGACCACCACAGCGCCGCCGCCACCACGATGCCGATCGCCATGCTCAGGCCGAAGCCCACCAGCGTGGCGCTCAGCGTGGTCATGATGTGCTTGCCCAGGTTGCCGTTGTTCCAGAGTTCGATGAACGTCGGCCACAGCGCGCTGGGGTAGCTGGTCAGGAGCGGGTTGAGAATGTGCATGCGCGGCAGGATTTCCCAGGCGCACAGGAACACGGCCAAGAGCAGCGCCTGCGCGACGCGGATATGCCGGCGGCGGGCGCGGTCGCGCCGGAGGTAGTTCAGGTACTTCTCGCTGGGCGCGCGCACGGCGCGCAGCGGAACGGTGTTGGCGACGGGCGCGTTCATGGGTCAACCCTCCACGTGGACATCGAGCTCGTCCCACAGCTGTTTGAAGTAGGTATTGAATTCCGGCCGCGAGCGCGCCTGGAATGGCGTCGGCCGCGCCTGGCCGTCGCCGTAATGGATGCGGTACTGGCTCTTCAGGCGGCCGGGACGGCGCGACAGCACGATCACACGGTCGGTCATGGCGATGGCTTCGCCGATGTCGTGGGTGACCAGCACCACGGTCTTGCCTTCGCGCCTCAGGATGTCCACCACTTCGTCGGAGATTGCCAGCCGGGTCTGCGAATCCAGCGCCGAGAAAGGCTCGTCCAGCAGGATCACGTCCGGCTCGGTGACCAGGGTGCGGGCCAGCGCGGCGCGCTGCCGCATGCCGCCCGACAACTGGCGCGGCGTGTGCGACAGGAACGCGCCCAGTCCGCATTTCTCCAGCAGATGCACGGCGCGCGCCTCGCTGCGCGCATCGCGCCGGCCCTGGATCTCCGCGCCCAGCATGACGTTGTCCAGGATGGTGCGCCACTCGAACAGGTAGTCCTGCTGCAGCATGTAGCCGATGCGCGGATTGGGCTTGGTCACGGCCTGGCCGTCTATCATCACGGCGCCCGAGGTCGGCGGAATCAGGCCGGCGATCAGCGATAGCAGGGTGCTCTTGCCGCAGCCGCTTTGCCCGATCAGGCTGACGAATTCGCCCGCCGCCAGCGTGAACGACACATTCGACAGCGCCTCCGTCTCGCCTTCCTGGGTGAAATAGGAAAGACAGACCTCGCGCAGTTCGATCTTCGCCGTGGCGGTGTCCGGCTTCAGGTTGTGGATAACGGCGCCCATCATTGGGCCTTCTTCGCGAAGTCGGTCACCACCACGTCCTCGTACTTCACGCGGGCGTTATCCTTCATGACCGCGCTGGCGATCAGCATGTCCTGCAACTGGTTCATGGCTTCGGCCGTCACCAGCGGCGTGGTCTTCCAGATCTGGTACTTCTTGTAGCGCTCGATGGCCTCGGTCACCGCGGCCTGGTCCATGCCGGGGAAGTAAGTCATGATCTGCGGCGTCAGCGTGGCCGCGGGCGTGTCCTTCACGTATTTTTCGGCGCGCGCCACCACGTCGGTCCAGGCCTGGATGACCTTGGGGTTGTCGCGGATGTACTTGTCGGTGGCGGTGAAAACGGTGTAGTCCACCTGGCCGACTTCGTGGCCCACCGAGGCGACGATATAGCCCTTGCCGTTGCGCACCAGTTCGCCGGCCTCGGGTTCAAGAAAGATGCCGTATTCGCCCTGGCCGGCCATCCAGGCGCCCGCGCGCGCGGGAATGCCGATATTGTTCAGCAGCTTCACGTCCTTTTGCGGATCCACGCCATGCTTGCGCAGCGCCGTTTCCAGGAACACGATGGGATTGGAGCCGGGGCGAAAGCCGATCACTTCCTTGCCCTTGAGCATGGACCAGTCGAACTTCTCTACCGGCTTGCGCGCCAAGAGGAAGAAGCCGTCAGTGGCGGTCAGCCCGGCGAAGATCTTGGGCTTGACCGGGGATTCGCTGTTGTGGACGTAGATGGACGCTTCGGGCCCGATCAGCACGATGTCGGCGCTGCCGGACAGCAGGGCGGTCATGCCCTTGTCGGTGCCTTGCGAGGTCTTCATGGACACGTCCAGGCCGGCGTCCTTGAAGTAGCCCTGCGACAAGGCCACGTACTTGGGCACGTAAAGAATGGACCGCACGACTTCTTCGTAGCGGACCTTCACGGGGGGATTGAGGGCTTCGGCCTGGGCGGCCAGGGGGGCGAACAGCGCGAGCAGCGCCGCAACCGCCAGACGGGGCGATGGCAAGGATTTCACGGGACTTTCTCCTGCGTCTTGAATGCCACGCCGAAACCCGGCGCGACACGGCCAATGGGATGGATCGACAACAACAACAGGGAAGCCCGAACTGCTTGCTCGGGCCGGTAAGGCTTGGATCGAATACTATATTCAATACAAATAGGCGACAAGCTTTTTGCAGTTGGCGTTTTTCTCTATGGACGCAAGAAAGCCAGCCTATGAAAATTCCAGGCTGGGATACCACTTGGTATACAAAATGAAATCGCAGGCCGCCAGGGCCTGCGAGTGGGCGGGCAGGGGCGCCGGGCGCCTATCTGCCGCGATCAGGGCCGCCGGGCGCGGCCCTGCATGGTCCTCAGACCAGGACTTGATTCAGGAACTTGGAGATATCCGCCACTTCCTCGGCGCAGACCGAGTGCGGCATGGGGTAGGTGTGCCATTGCACGTCGTAACCCAGGCGCTGCAGTTCGGCCAGCGAGGCCTGGGCGCGCGGCAGCGACACCACCGGGTCGTACTGGCCGTGGGCCAGGAAGATGGGCGTGTCGTGATTGGCGCTGTGGCGTTCGGCCTCCGCCGTGTCCAGCAGCGGCAGATAGCCCGACAGGCCCATCATGCCCGCCAGCTTTTCCGGCAGGCGGATGCCGGTGTGCAGGGTCATGGCGCAGCCCTGCGAAAAGCCCGCCAGCACGATCTTCGAGGTCGGGATGCCGCGCGCGTTTTCGCGCGCGATCAGCTTGTGGATCGCAGCCTCGGAGGCGCGGATGCCGCTGGCGTCCTCGACGCGCACCAGGTCCATGACCAGGATGTCGTACCAGGAGCGCATCGCCATGCCGTTATTGATCGTCACGCGTTGCACCGGCGCGTTGGGGAATACGAAGCGCACCGACGCGCCGGCCGGCAGGTCCAGCTCCGGCACGATGGGCGCGAAGTCGTTGCCGTCGGCGCCCAGGCCGTGCAGCCAGATCACGGCGTGCGTGGGATTGGGGGCGGTTTCGATCTCGATGCAATCGAGCAGGTCGGTCGGAGCGTTCATGGACGGCGGACGGTGAAAATCAGAGGGTAAGGGTCTTCAGGGCCTGGAACAGCGCGCGGTAGTGCTTCTTCTGCGGCTCCTGGCCTTGCAGCAGGGCGGCGTTGGCCAGTTTTTCCTTGCGGGCGGCGCGGATCAGCGCGCGCAGCTGTTGCACGTCGGCCTGCGGATTGTTATTGAGCAGCCGGGTCAGGGCCTCGTCGTCGTCCAGCAGGCGGTCGCGCAAGGTCTCCAGCCGGTGCATGGCGGCGGTTTCCTCGCGCGAGCCGTTTTCCCAGACGTCGAGCTGGGCGCGGATCTCGTCGGCGGGCGCGTCGCGCATCAGCTTGCCCACGAAGTGAACCTGGCGCCGCTTGCCCTCGCGCCCGGTGGTGCGCTGCGCGGTGCGGATCGCTTCATAGAGGCGCTCCGCCAGCGGCAATTGCTTGAGGCGTTCGGGGGACAGTTCGATCAGCTGCTTGCCCAGGTCCAGCAAGGCGTGCATTTCGCGCTTGACCTGCGACTTGCTGGGACGGTCGTAGCCGTTCTCGTCGTAACCGTCGTCGACGGATTCTTCTTCAATATGGGAATTCATGGAAAACTGCGCAATGACAGACTTGGCTATGATAACCGTCTCTGCAAATTGGACAGCAATGGTTAAAACCTCCTCATCCTTGCCGCTGGCGGCGAATCACGCGCGTTTTTCTGAACTCGTCGAACAAACCCTCGCCTATGCGCGCCAGATCGGCGCCTCCGACGCGGCGGCGGAAGTCTCGGAAAGCCTGGGCCTGTCGGTCTCCGTACGCAAGAACGACATCGAAACCGTCGAACAGACCCGCGACCGTTCGCTGGACCTGACGGTCTACGCCGGCCAGAGCCGCGGTTCGGCCTCCACCTCCGACTTTTCCGAAGCGGCGCTGCGCCAGACAGTCGAAGCCGCCTGGCACATTGCGCGCCACACCGCCGCCGATCCGGCCGCCGGCCTGCCCGACGCCGATCAGCTGGCCACCGAATTCCCCGACCTGGACCTGCACCGCGCCTGGGGCGTGTCCACCGAAGAGGCCGCCGAGCTGGCGCTGCGCGCCGAGCGCGCCGCCCGCGAGGTCGATCCGCGCATCACCAATACCGATGGCGCCACCGTGGGCACCTACGAAGGCCAGTTCGTGATGGGCAACACGCGCGGCTTTCTGGGCGGCTATCCGTACTCGCGCCACAGCCTGTCGGTCGCGCCCATCGCCGGACGCGGCAATGGCATGCAGCGCGACTACTGGTACAGCTCCGAACGCGATCCGGCCAAGCTGGCCTCGCCGGAGGCCATTGGCCGCTACGCCGCCGAGCGCACGTTGTCGCGCCTGTCGGCCCGCCGCATCCGCACCGGCAAGTTCCCCGTCCTGTTCGAAGCGCCCCTGGCGCTGGGGCTGGTGGGCGCCTTGACCCAGGCTGCCAATGGCGGCGCGCTGTACCGCAAGGCCAGCTTCCTGCTGGACGCGCTGGGCAAGCCCGTCTTCCCCGAGCACATCAACCTGACCGAAGACCCGCACATCCGCGGCGCCATGGGCAGCTCGCCCTTCGACGACGAAGGCGTGCGCACGCGCCGCCGCAGCGTGGTGTCGGCCGGGGTGCTGGAAGGCTATTTCCTGTCGTCCTACACCGCCCGCAAACTGGGCATGACGACCACCGGCAACGCCGGCGGTTCGCATAACCTGGTGTTCAGTTCCACCCAGACCCGCCGCGGCGACGACTTCGAAGCCATGCTCAAGAAGATGGGCACGGGCTTTCTCGTCACCGAACTGATCGGCCAGGGCGTGAACTACGTCACCGGCGACTACTCGCGCGGCGCGTTCGGCTACTGGGTGGAAAACGGCCAGATCCAGCACGCGGTGCAGGAAATCACCATCGCCGGCAATCTCGCCGACATGTTCAAGCAGATCGTGGCGGTCGGCGCCGACACGATTTCGCGCGGCACCAAGACCACTGGCTCGATCCTGATCGAGCAGATGGCGATCGCCGGAATCTGACGTCGCTAGAGCGGCGGCCACATCATGGCCGCCGCGGACTTGCACGGCCCCCGGTCCTTGCACTGCTTTGCAGCCCCTGCGCGCTGCCCATTCGCGGACCCGCGTCACCCTCTATTTGCAAACCTTTACCCGCTGTCCTGTTAATGTCGGCCCATATCGGCGTGTAATATCCAGCGGGTATTGCGTGATGTCCCAGGTGTTGCGGTAAAGGAGCAAAGAGATGCAACGACGTTCGTTCTTGAAGCACGCCGGTCTCGGCGCTGTCGCCACCGGAGCCGCCGTCAGCGCGCCCGCGTTCGCGCAGGACATGCCCTCATTGAGCTGGCGCCTGTCTTCCGGCTTCCCCAGCGCCCTGGATCTGCGCATCGGCGCCGGCGAAAGCTTCTGCAAGTTCGTCTCCGAAGCCACGGGCGGAAAGTTCAACATCCGCCATTTCCCCGAGGGCGAGATCGTGCCCGCCGCGGACCTGATGGAAGCGGTCTCCACCAAGAAGGTGGAATGCGGCCATGCCTCGTCCCGCGCCTACTACGCCAAGAACCCCGTCTTCTGCTTCGACGCTGGCGTGCCCTTCGGCCTGAACGCCAGGCAGATGAACGCCTGGATGAGCGAAGGCGGCGGCCTGAGGCTGACCCGCGAACTCTTCAAACCTGAAAAAATCATCAACTTTCCGCTGGGCAACACCGGCGCCCAGATGGGCGGCTGGTACACCAAGGAAATCAAGCGCGCCGGCGACCTGAAAGACCTGAAAATGCGCGTCGGCGGCCTGGCCGGCGACGTGCTGGCCAAGCTGGGCGTGGCGCCGCAGCAGGCCGATCCCGCCAAGCTTGCCGAAGCCTTCGAGAAAGACGGCCTGCAGGCGGTGGCGGGCGCGGGTCCCTACGATGACGACAAGCTCGGTCTTAATAAGGTTGCTAAGTATTACTACGCACCCGGCTGGTGGGCGCCCGGCGAGCAGCTGTCGCTGTATATCAACGACGAGGCCTGGAACGCGCTGCCCAAGAACTACCAGGCCGTGGTGGATGCCGCCGCACAGGCCGCGCATGCCGCCGCCATCGCCCGCTACGATGCCCGCAACGCGGCCGCTCTGGCCCAATTGACGGCAAACGGCGCGCAAATCCGTACATTCCCGCGGTCCATCATGGACCTGGCGTTCGAGGCCACGCAGCAACTCTACAAGGACTTGGGCGCCAAAGACCCCAGATTCAAGGCGATGCATGATAGTTACATGGGTTTTCGCGACAGCGAAATGCCATGGTTCCGCCTGACCGAAAGCGCCTACGACCAATACCTGGGCGTAGCGTTATCGGCCAGAACGTAGGACACTTACGCCTGCCGAATAACATTCGGCCAGCGTTAGGGTTTTTGCTAGTAACCACACGTTTTTTACAAAAAAATGGGCGGTTTGTAGGCTTTTGTTGAATGGCGTTCGAGTAGCCGCCTGATACAAAGGAGTAATATCCCGGGTCTTGACGCGCAAACATGGCGCCTTTAGGCGGCATCCGACGTCAATCCGGCAGGATTACATCAGCCCGGATTACCAATATTCCGAGACAGACTTTAAGGTGGTAACAACCATGCAATCCAAGACCAAGAAGCTGCTGGCCGCGCTGATCGCTGCCGGTATCGTCCCGGCTGCCCATGCAGCCGACATCAAGATCGGCGTGGCCGAAGCCCTGTCGGGCGGCGCCGCCCAGTACGGCGTGTCGATCCGCAACGGTTTCCAGCTGGCCGCTGATGAAATCAACGCCGCCGGCGGCATCAACGGCAACAAGATCGTGCTCGTGGTCGAGGACGAACAAGGCAAGAAAGAAGAAGCGATCAACGTCTTCAAGAAGCTGATCTTCAAGGACAACGTCCTGATGGTCTTCGGCCCGACGCTGTCCAACTCGGCCCAGGCCGCCGACCCGATCGCCCAGGCCGCCAAGACGGTCGCCTTCGGCACCTCCAATACCGCTGACGGCATCACCTCCATCGGCAACTACGTGTTCCGCAACTCGGTCACCGAAGCCGACGTGCTGCCGGCCACCATCGCCACCGTCAAGGCCAAGACCGGCCTGAAGAACGTGGCGGTGCTCTACGGTAACGACGACGTCTTCACCAAGAGCGGCTACGACAACTTCAAGAAGGCCCTGGAAGACCAGAAGATCCCGGTCACGACGACCGAAACGTTCGCCAAGGGCGACGTGGACTTCAAGGCCCAGCTGACCAAGATCAAGGGCACCAACCCCGACGCCATCGTGCTGTCCGCACTGCTGGCCGAAGGCGCCCCGATCATGGTGCAGGCCCGCCAACTGGGCCTGAACGTTCCCGTCATCGGCGGCAACGGCATGAACTCGGTCAAGATTTTCGACCTGGCCCCTGGCGGCGCGTCGAACAATCTGTGGATCGGCAGCCCCTGGTCGATCGAGAACAAGGCTCCCGAGAACGTCAAGTTCATCGACGCCTACAAGGCCAAGTTCAATGGCGCGCCGGACCAGTTCGCGGCCCAGTCGTATGACGCCATGTACATCGCCGCCCAGGCGCTGAAGAACGTCAAGATCTCGGGCGACCTGCCCAAGGATCGCGCAGCCCTGCGCGACGCGCTGCCCGCGGTCACCTGGACCGGCGCCACTGGCCCGTTCAAGTTCCGTCAGGCCAACGACCGCGCCGGCAAGCCCGCCGGCTACGATGCCGACCAGGCTCCCATCGTCAGCGTGACGAAGGACGGCAAGTACGTCATCGAAAAGTAAGCGCTGCGCATCCCCGCGCGGGGGGATGCGCCTTGCGGGCGGCGCGGCCGCTCGCAAGGCGCTTTTTATCGCAGGGCCGTCACCCTAAAAGAAATGCCTCCCCGCCGGGAGGCTCAAGGCCATGCAGTGGGCGCTGCATGGGGCCCTCACAGCTTTGGAAAGTCCCATCATGTTCGAACAACAATTCGTCAATGCCTTGTCGCTGGGCTGTGTGTATGCACTGTTCGCGCTGGGCTTCACGCTGATCTTCGGCGTGCTCGGGGTGATCAACCTGGCGCATGGCGCCGTCTTCATGGTTGGCGCCTACGCGGCACTGTTCGTCGTGCAGCAATTCAGCCTGCCCCTTTGGGCGGGACTGATGGCAGCGTTCTTCGTCGCCGGCTTCACCGGAGTCATCATCGACTACCTGGTGCTCAAGCCGCTGCGCAAGCGCAACGCGCCCCACCTGATCCCCATGATCGCCACCATCGGCGTGGGCATCATCCTGAACAACACCGCCCAGGGCATCTTCGGCGCAAGCAACCTGCGTTTCCCGCACGGCACCGTGCCCGAGGAAGTGATCGAGGTCGCCGGCCTGCACCTGACCGTCATTGAACTGGGCATCATCTTCCTGTCCTTCGCGCTGATGGCCGTGCTGATGTACGTCATGCGCCGCACGCAGTTCGGCCGCGCCCTGCGCGCCATCGCCGAATCGCCCAAGGCCGCGTGGCTGCTGGGCATCAACGTCGAAAAACTGTTCGTCACCACCTCGTTCGCCGCGGCTGCCCTGGGCGGCGTGGCCGGCGTGCTGATCGGCCTGTACTCCAACGCGCTGTTCCCCCTGATGGGCCAGCCGATGCTGCACAAGGGCATCGCGGTCATCATCCTGGGCGGCATGGGCGACATCCGCGGCGCCATGCTGGGCGGCCTGTTCCTGGGCTTTGCCGAGGTGCTGTCGGTGGCCTACATCGGCTCCACCATGCGCGATGCGGTGGCTTTCGGCCTGCTGTTCCTGATCCTGCTGGTGCGCCCGCAAGGTCTGTTCGGCAAAGTGGTTCAACGCAAGGCTTAAAGAATGAGCGGATTCGAAAACTTCTGGGCCATTTACGGCAACCTGGTGCTCACGCTGGGCACCAACGCCTTGCTGGCCCTCTCCATCTGGCTGACCCTGGCTTGCGGCATGCTGGCCATGGCCAACGCAGCCTTCATGGGCATCGGGGCGTACACCGCCGCGCTGCTCACCATGAACTACGACGCGCCGTTCTCGGTCGCGCTGGCCGGCGGCATGGCCGCGCCCGCGCTGGTGGCGGCGCTGATCGGCTTGCCGACCTTGCGGCTGTCCGGGGTATATCTCGCCATGGCCACGCTGGGCTTTGGCGAAGTGGTTCGCGTGACCATCCTCAACACCGAGTCCATCACCGGCGGCGCGCTGGGCCTTAACGGCATCCCGCAGCTGACACAGTGGTGGCATGTGGTGCTGTCGGTCGTCATCGTGCTGTTCGTGCTGTGGCGCGTGCGCGCCTCCAAGATCGGACGCTCGTTCGACGCCATCCGCGGCGACGAAACCGCGGCCGGCCTGATGGGCATCGACGTGCGCGCCAACAAGATGCTGGCCTTCGTGGCCGGCGCGATGATCGCGGGTCTGGCCGGCGCCCTGAACGCGCACCTGACCTTCTTCATCGGCCCCAACGAATACGGTTTCGACCGCGGCGTGGAAATCCTGACCATGGCGATCCTGGGCGGCATCGGCGGCCTGGCCGGTCCCGTGCTGGGCAGCTTCATCATTACCGTGCTGCCCGAAATGCTGCGCGGTTTTGCCGATCTGCGCCTGGTCGCGAATGGAGTGATTCTGGTGGTGATTGTGTTGTTCCTGCCGCAAGGCATCTGGGATCCGGCGCGCTTCAAGCGCTGGATGCGCCAAGGACGCCAGGGAGGCAAGCGCCATGCTTGAGCTTTCTTCCGTCTCCAAGAGCTTCGGCGGCCTGCATGTGCTGCATGACGTCAGCCTGTCGGTTCCCGAAGGCGCCATCTTCGGCCTGATCGGCCCCAACGGCGCCGGCAAGACCACGGTCTTCAACCTCATCACCGGCCTGTTGCCGCCCAGCGGCGGCACCATCACGTTCAACGGCCAGAGCGTGCTGGACAAGAAGCCGCACCGCATCACGCGCATGGGCATCGCCCGCACCTTCCAGAACATCCGTCTCTTCAAAGAGATGACGCTGCTGGAGAACGTGGTGGTGGGCGCTTATCGCCACATGAACTACGGCTTCCCCAGCCTGCTGCTGGGCCTGCCGGGTTACCGCGAGCACGAAAAGCGCGCTCGCGAGCGCGCGCACGAACTGCTCACCTGGATGCGCCTGGACCACAAGGCCAACGACCTGGCGGATAACCTGTCCTACGGCGAACAGCGCCGCCTGGAGCTGGCGCGCGCGCTGGCCACCGAGCCCAAGCTGCTGCTGCTGGACGAGCCGGTCGCCGGCATGAACACCGGCGAGCGCGCCGAACTCATGCGCGAGATCCTGGCGATCCGCGACCGCGGCTACACCATCCTCATGATCGAGCACGACATGCGCTTCGTCATGGGCTTGTGCGAGCGCATCGCGGTGCTGAACTTCGGCAAGATCATCGCTTGCGGCGGACCCGACGAGATCCGCAACAACGAACAGGTCATCGAAGCCTATCTGGGCCGCGAAGACGACGAAGACACCGAACAAGCGGAGGCCGCCAAATGAGCGCCATGCTGGAAGTCCGCGGACTCGAGGTCAATTACGGCCACATCGAAGCCGTCCGCGGCATCGACCTGGACCTGAACGCCAAGGAAATCACCGCCCTGGTCGGCGCCAACGGCGCCGGCAAGTCGACCACGCTGCTGGCGCTGTCGGGCCTGCTGCCCAAGGCGCGCGGCAAGATCACTTTCGAAGGCGAGGACATCACCAACCTGCCACCGCACCAGTTGGTGGCGCGCGGTATCGTCCAGGTGCCGGAAGGGCGGGCCATCCTCACCACCATGACCGTGCTCGAAAACCTGGAGCTGGGCGCCTACCGCCGCGGCCTGAAGAACGTCGACTCGGACCTGGAATACGTGTTCAACCTGTTCCCGCGCCTGAAGGAGCGGATCACCGGCATCGCCGGCAACCTGTCGGGCGGCGAACAGCAGATGCTGGCCATCGGCCGGGCCCTGATGGCCAAGCCGCGCCTGCTGCTGCTGGACGAACCCTCGATGGGCCTGGCGCCCATCGTGGTGCAGGAAATCTTCCGCTCCCTGCGCGCGATCAACGCCGACGGCCTGACCCTGTTCCTGGTCGAGCAGAACGTGCGCCAGGCGCTGAAGATCGCCCAGCACGGCTACGTGCTGGAGAACGGCGCCATGGCGCTGACCGGCACCGGCCGCGAACTGCTGGGCCATCCGCGCGTGCTGGAAGCCTACCTGGGCGCCTGAACCGGCGCTCCAGGGCGTGCGTCCCTGATTGTTTGGATGTGCCGGCGGCGCCTCAGGGCGCCGTCGGCGTATTTCCAACGCGGATTAAGTTGCCCACTTTTTGAGCAGCTGTGTTAGAATCGCAGGCTTTCCCTCATTTTGGCTAATGCACGGGCGGGTAATAACGCTTAGGCAAGACGCTGATATCGACTGAATATTTGGAAAACCCGATGGGTTCTTTCTTGGATTTCGGTCTAGTTCGGGGAAAAAAACTGGCTGGATGGTCCAGCCAGGAAAATTTTTATTCTTAGGAACCATCATGAAGACCTTTGTGGCCAAGCCGCATGAAGTCCAACGTGACTGGTTTGTGATCGACGCCAAGGGCAAAGTCCTCGGTCGTGTGGCCAGCGAAGTCGCACGTCGTCTGCGTGGCAAGCACAAACCTGAATTCACGCCGCACGTTGATACCGGTGACTACATCGTCATCGTCAACGCTGCCGATATCGTTGTTACGGGCGCCAAGGCGAAGGACAAGAAGTACTTCCGCCACACGACGTACCCGGGCGGTATCCGTGAAACGAACTTCGAGAAGATGCAAGAGCGTTTTCCCGGCCGCGCCATCCAGAAGGCTGTCAAGGGCATGCTGCCCAAGGGTCCTCTGGGCTACGCCATGATCAAGAAACTGAAGGTGTACGCCGGTGCCGAGCACCCGCACACCGCCCAGCAGCCCAAGACGCTGGATATCTAAGGAAACGCCATGATCGGTAACTGGAATTACGGAACCGGCCGTCGCAAAACCTCGGTGGCTCGCGTTTTCATCAAGAAGGGCACGGGTAAGATCGTTGTCAACGGCAAGCCCGTCGACGACTTTTTCGCCCGCGAAACCGGCCGCATGATCGTGCGCCAGCCGCTGGAACTGACCGGCCACCTGGAATCGTTCGACATCAAGGTCAACGTGCACGGCGGCGGTGAAACCGGCCAGGCCGGCGCAGTCCGTCACGGCATCACGCGTGCCCTGATCGACTACGACGCGACCCTGAAGCCCGCACTGTCGCAAGCTGGCTTTGTCACCCGCGATGCCCGCGAAGTCGAACGCAAGAAGGTCGGCTTCCGCAAGGCACGTCGGCGCAAGCAGTTCAGCAAGCGTTAATACGCTGCTGCAAGAAAAGCCCGCTTCGGCGGGCTTTTTTTCGCACTGTTTGTTCCAGCGCCGGATGCGGTCCGGCCGTTGTACGTCCCGCGCGGAACTCCGCGCATTCCCTCCGGTCGGAAAGAAGGACTGCGGTGCCATTTCGGGCTCTTAGCCGCAACACCCGCTTTCCCGAGCGATACAATCGATCCTCGTTCTACGAAGAGCACACATCATGGCCCAAGCATCGAACACCCGCATCAAGGTTGGTATCGTCGGCGGCACCGGTTACACCGGCGTCGAGCTGCTGCGCTTGCTGTCGCAGCATCCCAATGTGGAATTGACCGCCATCACGTCCCGCAAGGAAGACGGGCTGCCGGTGGCTGACATGTATCCGAACCTGCGCGGCCGCGTGAATATCGCTTTCTCCGCGCCGGAAAAGGCCACGCTGACGGATTGCGACGTCGTGTTCTTCGCGACGCCCCACGGCGTTGCCATGGCCCAGGCCCAGGAACTCATCAATGCCGGCACCAAGGTCATCGACCTGGCCGCGGACTTCCGCCTGCAGGACATCCCCACGTTCGAACGCTGGTACAAGATTCCCCATACCTGCCCGGACATCCTGGCCGAGTCCCAGTATGGCCTGGTGGAGCTGAACCGCGAGGCCATCTCCAAGGCCCGCGTCATCGGCAACCCCGGCTGCTATCCCACCACCGTGCTGCTGGGCCTGGCCCCGCTGCTCGAAGGCGGCAAGAAGCTGATCGATGCGCAAACCCTGATCGCCGACTGCAAGTCGGGCGTCTCGGGCGCTGGCCGCAAGGCGGAAGTGGGCTCGCTCTTCTCCGAAGCCTCCGACAACTTCAAGGCCTACGGCGTGGCTGGCCACCGCCATCACCCGGAAATCGTCGCGCAGCTGGAAAAGATTGCTGGCGGCAAGGTCGGCCTGACCTTCGTGCCGCATCTGGTGCCGATGATCCGCGGCATGTTCTCCACCATCTACGCGCGCATCCTGCCCGAGGCCCGCGATACCGACTTCCAGGCCCTGTTCGAACAGCGCTACGCCGACGAACCCTTCGTCGACGTGATGCCCGCCGGCAGCCTGCCGGAAACCCGTTCGGTGCGCGCCTCCAACAACCTGCGCATCGCGCTCAGCCGCCCCGGCAATGGCGACCAACTGATCGTGCTGGTGATCCAGGACAACCTGGTCAAGGGCGCCGCTGGCCAGGCCGTGCAGAACATGAACCTGATGTTCGGCATCCCTGAATCGACCGGCCTGGACCAGGTCGCGATCCTGCCTTGATGTACGCAGGCTTGCGGCCGTAAGGCCGCAAGCCGCCGCTCTTTATGTCCGCCGATTCCTCTACCACGCCCCAGCCTCGCTCCGCCGGCGGATTGGCGCGCGTATTCGTGGGCCTGCTGATCGGCGTGCTGCTGGGCGGTTCCGCCAGTTTTTTCTACGCTCGCAAGCTCTACCGGCCGCAGGATGCCGTGGTGATCAGCGCCCGGCAGGCCGAGGTCCAGGAAGAGGCCATGCGTCAGCAGTCGACCCAGCTGCGTTACACGCAGGGCCAACTGGACACCGCCGACGGCGAACTGGTCATTGAACGCGCCGCGCGCCAGGAACTGGAAACGCAGCTGCGCACGGTTCAGGCCGAGGTCGGCCGGGTCCGCGATCAATTGGCGTTCTATGAGCAGCTGTTGCCGCCGGGCCCCGAGGGTTCGGTGGACATCCGCGGCGTCGAGATCGACCGCAGTGGCGGCGGCCTGCGCTACAAGGTCCTGCTGATGCGCAGCGGCCGCAATGGCGGGTCTCCGTTTTCGGGCGCTTTGCGTTTCCAGGCCACCGGCATCCTGAAGGGCGAGACCGTGAAGGTGGATCTGGCGCCCATGCAGGTCAAGGCCGAATCCGGCTCCGTCGCCATTCCTGGAGACAGCACGCCGACCTCGCCGCTGGCCCTGCAGTTCGACCAGTATCAGCGCAGCCAGGGCATCCTGGCGCTGCCCGACGGATTTGTCCCCGAAAGCGTGACCGTCAGCGTCCTGGAGGGCGACACGGTCCGGGCGTCAAGAAGCGTCAAGCTCGAACTTTGAGTCTGCGCAAGCCCTGCGCTATAGTGACACTATGCGAGCGCCGTTGCCGCTCACCGAAATATGGCCGAACCGGCCAGGAGTGAACCATGAATGCAGTGACCGAAACCGTCGACCTGCAGGCCGCCCCGCCTGCTCCCCTGGTGTTTACCGACTCGGCCGCGGCCAAAGTGAAGGATCTGTTGGCCGAAGAAGGCAATCCTGAGCTGAAGCTGCGCGTTTTCGTGCAGGGCGGAGGCTGTTCGGGTTTCCAGTACGGCTTCACCTTCGACGAAGTCGTGAACGATGACGACACCGTGCTGGACAAGGCTGGCGTGCAACTGTTGGTGGATCCGATGAGCTTCCAGTACCTGGTCGGCGCAGAGATCGACTACAAGGAAGACCTGGAAGGCGCGCAGTTCGTCATCCGCAATCCCAACGCCAGCACCACCTGCGGCTGCGGTTCCTCGTTCTCGGTTTAATCACCCAGGCAGGAAAAGCAAAAGCCCTTCGGCGCGCCGAAGGGCTTTTTGCATGGGCGTGCGGTTTTCAGGCGGGATAGAGCGCGCCCAGGATGCGCGGGCCACGCGCGCCGGTGACGGCGGGCAGGCCCGCCGGCCTGCGCTGCACGAAGGCCTGCGCCAGCCAGGCGAACGCCAGGGCCTCGACTTCCTGCGCCGGCACGCCCAGCGCATCGGTGGCGTGCACGGGCCGCTGCAGGCAGTAGGCCAGCTCACGCATCAGGCCCGGATTGCGCGCGCCGCCGCCACAGACGAAGACTTCTTGCGTGCCCGCCGCGGCCGCATCGACGGCATTGGCGACCGTGCGCGCGGTCAGGCGTTGCAGCGTGGCCTGCACGTCTTGCGGCGCAGGCTTGGGGCCGTCGAACGCGGCCAGGCGGTCGTCCAGCCATTGCATGTTGAACAGGTCGCGCCCGGTGGACTTGGGCGGGGGCAGGGCGAACCAGGGTTCGCTGGCCAGCATTTGTTCCAGCAGCGGCGCCAGCACCTGGCCGGTCGCGGCCCAGCGGCCATCCGCGTCATAAGGCCGGCCCAGGTGACGCTGGCACCAGCCATCCAGCAGGACGTTGGCGGGTCCCGTGTCGAAGCCGCGGGGCGCATGCCCCGGCTCCAGCAGCGTCACGTTGGCGATGCCGCCCAGGTTGAGGACGGCGCGGCCTTGCGGCGCGCCGAAGATGGCAGCGTGGAAGGGCGGCACCAGCGGCGCACCCTGGCCGCCCGCGGCCACGTCGCGGCTGCGGAAATCCGCCACCACGTCGATGCCGGCCAGTTCCGCCAGCACGGCGGGGGCATTGAGTTGCACGGTGTAGCCCAGGTCGGGCCGGTGCCGGACCGTCTGGCCGTGGGCGCCGATGGCGGTCACGTCGCCGGCCGCGACGCCGGCCTGCTGCAACAGGGCCGCCACGGCCTGGGCATACAGGCGGGCGAGGGCGTTGGCGGCCAGCGCGGCGCGGGCCAGCTCGTCGTCGCCGGATTGATTCAGGGCCAGCAGTTCGCGCCGCAGGTCCGCAGGCATGGGCAGGCTGGCGCTGGCGAGCACGGCTGGCGCCGCGCCGTCGCCCAGGCGCACCAGCACGCCGTCCACGCCGTCCACGCTGGTGCCTGACATCAGTCCGATATAGAGCTGAGCGTTAGTTGTGGAAGGATTCACGAGAGCCTCGAAAAAGAAAAAGCGGCCGCGCAACTGAGAGTGCGGGGCCGCCTTTGACGGGGACGTTAGGCCGGCTTTAGCGGCTGGCCACGTTGGTCAGCGCGTCGGGCAGGGTCTGCTGGAACTCGGTCAGCAGCTGGATCTGCGCCTTGTACGGAGCCACGGCCTGGTTGAAGGCGCGGACTTCGGCGGGTTCCAGGCTGCGGGCGACCGGCAGGTCCACCGACAGCGGATCGATCGGCTGGTTGTCCACGCGGAATTCATAGTGCAGGTGCGGGCCGGTGGCCCAGCCGGTGGCGCCGACATAGCCCAGCAACTGGCCTTGCGAGATCTTCGAACCCTTGGTGATGCCTTCGGCGATGCGGCTCTGGTGGGCGTACAGCGTCGAATACTTGCCGTGGTGCTTGACGATGACGACGTTGCCGTAGCCGTTCTGCCAGCCGGAGAATTCCACCGTGCCGTCAGCGGTAGAGTGGATCGGCGTGCCGGAAGGCGCCGCGTAGTCCACGCCCTTGTGTCCCGTCCAGGTCTTGTGGATGGGGTGCATGCGCATGCCAAAGGTGGAGCTGATGCGGCTGAATTTCAGGGCGGTACGCAGGAACGCGCCGCGCAGGCTGGTGCCGTCGAAGTCGTAGTACGAACCGCTCTTTTCGTCGGGGCTGAACCAGACGGCGTTGTAGGTCTTGTCGCCGTTGATGAATTCCAGCGCCAGCACTCGGCCGGCGCCGGCGTAGCGGCCGTCGTGCGAACGCACTTCGTAGACCACGCGGAATTTGTCGCCCTGGCGCAGGTCGCGCAAGAAGTCGATCTTGGCGCTGAGGATGTCGGCCATCTGCATGGTGACCGAGTCCGGGATGCCGGCGGCGTCGGTGGCGCCGAACAGCGACGAACGGATCGTGCCCACGGCGACGCGGGTCTGGCGTTCGGTGCTTTCGGTGATTTCCTCGGCCTTGTAGCTGTCGCCTGCCGGCGCGACGTGCAGCATGCGCGTCACGACCTGGCCGTCCGTCTCGTTGCCGGGGGTGTGGATGTAACGCAGCCAGATCAGGTTGCCGGCTTCGTCCGTCGCGGCCTGCACCGAGCGGCCCGGGTACAGCTTGTAGATGCTGCGGGCGCTGGCTTCGTGCGTCAGGAAGGTCTGCAGGCTGGGCGCGTCGAGTTCCAGGCGTTGCAGCACCGCGGCCAGCGTGTCGCCGGCGCGGATCCGGGTTTCGCTGATATAGGGAGCGGCACTGGGAGTGCTGACTTCGACTTGCTCGGCGCTTAGCGGCAGGACGCTGCTGATGATGCGCGAAGGGGGGAGTTCAGTGCGGTCGGGTTGCTGCACCATGCCGAGGGCGGCGGCGCCAGCGAACAGACCAATTGCGGTGACGAGGAGAGTGCGGCGGAAAAGTCCCGAGCGCTGGGGCTTGGGCTCGCCGGGCGCAAACACGGCAGCAACTTTGCGTTTGATGCTACTCGCCATTTCGTGGAGGCCACGATTCATCGTGAAGATACCCTCTCAGGTGGCTTGAGCTCGCAGGGTGCGTGACACGAACGGCCCTCGCGCGCACATTTCGGGGCAAGGGCTGGCGCGGGGCGCATCTTGTGAACAACGGGGTGTAAACCGGACCACAACTGCGTATAGATGGCAATTGCGTATGATTAGGGCGGTATCCTAGCTGATTCGGCTAGAATTTTCGATAGTTTTCGTCACTTTTTACACCTTTTTATCGGCTGAAGCCGAGTTGGTCCCCCTGCCATGTCACCCTCAGAAGCCCCGATTACCCCCGAAGTCGAAGCAGACCTGCGTATAGCGAAGCGCGGTTGCGATGAGTTGCTGGTCGAGTCCGAATTCGCCCGCAAGCTGGCCAGGAGCCGCGCCACGGGCGTGCCTCTGCGCATCAAATTGGGGTTGGATCCGACCGCGCCGGACATCCACCTGGGTCACACGGTGGTGCTGAACAAGATGCGCCAGCTGCAGGACATGGGCCACAACGTCATCTTCCTGATCGGCGATTTCACGTCCACCATCGGCGATCCCAGCGGCCGCAACAACACGCGCCCGCCGCTCACGCGTGAACAGATCGAGGCCAACGCCAAGACCTATTACGCCCAGGCCAGCCTGGTGCTGGATCCGGCGCGCACCGAGATCCGCTACAACTCCGAGTGGTGCGATCCGCTGGGCGCGCGCGGCATGATCCAGCTCGCGTCGCGCTACACGGTCGCGCGCATGATGGAGCGCGAGGACTTCACCAAGCGCTTCAAGGGCGGCATCCCGATCTCGGTCCATGAATTCCTGTATCCGCTGATGCAGGGCTATGACTCGGTGGCGCTGAAGTCCGATCTGGAGCTGGGGGGCACCGATCAGAAGTTCAACCTGCTGGTCGGGCGCGAGCTGCAAAAAGAGTATGGACAGGAGCCGCAGTGCATCTTGACGATGCCGCTGCTGGTCGGGACGGATGGCGTAGAGAAGATGTCCAAGTCCAAGGGCAACTACATCGGCATTTCGGAGTCGCCCGATTCGATGTTCGGCAAGCTCATGTCGATTTCCGACACGCTGATGTGGCGCTACTTCGAGCTGCTGTCGTTCCGCTCTCTGGAAGAGATCGCGGCGCTCAAGCAGGAGATCGATGGCGGCCGCAACCCGCGCGACGCCAAGGTCATGCTGGCCCAGGAAATCATTGCGCGCTTCCATTCCGCCAAGGCTGCCGATGAGGCGCTGGCCTCGTTCGAAGCCCGTTTCCGCGACGGGGCGATCCCCGACGACATCCCCGAAGTGAACATCGGCGGCGCGCCGGTGGGCATCCTCAAGCTGCTGCGTGAAGCCGGCCTGGTGGCCTCCGGTTCGGAAGCGCAGCGCAACGTGGAGCAAGGCGGCGTGCGCGTCAATGGCGACCGCGTGGAAGACAAATCGTTGCAATTGCCGGCGGGGACTTACGTCGTTCAGGTGGGCAAGCGCAAATTTGCGCGTGTTAACTTGAACCCATGATTGCGAAGTTTTGATACGCTGAGGGTACAGACAGGGGCAGTGGGGCCTTTGCGGCACATCAAGGAGCACGACATGAAACTTTCGAGTTTGTCCTTTTCCGATAACGAGTCGATTCCCGAACGCTACGCCTTCGGCAGGATCGATGCGCAATCGCACGTCGCGCTGGCAGACAACTTCAACCCGCAGTTCTCCTGGGACGAAGTTCCGGCGGGCACGCAGTCGTTCGCCTTGATCTGCCATGATCCCGATGTGCCCTCCGAACCCGACGACGTCAACCAGGAAGGCCGCGAGGTGCCGGCCAGCCTGCCCCGCGTGGACTTCTTCCACTGGGTGCTGGTCGATCTGCCGGCCGACCTGCGCGACATCGAGGAAGGCGCCTTCTCCAGCGGCATCACGCCGCGCGGCAAGGGCGGCCCGCTGGCGCCGATGGATGCGCGCCAGGGCATCAACTCGTACTCGTCATGGTTCGCCAACGATCACGACATGAGCGGCGACTACTTCGGCTATGACGGCCCGTGCCCGCCCTGGAACGACGCCATCCCGCACCGCTACGTCTTCACCCTGTATGCGCTGGACGTGCCCACGCTGAACCTGCAGGGTTCGTTCACCGGCGAAGACGCGCTGCGCGCGATCCAGAAGCACGTGTTGGCGCAGGCGTCGTTGACCGGCACCTATACGCTCAATCCGAAACTGGCTCCCAAGCAGATCGGCGCCACCTCGGCCTGATTCGCCGCGCCACAGAAAGGCCGCAGTCTTGCGACTGCGGCCTTTTTTCATCGCCGAAAAGGTTCAGCCCGTGGCGCGCTTGAGCCGCAGCAGCGCCAATCCAAAAGTGATGAAGATGGCGCCGACCAGGCGGTTGATCCAGGTCACGATGCGGGGTTGGCGCAGCAGGCGCCGGGCGCGGTGGGCCAAGGCGCCATAGGCCAGCAGCGACACCAGCGACATGCCCGTGAAGATGCCCGTCAGGATGAAGAACTGCGGCAGCAAGGGCTCGGCCGCGTTCAGGAACTGAGGAAACAGCGCCGTGAAGAACAGAATGGGCTTGGGGTTCAGCGTTGCAACCAGCGCGGCTTCCGAATAGAGCCGCCCGGCGCTGCGCGGCGCCAGCGCGGCGGCGTCTGCGGGCGGCGCAATGTTCGAGCGGCCCAGCAGGTGCCGCAGGCCGATGTAGAGCAGGTACGCCGCGCCGGCCAGCTTGAGCAGCATGAACAGCATGGCGGACGATTGCAGCACCACGCCCAGTCCCAGCATGGCGGCGGCCGACAGCAGGAACAGCCCGGTGACATTACCCAGGGTGGAGGGCAGCACGGCCCGCCATCCACCCGCCGCGCCGTTACGGATGGCCAGCATGGTGGCCGGGCCGGGGCTGACGACGCTGACCGCAGCTACTAATGAGTAGGTTATGAGCGTGGCGCTTTGCATGAAAGTTTCTCAAGTCGGATTGAGACGGCTTTTCCGGCCGCGGAGGATGGCGTGGTTTTCGCGCCCATGCCGGGAATTTTGCCCGGGTTCCCTGCATTTTGGGAGCATTTGATCCTGTCCAACGGGGTAAACTATCCGTCATTCTCCGGGTTTACCCACCCGGGCGCAGTTTTCTCCTCTCTTACCGCCTCAGGAACCCCCCGTCATGTTTGACCGCAACCTCACCTTGTCCAAGGCTGACCCGGACGTTTGGGCCGCCATCCAGAAGGAAGACGTCCGCCAGGAACAGCACATCGAGCTGATCGCCTCGGAGAACTACGCCAGCCCGGCCGTCATGGAAGCCCAGGGCACGCAGCTCACCAACAAGTACGCCGAAGGCTATCCGGGCAAGCGCTACTACGGCGGTTGCGAATACGTGGACGTGGTCGAGCAGCTGGCCATCGACCGCCTGAAGCAGATCTTCGGCGCCGAAGCCGCCAACGTGCAGCCCAACTCGGGTTCGCAGGCCAACCAGGGCGTGTACATGGCCGTCCTGAAGCCGGGCGACACCGTGCTGGGCATGAGCCTGGCCGAAGGCGGCCACCTGACGCACGGCGCGTCGGTCAACGCCTCGGGCAAGCTGTACAACTTCATCTCCTACGGCCTGGACGAAAACGAAGTCCTGAACTATGACCAGGTCGAGCAACTGGCCAAGGAGCACAAGCCCAAGCTGATCGTGGCTGGCGCCTCCGCCTACGCCCTGCACATCGACTTCGAGCGCATGGCCCGCATCGCCCGTGAAAACGGCGCGCTGTTCATGGTCGACATCGCCCACTACGCCGGCCTGGTCGCTGGCGGCGCCTACCCCAACCCGGTGCCGCACGCCGACTTCGTCACCTCGACCACGCACAAGTCGCTGCGCGGCCCGCGCGGCGGCGTCATCATGATGAAGGCCGAGCACGAGAAGATCATCAACTCGGCGATCTTCCCCGGCATTCAGGGCGGTCCGCTGATGCACGTCATCGCCGGCAAGGCCGTGGCCTTCAAGGAAGCGCTGGAACCCGCCTTCAAGGACTACGCGCAGCAAGTGGTCAAGAACGCCAAGGTGCTGGCCGACACGCTGGTCAAGCGCGGCCTGCGCATCGTCTCCGGCCGCACCGAAAGCCACGTCATGCTGGTGGACCTGCGTTCCAAGGGCATCACGGGCAAGGAAGCGGAAGCCGTGCTGGGCCAGGCCCACATCACGGTCAACAAGAACGCCATCCCGAACGACCCGGAAAAGCCCTTCGTGACCAGCGGCATCCGCCTGGGCACGCCGGCCATGACCACGCGCGGCTTCACCGAAGCCGAAGCCGAGCTGACCGCCAACCTGATCGCCGACGTGCTGGACAACCCGCGCGACGAAGCCAACATCGCCGCCGTGCGTGCAAAGGTCAACGAACTGACCTCGCGCCTGCCGGTCTACGGCAAGAAGTAAGCGAGCAATCCCTGCGGCGGGCTGTGGCCCGGCCGCAGCGGTCTACCAGGGACGGCCCCGCAAGGCGCCGTCCCTTTGTTTTCGGGCGGCTGGCGCCGCCTGGTAAAAAATACGGGGGCGGATTAGCCCGTATTGGCGCTGGCGGCCGGACGCCTCGTTACAATATGCTCAACTATTGCCCCCTCAGTGCCTTTAGGGATCACACATGCGGTGTCCATTTTGCGGCAATGCCGAAACGCAGGTCGTAGACAGCCGGGTCTCCGAAGAAGGCGACGCCATACGCCGTCGCCGTCGCTGCCTGTCCTGTGACAAACGTTTCACCACCTATGAACGGGTGGAGCTGGCCATGCCCTCCATCGTCAAGCGCAATGGCAGCCGCAGCGACTACGACCCCGGCAAGCTGCGCGCCAGCCTGAGCCTGGCGCTGCGCAAGCGTCCCGTCAGCACGGAAGACGTGGACGCCGCGGTCGCGCGCATCGAAGAGCAGTTGCTGGCCAGCGGGCTGCGTGAAGTGCCCAGCGAACATATAGGCGAGCTCGTGATGAACGAACTGCGCAAGCTCGACAAGGTGGCATACGTGCGCTTCGCTTCGGTCTACAAGAGCTTCGAGGACATCGGCGAATTCGTCGAAGCCATCCGCGAGATGCAAGGACCGCTGTTGCCGGGCAAGCTGCGCAAGGACTAGCAGGGCTCAGGTTCAACCGATCCGCGGCCGGCTGGCCGCATCGAAGCTCGAAAATGACGGCGCTGCGGCGCCGTCATTGCATGGTGGGAGCCGTACGCGCCAGGCTGGGCGTCAGCGGCTGGAACTTGCGCCAGACGCGGCGCATGTGCTGCGCCGAGCCGAATCCCGACTTTTCGGCCACGCGTTCCAGGTCCAGCCGGGTATCGCGCAGCAGGTCGCGCGCCAGCGCCACGCGTATCTGATACAGGTAGTCCATCGGCGTGCAGCCCGCGTGTTCGCGGAACAGCCGCGTCAGATGGCGCGCGCTGGTGTGTGCCTGGTCCGCCAGCGATTGCGCCGACCAGGGAGCCGCCGGGTCGCGGATGACCGCGTCCTGCACCCGGTGCACGCCTGGATGCAGGTGGCTGCGATGGTCCAGCCAGGGCGACAGCGTGGAATCCGTGCCGGCGCGCCGTTGGTAGACCACCATGTCGCGCGCGGTTTCGCTGGCCACGCGCGGGCCGCAATGGCGCGACACCATGTGCAGAGCCAAATCGATGCCGGCCGTGATGCCGGCGCTGCTGACCAGTTTGCCGTCTTCGACGAAGATGCGGTTGTCATGCAGCCGCGCGCTCGGGTCAATGCTGGCCAGCTGTTCCAGGCAAGTGTGGTGTGTGGTGCAGTCGCGCTGCCGCGTCAGGCCGGCGGCGGCGGCGAACAGGGCGCCTGCGCACACCGTCATCAGCGTGAAGCCGTCCACCGGATGGCGGGCCGCGAGCCAGTCGATGATGGCGCGCGAGTCGGGGTCGTCCAGGCGCGTGGGCTTGCCCACCACGCCGGAAATGATGACCAGGGCTTCGGGCGGCAGGCTGGCCGGCAAGGCTTGGATATGAGCCAGGTGCAGGCCCGGCAGGCCGCTTTCGACTTCCCGGGACGGGCCGCAGAAATGCTGTTCGAAGGCCCCGGGAACCAGCTTGTTGGCGACGCGGAAGGCCTCCGCGGGGCCTGCCACGTCCAGCAGCACGACGCCCCGCGTCAGCACGAAATACACTGGAACCATGCGGCCCTCCGCCAGTGTCAGGCCGCCAGCGCGTCGGCCGCGCGTGCGATGCGGGCAAAACGCCCTTGCAGCACCAGCTCGGTCCGGTCGCGGATCTCGGCCGACGTGTAATGCTGGCCGGACGGGCTCTGCATGGCAAAGGTCAGGGTGGCGTCCGTGGGGAACACCACCTTGTAGCCGGCGTCGCTGGCGTGGCGCGAGGTGGTTTCGCAGCACTGTTCGGTGCGGATGCCGCTGACGATGATGCCTTCGATGCCGTGCTTCACCAGCCAGTCCTGCAGGCTGGCGCCGTCCGCGTCTTTGGCGTAGAGCGAGGAATGCACGGTCTTGTGGAACACGGCGGTGGGCTCGATGCGCAGTTCCTTGAGCGTCTTGACGTGGCCGGAGGCCATCGAGAAGGGGTTGGCGGGGTCGTTCGACACGCTGGTGTGGAACACCTGCAGCACCGGAATGTCGCGGGCCTGGGCGGCGTCGATCAGGGATTGGATCTGTTCCACGAACGCAGGGTACTCGGCTTCATCCCAAAACGGACGTTGCCGGAAAGAGTCTTGTACGTCGATGACGATCAGTGCTTGTTTCATGGATCGCGCTCCTGGAGGGCGAATTTTAGGGGTGTGCAGCTATTTTTACTGCAATCCGGCGTGGCGGCGAGTGCGGCGAAAGACGGCCATCGGCCTAAAACGGACATTGGCCGCCGCTGCCCCGGTGGACCCGCTGCCGGACCGCCTGCCCGCCCTGCGGCGGACATACAATCCTGGACATGATGATTCCCAGCGACAACGACGACATTTTCTGGATGCGCCGCGCCCTGGCGTTGGCGCAGACCGTCATGTACACCACCGCGCCCAACCCCCGGGTCGGCTGCGTGATCGTGCGCGACGGCCGGGTGCTGGGCGAAGGCGCCACGCAGCCGCCGGGCGGCCCGCACGCGGAAGTCTGCGCCTTGCGCGACGTCCAGGCGCGCGGCGAATCCGTGGAAGGCGCCACGCTTTACGTCACCCTGGAACCCTGCAGCCATTTCGGCCGCACGCCGCCCTGCGTGGACGCTGTGCTTGCGGCCCGGCCGGCGCGGGTCGTGGTGGCCATCGGCGACCCCAATCCGCTGGTCAATGGGCAAGGACTGGCGCGTCTGCGCGATGCCGGGATCGCGGTGACCACGGGCGTTTGCCGCGCGGAGGCGCTGGCCATCAACGCGGGTTTCATCTCGCGCATGAGCCGCGGCCTGCCGTGGGTGTGGATGAAGATGGCGGCCTCGCTGGACGGGCGCAGCGCGCTGCATAACGGCGTCTCGCAATGGATCACCGGACCCGAGGCTCGCGCCGACGGACACCGCTGGCGCGCCCGCGCCTGCGTGGTGCTGACCGGCATGGGCACCGTGCTGAAAGACGATCCGCAGCTCAATGTCAGAGGCGTGGACACGCCCCGCCAGCCGCGCAAGGCGGTAGTGGACGGCCGTTTTGAAATCCCCGAGGACGCGCGGTTGTTCGATGGCGCCGAGGTCATCATCTTCACGGCTCGCGAAGATGCCGCCAAGGCCGCGCGCCTGCAGGCCAGGAACGCCCGCGTGGTGCTGCTGCCGGGCGAGGCGCCGGGCCGGGTCGATCTGCCGGCGATGATGCGCTGGCTGGCGCAGGAACAGTTCAACGAGGTCCACGTCGAAGCCGGCGCGGGCCTGAGCGGCGCGCTGGTCGCCGCGGGCTGCGTGGATGAACTGCTGCTGTACCTGGCGCCGGTGCTGCTGGGCGACGCCGCCGGCATGGTCCGCCTGCCCATGCTGGAGCACCTGGACGGCGCCCGCCGCTATGAATTCATCGAGACCGCGCCGGTGGGCGCAGATCTGCGCGTGCGCGCCCGGGTGGCCGACACCTGGAATCAGCTGACGCGGCGGGTGGAGCTGCCTGAGCTGTCTTAGGCGCGGCGCCGGCCCGTGCGCGCCGCGGTGTAGCGCCAGGCCAGGATCGTGGCAGCGCCGCCGGCCAGGGCCAACAACGCGGCCGCCAGCAGCAGGCCGGGATGGTCGCGGCGCAGACGTTCCCACGATTTTCCGGCCTGCGTGTAATGGAACCAGGCAGCCGCCTGGAAATCGGGCGCGGCGCATTCGCGGCCGAAAGAGCCGCTGAACGGCACCTGCGCGCCGTGTTCTATATAGCGGCGGTAGATCGTGGCGGCCAGTTCCGGGGAGTCGTCGATGATGTAGCGGGCGCCCTGGCACAGCACGGCGGCGTAGGCTTGCGAGCGGCGTGGCAGCTCGTCGGACGCGCGCAGCGCATGATTGGCCGCGATCTCGCGGTAGTGGAAGCGGGTGTAGGGCTGCGCTTCGCTGGCGGCATAGCGACGGCGTTCCTCTTCGGTGACAAACGGGCCCGGCAGCGCGGCGGCGGCACGCAAGGCCGGCGTGTCGGGCGTTCCGGCATCGTCATCCTCTGCCTTCCAGCCTGGGACCGCGCTGCGTCCCGCGCCATAACTGGTGTTGCCGCCATAGACCGCAAAATCCGGCTCCTGTTCGTAGCCCATGATCTCCATCCCGTCGCGCCGCGCCAGCCGCGAAGCTTCGTACCAGGCTTGCGCCCGTGATGTGCGGCCCCAGGCGCTCCCGGCACGGCGCAAGGCCGCGCCATACTCCGCGGCGAGCCGGCGGGTTTCCTGCAGACGCACTTCCCACTTGCCGTCGACGCTTTCCAGCGTGGCGTAGCGGGCGTCCGAATCGGCGGGGAAATAGGGCAGCGCCAGCTCGATCGAACCTTCGCGCACCATCCGGCGCGCCAGCAGCAGGCGCAGGCGATCGGATGCGGTGATGGGATGCTGCCTTACCCAGTCGTAGAAATTCTGCGGATCGCGCGGCACGGACCTTGCCGGCGCCGGAGTGGCGGGCGCATGCCGGTCCACATAGGACTTGAGTTCGGCGGTGGTCAGCACGCGCTCAGCGACGTAGGCAGCGTCATTCCAGTACGGGGTGGATAACCAGAAGCCTCCGGCCGGATTGGCCGGATCGTCCTTCACGGTGGCGTGCAGTAGTTGATCCAGCGCCTCGACATACTGGCCGCGCGACAGCGTCAACACGCCTTGTTCGCCCAGCAGGCGCGCCGCGCCGACAGCCTCCAGGCTGCCGTCGGCGCGCGGAAACGCGCGTGCAGCCTGGGCATAGGCCTGGGCCGCCGCCTGCGTATCGCCTTGCCGCAGCGCCAGCTTGGCGCGGACCCACCAGGCCAAGGCCGTATCCAGCCGCGCGGCCAACGTCTGCGCCAGCTCGTAGCGGCCGATGCGGTAGGCCAGCGCGGCCACGCGGTCGGCGTCCGGCACCTGCTTCAGGTCCTGGGTTTCCAATGCCGCAACCAGCGATTGCAGCGCCGGATTGGGTGTGACGTCATGCCCTTGCGCCGCATCGGCCAACCCCACCTGGCCAGTCGTATCGTAGGCGGCGTACGGATCGCTGGCGCTGTCCGGCCTGCCGTCCACGATGTCGCCGACCCTGGCCAGCGCGTAGGCCACCAGCAGGCGTTGCGCGACTGGATCGTCGATCAGGCGGCGCGTGCGCGCCGGATCTTCCAAGGCCCATTCGGCCAGCATGCGCAGCGATGCATTGCCGCTCGCGGAGTCGCGCGCGGCCTGTTCGGCATAGAGGCGCAGCGCATGCTTTAGCGAGGCCGCGGGAATGGCGTCCATGCAGGGCTCGGCATTGACCAGCTCCATATAGCTGCATTGCCCCTGCGGCCCGGCGAGGAACAGGCGCGCCTCCTGGCCGTAGCTGGCAACGGCCAGGCCCAGCGGGTCCGGCGCGCCGTCGCGCGCCAGTTGCCGCACGCGGCCATAGGCTTGTGCCGCAGCCTGCCGCTGCGCCTCGGCGTCGTCAGTGGCTAACTCTGTCTCGTCCCCGATTTCTGCCAGCATATAGGCGGCCCAGACGCTGCGTGGCGCGGCCTGCTGCGCCGGCAACTGGAGAATGGCGCGGTAGCGGGCGCGCGCCTGCTCCAGCAGGCGGTCGGTGTCCGGCGCTTCGCGGGCGGCATGGGTGTCGACCGCGGCCGCGGCGTAAAGACGCACCGCTTCCGGCAAATCGGCGCCCAGCGCATAGGCCCGGTCGCCATCGGCCTGCGCGCGCATGGCGCGAGCCGTGGTCCGCTGCGCCGGCGTGAGCGCGGGATCGCGGTCTTCCGGCAGGGCGTTTTGCAGGTAGCTGCCGTCCGGCAATTCATAGGCTTCGCGGGCTCGCAGCGCATCGCTGGCGTCCACGAGGCGCGCGGTTTCATAGCTGAAAGCGTTGGCCGGCGTCGCACGCAGCGTAGCCGCGCGGTCGTCGAGCAGCTGGGCGGGGAACTCCGGCCCGCAGGCGATGACGATACCGGCTCCCGTCAGGAGCAGCAGCGCCGCAAGCGATTTACGGTTGTACATGGAAGCTCGTGGGCCCGTTTTCACAGCGTATCCAGCCTATGTTGCGTTGGCCGCCGGCATGCAGCAGGCCATTCTGGGAGCGGCGCAGGAAGGCGCCGCTGGAATCATGTTCGAGGGTATAGCCATTGATGCCGTCGGCCGCGCGGCAAGCGCCTTGCCAGCGGATCGCGAAGGGCAGGGCTGCGTCGGCATTGCCGCCGTTGGCCAGAATCAGGTCTTGCGCGCCGCTGCCGCCTGCTGCGCGCGCCGTGACGGACAGCGCCGGCGACAGGGGCTGGCGCGTCAGTACGGCGCGCCAGGTGGCCAGGCTCCAGGCGCGTTCGTCGCGCGCGGTGGGCAGGCGGAACCAGACGATGCCCGCCAGTCCGCGCGGACGGGCGCGGTGGATCTCATCGATGAAAGCCGCCATGGCTGCCGGGGTGGCCACCAGTTCGCTGGCGCGGCCGCCCGGCAGCAGGGCGGGGCGTTCGCTTTCGACCGCGGCGATGCTGCCGTCGTCGTTCCAGCTTACGCGGCTGCCATAGGTGGCCAGCGCCACGCGCCATGGCCGCTGGGTGCGGTCCGCGAACGCCGCCAGCCAGGCGCTTGCGCGCCTGGCATTGAACAGCCCCTGTTCGGGACTCAGCACGGCGTGGACCTGCAACACGGCTTCATCGGGAATCCGCAACAGCGCGTCGAGCCCGGCGCCGCCCAGCCATGTCGGCAGCGCGGTTATCGACAAAGGCAGATCCGGTCCCAGGCCCTGCTTCAAGGTCTCCAGGAACGTCGCATAGGCGGGCAACTTGGAGGTTGGGCAGTCGTAGTCGATTTCGATGCCGGCCAAGCCGATACCCGCGCTTTCCCATGCGCCGCGCGCGGCGTTGATCCGCGCAAGCACTTCCGCGGCGGGCAGCGCATCGGCGCGACCGTCCAGGCGGAAAACCATGATGACGGGACGTTTGGCCGCGGCCAGTGCGGCCAGATCGGGCGCAGCAGTGAACCACCTGCCATCCGGGTTCATTTCCGCCATCAGCACGCGCCATGCCCGCACCACGTCGGCACTGTCGGCCAGCGCCTGGCTGACCGGCGGCGTCCAGACGCGTTGCCAGACATAGGCGTCGGCCGGCAGATCCGCCTGCTTGCCGCAAGCGGCCAGAAGCAGCAGCAAGACGCTGCAAAGCACTGCGCGACAGCGTTTGACGAGGACCTTCATGCGGCGGGTCAAAAATCGGAAAATTATGATGTGGCGATGGCGATGGGCGGACGACAGGAAGCGAACCAAATGCGCGGCGCGTTTCGAATGCGTGATTCTATCGCCGCCGCAAGGGGTATTAGCACTCTGCGTTCGCGGCTGCCAATCGCGCAGACCTCCGTAATCCGGGCTTGCAGGCGATTCGCGATGCGCCAGCGCTATCGATATGCCATCAAGTTTGCGCAGGTTTGCGTGGTTGCAGCGCGTGTCTATTGCATGAATTTGAAAGCGCGCGACACGACTATTTTTGGCCTTGCGTTAAATGAATTGCCACAAAAACGTCAATTGGCTTTAGCATAGGCACATGACTTGGCGCCACGCACTGATGGACTACACCGTGCAATGCCACGCGCCCTCGTCACCACGGATCCTCGTGCAGCGTCATCGGTGCTTTTCACAACCGGACCTGCACGCTGCTGAACGAAGACGCTACGCGCCGTTCAGACCGTCCGCTGCCATCGCACAGCGGGCGCATCGGGTTTATGCCCGCATCATAAAAATCCCTGGGACATCGCTCTTCCCTTCAAATCATTGCTGAGCATTTCATGTGCGGATGCATCATGCACGCACGCATACAGCGATATGCTGAAGTCGAACGAGTGAACTTATTCACTTAAGTTGCATTCCCTGACGGAACTTGCATCCGAAGAGTGCAGCCTAACTGGAAAGGGCCTGATCATGCCTTTGGTTGATGTGTGGCGAAAGCAACATACCATCCGGCCGACAGTGCTTATCGCGAGATTGTCTAGTAATGCGCGAGCGCTGAGGCACAATGGGGGCAGGTAGGGACGTATTGGATTTTTCGCGTGTTGTAGGAGGTTTCCGTGCAAAACATCGTCGAAGGCTTCAAGTCGCAGTATGCAAGAGAGCAGGAATCGGAACTCTCTCTCGAGGAGTACCTCAACCTCGCCAAAAGCGATCCCATGGCGTACGCCAGCCCCGCAGAACGCATGCTGGCGGCAATAGGCGAACCCGAAGTCGTGGATACGCGCAACGACCCACGTCTTTCCCGTTTGTTTTCCAACCGGACCATCCGACGCTATCCGGCGTTCCAGGAGTTCTACGGCATGGAGGACGTGATCGGACAGATCGTCGCGTTCTTCAAGCACGCCGCGCAGGGACTGGAAGAGCGCAAGCAAATCCTCTATCTGCTGGGCCCGGTGGGCGGCGGCAAGTCGTCCATCGCGGAGCGGCTCAAGTCGCTGATGGAGGCCTATCCCATCTACGCCCTGAAGGGGTCGCCGGTCAACGAATCGCCGCTCGGACTGTTCCACCCGGAACGTTTCGGCGACACGCTTGAAAAGGAATACGGCATCCCGCGGCGCTACCTGAGCGGCATCATGTCGCCCTGGGCCGTGAAGCGCCTGAAGGAGTTCGACGGCGACATCTCGAAGTTCCGCGTCGTGCGCCTGAACCCGTCGGTGCTGCGCCAGATCGCCATCGCCAAGACTGAACCTGGCGACGAGAACAACCAGGACATTTCGTCGCTGGTGGGCAAGGTCGACATCCGCATGCTCGACCGCCACTCGCAGGACGATCCAGATGCCTACAGCTACTCTGGCGGGCTGTGCCTGGCCAACCAGGGGCTGCTTGAATTCGTCGAGATGTTCAAGGCCCCGATCAAGATGCTGCACCCCTTGCTGACGGCAACCCAGGAAGGCAACTTCAAGGGCACCGAAGGCTTTTCCGCGATCCCGTTCAACGGCGCCATCCTGGCCCACTCGAACGAATCGGAATGGCAGACCTTCCGCAACAACAAGCACAACGAGGCGTTCCTCGACCGTATCTACATCGTCAAGGTGCCTTACTGCCTGCAGGTGTCGGAAGAGGTCCGCATCTACGAAAAGCTGCTGCACCACAGTTCGCTGTCGGCGGCGCCATGCGCCCCGGGAACGCTGGACATGATGGCGCAGTTCTCGGTCCTGACGCGCCTGAAGGAACCCGAGAATTCCAGCATCTATTCGAAGCTGCGCGTCTACGACGGCGAAAGCCTGAAGGACGTGGATCCCAAGGCCAAGGCCCTGCAGGAATACAAGGACTATGCCGGCACAGATGAAGGCATGACCGGGGTGTCGACGCGTTTCGCGTACAAGATCCTGTCCAGCGTCTTCAACTACGACCAGACCGAAGTCGCCGCCAACCCGGTGCACCTGATGTACGTGCTCGAGCAGCGGATCGGCCGCGAAGATTATCCCGAGGAAATCCGCCGGCGCTATCTTGAATTCATCAAGGGCTACCTGGCGCCGCGCTACGCGGAATTCATCGGCAAGGAAATCCAGACCGCCTACCTCGAGTCCTACTCGGAATACGGCCAGAACATCTTCGACCGCTACGTGACCTTTGCCGACTGCTGGATCCAGGACGAGGAATTCCGCGACCCGGAAACCGGCGAAAGCTTCGACCGCAGCGCGCTCAACGACGAACTGGAAAAGATCGAGAAGCCGGCCGGCATCGCCAACCCGAAGGACTTCCGCAACGAGATCGTCAACTTCGTGCTGCGGGCGCGCGCCAACAACAACGGCCGCAACCCGACCTGGACCAGCTATGAAAAGCTGCGCGAAGTGATCGAGAAGAAGATGTTCTCGAACACCGAAGACCTGTTGCCGGTGATCTCGTTTAACGCCAAGGCGTCGGCCGAGGACAAGTCCAAGCACCAGAGCTTCGTGGATCGCATGGTTGAAAAGGGCTACACGGAAAAGCAGGTGAGACTGCTGTGCGAGTGGTATCTCCGTGTGAGGAAGTCTTCCTGAGCGAGGTGAATCATGAATTCACTCATCGATCGCCGTCTTAACGGGCGCAATAAAAGCGCCGTCAACCGGGAGCGTTTTCTCCGGCGTTATAAGAACCAGATCCGCAAGGCGGTACATGGGATGATCCGCGACCGCTCCATCCAGGACATGGATCAGGGCGGCGAGATCAACCTGCCCGCCCGCGACATCTCCGAGCCGACCTTCCATCACGGCCAGGGCGGCGACCGCGAGATCGTGCACCCCGGCAACCGCGAGTTTGCCAAGGGAGACACGTTCGACCGGCCGCAAGGCGGGCAGGGGGAAGGCGGCTCCGAGCCGGGCGAAGGCGAATCGGTCGACCAGTTCACCTTCAGCCTGTCGCGGGCGGAATTCCTGAACCTGTTCTTCGAGGACCTGGAACTGCCGCACATGGCGCGCACGCAGCTGGGCGAGGTCAGCCAGAAGAAATGGCAGCGCGCCGGCTACACGACCACGGGCTCGCCCAGCATGCTGAGCATCAGCCGCACGCTCAAGTCCTCGCTGGCGCGCCGCGTGTCGCTCGGCGTGAAGGCGCGCGCCGATCTGGAGGATGCCGAGGAGCGCCTGGCCAAGGCGCTGGAAGCGGGCGCTCCCCCCGACGAGATCAAGGCGCTGGAGCAGGACGTCGAAGGTTGCCGCGAACGCCTGGCCCGCGTGCCTTTCCTGGACGACCTGGACCTGCGCTACCGCAACCGGGTGTCGGTGGCCATCCCGATGGCGCGCGCCGTCATGTTCTGCCTGATGGACGTGTCGGGCTCCATGGACGAAAACAAGAAGGACCTGGCCAAGCGCTTCTTTTCGCTGCTTTACCTGTTCCTGTCGCGCAAGTACGAACACGTGGACCTGGTCTTCATCCGCCACACCGACAACGCCGAGGAAGTCGACGAACATACCTTCTTCTACGATCCCAAGAGCGGCGGCACCATCGTGCTGTCGGCGCTGGAACTGATGCGCGAGATCCTGGAGAAGCGCTATCCGCCGACCGCCTGGAACGTGTACGCGGCGCAGGCCAGCGACGGCGACTCGTTCGGCGCCGACGCGGGCAAGAGCGCGCGCTTCCTGGCCGAACATCTGCTGCCGGCCACGCGCTACTTTGCCTACATCGAAGTGCCCGACTCGCAGGAGGCGCGCAAGAGCAGCCTGTGGGCGGAATATGAACAGAAACTGGAGCCGCATTTCGTCATGCGGCGCATCTGCGAACGCGGCGAGATCTTCCCCGTGTTCCATGACCTGTTCAAAAAGGAAACCGCATGAATGCCATCGTGGGAGCGCTCGTGGAACCGGAGGCCGCCGGCAGCGCCCGGCCCATCTCCCAGGGTTCCGAATGGACCTTCGAACTGATCCAGTCCTATGACGACGCGATCTCCAAGGTCGCCGCCGAATACGGACTGGACACGTACCCGAACCAGATCGAGGTAATCACCTCGGAACAGATGCTGGATGCCTACGCGTCGGCCGGTCTGCCTATCGGCTATCCGCACTGGTCGTACGGCAAGGAATTCATCCGCAACGAGCAGTTCTACCGCCGCGGCATGCAGGGGCTGGCGTACGAGATCGTCATCAACTCCAACCCTTGCATCTCCTATCTCATGGAAGAGAACTCCATGACGATGCAGGCGCTGGTGATCGCCCACGCCTGTTACGGCCACAACTCGTTCTTCAAGGGCAATTACCTGTTCCGGCAATGGACCGATGCCGACGGTGTGCTGGACTACCTGGTCTTCGCGCGCAAATACGTCATGTCCTGCGAGGACCGCTATGGCATCGACGCGGTGGAATCCTTGCTCGATTCCTGCCACGCGCTCTCGCACCACGGCGTGGACCGCTACAAGCGCCCCACGCCCATTTCCTACAAGGAAGAGGCCGCGCGCCAGGCCGAACGCCAGGAGCATGCCCGGCTGCAGTACAACGACCTGTGGCGTACCCTGCCGCGCCTGGAGGCCGACAAGGACACCCACGTCGAGGCCTCGGTGTTTCCGCCGGAGCCCGAAGAGAACTTGCTGTACTTCATCGAGAAGTATTCGCCCAAGCTCGCGCCGTGGCAGAAGGAACTGGTGCGCATCGTCCGCAAGGTCGCGCAATACTTCTATCCGCAGACCCAGACCAAGGTCATGAACGAAGGCTGGGCCACGTTCTGGCACTACACCATCCTGAACCGGCTGCATGAAAAAGGCTTGGTCAACGACGGCTTCATGATGGAGTTCCTGCAAAGCCACACCAACGTGGTCAGCCAGCGCGGCTTCGACGAACGCGGCTACGGCGGCATCAACCCCTATGCGCTGGGCTTCGCGATGATGTCCGACATCCGCCGCATCTGCGAGGCGCCGACGGCCGAGGACCGGCGCTGGTTCCCCGACATCGCCGGCGGCGACTGGCTGAAGACGCTGGACTTCGCCATGCGCAACTTCAAGGACGAATCCTTCATCTCGCAGTACCTGTCGCCCCGCCTGATCCGCGAGTTCCGTTTCTTCGCGATCTCCGACCACCAGGCCAACCCCAAGCTCGAAGTCGCCGCCATCCACGACGACGAAGGCTACCGCGACATCCGCCGCCTGCTGGCTGCGCAACACAACCGCGACAACATGGTGCCGGACATCCAGGTGGTACGCTTCAACCGCGACTCCGACCGCTCGCTGGTGCTGCGCCACCTGAAGAGCCGCGGCCGCCCGCTGGCGGGCGAGGACGCCGAACAGGTGATGAAGCACCTGGCCCGACTGTGGGGTTTCAGGGTGCGGCTGGAAGAGACCGAGCCGGACGGCACCGTCAGCTCCTACCGGGAACAGGATCCGCCGGCATCAGCCTCCTAGTGGTCGGCCAAAGCAGGGGACGCCGTTGGCGTCCCTTTTTCTTTGTCCGCTTGTCGGCGTTGTGCGAAATCTGCTAGAATCGCGGATTCGCATTTTCTGCAGCGGCTCGCCCGCAGCGAAAATCGCAGATAGGACAGGTGGCCGAGTGGTTGAAGGCGCACGCCTGGAAAGCGTGTATACGTCAAAAGCGTATCGGGGGTTCGAATCCCCCTCTGTCCGCCAGAATTCGCACTGCAAAGCAGTACACAAAAAACCCGCAAGCGCTCAAGCCTTGCGGGTTTTTTGCATTTTCGCGGCATAAAAAACGCCGCCCGGCGTAATTTGCCGGGCGGCGTCTTGGACCGGAACGCTTACGCGCCCACCGGTTTCCCATCAGTGCGCCGCACCACCACCGTAGCCGAGCGCGCATCGCCGCCGCCTGCGCGCAACGTGTTCCACGTCTGATCCGGGTGCTGGATGTTGATGAAGAACGTGGTCAGGTCCGGCGTGTAGGCGATGCCGGTGATTTCGCAGCCCAGCGGGCCGACCAGGAAGCGCTTGGATTCGCCGGTCTTCTGGTCGATGTAGTACATCGAGTTGTTGCCGAAGAAGTCCGTGGTCGAGGCGCTGGTGCCGGCGTCCGTCTGGACCCACAGGCGGCCCTTGGGGTCGACGCGGATGCCGTCGGGGCTGGAGAAGGTGTCGCCGTTGACGTTGCCCGTCAGGTTGGCGGCCACGCCGTCGGCCTTGTCGCGGCCGGCCAGCAGCAGCAGGTCCCACTCGAAGGTGGTGGCCAGGGGCGAGTCGCCGCGCTCGTGCCAGCGGATGATGTGGCCGTGCGAGTTGTTGACGCGCGGGTTGGCGGCGCTGGTGCGCTTGCGGCTGCCGTTGTTGGTCAGCGTGCAGTACACGGTCTTGTCCACGCCCACCGTGATCCATTCCGGGCGGTCCATCAGCGTGGCGCCGGCGACGCGGGCGGCGGCGCCGGTGTTGACCAGCACGTCGGCCTGCGTATTGAAGTTGACGAGCTTGCCGGTGATCACGGTGCCGCTGGCGACCTGCGTGAAATTGCCGGGATCGGTGGCGCCGGCGGTCAGGTTGTTCTTGCCCACGGTCAGTTCGACCCAGTTGCCGCTGCCGTCGTCATTGAAGCGCGCGGCGTACAGCGTGCCTTCGTCCAGCAGGCCCATGTTGGCGGCGCGGTTGGCGGGATCGTACGGCTTGCTCGGCACGAACTTGTAGATGCAGCCAGGCGTGGTGTCGTCGCCCATGTAGAAAGCAACACGGTTGTTCTCGTCCAGCATGAAGGCCGTGTTTTCATGGCTGAAGCGGCCCATCGCGGTGCGCTTGACGGCGGTCGAATCCGGGTTCTGGGGATCGATTTCCACCACCCAGCCATAGCCTTCGTCGGCCGGCTTGCCGGCGTCGCCGGTCTTGTAGTGGTAGTTGTTGAGCGTTTCTTCGCAGGTCAGATAGGTGCCCCAGGGCGTGTCGCCGCTGGAACAGTTGTTCAGCGTGCCGACGACGGTGTCGCCCACGACGGACTTGGCCGGACCGCTGACGTTGTAGACGGTGTTGCCGGTGTAGCGCTTGTTGTAGCGCGAGTCGGTCTTGACGGCCCATGCGCCATTGGCGCTGCGCGCGATTTCGATGACGGACACGCCGACGTTGGACAGGCGGGTCTTCACGCCCTCGACGCTCTGGTCCAGGGTCTCGTCGTCCAGCGCTTCATGGTTCAGCACCAGCAGGCCGCCCTGGTTGGGGTCCACGCCGGGCAGGGCATAGAAGTGCATGCCATCGTGCTGGCCGCCGGATTGGGTTTCCGTGGCGGGATAGGACTGCGGCACGCCGGCGTAGCCAGCCGAGCCGATCATGCACTTGTCGCCGGCGGAGTAGAGCACTTCGGCCACGTAACCTGCGGGAACCGTGACGGTGTCGGCGACGATCTTGTCGGCCAGCGGGGTGAACGTGACGGAATAGTCGGGGCCGGGGGGCGGCTTGGTGCCGCCTTCGCCCGGCTCGTTGCCGGAGGTGTCGTCGTCGTCATCGTCGCTGCCGCCACAGGCGGTCAGCAGGGTCGATGCGCCGAACACGGACAGCATTGACAGGCCGAAGCTGTTCTTCAGCAAAGTGCGGCGCTGGGGATTCGCGGCGACGATTTCGTCGAACATCTGCCCGGGAACGGTGACTTCGTCTTGGGCTTCGCGATAGGGGGCGCGCAATTTATCAGTCAAGTAAGACATTCCAACCTCATAGTGTCGCGATCGAGTCGCTCAATTGTTTGTAAGCAAAACGAAAGCGAGGTTAAAGGTCGGTCGTTACAACGGGGTGACGATAGTGTGAAGTCCTTATGGTTAAGTGGGTAGTCCGCCGCCTGACCGAGCCCGTGATCGGAATTCCGGTTGAGGCGGCGGCGTTGCGATTGTCAGTCTTGCGGCCCGACGATGGGCGTGACGTCCAGCACATACATCTGCCGCTCGCCTTCGTGCACGGAGTCGATGCAGACCTGCGTGCCGTCGCGGCTCCAGCGCGGATGCAGGTCGCAGCGGTTTTCCTTGGACAGATTGGGATCGGCGTAGAAGCTGCCCAGCGAATGGCGCAGGCCGGTCTGCATGTCGTAGAGGAACAGGATGCGCTCGTGCGTGGTCGAGTCCGGATAGGTGTCACTGAGCAGCCAGCGCGTGTTCACGGGAGAGTAGGTCATGTGGCCGTTTTCCGTCAGCACGCCGTCGCCCACGACCTGGACCGCGCCGCCGGGCGCATCGCGGTAGAGGTGGTAGTGGATGCTGCCGTCATGCGGGCCCCAAACGATGATGGTCTGGTCGTCGCGCCACAGCGGGTGCGAGATCTGGTATTCGGATTTCTCGTAGTCGAACGTGCCGACCGCGCCGGGATCGAAGTCGTCGGCCAGTTGCGGCAGCGGATGGTCGGAGCATTCCAGCAGGCGCATGTCGCTGCCGTCGGCGTTCATGGTGATCAGCCGGTGCAGGAAGCAGGTCTCGTCCTTGACGCGTTCGGTCCAGCGGTGCAGGAACAGGATGCGGGAGGACGAAGGATTGATCTCGATATGGCTGACCCAGTGGATGGCGCGCTCCATCGAGTCGCGCGGATGGAAGTTGCGCAGGTCGGCGTAGCTGACCAGCAGGCGGTGCGCGCCGCTTTCCAGGTCCATGCTGTGGATGCCGTCGTCGGCTGGGGCGTAGTCCACGGGGCCGGGCGCGTGTTCGCTGTAGCCGATGGTCTCGTGCGTGATGTAGAGGCGGCGGTAATCCACGCAGAGCGCGTAGCGGCTGTTGGGCGCGGCCACGTAGATGGGCAGCGGCAGGTGGCGCGTCTGGCCGGTGGCGACGTTGTGGACCGCGGAGCGGAAGCCCGGATAGAAGCCGCTGTCGTCGTCGCGGCGGCAGTTGTAGATCATCTGCGGCTCGGACTCGCCGTCCAGCCATTGCAGTTGGCAGCCCATCTGCCAGTTCCAGGCCGTGGTGCTGCCCACGACGTGGTAGCGGTCGCCGTCCTGGAGATCGAAGTAACCCACCTCGGCGCTCAACTCGGGCGTGAGTCGCGCGTCCTTGAACGGCGTGCGGTTGGCCAGCAGATAGCGGCCGTCGCGATGCCAGACGGTCTTGTTGTAGTAGCCGAAGAAATGATGGTGCGGCGTGACGCCCAGGCGGCGGCAGGCGATGGGCGTGGCGAGCATGCGGTTCATGGATGGCAGGGCAAAGAGGAAGTCGGAAAGAAAAAAGGGCGGCGCAGGCGCCGCCCCGGGCGTTCAGCCCGCAGTGATGTGTTCGGTTTCGATGACCTGGTTCCAGCGGGCGCGTTCGCGTTCGACGAAGGCGCGCGCGTCGGCGGGGTTGTTGCCCACAGGAGTCATGCCCAGGCGCTCCAGACCTTCGCGGAATGCCGGGTCGGCGTAGACGCGGCGCAGGTCGGCGCTGATCTTTTCGATCAGCGCGTCCGGTACGTCCTTGCTGGCGGCCAGCGTGGTCCAGGACGTCACGGTCAGGCCGGGCAGGCCTGCTTCGGCGACGGTGGGGACGTCGGGCAGGGCTGGCGAACGCGTGGCGCCGGTGATGGCCAGCGCCTTCAGCTTCTTGGCCTGGATGTAGCCGATGGTGGTGGGCACGTTCTCGAACAGCAACTGGATCTGGCCGCCCAGCAGGTCGTTGGTGGCGGCCGAGCTGCCGCGGTATGGAATGTGCACGATGGGCGCCTGCGCGGCCATCTTGTAGAGCTCGCCCACCATGTGCACGGACGAGCCCACGCCGGCCGAGCCGAAGTGCAGCGTTTCCGGCTTGGCCTTTGCCAGCGCGGTGAGTTCGGCCAGGGTGTTGGCTTCCAGCGCGGGGTTGGCCACCACCACGTGCGGCATCTCGGCCACGATGGTGATCAGCTTCAGATCGCGGGCGGGTTGGTAGTTGAGGTTCTTGTAGACCCCGTAGGTGGCATGCAGGCCGATGGAGCCCAGCAGCAGCGTATAGCCGTCCGGCCCCGAGTCGGCGACGAACTTGCCGCCGATGTGCCCGCCCGCGCCGGGGCGGTTTTCCACCACTACCGACTGGCCGTAGAGCTTGCCCAGGTGTTCGGCCAACAGCCGTCCCTGGATATCGGAGCTGCCGCCTGCGGTGAAGGGCACGATGATGCGCACCGGGCGGTCGGGATAGTTGGCTTGCGCGTGCGCGGCCAGCGGCAGGGCGGCTGTCGTCAGGCCCAGGCACAGCGTTTGCAGGAGTTGGCGCCAGGAGCGGCGGAGGTTCATGTGGTTTCCCCTGGAAGGTTGGGTAGTGCGGGGGGCGCATCTGGCGGCGCCCTTGGGAAAACCAGTGTAGGAGTCCTCATGTATTTGAAAAAATTCTTTTTTCAACATAGGCTATGCAAGTTTGCTATACATTGCCCGCCATGAGCCGACCCCTGAATTTCCGCCAGATCGAAGCCTTCCATGCGGTCATGCTGGCCGGCACCACTACCGGCGCGGCGCAGATGCTACGCACCACCCAGCCCTCGGTCAGCCGGCTGCTGGCGCAGGTGCAGCAGGCCAGCGGCCTGAAGCTGTTCGACATGGAGCGCGGCCGCTTGCGACCCACGCGCGAGGCCAAGGATCTGTTCGATACCGTGCAGCGGCACTTCGTGGGGCTGGAGCGCATCGAGGACCGCGTTGCTGCGATGCGGCGCAGCGGCAGCGGCGTGCTGCGGCTGGCCTGCACCCCGGCGCTGGGCCTGGGCGTGCTGCCCGGCGCGATCGAGACCTTCGCGCAGCGCTATCCCGAGGTCCACATCAACATGCAGACCGTGGGCAGCCAGTATCTGCGGGAAGGGTTGCTGCACGGCACCTACGACCTGGTGGTGACTACGGCGCCCATGGACGGCGCACAGTTGGAAATGCAGGCCTTGCACGAAAGCGCGGCGGTTTGCGTGATGCGGCCCGACCATCCGCTGGCCGCGCAGCCGTCCGTCGACATCATGGACCTGGACGGGCGCCGTCTGCTGGTGCTGAACGCGGATGACGACGTCTATCTGCAGCTGCGCGGCGCGATGCAGGAACATCAGGCGCAGCCCGCCTCGGAAATCGAGACCACCTATTCATCCACCATCTGCGCGCTGGCTGCCGCCGGCAGCGGCCTGGGCGTGGTCAATCCCTACATCGCCGCGGTGTTCGCGGACCGTTTGGCGATACGGCCGTTCACGCCGCGCCTGCCGGTGCGCGTCAGCATGGCTTACCCCGCGCAGACCGCGCCGTCGTCGGTGACCGAGGCCTTCGTGGAGATCCTGGCGCGCGGTTTCCAGGCGCAGCCGGACGCGACCTGAGCGCGGCAGGGGCCGCGCCCGGGCTCGCGTATCATCTGGCCATCGCGTCGGCTCAGCTCTTGCGGTTTTCGTAAGACGTATCCAGCACGTCATCTTCCGGGGTGATGATGCCGGGTTCGCCAGGTTCCGCCATGGCGCGTCCGCGCCTTGGCATGCCGGCGACCTCTTTGCTGTGGTCCGCCATCGGCAGGATTTCGGTGCCTTTGCGCGGGTCGACGGCGACGGGTTGTTCCGTTTCAGCGGCCTTGGCCGCCTGCGGATCGGGGGCGGTTTTCAACATGATGTCTGCTCCGCTTGCGGGCGTCCCGGGATGGCGACGCGCCTGGTTGCCACTTCCATCTTAGGGCCGTGCGGCCGGCTGGGAGCAGGAATGCCTGTCACGTTTGCAAGGGGCTGTTGCAGGAGCCCGACCCTTATAATTTCCGACGCCTCGCGGCTTGCCGCAAGCCGCCCGGTTTCTCACTTTCCATACGCCTACCTTGACTGAATCCGTCGAACGCTCCGTCCATGCTGAACTCGTTGCCGTGCTGGTCGCCGTCACCAACGGCGAGCCGCGGGTGCTGACGACCGACGATGCGCGCGCCTTGCCGGCCGGTCCCTTCAAGCTGTCGCACCGTTCGCTGCAGGCCGGGCTGCGCGCCTGGGTGGAGGAGCAGACCCATCACCCGCTGGGTTACGTGGAGCAGCTCTACACCTTCGCCGACGGCGACCGCTCCGATGAATCGGGCGCGCGCGTGATGTCGGTCAGCTACCTGGGCCTGACGCGCGAGGCGGGCGAGACCGGCGTGGCGCAAGTCGGCTGGCAGGATTGGTACCGCTACTTCCCCTGGGAAGACCAGCGCACGGGCACGCCCGCGTTGGTGGAAGAAATAATCGTCCCGCGTCTGGCCGCCTGGTGCGAAGACAGTAGCGATGCGGCCGTGCGCATGCGCCGCCGCCAACGCGCCGCTATCACCTTCGGACTGGACGGCTCGCCCTGGAACGAGGACATGGTGCTGCAGCGCTACGAGCTGCTCTTCGAAGCGGGGCTGGTGCCCGAAGCGGCCCGGCGCGGGGGCAAGGGCGCCGTGGTGCCGGGCGAACCCATGCGCCACGACCACCGTCGCATCCTGGCCACCGGCATCGCGCGGCTGCGCGCCAAGATCAAGTACCGCCCCGTGGTGTTCGAGTTGATGCCCGCGCAGTTCACCCTGCTGCAATTGCAGTTGGCCGTGGAGGCGCTGGCCGGGCGTGGCCTGCACAAGCAGAATTTCCGCCGCCTCATCGAGCAGCAGGCGCTGGTCGAAGAGACGGGCGAAATGGCCACGGGCACGGCCGGCAGGCCGGCCAAGCTGTTCCGTTTTCGTCGTGACGTGCTGCTGGAGCGCGCTATTGCAGGGAGCAAGTTGCCGCTGTCTCGGGCGATGTGACGTTGAGATGCATCACGCTTGAGAGTCCAAGTCACCCAAGAGTTTTAGCGGTTCTCGCGGGTGTGCCACAGCCGCAGCACGTGGACAACCGCATCCTGGTTTTCGTAGCGAATCTCGTACTCTCCAACCAGGATTCTTCTCACCTCTCGTGGTTCGAATTGGAACAGTTGTTCGCCAATACGCGGGTTGGTCTAAGAACTTGATCTTGCCCTGCTCCTGGCGACGCCGTGATCAGCGCGAGGCAGATTTCGGACTCGATGACACGCTAATGATCTCGAAATAATCACAGTGATTAAAATTTAATCGATCACACAAGCTATTTCAAACTGGACGGAAAATGGCTGACGCTTGACAAGCCTTATGCTCGTCTCTAGCATAAGTGGTGCGCAATCTCCGCGCGCCTTTTTTTAACTGGTAAATACTCAAAATGAGCATTAAAGCCGAAGCGCCTATGACCATCGCCCGACTGCCCGTTCCCCCTCTGCCGGAAGTCATGCTGGAGCCGCTGGTGCGCGCGGCCTTGCTCGAGGACCTGGGACGCGCCGGGGACCTGACCACCGACGCCATCGTGCCCGCCGACGCCACGGCGCAGACCCGTCTGGTCGCGCGCCAGGAAGGCGTGCTGGCCGGGCTGGACCTGGCCCGCCTGGCGTTTCGCGCCATGGACCCGGGCATCAAGTTCGACGTTGTGCTGCGCGACGGCAGCGAATTGCAGCCAGGCGCGGAAATCGCCCGCATCAGCGGTAACGCCCGCGCCATGCTGACGGCTGAACGCGTGGCGCTGAACTTCCTGTGCCATCTGAGCGGCGTGGCCAGCGCCACTGCGTCCATCGCCCGCGCCATCGAAGGGTACGGCGCCCGCGTCACCTGCACCCGCAAGACCATGCCGGGCCTGCGCGCCGTGCAGAAGTACGCGGTGCGTGTCGGCGGCGGCAGCAATCACCGTCACGGCCTGGACGACGCGGTACTGATCAAGGACAACCACATCGCGCTGGCGGGCGGGGTCGCGACGGCGGTCGAGCGGGCGCGCGCCGGCATCGGCCACATGGTCAAGATCGAACTGGAAGTGGACACGCTGGAGCAGTTGGAAACGGCGCTGTCCCTGGGCGTGGATGTGGTGCTGCTGGACAACATGAGCCTGGACGATCTGCGCCGCGCCGTGGCCATGGCGCGCGGCCGGGCCATCACCGAGGCTTCGGGGCGCATCACGCCCGAAACCGCCGCGGCGGTGGCGGCCACCGGGGTGGACCAGATCGCGGTGGGCTGGATCACCCATAGCGCCAAGGTGCTCGACATCGGCCTGGACGCCTGACCTTTCCGCCGGCCACCGGCCGGCATTGCCCATGCCCCCGCGCGCATGCCGCGCGGGGACGCTTGCAAGCCCGCATCATGAATCGCCTGCTTAGCTCTGTTCTCGCATTCCTGGTTTTGCCCCTGGCCGCCTGCGGCAATTCACCCTCGGGCGAAGCGCCCAAGGACGCCGCTTATCCTTCGCACCCCATCACCATCGTGGTGACGTTTCCGCCGGGTGGCGGCACCGACCTGCTGGCGCGCCGCATCGGCGCCAGCTTGCAGGAGCAGTTCGGCATGGCGGTGGTGGTGGAAAACCGTCCTGGGGCCAGCGGCAACATCGGCGCGCGCGCCGTGGCCGAAGCGCCAGCCGACGGCCATACGCTGCTGATGGTCAATAGTTCCTTCGCGATCAATCCGGGGGTCTACAGCAATCTGGGCTTCTCGCCCAAGCAGGATTTTGCGGCGGTCATCAACGTGGCCTTCGTGCCGTCGGTGTATGTGGTGCCGGCGGTTTCGCCCTGGCGCAGTCTGGACGATGCGCTGGCCGCCGCCACGCCGGACCGCCCGCTGCCGTTCGCGTCCTGCGGCAACGGCACGCCGCAACACCTGGCCGGCGAGATGCTGTCGCGCGCCACCGGCGCACCTTTGCAGCACGTGCCTTACAAGGGTTGCGGACCGGCGCTTACCGACGTGACCGCCGGCCAGGTTGGAATGGGCGTGGTCACCGCGTCCAGCGCCGCGCCTTTGATTGCGGCCGGCAAGTTGCGGGCGCTGGCCGTGACCTCGCCGGCGCGCTCGCCGCTGTTGCCGTCGGTGCCGACGGTGGCCGAGCAGGGCGTGCCCGGCTACGCGCTGGACCAGTGGCATGGCCTGCTGGCGCCGGCGGCCACGCCGCCCGCGGTGGTGGCCAAGTTGAATGCGGCAGTGGCGAAGATCGTCCAGCGCCCCGAGGTGCAGGCGGCGCTGCGCGAACAGGGCTTTACGCCCGCCAGCAGCACCCCGCGTGAATTCCAGGCCATGATCGACGCGGATATTGACCGATACACCGCCCTGACGCAGGCGATCGGCTTGCGCGCCGACTGAGCCGGGCGCAGGCCGGCCGGACTCAGGCCGCGGCGGCGGCCCGGGCGTGCTGTTCCAGCTGTTCCTTCAGGCCCGGCTGCAACTTGAGCTGGCGCGCCAGTTCGTCCAGATAGGCGCGTTCCATATAGCTTTCCTCATCCACCACCAGCAGGCTGGCCAGGTACATCTCGGCCGCCATTTCCGGCGTTTGCGCGGCTTGCGCGATCACGGACGGATCCAGGGGGCGCGACAGTTCGGCTTCAAGCCAGCGGCGGTCTTGCGCGTCCGACGACAGCTTGGATAGTTCAGTTTCGAGCAGCGCGCGTTCTTCCGGGCCGATGTGGCCATCGGCCTTGGCCGCGCCGATCATGGCGGTCAGCACAGCCGTGCTGTGCTGCTCGGCCTGGGGCGCGGGCAGGCGGTCCAGCGTCTGCGGGGGAGCGGCCGGCGCGCCAGCCTGGCTGCGTTGCCAGTCGCCATAGGCGCGATAGGCCAGGGCGCCCAGCGCCGCCATGCTGCCGTACATGGCAACCTTGCCGCCGATCTTGCGGGCCTTCTTGCTGCCCAGCAGCAGTCCGAGCGCGCCCGCGCCCAACGCGCCGCCGCCCAGGCCGGTCAGGAAGGACGAACCCTTGCCGCCCGTGGCGTTCTGCACGCGATTGGTGGTGTCCGACAGCAGCCCTTGCCCGGACTGCAGCAGTTGATCGAGAAGTTGTCTGGCGCTCATGCGGCCCCCTTTAACGTTTGCTCAGGTATTGCGGATAGAGATATCCGACCGGAGCGGGAGGCAGAAGTTCAGCTTACAGTCAGTTGCTTGCGCGGGCGACGTCCTTGGAGCGCCCGCCAGGTGATACAACGTGGTCTGGGGCGGCCGCGGCGGCTGCCCGTCAGGACCCCGTTACCAGGAGACAGGACCCATGAGCATCCGCGTGAGCCAAAATGCGCCCAACACGCTGCAATTCACCGCCACGGCCGAAGGCCACGATCTGCCGCTGGACATGCCCCAGCCTGCCGGCGCCGGCCCCGACCCCCACGACTACTTCGACACCGCCCTGGGCGGCTGCAAGGCCATGACCTTGATGGTCTACGCGCAGCGCAAGGGCCTGCCGCTGGAATCGGTGGGCGTGGAAGTGGTGCGCGACGCCAGCGAGGAGCGCAAGGGGATCTACCGCCTGACGGCCAAGCTGACGCTGAACGGCGAGCTGTCCGACGCGCAGATCGACGAACTGCTGGCGGTGGCCGAGAAGTGCCCGGTGCACAAGCTGATGACGGCGGTGGACGTGCAGGTGTCCACCGTGGTGGTGCAGCCGGCCTGACGAGGCCGGTTGCGGCGGCAGGGGCCGGCGGCCCCGCCGCGGGCGGATTCAGTCTTCCATGCCCGGGACGATGGTCGAGAAACCGGCATCCACGTGGGTGATCTCGCCCGTCACGCCGGCGGCCAGGTCCGACAGCATGAAGGCGGCGACGTTGCCCACGTCTTCGATGGTGACGTTGCGACGCAGGGGAGCCTGGGCTTCCACGAACTTCAGGATGGCCGAGAAGTCCTTGATGCCGCTGGCGGCCAGCGTCTTGATGGGGCCGGCGGAAATGCCGTTGGCGCGGATGCCGCGCGGGCCCAGCGCCGTGGCCAGGTAGCGCACGCTGGCTTCCAGCGAGGCCTTGGCCAGGCCCATGGTGTTGTAGTTCGGAACCACGCGTTCGGCGCCCAGGTAGGTCAGCGTCAGCACCGAGCCGTTGCGGCCTTCCATCAGCGGCAGCGCGGCTTTGGCCATGGCGGCGAAGCTGTAGGCCGAGATGTCATGTGCGATGCGGAAACCTTCACGCGACAGGCCGTCGAGGAAGTTGCCGGCGATGGCTTCGCGCGGGGCGAAACCGATGGAGTGCACCAGGCCGTCCAGGCCGTCCCAGTGTTGGCCGAGTTCGGCGAAGGCGCCTTCGATCTGGCTGTCTTCGGCCACATCGCAGGGCAGCACGATCTTGCTGCCGAATTCAGCCGCGAATTCGCCTACGCGGTCCTTGAAGCGGTCGCCCACGTAGGTGAACGCCAGTTCGGCGCCTTGCTGGTGACAGGCGCGCGCGATGCCGTAGGCGATGGATCGGTTGGAAAGCACCCCGGTGACCAGGATGCGCTTGCCGGCGAGAAAGCCCATATTTCTATCCTTTGATTTTTTCCCTCTGGAATCCGCCTATTTTAAGGAGTTTGCGCGGTTTCGCGATATGAAAATCCCTGGGACGGATCCGACCGGCATGAGCCTTTAGGACGGTTTTCAGAGCGGCGGAAACAGGCGCACGAAACTGGCGAGCAAGGGATCGCGCTGGTCGGCGCGCCAGACCAACTCCAGATCGAACGTCAGGTCTATGCCGCCGATTTCCTTGAAGACCACGCCGGCCGGACCATGCAGCCGGAACGAGGCGGGAATGATGGCGCAGCCCAGGCCGGCCGACACCAGGCCGAGGATGGTGGGAAGATCGGTCGCCACGGCGGCCGGGCGCGTCAACGGAATGCCGGCGGCCTTCAGGATGCGCATCAGCGCGTCATAGTGCGAGGGCGATCCGGCGCGCGGGAACAGGATGAACTTCTGGCCCGCCAGGTCCTTGAGCGTGCGGATCTTGCCGACGTTGCGCGCCACCGCCGCGGGCATGGCGAGCAGCATGCGGTCTTCATAGATCTTCATTCCCTCCACTTCGCCATCGAGCGGAGAGCGCCAGGCGACGACGCCCATGTCCAGCTCGTGGCGTTTGATCGCATCGAGCTGCCAGGCCGACAGGCCGGATTCCAGCTGTACATCGGTATCGGGCGAGGCGCGCGACAGGGCCGCGATCGCCTGTCCTAGGCCGGGCAGCCAGCTGTAGCCGGGCATGATGCCGATCTTCAGCGAGCCTGCCTTGCCATTGGCCGCCAGCGCCACCTGCGCCCGCAGGGTTTCGGAACCCGCCAGCATCAGTTTCGCGTGGGCGAGCAGCGCTTCGCCAGCGCGCGTGAGCGCCACGCCGCGCGGCAACCGGACCAGCAGTTGCGCGCCGAATTCCTCTTCCAGCGCCATCATCTGGCGCGACAGGGCGGGCTGGGCGATATGCAACGCCTTCGCCGCGCCGGCCACGCTGCCGGCTGCGCACACCGCTGCGAAGTAGCGCAACTGTCTCAATTCCATGCCATGCCTCCCGGGCATATGTAGCAAGCATCAAAAGTATTTGTTGCTGGTCAGTCAAATACCTATATTTTCGGATTTAACCCCATAACGTATACCCAAAAGGTCTATGACGAAACCGACATTCCGCGAGTCGCCGTTATTGCGTGACCGGCGGGTCGCGCACCTGCCGGCACGCAACCCGCACTGCGCGACGGCCTTCACCGACATCGATCTCGACGCGCCTGGACGCCAGGCGGGCTTCCTGCACATCCCGCAGTCGCCGCACGAAGACGCCTGGGGCACGGTGCGCATACCCATGGCGGTGCTGGCCAATGGCGACGGCCCCACCGTCATCCTGGAAGCCGGCAACCACGGCGACGAGTACGAAGGCCAGATCGTGCTGGGCGAACTCATCCGCGACCTGCCGCTGGACCGCATTCGGGGGCGCCTGATCGTCATGCCCGCGCTCAACGCGCCGGCAGCGGAAGCCGGCCTGCGTACCTCGCCGCTGGACGGCAAGAACCTGAACCGCACGTTTCCCGGCGACCATGCGGGCAGCATCACGGAACAGATCGCCGCCTACGTCAGCGACGAGCTGTTCTCGCGCGGCGACGCGTTCCTGAGCCTGCATTCCGGCGGTTCGTCGCTGGACATCGTTCCCAGCGCCCTGGTCCAGCCGTCGCAAGACGCCGGGCAGACCCAGCGCAACATCGATGCCGTAATGGCCTTCGGCGCGCCGTTCAACGTGATGCTGGACACGCTGGGCGATACCCGCACCAGCGTCGCCACGGCCGTGGCGGCGGGGCTTACCTGTGTCAGCACCGAGATGGCGGGACGCGGCACGGTGACGGACAGTGCGCTCGCGCTGTGCCGCGCCGGCGCGCTGCGCGTGCTGGCGAATTGGGGCGTGCTGGACCAGGCTTGCGCCCAGCCGCTGGCGGCGCAGCCAGCGCCCCTGTGCAAGGTCAGCGGCGCGAAGTCCTACGTCATCGCCTCCGAACGCGGTGTGTTCGAGGCTTACCATCGGCATGGCGAAGCCGTCGAGGCCGGCCAGCCCGCGGGCCGCATCCACCAGACATTCGATCCGCGCCGCGCGCCGGTCGAGCTGGTTTACGGGACCAGTGGCGTCATCTTCGCCAAGCGCCATCCCGGCATCGTCGTGCCCGGCAACGTCTGCTGCGTTGTGGCCAGCGCGGCCTGATTCACCCATTTTTGAAGAACGGAACATGGCAATCCATATCGAAACCCCGGCGCTCGCATCCCGCGCCTTCTCCCTGCGCAGCGGCAAGGACGTGCGCCTGAAGATGGAGGCGCTGCAGCCCAGCGGCTCGTTCAAGGCCCGCGGCATAGGCCACGCCTGCCAGATCTACAAATCCCGCGGGGCCCGGCGCTTCATCTCTTCGTCCGGCGGCAACGCCGGTTATGCGGTGGCCTACGCCGGCCGCATGCTGGCCACGCCGGTGACGGTGGTGGTGCCCGCCACGACCTCGGAGCGCGCCAAGAGCCTGATCCGCTCCGAAGGGGCGGAGGTCATGGTGCATGGCGCCTCCTGGATGGAGGCCAATGCCCGCGCGCTGGAACTCATGACCGAGGCGGATGCGTTCCTGCATCCCTTCGACGACCCTTTGCTGTGGGAGGGGCACGCGACCATGATCGACGAGCTGGCCCGGCAGGGCGGGCGGCCGGATGCGGTCATCTGCTCGGTCGGCGGCGGCGGGCTGCTATGCGGCGTGGTCGAAGGCCTGCGGCGCAATGGCTGGGCGGAAGTGCCGGTGATTGCGGCCGAGACGGCCGGCGCCGACTCCTATGCCCAGGCCCTGGGCGCGGGGGCGCCGGTGCTGTTGCCCGAGATCCGGTCCATTGCGACCTCATTGGGCGCGCGGCAGGTCTGCGACCGCGCGCTAGAGCTGGCGAAGGAGCATCCCATCGAGAGCGTGGTGGTATCGGATGCCGCCGCGGTGGCAGCCTGCGAGGACGTGCTGCTGGAGCACCGCATTCTGGTCGAGCCCGCCTGCGGCGCCTCGATTGCGGCGCTGGACGGCGGTTCGGATCTCCTGAAGAACGCACGATCGGTGGCGGTGATCCTGTGCGGCGGCGTGGGCGTAACGGCGGGCCAGCTGACGCAATGGAGTACGCAGTTAGCAGGTGGTGGAGGTTAAGGAGTTGGTTTTGACGCTCTCGGGGAGCGCCTTCAAGGACAGCTCTCCAGTGCCTCAATACATAGGCCTCAGTTCGTCTGCCAGCTGTCTCCGGGCATGATGCGTTTCATGAATGCGTCGAAAATAGGCACGGTAAACGCCGTGTCGCCATGAGTTGGGCTCCAGAGCATTCCCTTGACGATCAGAGAGCCACGAACGGGGCCAAAGGACGCAACGGGCCGGCCCAACCGCTGCGCAATATCACCGGATCTGTGAGGACCAGGTCCCAATTCCGCCATCGCGCGTAAGTACTTTTTTTCGGCCGGAGTAAGCCGATCGAATCGGACGCGAAAAAAACCTTCATCCAATGCTGCGACGGCTTCGCGAGACGCGTTCTCGACGTCCTCCACAGTGATCGGGCTGGCTGCCGCAACATCCCAGGCGCATTTTCCCCACTCTTGTAGGAAGTATGGATACCCCTGCGTTACGGCAATGATCGAGTCGATCGCGGCGGGTTCGACTTCGACGTTTTCATTGTTTGCCGGTACGTTGATCGCCAACGTTGCATCAGCCGTGCTCAACGCTCCAATCTCGGCAAATTTGAACAGTCGTTCCGCATAGGACTTCGCCTGGCCCATGCGCCCGCGTAGCTGGGGTAGTCCTGCGCCGACCAAGGTAACGGGCAACTGCTGTTGTGCACACCGGTGTAGCGCGGAGATCAGCGCCGCCAGTTGCTCTTCTTCAACGTATTGGAGTTCATCAATGAAGAGGGCGACCACGGTATCCGCTGCTCGGGCAGCACGGCCAACTTGCTCAAGCAGCGCGGCAAGGTCCTCTTCCAGGTCTCCGTTATCAGCAAGGCCGGGTTCTGGTTCGTAGTCGAAGCCGACTTCGATGTCCGTAAACGAGACCTTGAGCCTTCTTGCGAAGCCGGCCAAGCCTCTTAGCCCCCTGATCGCGATGTCTTTGGCGGCCTCTACTCTGCTTAGGCGCAGGAGGGCCAAGCGCAGTTGCGGCGCCAGTAGTGCTGGCAAGGACTTATTCTCGGGGGCCTCGACGCGAACGGTGTGCGCGCCTCTATCTTCCGCATCGGATCGCATCTTGTCCAAGAGCACAGTCTTTCCGACGCCACGAAGGCCGAACAACAAGACGCTTTTGGCTTGCTTGCCCCGCTTCAGGCGTTACAAGCACACGCGCACGTCCTCGCGGATGTGGGCACGTCCCGCGAGTTCGGGAGGAGGGCTGCCTGCGCCTGGCGCGTATGGGTTCAGGACAGGGTTCATATGTACGGAAATTAGAGAAATTATCCTGAATCGATAATTTCACTAATTTCGCTATCAACAAGATTAAGAGAAGGGATAGTGGGATTGCGGCAAGCGAACTTGCCAATTAATCTCCTGCGGGGCCGTTCCCTATGCAGCTTGTTGGGCTTGCGCTTGACGACGCATGGTTTTTCGGCCGAATGGGAGCAATTTTCCATAGAAATCACCGGCCGAAAATGGACTGACCCCAGAAGTCGGACACTAGTCCAACTTCTGGGGTCGTTTCATGGTGAGTCTTTATTGTTTCTGCGCCGATCAGCCGCGGGCGTTGGTGCCCGGCACGCGCAGTTGCGAGCCGACCTTCAGGGCGCTGCCCTTGATGTTGTTGAGCGCGCGCAGCGCGTCGACCGAGGTGCCGTACTGCTTGGCCAGCGAGAACAGCGTGTCGCCCTGGCGTACCTTGTGGGTGCGGACATTGGGGCGGGCGCTGGCTACGCGGGCGGCTGGCGCCTGGGTGGTGCGGCCACGCGGGGCGGCGGCCTTGTTGTCCGACGGTGTCGAGTCCAGCGCGCCCACCGGCGTGGCCAGCGAGGCCAGCTGCACGCCGCCCGTGCCGGGTTCGCCCGGCACCAGCAGGGATTGGCCGGAGGCGGATTTCTGGCGCGAACCGATGTCGTTGGTCTGGCGCAGCGTGGCTTCGCTCACGCCGAAACGCTTGGCGATCGAGGCGTAGGATTCACCGCGGCGCGTATGGTAGATCTTCCAGGCGCTGAGGTCGCCCTTGTAGTTGGTCAGGTTGGCGTTGAAGATCTCGACGCGGTCGGCCGGCAGCAGCAGGGTGGGGCCGTGGTCGCCGCGGATCACGGGACGGTTGAACGAGGGGTTCAGCGCCTTGAATTCGTCCAGCGGCATTTCGGCCAGCTTGGCGGCGATTTCCAGGTCGATGTCGCTGTTCTTCTGGACCGTCACGAAGTAGGGCGTGTTGCCCACCGGGGGCAGGGCCACCGCGTAACGTTGCGGATCGGCGATGATGTTCTTGATGGCCTGCAACTTGGGCACGTAGTTGCGGGTTTCATCGGGCATGTTCAGGGACAGGTAGTCCGTACCCTGGCCGGCCGCCTCGTTCTTGGCCATGGCGCGCTGCACCGAGCCTTCGCCCCAGTTGTACGAGGCCAGCGCCAGGTACCAGTCGCCCTGCATTTCAAACAGCTTTTCCAGGTAATCCAGCGCCGCGTTGGTCGAGGCGATGGGGTCGCGGCGCTCGTCGCGCCACCAGTCCTGCTTCAGGTTGAAGTGCTGGCCCGTGGCCGGCACGAACTGCCACAGGCCGGACGCCTGGGCGCGCGACAGCGCGGTCGGGTTGTAGGCGCTTTCGACGAAGGGCAGCAGCGCCAGCTCTGTCGGCAGGCCGCGACGGTTGATCTCGTCGACGATGAAGTACAGGTATTTGCCTGCGCGTTCCGCCATGCGCTGCACCGACTCGGGGTGGGACGCGTAGTACTCGGTCCACTGCTGCGAGAGATCGGTGTTCAGGTTGGGGATGGCGAAACCGCGGCGGATGCGGTCCCAGGCGTCGGCGGGCGGGTTGGTCAGGTCAACCGTCCGGGACGTGTCGCGGGCGATGTATCGCCCTTGCGAATTGGTGGTGAGGTTCTTGCTATCGGGGGCTTTGGTTCCTGCGCAACCGGCGAGGACTGCCAGCATGAGCGGCAGAAGGAGTCGGGATAGATTCATCGGGTTGTCACTTGAAATCGTTCTTCCATTCACGAAGGGAGGCAAAAACCTCTACCGGCGTAGCGTGGCTGCGGCCGGCCCAGCGCTCTGCGGCGTGGACGACCTCAACTTCTTGCGTGCGCAAAAACGGATTGGCCGCGCGTTCCTGCCCGATGGTGGACGGAAGCGTGGGAAGACCTTCTGCTCGTAATTGCTGGGCCTGCTGGTGCCACTGTTGCAGGCTGCGGTTGGCCGGATCGACTGCCAAGGCCCAGCGCAAGTTCGCTAGAGTGTACTCGTGTGCGCAAAAAACCTGTGTATCTGGCGGTAAAACGGCAAATTTCCCTAAAGAATCATGCATTTGCGCCGGAGTGCCTTCGAAAAGACGGCCACAGCCCCCCGCAAACAGGGTGTCGCCACAGAACAGAACCGGCTCCTGACCGGCCGCCCGGCCGTAGTAGGCGATATGGCCGGCGGTGTGCCCGGGCACGTCCAGCACGGCCAGATCCAGGTCCAGTTCCGGGATCGCCACGCGGTCGCCCTGCGCCAGGCGCACGTCGCAGCGCGGCAGCTGTTCATGCGCGGGGCCGTATACGGTAATGCCCTCGATGCGGGACAATTCCGGTACGCCGCCCACATGGTCGCCATGATGGTGCGTGAGTAGAATGGCGCGCAGTCTCAAGCCGTTCTGGGCCAGCCATTGCAGCACCGGGCCGGCGTCGCCGGGATCGACCACGGCGGCTTCATCGCCGCGGACGATGGCCCAGATGTAGTTGTCGTTGAAGGCGGGTAGAGGCAAGACCGCGGCGTTGCGATCGCGGCCGCCTGTGGGGGCGGTCAAGGCTTGCATGGGATTCGAAGGAATAGAACGTGGCAGAAGATACTCCGCCGATTGTAGAACTGGCCGAATGGTTCCAGACGCCGCCGGGACAGTACGTACTGGCCTGGGAGCGGGCGCAGTTCGATGCGGCTGTCGCGGACGTGTTCGGATATTACGCCTGGCAGGTGGGTCTGGCGGACATGAATCTGCTGCGCGCCAACCGCATGCCCTTCAAGGGCTACGTGGGCGCCGAGACCCCGTCCGCGGAAAGCGCGGCGGCCTGGCAGTCGCGGGTGGTGCTGGCCGAGCCCGAGGCCCTGCCGTTCGAATCCCAGAGCGTGGACCTGCTGATCCTGCCGCATGCCTTTGAGTGTGCGGACGATCCCCACAACGTGCTGCGCGAGGTCGAACGCGTGCTGGTGCCCGAAGGGCGGGTCGTGATCTCGGGCTTCAATCCCTGGAGCATGTGGGGCATGCGCACGCGCATGCCCGGCATGGAACCCTGGCTGCCGCAGCCGCCGTCATCCCAGGTGTCCTTGCCGCGCCTGAAGGACTGGTTCAAGCTGCTGTCGCTCGAGGTCGAGGCCAGCCACTTCGGCTGCTACGCCCCGGCCTGCCGCAGCGAAAAGTGGCTGCAGCGCTGGTCCTTCCTGGAGTCGGCGGGCGCCCGCTGGTGGAGCGTGGGCGGCGCGGTCTATCTGGTGTCGGCCGTCAAGCGGGTGGCCGGCATGCGTATCATTGGCCCGGCCTGGAAGAAGGCCAAGCCCAAACGCGCCCGCGCCGCGTCCGTGGTGGTCAACCGCCACGCGGACGACGGCTCCTGAGGCCCCAGTCCCGCGCCGCGGGGCCAATTTTTGGGACTTTTTTTAGCAAGGAATACCAAGCAGCACCATGCAGGACGACAAAGCGAACGAGCAGAAAGTGGAAATGTGGACCGACGGCGCCTGCAAGGGCAACCCCGGTCCGGGCGGCTGGGGCGTGCTGATGCGCGCCGGCAGCCATGAAAAGACCCTGCATGGCGGCGAACTCCAGACCACCAACAACCGGATGGAACTGCTGGCAGTCATCCAGGGCCTGCGCGCGCTCAAGCGCCCGTGCACGGTCATCATCCATACGGACTCCCAATATGTAATGAAGGGCATGACCGAGTGGCTCGCCAACTGGAAGCGGCGCGGCTGGATGACGGCCGACAAGAAGCCGGTCAAGAACGCCGAGCTGTGGCAACTGCTGGACGAACAGGTGCAGCGCCATACCGTGTCCTGGCGCTGGGTGCGCGGCCATGCCGGCGATCCCGGAAACGAACGGGCCGACCAGTTGGCCAACATGGGCGTGGAATCGGCCCGCCGGGGCTGAGGGCATCGGGATATACCCTCAAATCCGCCCTCTGGGGCGGATTTAGTTCTTTCATCCGGCTTCAGGATTGTTCCAGTATGTAAATCCGGGTGCTAAAGTGCCAACCCTCATTCCAGTTCCTGCGGCGCAGTCCGCGTGGGGGCATGCCAGGCCCGCGCCGCAATACCGCCACATTCGCGCATGAAAAAAGCAGTACTGCTCGCCGCCGTAGCGGCAGGGTTGGCCGCGGGGGCCGCGCTCGGCGTTTTTGTGCCGCGCTGGCTCGCCTTCGGAACCGTCAGTCCACAACCCGGCGCCGTCGAGGCGCCCCTCGTGACGCGCGTTGCGCCCGTTCGGGTCGAAGTGGCCGCCGTTGAAGAGATTCCTTTCGCGCGCGGCATCTCGGCCGTGGGCAGCCTGCGCTCCGACGAGTCCGTGGTGCTGCGACCAGAGGTCGCGGGCCGCATCCAGTCGATCGATTTCAAGGAAGGCCAGCCGGTCAAGCGCGGCGACGTGCTGATCCGGCTGGACGATTCCGTGCCGCGCGCCGAGCTGGCCCAGGCGCGCGCCAACCTGACGCTGGCGCAAAGCCACTACCGGCGCTCGGTGGAGCTGCAGGGCAAGGGCTTCGTCAGCCAGCAGGCGCGCGACGAATCCGCCAGCACCCTGAAGGTGCAGGAAGCCGCCGTGGCGCTGGCGCAGGCGCGGCTGGACAAGATGACGATCTCGGCGCCGTTTGGCGGCATCGCGGGCCTGCGCAGCGTGTCGGTGGGCGACTACGTCAACCAGGGCCAGGACCTGGCCCCGCTGGAGGCGATCGATCCGCTCAAGGTGGATTTCCGCGTCCCTGAAATGTATTTGAGCAAGGTGGGCGTGGGCCAGCAATTGACGCTGCGCATGGACGCGCTGCCCGGCCAGGAGCGCCAGGGCGTGGTCTACGCGGTCAGCCCGCTGGTCGACGCGGGCGGACGCTCCATCCTGCTGCGCGCCACGGTCCCCAACAAGGATGCGGTGCTGCGTCCGGGCATGTTCGCCCGCGTGCAGCTGCAGTTCAACCAGGACAAGGCGCTGGTCGCGCCGGAAGCCGCGCTGTCGCCCTCGGGCGCGACGCAATACGTCTACCGCGTCAAGGATGGCGTGGCCGAGCGGCGCGAGGTCACCATCGGCGAGCGCCGCGAGGGCCGCGTCGAAATCCTGACCGGCGTGGCGGCGGGCGACCGGCTGGTGGTGTCGGGCCTGCAGCGCGTGACAGACGGCGCCGCGGTGACCGTCCTGGCCAACGGCGCGTGACGCCGGCTTTTTTCCCTATGTGGCGGTAGCGCAATGCGTATCTCGGAAACCTGCATCAAGCGGCCGGTGTTCGCATCGGTCCTGTCGCTGATCATCGTGCTGATCGGTCTGATTTCGTATTCGCGCCTGACCGTGCGCGAGTATCCGAAGATCGACGAGCCCATCGTGTCGGTGGACACCACCTACAAGGGCGCCTCGCCCGAGGTGATCGAATCGCAGGTGACCAAGCCGCTGGAAGACCAGCTGGCCGGCATCGAGGGCGTGGACGTGATGACCTCGCGCAGCCGCTCGGAACGCAGCCTCATCAACATCAAGTTCAACCTGTCCCGCAATCCGGACGCCGCGGCCGCGGAAGTCCGCGACAAGGTTTCGCGCGCCCGCCGCTTCCTGCCCGACGAGATCGACGAGCCCATCATCGGCAAGGTCGAGGCCGATTCCCAGCCCATCATCTACATCGCGGTCGAGTCCGGTTCGTACTCCGCGATCCAGACCTCGGACTACATCAACCGCTACATCAAGACCCGCCTGTCGGTGCTGCCCGGCGCGGCCGAGGTGCGCGTCTTCGGCGAACGCCTGCCGTCCATGCGCATCTACGTGGACCGCGACAAGCTCGCCGCCTACGGCCTGACCGTGCAGGACGTGGAGGCCGCGCTGCGCAGCCAGAACGTCGAGATTCCGGCCGGCCGCATCGAGTCGCGCGCCCGCGAGTTCTCGGTGGTGTCTTCCACCGACCTGCAGACGCCGGCCCAGTTCGAGAACGTGATCGTCGCCAACGTCAAAGGCTATCCGGTCCGCATGCGCGACGTGGCCAATGTGGAGATCGCCGCCGCCAGCGACCGCGTGCTGTCGCGCTTCAACGGCAAGCCCGCCATCAACATCGGCGTGACGCGCCAGTCCACCGCCAACCCGCTGGAACTGTCCAAGGCGGCGCGCGAGGAAGTGGCGCGCCTGAACGAGAACCTGCCGGCCGGCATGAAGCTGAACATCGCGTATGACTCGTCGGTGTTCATCGAACGCTCCATCGACTCCGTGTTCCACACCATCGGCGAAGCCATCGTCCTGGTGGTGCTGGTGATCTTCTTCTTCCTGCGCAACCTGCGAGCAAGCATCATCCCCATCGTCACCATTCCGGTGTCGCTGGTGGGCGCCTGTGCGCTGATGTACCTGTTCGGTTTTTCCATCAACACGCTGACGCTGCTGGCCATGGTGCTGGCCATCGGCCTGGTGGTGGACGACGCGATCGTGGTGCTGGAGAACATCTTCCGCCACATCGAAGAGGGCATGCCGCGCAAGGAGGCCGCGCTGCGCGGTTCGCGCGAGATCGGCTTCGCGGTGGTCGCCATGACCATGACGCTGGTCACCGTGTACGCGCCGCTGGCTTTCGCCACGGGCCGCACCGGGCGGCTGTTCATCGAATTCGCGCTGGCGCTGGCCGGCGCCGTGCTGGTGTCGGGTTTCGTGGCGCTGACGCTTACGCCCATGATGTGTTCGGTGCTGCTGCGCCACCAGAGCAGCCACAGCCGCTGGTACAACCTGATCGAAGGCTGGCTCAACGGCATGAGCAACGGCTACCGGCGCGCGCTGGCGCTGGCCCTGCGTCACCGTTGGGTGGTGGTGGCCATCGGCCTGGCGGTCGCGGCCGCGAGCGGCGTGCTGTTCAAGGTCGTCAAGAGCGAGCTGGCGCCCATCGAGGATCGCGGCGTGGTGTTCGGCATCGTCAGCTCGCCTGAAGGGGCGACGCTGAACTACACGCTGGAAAGTATGCTGGGCATCGAAAAGTTCTACTCCGACATTCCGGAGGCCAGCGGCAGCCAGGTGACCGTGGGCTTCCCCACCGTGACGGACGGCACTGCCATCCTGCGCCTGAAACCCTGGGAAGAGCGCAGCCGCAAGCAGCAGGCCATCACGCAGCAGCTGCAGCCGCAATTCGCCTCGCTGCCCGGGGTGCGTGCGTTCCCGACCAATCCGCCGTCGCTGGGCCAGTCGGCGCGTTCCAAGCCGGTTGAGTTCATCATCATGAGCCAGGCGTCCTACGCCGAGCTGTCACGCCTGACCGAGGTGTTCCTGGCCGAGCTGCGCAAGTATCCCGGCCTGATCAACCTGGATACCGACCTGCGCCTGAATACGCCCGAGCTGCGGGTGCGCGTGGACCGCGACAAGATGGCCGACGTGGGCGCCAATGTGGATACCGTGGGCCGCACCCTGGAATCCATGCTGGGCGGCCGCCAGGTCACGCGCTACAAGGACGAAGGCGAACAGTACGACGTGATCGTGCAGGTGACGCCGCGCGACCGCGCCAATCCCACCGATATCTCGGGCATCTACGTGCGGGCGCGCGACGGCAGCATGGTGCAGCTGGACAATCTGCTGGGCGTGCACGAGGGCGTGTCGCCGCAATCGCTGAACCACTTCAACCGCCTGCGCGCCGTGAAGATCGACGGTGCGGTGGCGCCCGGCTACGCGCTGGGCGAAGTCCTGACGCACATGCACCAGGTGGCGCGCGACGTGCTGCCCAACACCATCGTGACCGACCTGGATGGCCAATCGCGCGAGTTCCGCGATTCCTCCGGCAGCATCTATCTGGTCTTCGCCATGGCGCTGGCCTTCATCTACCTGGTGCTGGCCGCGCAGTTCGAAAGCTGGCGCAATCCCTTCATCATCATGCTGTCGGTCCCGCTGTCCATGACCGGCGCGCTGCTGGCGCTGTGGCTGACCGGCGGCACCTTGTCCATCTACAGCCAGATCGGCCTGATCACGTTGGTGGGGCTGATCACCAAGCACGGCATCCTGATCGTCGAATTCACCAACCAACTGCGCGACGAGGGCAAGGAGTTGTTCGAGGCCGTGGTCGAAGCCAGCGTGCTGCGCCTGCGCCCCATCCTGATGACCACCGGCGCCATGGTGCTGGGCACCGTGCCGCTGGCCTTGTCCACGGGCGCGGGGGCGGAATCGCGCCAGCAGATCGGCTGGGTCCTGGTGGGCGGGCTGATGCTGGGTACACTACTGACCTTGTTCGTCGTGCCGGTGGCCTATACCTTGATCGCCACCGCACGCAAGAAACCCGGCCAGGCCGGCAGCGCAGCGCATCACCCGGACCCCGCTCCGGCGCCGCACGCGCAGCCCGCCGCGCCTGCCCAAGCGTCGGAATAAGTTATGCGCCAGATCATCTTTGACAGTGAAACCACCGGACTGGACCCTGCCCAGGGCCATCGCATCGTCGAGATCGGCTGCGTGGAAATGGTCAACCGGATGGCCACCGGCAACAACCTGCACATCTACCTGAACCCGGACCGCGACAGCGACCCCGAGGCCTTGGCCGTGCACGGCCTGACCACGGAGTTCCTGTCGGACAAGCCACGCTTCGCCGATGTCGCGGACGAATTCGTCAAGTTCATCCAGGGCGCCGAGCTGATCGCGCACAACGCCGCGTTCGACGTCAAGTTCTTCAACGCCGAACTCGCCAAGACCGGGCGCGGCGCGGTCACCGAGTACTGCGAGACGGTCACGGATTCGCTGTTGCATGCGCGTTCGCTGTTCCCGGGCAAGCGCAATTCGCTGGATGCGCTGTGTGACCGCTTCGGCATCTCCAACGCCCACCGCACCCTGCACGGCGCATTGCTGGACGCGCAGTTGCTGGCGGAAGTCTGGCTGGCCATGACCCGCGGCCAGGACGCGCTGCTGATCGACGTGGACGACAGCGCCAGCGGCGGCGGCAATGGCATCGAGCTGGCCCGCTTCGACGCTTCGGGCCTGCCCGTGATCAAGGCCAGCGAGGCGGAACTGGCCGAACACGAAAACTATCTCGCGGCCCTGGACAAGTCCGTGGGCGGGGAGTGCACCTGGCGCAAGATCGACGCGCCGGTGGCGGCCGCATAAAGTTTTTTCGAGGCGACTTGCACACGTCCAAAAAAAACGTGCTAATATTTCGCCTCTTTCGGGGTGGTTAGCTCAGTGGTAGAGCACTGCCTTCACACGGCAGGGGTCACTGGTTCGAACCCAGTACTACCCACCAAAGACCCTTGGAAGATGACGTAAGCCCCAGGCTTATCGTTGTCGGCGTACCAAGGTTAAAAAAGACGCAAAGCAAAGAAAGCCAACCGCGAGGTTGGCTTTTTTGTTTTGTGCGCATCGAACATGATTCCGCCTTCAAGCCCGGACGCCTTGCCCATTGCGAGCAAGCCATTGCGCTGAACCGTCCCTTTCATTACGCTTAGCTTGATTTGACGCAAGCGGACTCTCATCGATTGAGCCGCGTCGCATGCAAGCCTGACTATCATGGATAACAAAGGCTTTGGCCCGTGGGGCCAGGCGTAGGCGAACAGGAGAAGGTCATGTCCGAGCACACCACTACCATGTTGATCATTATCGGCGCCGGGGTGGCGCTCATGCTGATCGGCTTCGGGCTGCGCGACCGCAATCTCGGCATGGGGCTGATGGGCATAGGCCTGATCACGGCCCTGGGCACGATCATCTACAAGGCCTACATCACCTTCTATTGACCGCCAGCCGCGGCCGGCCGGACTTCAGCCCTGCTGCGTCTTGCGCGCCGCGCGCGCCAGTAGCGTGTCCAGCTGGTTTGCGAAGGCCTTGCGGTCGGCCTGGCTGAATGCGGCCGGGCCGCCGGTATCCACGCCGCTGGCCCGCAGCTCTTCCATCATGTCCCGCAGCGCCAGCCGCTCCCGGATCGTTTCCGGCGTATAGCGTTCGCCGCGCGGGTTCAGGGCCATTGCGCCTTTCTCCAGGACTTGCGCGGCCAGCGGGATGTCGCCGGTGATCACCAGGTCGCCCTCGGATGCGCGCTCGGCGATGTGGGCGTCGGCGACGTCGAAGCCGCGCGGCACTTGCACCGCGCGGATCAGCGGCGAGGGCGGGGTGTAGAGCATCTGGTTGGCCACCAGCGTCAGCGGCAGCTGCCAGCGCTGGGCAGCGCGGAACAGGATGTCCTTGATGACTGCGGGGCAGGCGTCCGCATCGACCCAGATGTGCATGCGCTTACTTGTCCAGCGCGTTTTGCAGCACTTCGGCCACGATGTCGTTGGTGGACACGCCGCGTTCGGCCGCCAGGGCGCGCAGCTTGTCGGCGTGGGCTTGCGACAGCTTCAGCGGGAACGGCACCAGGCCGGCGGCCTGGTCCAGCTTGCGCTGTTCGCGGCGGTCGGGCACTTGCGAGGCGGTGCCGAAGCGGTCCGGGGTGGAGGCTTGCTTGAGCTGGCCGGCCAGCTTCAGGGCCTGGTTTTTCTGCAGATCGAATTTATTCATGGAGATTCCTGGTAGGGAGCGCAATCATAAGCGCAACCGGCTTTATTGCGGCTTGGCCTGTTCAAGCTTGGCCAGCCCTTCCTGGGCGCCGTCGTGCAGCGGCACGGTCAGGCCGCGGCGGGCGGTCGCCAGGCCCACCTGAGCGCCCTGGGCCGAGCCCGCGGCCAGCAGGTCCTGCCCGGTCACATAGACCGCGCGCACGATCACCAGGGCCTCGTCCCGGGTCAGGTCCGCGGTGGTGAGCAGCAGCGCCGCCATGCCCACGGTGGAGATAGGCTCCGTCTGGTTGGGGTAGGTGCCGGCGGCGATGTCCAGCGGCATCAGCGCGTTGTCCTCGGCCCCGGTCAGCGTCTTGATGGCGGCAGGGTCCAGCGGCAGCAGCTTCAGTCGCGCCTGGGTCAGCGCATCGCGCAAGGGCGTGGCGGGCACGCCGATGACCTGGGCGGCGGCGTCGACCTTGCCGGAGTTCAGCGCAGGCAGGGACTCTGTGAAGGGCGTATCGGCCACGGTGTAGTCGCGGCCGGCTTGCAGGCCGTGCGCGGCCAGCACGGTTTCCAGCGTGGCGCGCACCGCCGAGCCTTCCGGTCCGAGGGCGATGGTCTTGCCCTTGAGATCGCGTACGCCGCGCAGGGCGGCGTCGTCGCGGACCACGATATGGACCAGTTCCGGATACAGGCTGCCCAGGGCGCGCAGACCGGTGAAAGGCCCCTGGCCGGCGAACGGCCCCTTGCCGTCATAGGCGAGCCGCGCCGTGTCGGCCTGGGCCAGGCCCACCACCGCGTCGCCGCTGCGCAACAGCGCAATGTTCTCGGCGCCGCCGCCCGTGATCAGCGGCGAGACCCGGATCTGCTGCTTGCGAGCGACGTCGCTCAGGGCGCGCGCGAACGCCACATACTCGCCGCGGTCCGGACCGCCGGCGAGCGGATAGCCCTGTTGCATGCGGGCCAGCCGGCCATTGATGCGCGCCACGGAGCGTTCCAGTTCCTGCTGCACTACGTGCTGCGCGGTGCTGGAGGCGCTGTAGGAAACCGAATGGGTGATCTGGTCCAGCGTGTCCAGCAGCTGGCGCGTGACGGGAGGCGGCGCGCCGGTGTCCAGGTTGGGCGCCTCGGCCGCCTTGAAGCCGGCCGGGGTCACCAGCTTCCAGGTGTCGCCTTCCTGGCGGTAGATGGCGCTGGCGTGCGCGACGATGCGGTCGCCGGCCTGGTTGCCGCCGGATTTCACGCCGCTGATGCTGCGCGGACCGGCGCCCAGCAGCGTGACCAGCGCGGCGGCGCCGGGCTGGTCCCAGGCGCCCAGGGTGATGTTGCGCGCCAGGTCCAGTTCGACGTCGTAATAGACCACGCGGCGGGTTTCGCCCGCCGGGGCGCTGCTGTCCGAGGCCGAGCCCATGCGCTTGATCTCGGCGATGCGGAACAAATCCGCGCCGTAGGCGGTGGCCAGGCTGCGTTCCACGTCGGCGCGCAGGGCATCGGTGTCGGGCGCGCGGCCGCAGGCCGCCAGCAGCAGGCAGAAGCTCAGAATGACAAGACGTTTGAACATGGTCACATGCCTCCCACGAACGGCAAGGAGATCAGCGAGGTCAGCACGATCACGTTGAGGATGTCGACCAGGAAGGCGCCGGTGACCGGCACGACGATGAACGCTTCCGGCGCCGGGCCATGGCGCCGCGTCAGCGCCTGCATATTGGCGATGGCGGTGGCGGTCGCGCCCAGCGCGAAGCCGCAGAAGGCGGCCGACATGATGGCTGCTTCGTAGTCGCGCTTGAGCATGCGGAATACGACCCAGGCGGCATACAGCGCGCACACCAGGGTCTGCACCGCCAGCATCAGGGCCAGCGGGCCGGCCAGGCGCGCCACGCTGGACAGGTCCAGCGTCATCATCGTCATGCCCAGGAACAGCGACAGCGAGATGGTGCCGATGATTTCGGTGGCGCGGTCGTCCAGCTTCAGACCCAGCTTTTCGCCGCCGTTGCGGATCAGTACGCCCGTGGCCAGGCACCACAGGAAATTCGGCAGGCTGACCGGGGCGTCCTCGACCAGGGCGGCCAGGTAGCCGCCGACCACCAGGCAGACCAGGGCGGCGGTCAGGGACACGATGTAGGAGCCTGCAGAGGACGCGGGTGCGTTTTCCGTCAGGTCCGCAGGCTCGTGGCCGTCGCCGGGCGCGTGGTCCAGGCTGCCGGCCAGCTTGTGGCGCCGCATCAGCCATTCGGCCACCGGCCCGCCCACCACGCCGCCCAGCACCAGCCCCAGGGTGGCGGCGGTCATCGCCAGCGCCATCACGTCCTGGATGTTGTTGAAGTCGGCGAAGCGCGTGGCATAGGCCGCGCCCGTGCCATGCCCGCCCACCAGCGTGATCGTGCCGCCCAAAAGGCCCATCAGCGGATGCATGTCCAGCAGCCAGGCCATGCCCAGCCCGACGGCGTTCTGCAGCACCAGGAACGGGATCAGGGCCAGCAGGAAGGCAATCAGCCTGGGACCGCCCTTGGCCAGCAGCTTGAGGTTGGCGGTCAGGCCGATGCTGCCAAAGAACAGCAGCAGCAAGGTCGGCTTGATGCTGGTTTCCAGCGAGACGGATACGCCGCCCCAGGTCGCCAGCAGGTAGGCCAGTACGGCGAACAGGAGGCCGCCGACGATGGGGTCCGGAATGCTGTAGCGGGCGAGGAAGCCGATCCTGGTGGTGAGCACGCGTCCGATGACCAGGACGAGGCAGCATGCCAGCAGTGATTGAACGGGCGTAAGCGAGATCATAGGTACCTTTGCGCCCTGTCAGGGCACGGTGAACTTTCTGGCTGTTTGAACCCTGCCGCCTCTCACGGACTGAGGCTTATGTTACGTCCGCCGCGCGGGCGGTGTACATGGGGGCAGGGGGGCGGCGCGCGGCGCGAAGCCGGGCGGGCGGAAAGCCGCGGCGCAGGCAGCCGCGGCCGGGGCGGCTAGAGCGGAAATGCGCGCGACATGTATTGCGCGCGCGGCCCGTAGCCAGCCAGTTTTTCGGTCAGATCGGCGCTGTCTGCGCTGACCGGCAGGTAGCCGTGGCGCTGCCAATAACCCACGGCGGATTCCAGGGACACGAGGCTCGCGCGGCGCAAGCCGCCCTCATGCGCGCTGCGGGCGGCGGCGCGCAGCAGCGCCTGGCCCACGCCCAGCCCTTGCGCCGAGGGCGCCACGGCGCAGTCGTGCAGGAACCAGTGGTCGGCCGCGGCCGGCAGCGTCGCGAGCGCGACGTCCAGGGCGGGCGGCAGTCCCGCATCCCAGGGATAGGAGATCAGGTAGCCCAGCAGCGCATCGGAGCTGGCCGCGGGCTGCGCCACCCAGCAGTGCGCGGGGGCGAGCGCCAGGCGATTCTGGAAGAAATCCGCGCTTTCCAGCAGGAAACCGGGGTAGGCCAGGGTCTGGAGAGCCAGGATGGCGTCCACGTCGCTGGCCCGCATGAGCCGGACTTGATATTGCATGACAACCTGCGAAAACAAAAAACTCGGGCGCATTTTACCGATGCACGGACGGCCTCAGGCTTTACAGGGCTTCACAAATTGGGGACACAGGTTCACGGGACTTTATTGTTTTCAGGGAGGGGCTCCCTAGAATTCGCCCTGGATTGCCGGATCGTCGGGCGCGCCGCATTTTATGAAAATTCAACGACACCCTTCGCATACTGCTCACCATAGTCCTGCATTCCGAGTCTAGAGCCATGCACATCCAATTCCGGTCCGAATCCGCCGTCCCGCAAGTGTTGACCAAATCGTATCCTCTGGAAGCGGTATGGCCGGCGGCCGAGGCGCCCGTACCGTATGACGCCTGCGTGACTTGCGTGATTCCCTGCCTGAACGAATGCGAGAACCTGCGGGTCCTGCTGCCTTTGCTGCGCAACCGCCTGGAGGCGCTTTGCACCAGCTGGGAGATCATCGTGGCCGATGACGGCAGCACGGACGGCACGGAAGCGCTGATGGCCGAATGGACCGAACACGACGGTTTCCGCTACGTGCAGCTGTCGCGCAACTTCGGCAAGGAAGCCGCGATCAGCGCCGGCCTGGAAGCCGCCACCGGCAATGCCGTGATCTGCCTGGACGCCGATCTGCAGCATCCCCCTGCTTTGATCGAACAGATGCTGGCGCGCTGGGCCGCCGGCGCCGAAATGGTCTACGCGGTGCGCGAGACCCGCGCCGACGAATCCTGGGCCAAGCGCACCGGCGCGCGCTGGTTCTACAAGCTGTTGAGCGGCGCGCGCGGCGTGGATGTGCCGGCGCACGCGGGCGACTTCCGCCTGATGGACCGCAGCGTGGTGGACGCGCTGATCGCGCTGCCCGAACGCACCCGTTTCATGAAGGGCTTGTACGCCTGGGTCGGCTTCAAGGGCGAGGCCCTGGCCTATACCCCCGAGGAACGCATGCACGGCGACAGCCGCTTCGGCAGCATGCGCTTATTCCGGCTGGCGCTGGATGGCCTGACCGCCTTCACCACCTGGCCGCTGCGTCTGGTCAGCCTGGTCGGCGTGGCCTTCGCCATGCTGGCGCTGAGCTACGCGGCCTATCTGGTCGGCGAGTACCTGTTCTTCGGCAACCAGGTCTCCGGTTGGACGACCATCGTGACGGCGGTGCTGTTCTTTGCCGGCGTAAATTTGATTTCCTTGGGCGTGGTGGGCGAGTACGTGTCCCGCATCTTCGATGAAGTGAAGGGACGGCCGCTCTTCGTCGTGCGCCGCCGGCAGGGCCAGGCTTCCCGGCCGGGCAAAGGCCTGGGCTGACATGTCCGCCACGACTTTCTGGCGGCGTTCCGACTGGACCCCGCCGGCAGGACGCTTCCTGCTTGCGATAGGCGCGTGGCTTGCCTTCCTGGCCTGGATCAGGCCCCTGACCCTGCCCGATGAAGGGCGCTATGCAGGCGTGGCCTGGGACATGCTGCGCAGCGGCTCGCATGCGGTGCCCTTGCTGGACGGCATGCCGTACTTCCACAAGCCGCCGCTCTATTACTGGCTGACCGAGCTGTCCTTCTCGGTGTTTGGCGTGCATCCCTGGGCGGCGCGGGTGCCTTCCTGGCTGGCCGCGTGGGGCGCCGTGGCGGCCCTGTATTGCTTCGTGCGGCGCTACCGAGATACCGAGACCGCCGCATTGACGGTGCTGGTCCTCGCCACCATGCCGTTCTTCTATGGCGGCGCGCAGTTCGCAAATCTGGACATGCTGGTTGCCGGCCTGATCACGCTATGCGTGCTGGCCGCCGTGGACACGGCGCTGCGCGTCGAGCGCGGGCAGGCATGGCGCGCGATGGCGGTGGCGGCCGGCGTGCTGGCGGCGTTGGCGGTCTTGGCCAAGGGCTTGATCGGCCTGGCGCTGCCGGGCGCGATCCTGCTGGTCTGGCTGCTGTGGGAGCGGCGCTGGCGCGGCCTGGCCGCGCTGTGCTGGCCGCCCGCGCTGCTGGCGTTCATCGCCGTGGCGGCGCCGTGGTTCTTGCTGATGCAGCTGCGCTATCCCGGTTTTTACGACTACTTCTTCGTCTATCAGCATTTCCAGCGTTTCGCGGCCAGCGGCTTCAACAATGCGCAGCCGTTCTGGTTTTATCTGCCGGTGATTGTCGGGCTCAGCCTGCCCTGGTCGCTGTGGGGCGGCGGCATATTGCGCCAGGCGTTCTGGGTGGGCCCTACGCGCAGCCTGCGGCGCCTGGCTTTGGTGTGGTTTGCCGTCGTGCTCGTGTTTTTTTCGCTGCCGCAGTCCAAGCTCGTGGGCTATGTCCTGCCGGCGCTGGCGCCGCTGGCTTTTCTGCTGGCTGAAGTGATCCAGGGGGCCAGGCGCGCCGATGCCGAGGGTGCAACTCGCCTGGTGCGCCTGAGCGCGGTCCTGGCGGCGGGCATCTGCGTCATCGCGGTGGGCATTGCGGCGAACAACGCGCGCGGCAGCGCGGAGCCGCTGGCCAGGGTGGTGCGGGAACAGGCGCGGCCGGACGATACGTTCGTCTCGCTGCACACCTATCCCTTCGATCTGGCGCTCTACGCAAGGGCGGCGCGTCCTGCGTGGGTGGTGGACGACTGGCGCAACCCGGAGGTCCCCGTGCGCGACAACTGGCGCAAGGAGTTGTACGACGCCGCCCAGTTCGATCCCGAGACGGGCGGAGAGGTATTGCTCAGTCCCGCGGAGTTCACCGCGCGCCTGTGCCAGGCGGAGCAAGGCGCGCGTTTCTGGGTGTGGGGCACTGCGGCCGACAACCCCACCTATCCGCCGCTGCAGGGGCTGGCGCCGGTGGTGAGCAGCGTGAAGTACGTGATGTGGCGCGTCGACGTGGACGCGGCGTTCAGGCAGCGGGTTTGTGGCGGAATGCCCAGAACCGGCTGACGATGAAAGTCGCCACGGCAAGCCCGAGCAGGATCAGCGCCAGCAGGATGTCGTAGCGGATGGCAGTGTTGTGCAGTAACCAGGCGTAGGTGGCTTCGTTGATGAGAAAGCCTGCGGCTGACACAAAGAAGAAACGGCGCGCTGCTACCGTCCAGGGAGTTTTGGAATGTCGGAATGTAAGCCGGTAATGGCCGGCGAAGGACACTGCGAAGGCGATCAGCCAGCCCACGAGGTTGGCGGCCAGGGGCGGCAGGCGGAAGAGTTCGACGCAACCCACGGCGACAGCCCAATGGGTGGCTGCGGCCGCGCATCCGACAGCAATGAAAGTGCTTACTTGTTGCAGCAGGGCGCGCATGAAAGCCGTGAAGATAAGGAAGTCAGAGGTATAGCGATGAGCAAACGTATCGTTGTCTGCGGGGACGATTTTGGCATGAATGCCGACATCGATGAAGGCATGATTGCGCTGGCCGGCATGGGCCGCCTGAGCGCGGTCAGCTGCCTCGCGCTGGGCCCTTCGTTTGCGGTCAATGCGAGGCGGCTGGCGCCGCTGAACGTGGATATCGGCCTGCATGTGAACTTCACCGAATCGCTCATGCCCGGCGCCGAGCCCATGCCGACGCTGAGCCGGCTGATCCTCAATGCCTACACGGGCAGGCTGGACGGAGAGTGGATCGAGGCGCAGCTGGAGCGTCAGTTCGACGCCTTCGAGGCCGCGTTCGGCCGCGCGCCCGACTATGTCGACGGTCACCAGCACGTGCATCAACTGCCCGGCATTCGCGAGCGCCTGCTGCAACTGCTCAAGCGCCGTTACGGCGCCCGTATGCCATGGCTGCGCCAGACGGCGCCGGGCATGCAGTTCGGCATTCCCATGAAGGAGGCCATCAAGGCGCGTGTCATCGGCGCGCTGGGCGCCGCGGCGTTGGCGCGCCAAGCGCGCCAGGATGGCATGCGCACCAACCGCCGGCTGCTGGGCGTCTATGGTTTCGCAGGCGGCAAGCGCCGCTATGCGGATCTGCTGCAGAACTGGCTGTTCAATGCGCGCGACTGCGACCTGCTCATGTGCCATCCGGCCATGGGCAACCAGGACGGCTGCGCCATGTCACGCCAGCGCCGCGCGGAATTCGACGTGCTGGCCAGCCCCAAGCTGGGCGACTGGCTCAACGCCAACGGGGTGCATATCTCGCGCTTGCCGGCCACGGCGCGCTGATAGGCTGCAAGGTCGTTGCGGCGCGGGCTGGCTCTAGCCGCCCGTCAGGCTCTGCAGCAGCCAGGCGCCCGCAGGTCCCAGCGCGCGCCGCCGTGACCAGACCGCATCGACGCGGATGTGGCGCGGCCAGCCCGGCGACTTCAACTCCACCAGCTGATCCTGGCCGAAGCGCTGGATCATCCAGCGCGGCAGCTCGGTCCAGCCGAATCCGCGGCTGGCCATTTCCAGCAGCATCAGATAGCCGGGCGCCGACCAGGTCGCATAGGCAGGCTCGGCGTCTTTGTCGCCCAGCTCGTAAGTGCTCAGGCGTAGCGCGCGTTCGGACTTCAGCTGGTCTTGCGTGACCTGCGGCAGCTGGGCCAGCGGATGCCCGCGGCCCACGCACAGGACGATCTCAGACAGCTCCGCCAGCGTCGCGTGCGCCACGTCGGGCGGGTAGCTGTCCTGGGCGGCCATCAGTCCCAGGTGCGCGCGGCCCTGCTGCACCAGCGCCACCACGTCCTCGTATTCCGCGATCAGGCATTCGAAGCGCAGCGCCGGATAACGCCGGTCGATCTGGCTGAGCATGGTGTCGAAGGTCTCGGACTGGAATGTGTCGGACAGCACCACCGTCAGCCGGGGCTCCAGGCCCTCGGCCAGCTGGCTGGCGCTGCGGTTCAGCCGATCGTTGGCAGCCAGCACTTGCAGGGCCTGGCCCAGCAGGACCTGGCCGGCTTCGGTTAGCGCGGGCTGGCGCTGGCTGCGGTCGAACAATGTCACGTTCAGGTCCACTTCCAGGTTGGCGATGGTTTCACTGACCGTGGACTGGCTTTTCCCGAGCTTGCGGGCGGCAGCCGAAAACGTGCCTTCGGAGGCGACCTGGGCGAACGCCGCCAGGGATTCCAGGGAGTGGCGCATGGGTGGGATGTCCGATGTTATCGGTTTTTCCGATGAAAACTATCTTTATGGTAACGGAAATATCGTCGAGAATCCCTGCCACTGAGTATCAACCGACCGCAGGTGGGTCATGACGCAAGCCAAGAAATCCATTAAAGAACGTTTCCTCCACGCCTTTCTGTTCGAAATCATCGCCATCGGCCTGTGCGCCCCGGCGGCCGCCTGGGCCATGGGCAAGTCCCTGTTCGAAATGGGCGTGCTGACGGCAGTGATCGCCTGGATCGCGCTGGTCTGGAACATGATCTACAACGCCGGCTTTGACCGCATCGAGAACCGCATGGGCTGGACCCGCACGCTGCGGCTGCGCGTGGTGCATGCCTTCGGCTTCGAGCTGGGCCTGATCCTGATCGTGATCCCGCTGGCGGCCTGGTGGCTAGACATCAGCCTGTGGCAGGCCTTTGTGCTGGATATCGCGCTGGTGCTGTTCTATCTGCCCTACGCCTTCCTCTACAACCTGGCCTATGACCGCTCGCGGCCACGGGTCCTGCAGTGGCTGGCCCGCCGCAAAGGGCAGGCCGCGCCGGCCGTCACGCGTCAATCACCTTGCGCGTGAACATCTCCAGGTAGTCCATCAGCGAGTCCGCGCCCTTGATGGCCGCGGACTCGTTGCCGGTGGCGATGCCCTCGGCCATCAGCATGTGGCGGCGAGCGCCCTCGGCGATGTCGCCCTCGTGCTGGTAGGCGTACCAGAAGCGGCGGCACTGGATGATCAAAGGGGCCACCGCATTCACGGCCGAGGCGTTGCGGCAGGCCTGGTGGCAGACGTGGTCCAGCATCTGGTCGGCATGCATGTAGTTGTCGAGATTGCCGCCTTCCGCCGCCTGGATCATCTGCGCCGCGCAATCCACGATCTGGCTGCGCTGCGCCGGGGTGGCGCGGCGCGCGGCGCTGGCCGCGATCAGCTGCTCCAGCGCCCGGCGGGTCTGGATCAGGTCCATGTGGTCTGCCAGCTGGATCATGGACACGCGCAGGCCGCGCCGCGGTTCCTGGCGTATCAGCCCGGCGGCCACCATGCGCAGCAGCGCCTCGCGCAGCGGCGTGCGTCCCAGGCCGGTCATTTCCACCAGATCCGCTTCCACGACCGCGCTGCCCGGCTGTAATTGCAGCGTGGCGATCATGCTTTCGATCTGGTCGTAGGCGACATCGGCGGCGCGCCGTTTGGATTCTGCTGCTGCCATCAACTGTTGTTTTCCTTCGTTTTGCGCCACTGCGTGTAGGCCAGCCATTCGCCGACGAATCCGCGCCGGAAGAACGACACGCACAACACGAAAATCAGTCCGATGACGATGGTGACGATGTCGCCCAGGGTGGCAAGATAGTTCTGCAAGCTGACGACCAGCGTCGCGCCCACCACCGGCCCCCATACCGTGCCGATGCCGCCCAGGAGCGTCATCAGCAGCACCTCGGTGGAGGTGGCGAGCGAAACGTCGTTCAATGCAACCAGCTGGAGCACCAGCGCCTTCAGCGAACCGGCCAGGCCGGCCACCGAGGCCGACAGCACGAAGGCCAGCAGCTTGCACCGGTCTGTATCGTAACCTAGCGATATGGCGCGCGGCGCGTTGTCCCGGATGGTCTTGAGCACCTGGCCGAAGGGCGAATGGATCACCCGGTAGACGAACAGAAAGCCCAGCACGAAGACCCCAAGCGTGAAGTAATACATGTTGGCGTCCACGCTCAGGTCCACCAGGCCCAGGAACTTTCCGCGCGGGATGCCCTGCATGCCGTCCTCACCGCGCGTCCAGCCCACCTGCACCGCCATGAAGTACGCCACCTGCGACAGCGCCAGCGTGATCATCGCGAAATAGATGCCGGTGCGCCGGATCGCCAGCCAGCCGATGGCCCAGCCGATGGCCGCGGCCATGGCCACGCCGCAAGCGATGGCGATTTCGGGCGGCAGGCCGCGGGCGCCGAACAGGATCATCATTTCGCCGGCCGCGTAGCCGGCCCAGCCGAAGAAGGCGGCATGGCCGAACGACACCAGGCCGGTAAAACCGGTCAGCAGGTTGAAGGCCAGCGCGAACAGCGCAAAGCACAGCACCTTCATGACGAACACGGGATAGACGATCTGCGGGAAAAGCGGCACCAGCAGGGCCGGCACCAGCAGCAGCGCCAGGATGCGGATCGAGGAGGGTATGCGCTGCACCTTATTTCTCCTTGCCGAACAGGCCGGCGGGGCGCGTCAGCAGAACGATCGCCATGACGATGAAGACGACCACCGTCGAGGCTTCGGGATAGAACACCTTGGTCAGCCCTTCCAGCAGGCCCAGCGTCAGCCCGGTGACGATGGCGCCCATGATGGAGCCCAGCCCGCCGATCACGACCACGGCGAACACGATGTTCAACAGGTTCGAGCCCATCAGCGGGTTGATCTGCATGACGGGCGCGGCCAGCACCCCGGCCACGCCGGCCAGCGCCACGCCGAAGCCGTAGGTCAGGGTGATCATCACTGGCACGTTCACGCCGAAAGCCTGCAGCAGCCTGGGGTTCTCGGTGCCGGCGCGCAGCATGGCGCCCAGGCGGGTGCGTTCGAACAGATACCAGGTGGCCAGGCACAGCACCAGGGACGCCACCACCACGAACGCGCGATAGGCCGGCAGGAACATGAAGCCCAGGTCGAAGCCACCCTGCAGAACCTCGGGCGGCTCATAGCCCACCCCTGAAATGCCGTAGAAGTAGCGAAAGCCGCCTTCCATCATCAGCGCGATGCCGAAGGTCAGCAAGAGGCCGTACAGGTGGTCCAGGTGGTACAGGCGCTTGAGCAGCGTCTTCTCGATCACGACCCCCACCAGCCCCACCAGCAGGGGAGCCAGGATCAGCGCGGCCCAGAAGTTGATCTGCACGCCCGGCCCAAGCAACTGCGGCAGCTGGGTGAAGCCGATCCAGGCCAGGAACGCCGCCATCATGAACTGGGCGCCGTGCGTGAAATTGACGATGTTGAGCAAGCCGAAGATGATGGCCAGCCCCATGCTGAGGATGGCGTAGAAGCAGCCGTTGATCAGACCCACCAGCAGTTGGGCGAGCAAGGCGGAAAGCGAGATGTCGAACATGGTAGGCGGCGGGCGGAAAGGTGTCGCGTCGATTTCCGGGAAGCGCGCGGCGGTGCGCCGCGGCCATGGCAGCCGGCGCCGCACGCTGTGCGTGCGGCGCGTGGCGGCATCAGGTCTTGTTCAACGAGCACGCGGCCTGGGGCTTGGGGAACACGTCCTCGCCCTTGAGCACCGACTTCACGTTGTAGTAGTCCCACGGCGCCTTGGACTCCTTGGGCGTCTTGACCTGCAGCAGCAGCATGTCGTGCACCAGCGCGCCGTCGGCGCGCAGCTTGCCGTTGCGGATCACGGCGTCGTTGATGGTCATTTCGCGCAGCTTGGCCATCACGGCGGGTGCGTCGTCGGTGCCGGCGGCTTCGATCGCCTTCAGGTACGACAGCGTGGCCGAATACACGCCGGCCTGCGAGGCGGTCGGCATCTTCTTGGCCTTTTCAAAGAACTTCTGGGCCCAGGCGCGCGAAGCGTCGTCATAGTCCCAATAGAAGGCTTCGGTCAGGTACATGCCCTGCGCCTTGGCCAGGCCCATGCTGTGCACATCCGAGATGTAGGTGAGCAGCGGCGCCACGATCTGCTTCTTGTTGATGCCGAACTCGTTGGCCTGCTTGACCGCGTTGACCGTGTCGTTGCCGGCGTTGGCCAGCGCGATCACGTCGGCCTTGGAGGCCTGCGCCTTCAGCAGGAACGAAGAGAAGTCGTTGCCGGGAAAGGGATGGCGCGACACGCCCACCACATTGCCGCCGTTCTCCTGGATGACTTCGGTGCCGTCCTTTTCGAGCGAGTGGCCGAAGGTGTAGTCGGCGGTGATGAAGTACCAGCTCTTCTTGCCTTCCTTGACCAGCGCGCGCGCGGTGCCAGCGGCCAGGGCGTAGGTGTTGGTGGTCCATTGGGCGTTCAACGGCGAGCACTTTTCGCCCAGGATCGCGGTGGACAGGCCCGCCGACGGCATGGTCACGCGGTTCTTCTGCTTGGCGATTTCCATCACCGCCAGCGCGGTGGACGCGGTGGGGAAGTCGGTGATCATGTCGACCTTGCCCTGGTCGAACCATTCGCGGGCCAGGTTGGCCGCGACGTCGGGCTTGTTCTGGTGGTCGGCGGAAACCACTTCCACCGGCTTGCCCAGCACCTTGTTGCCCATTTCCTCGGCGGCCATGCGGGCCGCGATCACGGAGCCGTTGCCGGCCAGGTCGGAATAGACGCCGGACAGGTCGGTCAGGACGCCGATCTTGACCACGTCATCGCTGACCTTGGTCTGGGCCTGGGCGGCGCCGATCATGCCGATGGCGAACAGCGCTGCTGAGATTCGATTCAATTTCATCTGACTACGCTCCGTGTAGGAAGGGGACTGCGGTCGGAAGGAATGCGTCTGGAAAACTCAAATGCCGAGCAGGGCGTTCAGCCTGTCCTGCGATTGCTGGACTTCGGCGCGGTCTATCACCGCCACCACCTGGCCGTGCTCGATGACGTAATGGCGGTCGGCCAGGTGCTGGGCAAAACGGAAGTTCTGCTCGACCAGCACGGTGGTGTAGCCGCGCTCTTTCAATTGCCGGATCACGCGGCCCAGGGACTGCACGATGACGGGGGCCAGGCCTTCCGTGATTTCATCCAGCAATAGCAGGCGGGCGCCGGTGCGCAGGATGCGCGCCATCGCCAGCATCTGCTGTTCGCCGCCCGACAGGCGCGTGCCGGGGCTGTGCGCGCGTTCTTTCAGGTTGGGGAACATGTCGTAGATCTCTGCCACCGACATGCCGTCCGGCCCTACCGAGGGCAGCAGCATGAGGTTTTCCTCGGCGGTCAAGGATGCATAGATGCCACGCTCTTCAGGGCAATAGCCGATGCCGCGGCGCGCGATCTTATGGGGCGGCAGGCCGACGGTCTCCTGGCCCTGGATCCTGATCGAGCCGCTGCGCCGGCCCACCAGGCCCAGGATGGACTTCAGCGTGGAGCTGCGGCCCGCGCCGTTCCTGCCCAGCAGGGTCACGCATTCGCCGGGCTTCACGTCCAGATCGATGCCGTGCAGGATGTGCGATTCGCCGTACCAGGCGTGCAGGTTGCGGATCTCCAGCATGCTGGAGGCTGCGGCGGCTTCATTCATCTTCGGCTCCCATGTAGGCTTCGCGCACCGCCGGGTTTTCCGATACGGTCGCGTAGGGGCCTTCGGCCAGGATCTCGCCCCGCTGCAGCACGGTGATGGTGTCGGAGATGTCCGCCACCACTTTCATGTTGTGTTCGACCATGAGGATGGTGCGGCCCGCGCTGACCTGCTTGATCAGATGCTTGACCCGGTCCACGTCCTCGTGGCCCATGCCTTGCGTCGGTTCGTCCAGCAGCAGCAGCTCGGGTTCGAGCGCCAGGGTGGTCGCGATTTCCAGCGTGCGCTTGCGGCCATAGGGCAGGTCGCCCGCGGCCACGTCCAGGTGCGTGCGCAGGCCGACCTGATCCAGCAGTTCCTCGACGCGGTGGTGCAGGCTTTCCAGCGTGCGTTCCGACCGCCAGAAGCAATAGTCCACGCCCAGCTTGCGCTGCAGGGCCACGCGCACGTTCTCGCGCACCGACAGCTGCGGAAAGACGGCGGAAATCTGGAACGAGCGCACGATGCCGCGGCGCGCGGTCTGCGCGGGGCGTTCCTGCGTGATGTCCACGCCGTCGTACAGGATCTCGCCGCGCGTCGGGATGTGGAACTTGGTCAGCAGATTGAAGAAGGTGGTCTTGCCCGCGCCGTTGGGGCCGATGAGCGCGTGGATGGCGCCGCGGCGCACGCTCATGTCGACGTTGTTGACGGCCACGAAGCCGCGGAATTCCTTGCTCAGGCCCCGTGTCTGAAGAATGATGTCGCTTTGCATGATGTCCGTTGGGCTTGCTGGGGACAGGCCCTGGCGCGTCGCGGTCCCGCCACGCGCCAGGAGGTTCGTGCTTCTTCCGGAGCCCGGCCTTACTTCGACTGGTACTGCGCGGGGCGCTTGGCCAGAGAGGCCTGGATGATGGCGGCGCAGCGTTCGCGTTCGGCGCCGGCCAGCGGCAGGCGCGGGCGGCGCACGTGCTCATTGCCCACGCCGGCCAGGGTCTCGGCCAGCTTGATGTTCTGCACCAGCTTGGTCGAGACATCCAGGTGCAACAGCGGCGTGAACCACTGGTACAGCGCCAGCGCTTCCTGCCACTTGCCGGCCTTCATCAGGTCGTACAGGGCCACGGTTTCGCGCGGGAAGGCGGTGACCAGCCCGGCGAGCAGGCCGTCCGCGCCCAGCGCCAGCGCCTCGAACGACAGGTCGTCCACGCCGATGAACAGCTGATAGCGCGTGCCTAGCGCGTTGCGCAGGTCGGTCAGGCGGCGCACGTCGTCGCTGCTTTCCTTGATGGCGACCAGCCACTTGCAGTCGGCCAGTTCGGCCATGTGCTCGGGCTTGAGATCCACGCGGTACGCGACCGGGTTGTTGTAGATCATGCAGGGCTTCTGCGCGGCCTCGGCCATCGTGCGGATGCTCTGCATCGCTTCGCGCGAGTCCGCCACGTAGATCAGCGAGGGCATCAGCATGAAGCCGTCCACGCCCAGTTCCACGGCGGCCTTGATGAAGCGCAGCGCTTCGCGGGTACTGGTCTCGGACACGTTGGCCAGGACCGGAATGCGGCCGGCGCTGACTTCCACCGCGCAGCGCGTCACTTCCAGCTTTTCTTCCAGGGTCAGGGTGCTGGCTTCGCCCAGCGAACCGCAGGTGACCAGGCCGTGTACGCCGTTGTCGATCAGGAAGCCGAAGTGCTTGCGCATCGCCTCGAAGTCGAGGGTCTCGTCGGCATGGAACTTACTCGTTACGGCAGGGAAGACGCCCTGCCAATGCACGTTACTCAACTGGCTTCTCCTCAAGATGCCGTCGCTTCAATGGCGGAGCGGCGAGCAGGTGCAAAGTCTAATATCTGATAAATATATTTAGAAGATATTTTGATTCGGGGATTTCCCGGGGCGGGTCAACCCGGGGGGATTTCCCAAGAGGGCATTGCTTTCGGCGTGGGGCCAGCGCGGCGCGTGTCTTTCCGCGGGGCGGGTCACGAAAGGGAAGCGCGCTAAGGAGGCGTGGGCAGGCAGTCCGAGCCTGCCGCGTCGACGCGGAGGGCTGTCAGCCTGCCTTGCGCGGATACGCGCGGCTCGCGTCCTGCATGAAAGTCTTCACCGCGGTTTCATACTGCGCGCCGCTGCGGAAGGCGCCGGAATGCGAGGCGCCTTCGATCTTGACCAGGCGCTTGAGCTCGGGCGCGACGTTGCTGGCGGCGGCGTAGAGCTCGTCGCTCATGGTGTGCGGCACCACGCGGTCGGCGGTGCCGTGCATGAACAGCATGGGCGTGTGCATGCGCGCAAGCTTTTCCACCGAGGCGAACGGCTGCGTGACCAGCAGGCTGGCGCCGGGCACCTTGCCCCAGCGCAGCGTGGCAAGCATCGCGCCGATGCTGGTGAAGCTGGATTCCACGATCAGGCCGGCGAACGCCGGTTGTTCGGGGCGCGCGGCCAGGTCGATCGCGATCGCGCCGCCCAGGCTGTGGCCGTAGATGAAACGGCGCGCCGGATCGGGCTGGATGCGGGCCAGCTCCTTCAACCCGGCCATTGCGTCTTCCAGCGCGCTTTCCTCGGACGGCAGGCGCGGGGTCGAGGCGCCGAAGCCGCGGTAGTCGATAGCCAGCACGGAATAGCCCATGCGCGTCCAGCCGTCGATGCGGAAGGCGCTGCCGTTCAGGTTCCAGCGTGCGCCATGCAGGTACAGCACGGTGGGCGCGCCGGCTTGGGGACTTTGCCAGTACCAGGCGCGCACCTTGTCGCCGCCGGCCAGCGTCAGGTCGTAAACCTGGGTGCCGGCGGCGGGCTCGCGCCACCATGTTTGCGGTTCGGACTGGGGGGAGAAAATGGTCTGCCGCTGCCAGGAATCGAGCTGGGTGCAGCCGACGACGCTGGCGCCGGCCAAGAGGGCAACGGCGAACAGGCGGCGGGGAGAGAGGCGGGGGAAGGCTGGCATGGATTATCTGACCCGGGCGAGGCGGCTGGGTTCCGGCATCAGCATACTTCGGGATGGACTTCGCGGGTCAGGGCCAGCCAGGCCTGGGCGGCATGCGACAGGTAACCGCCGCGCCGCCACACCTGCACCATCTCCCAGTCCGTGCCGGCATCGCGCAGCGGCACCCGCGCCACGCCGGCGTGCAGCTCTTCGCGGGCCTTCAGGCGCGGCAGGAAGGCCACCCCCAGGCCGGCCGCCACCAGCGCCGCGATGAAATCGATCTGGCCGCTGCGCGCGGCAACGGCAGGGGCGAAGCCGGCGCGCTGGCAGGCATCGTGGATGATGCGGTTCAGGGCGAAGCCCGTCTCGAACAGAATGAAAGGCGTGTCCCGCAAGTCGCTCAGCCCGACGGTTTCAGCATGCGCCTTGGGGTGGTCGGCCGGCATCAGCGCCACCAGCGGCTCGCGCGCCACGGGCTGCCATTCGAAGATGTCGGGCACCGGTTTGAGCGAGGCGGCCAGTTCGATCTCGCCGGCCATCACCATTTCCTCCAGCCGGCGGCTGCCGTGTTCCACCAGACTGATTTCAATCTGCGGATAGCGGCTGCGAAAGCGCGCAAACATGGGTGCGAACAGCGTGCTGCTGCCCAGCGGCGGCAGGCCCAGGCGCAGCACGCCGCGCTTGAGCCCCTTCAGTTCGTCCAGCTCGGCGTGCAGATCGTCGCGCTGCGCCAGCATGGCGACGGCTCGGCGGTAGACGATTTCGCCGGCGGCGGTCAGCCGCGGCGGCTGGGCGTGGCGGTCCAGCAACGGCATGCCCAGTTCGTCTTCCAGTTGCCGCACGGCTTTGCTCACGGTGGGCTGGGTCGCGAAGATGGTCTTGGCGGCCTGGGAGAAACCGCCCTGGCGGACCACTTCGACCAAGGCGCGCAGGGGACGCAGTTCCATATTTATGCCTTATTGGAATGGCCTGAATTCAACGAATTCATTTTATCTATGGGCGGCGCGGGCGTAAAACATCTGCTTGCCGCAGGAACTTCGTCTCATGTCTCGCCCACGCCTCGCCATTCTTCTACGCAGCAAGCTGCGCCGCAGCCGCGTGCTGCAAATCTGCCTGCTGGTCCTCTTCTCCCTGCTGGGTCAGGCGTTGGCTCAGTTGCTGGGGCTACCCGTGCCGGGCGGCGTCATCGGCATGGCGCTGGTGCTGTTGCTGCTGGCCACGCGCCGCCTGCGGGTGCGCAACGTGCATCGCGGCGCCAGCTGGCTGCTGGGCGAGATGCTGCTGTTCTTCGTGCCGGCCGTCATGTCGCTGCTGGACCACCGCGAATTTCTGGGCGTGCTGGGCCTGAAGCTGCTGGCCGTCATCCTGCTGGGCACGGCCCTGGTGATGACGGGCACGGCCTTGACCATCGATCTCTGCTACCGCTGGATGAACCGCCATGCCAGCTGATTTCAACTTGTTGTTCTGGCCCGCCGCGACGGTGCTGGCCTATGTCTGCGCGCGCCTGTTCTACCGGCGCTACGCCTACTGGTGCACGTCGACCCTGGTGGTGGCGCCCGCGCTGTTGCTGGCGCTTGCGCTTGCGCTGCACACCGGCTACCGGGACTACATGGCGGGGTCGCACTGGCTGATGGCGATGCTGGGGCCGGTCATCGTCGCCTTCGCGCTGCCCTTGTACGAACAGCGCGCGCTGATCCGCCGTTACTGGCCCGTGCTGGTGGCGGGCGTGGCGGTGGGCAGCCTGATCGCAGGCGCCAGCGCCTGGATGCTGGGCAGCTTGCTGGGCCTGTCGCCGGACCTGCGCCTGAGCCTGCTGCCGCGTTCGGTGGCCACGCCGTTCGCGGTGGCCGTGTCGTCGCACGTGGGCGGCGTGCCGGACCTGACCGCCGTCTTCGTGATCGTTACGGGCGTGTTCGGCGCGGCCATGGGCCAGTTGATGCGGCGCTGGCTGCCGCTGCGCTCGGCGCTGGCGCGCGGCGCGCTGTTCGGCATGGGCGCGCATGGCGCCGGAACGGCCAAGGCCCGCGAGCTGGCGGCCGATGAGGGCGCCGTCGCGGGCCTGGTGATGGTGATGGCGGGCCTGTTCAATGTGCTGGTCACGCCCGCCGTGGTTGTGGGACTGCTGGCCTGAGGGCCGCGTCAGTGCAGCATTTCCAGCGCCACCGGATACAGCGACGCTACCAGCAGCAGCGCCATGCCCACATTGAAGGCGCGGATCGCCCAGGGCTTGTGCAGCACGCGGCGCAGCGCCGTGCCGAAGGTCACCCAGATGCCGATGCTGGGCAGGTTGACGATGCCGCAGACTACGGTGGCGATGACCAGATTGGCGAAGAAACCGTTCTGCGGCGTGTAGGTGGCGATCACGCCCACGGCCATGACCCAGGCCTTGGGGTTGACCCACTGGAAGGCGGCGGCCTGCAGGAAGGTGAACGGCTTGCCGCGCGTCTCGCCGTCGTCCATTTCACCTGAATTCGCGATCTTCCACGCCAGGTACAGCAGATAGGCCGCGCCCGCGTACTTCAGCACGGTGTACAACTGCGGCACCTGCTGGAACACCGAGCCCAGTCCGATGCCGACCAGGAAGATCATGAAGGTGAAGCCCAGGTTCACGCCCAGCAGATGCGGCACGCTGCGGCGGAAGCCGAAATTCAGGCCGGATGAGGCCAGCATTACGTTGTTGGGTCCGGGCGTAATGGAGCTGACCAGCGCGAACATGGCCAGGGGGCCCAGCAAGGACAGGGACATCAGAGGCACGTCGGCCCAGTTGGAGGGGAGCAGATTCATTCTTTGGTCCTGACGATGGCGCGGCGTCCGCCGGCGATGACGGCGATCACGGCAGCGGCGAAGACATACGTCGCCGGTTCCACCGATTCGCCAAACAACAATGCGGCCGCCACCACCGTCAGGAACGGTTGCAGCAACTGCACCTGGCCGACCCGGGCGATGCCGCCCACGGCCAGGCCGCGATACCAGGCAAAAAAGCCCAGGAACATCGATCCCAGCGCCAGATAGGCGCTGGCGTAGATCACCGGGGCGCTGGGCCAGCTGGCCTGCTGCGCCGCCATCCAGCCGACTGGCGCGGCCACCACGGGGGCGCTGATCACCAGGGCCCAGCAGATGGTGCGCCCGCCGCCCAGCGTGCGGGAAGCGCGCGCGCCTTCGGCATAGCCCATGCCGCCCAGCAACACGGCCAGCAGCAGCCACAGATAGCCCGTCTGCAGGGCGCCTTCACCTTGGCGTAGCGCATAGGCCGTCACCAGCGCGGCGCCAAGCACGGCCCAGGCCCAGAAGGCGGGCGAGGGGCGCTCACCGCTGCGCAACGCGGCAAAGGCCGCGGTCGACAGGGGCAGCAGCCCATTGAAGACGGCGCCCTGCGACGCGGGCACGGTCTGCATGGCGAGCGAGGACGCCAGCGGCCAGCCCACCACGATGCCCAGGGCGGCCAGGATCACGCCGGGCCATTCCTCGCGGTTGGGCCGGCGGGCGCGCGTCAGCCAGAGCACGGCAATCGCCGGCACGGCCGCCAGCAGCGCGCGGCCCAGTCCCACCAGCAGCGGCGCCAGCTCGCCGACCGCCAGGCGCGTCATGGGCAGCGTCAGGGAAAAGACCAGCACTCCCAGAAAACCATAGCCGTACCCCTCCCATAGCCCAGCGGGGGCGCCAGGCGCAGCCTGGGAGGTCGGATAGAAAGCGGGACGGGTCATCGCAGCCACCAAGGTAGGGGAACGCCGCGGGCATCGCGCCCATCCGCTATTGCGGGTTTTCGGCATTGCTGTCACTCTACGCATAGTTGTCGGTACAGTACCGGTACACTTTTGCATATCACTTTAATCACTGGCCTGGTGAAATCCCCATGACAGTTGCTTCCGCCGCGACCGCCTCCATGCCTTGGCAGCCCGTGCGCCAGGCCGACGCCACCCTGGTGGCGCAATTGGCCGACGGGCTGGCGCGCCGCATCGATGAACAGGGCCTGCGGCCCGGCACCCGCCTGCCGTCGATCCGCAAGATGGCCGAACAGTCGGGCGTCAGCCGCTTCACCGTGGTCGAGGCCTACGACCGCCTGGTGGCCCGCGGCCTGGTGCAGTCGCGGCGCGGCGCGGGATTCTTCGTACGGGCGCGCAGCGGGCAACTGGCCGCCGTGGCCAGCGCGGCGCCCGCGGCGTTCACGCCGCCTGCGCGGATCGACGTCGCCTGGCTGCTGCGCAGCATGTTCCGCGACACCAATCCTTCAGGCATGCCCGGCGGCGCGGGACTGCTGCCCGCGGACTGGCTGGACCCCGAGATGGTGGCAGGCGCGGTGCGCGCCGTGGGCCGCTCCGTACGCGGCCATCTGGTCAGCTATGGGCATCCCCAGGGCTTCGGCCCCTTGCGCCAGCAGATCGCCGCCTTCCTGCAGAACGACGGCGTGCCTGCGCATCCGGAACTCAATCTGCTCACGACCAACGGCGTCACGCACGGGCTGGACCTGATCGCGCGGCACCTGGTCAAACCGGGCGACACCGTACTGGTCGAAGACCCGGCATGGTTCGTCATCTTCGGCCGGCTGGCCGCCTTCGGCGCGCGCCTGATCGGCGTGCCGCGCGGCCCGGACGGCCCCGACACGGCGCTGCTCGAACAGCTGGCGGCCCAGCACAAGCCCAAGCTCTTCATCATCAACGGTTCGGTGCACAACCCCACCGGCCACACGCTGTCGGCCGGCGCCGCTTACGACATCCTGCGCATCGCCGAACGCCACGATTTCCTGGTGGTCGAGGACGACACCTACGGCGAACTGCATCCAGGCGGCGCCATGAAGCTGGCCGCGCTGGACCGCCTGAAGCGGGTGATCCTGGTGGGCGGCTATTCCAAGATGCTGGCGGCCAGCCTGCGGGTGGGCTATCTGGCCGCGAATCCCGAGATCCTGCAGAAGCTCGCCGACCTGAAGATGCTGGCCGGCCTGACCTCGCCAGAACTCGGCGAGCGGGTGATCCACCGGGTGCTGATGGAAGGGCAGTACCGCCGCCACATCGAACGCGTGCGCCTGCGGGTGGACGATGCCCGCCAGCGGTGCCTGAAAGGACTGCTGAAACTGGGCTTGACGGTGCATCACGAGCCCCACGCCGGCATGTTCGTCTGGGCCGACTACGGTCGCGATACCGAGGCGCTGGCGCGCGTGGCGGCCGACCACGGCATGCTGCTGGCGCCGGGCACGCTGTTTTCCCCGTCCCAGGCGCCGTCAACGATGCTGCGCTTTTCGGTCACGATCGCCGATCATCGGGGCGTCTGGACCGATCTGGAAAAAATCTTCGCGCAAAACGTCTCCAGCAATCAATAATAGAAAGCTGTCTCTTTGAAGCCATTGAAGGAACCGCCATGTCCGCACCCATCAAACCCCTGACCCAGAATTTCGCCGTCGCGCCCCAGCTCGGCCCGGACGACATGGCGGACGTCGCCGCCGCCGGCTACAAGAGCGTGATCATCAACCGTCCCGATTTCGAAGGCGGCCCGGACCAGCCCACCGCCGCAGACGTGTCCAAGGCCGCCCTGGCCGCCGGCCTGCAGATCGAATACCAGCCCGTCGTGGGCAGCGCCATGACCGCCGCCGACGTGGTGCGTTTCGCCGAGCTGTTGCGCACGCTGCCCGGCCCGGTCCTGGCGTACTGCCGCACCGGCACCCGCTGCACCAATCTGTTCGCCGCCGCCCAGCAGCTGGGTTGAACGCAGGCTTGACGCGCGTCAAGGCGCGCCGGGTTCGGTTGATGTGAACCTGGCGCGTTTCCGGTAGCATGGAGGTACCTCACAAACAGGAGCAGGCAAGATGTTCAAGAAGATCCTGATTCCCACCGACGGTTCTCCGCTCTCGGCCCAAGCCGCCAATGCCGGCATTTGCTTTGCGCGTTCCGTGGGCGCTGAAGTCGTCGCGCTCTACGTGACCCAGCCTTTCGCGGCAACGATCGGTTTTGACGGCATGGCTGCCGCTTACGCCATCACCGACGAAGACTACGAAAAGGCCTCCGCCGAGCAGGCCGACAAGTACCTCAAGCAGATCACCGACCGCGCCGACACCGCTGGCGTGAAGTCCGAGTCGCGCGCCGTGTCGAACTTCAACGTTGCCGACGGCATCGTGCAAGCCGCCGCCGACGCCGGCTGCGACCTGATCTTCATCGGCAGCCACGGCCGCAGCGGCCTGTCGCGCCTGCTGCTGGGCAGCGTCACCGCCAAGGTCCTGTCGCTGGCCAGCACGGCAGTGCTGGTGTATCGCGTCAAGGAAGAAAAGAAGTAGCCTGCCGCATCAACCGCCGCGGAATGCTCTACGGAGCTGCCCCAGGCTGGTGCATGGCTACCGAGCCCCTCCCGCTGGAGGGGCTTTTTTTATCCTTGGCCTTTGCAGGGACTAGGCTTGTTTCCTGGCGCGCCGCGCGTAATATTTACGCATCAGTGCGGGCGCGGTTCCGCGATTCTCAAGCACCCTACGCGGCATGGCGCCCGCCGCGGCAAGGCCCGGTCGGGCTTGCCGTCTTCGCCCGGTAGTTCACTGCAAGGGAAGAGGCCATGACTCGCAAGACGCGTATCGAGCTTTACCGCAATATCGGCATCAGCGCCCACATCGACGCGGGCAAGACGACGACCACCGAGCGCATCCTCTTCTATACCGGCATCACCCACAAGATTGGCGAGGTGCACGACGGCGCCGCCGTGATGGACTGGATGGAGCAGGAACAAGAGCGCGGCATCACCATCACGTCGGCCGCCACCACCGCCTTCTGGAAGGGCATGGCGGGCAATTATCCCGAACACCGCATCAACATCATCGACACGCCGGGCCACGTCGATTTCACCATCGAGGTCGAACGCTCCATGCGCGTGCTGGATGGCGCGGTCATGGTCTACGACGCCGTGGGCGGCGTGCAGCCGCAGTCGGAAACCGTCTGGCGCCAGGCCAACAAGTACAAGGTGCCGAGGCTGGCCTTCGTCAACAAGATGGACCGGGTCGGCGCGGACTTCCTGCGCGTGCAGCGCCAGATCGCCGAGCGCCTGAAGGGCGACGCCGTGCCCATCCAGCTGCCGGTGGGCGCCGAGGACCATTTCGAAGGCGTGATCGACCTGGTCAAGATGAAGGCCATCATCTGGGACGAGGCCAGCCAGGGCGTGCGCTTCGAGTACCGCGACATTCCCGCCGCAATGCAGGCGCAGGCCCAGGAATGGCACGACAAGATGGTGGAGAAGGCGGCCGAAGCCAACGAAACCCTGCTGGAAAAATACCTGTCGGGCGAACCCTTGACCGAAGACGAGATCAAGCAGGGTCTGCGCATGCGCACCATCGCCAACGAAATCGTCCCCATGCTCTGTGGCAGCGCGTTCAAGAACAAGGGCGTGCAGGCCATGCTGGATGCGGTCATCGACTACATGCCTTCGCCGGTGGACGTGCCTGCGATCAAGGGCCATGACCAGCGCGACCACGAAATCGAACGGCATCCCACCGACAACGAACCGTTCTCGGCGCTGGCCTTCAAGATCATGACCGACCCCTTCGTCGGCCAGCTGGTGTTCTTCCGCGTCTATTCCGGCGTGGTGAAGTCGGGCGACTCCGTTTTCAATCCCATCAAGGAAAAGCGGGAACGCCTGGGGCGCATCCTGCAGATGCACGCCAATGAACGGCGCGAAATCACCGAGGTCTACGCGGGCGACATCGCCGCGGCGGTGGGCATCAAGGACGTCACTACCGGCGACACGCTCACCGACCCGGCCCACATCATCATCCTGGAGCGCATGGTCTTTCCGGAGCCCGTCATTTCGCAGGCGGTGGAGCCCAAGACCAAGGCAGACCAGGAAAAAATGGGCATCGCGCTGGGCCGCCTGGCGCAGGAGGATCCGTCCTTCCGCGTGCGCACGGATGAAGAGTCCGGACAGACCATCATTTCCGGCATGGGCGAGCTGCACCTGGAGATCCTGGTCGATCGCATGAAGCGCGAGTTCGGCGTCGAGGCCACGGTGGGCAAGCCCCAGGTCGCGTACCGCGAAACCATACGCAAGACCTGCAACGAGGTCGAGGGCAAGTTCGTCAAGCAATCCGGCGGACGCGGCCAGTACGGCCATGTGGTGCTCAAGCTTGAGCCGCAGGAGCCCGGCAAGGGCTATGAATTCGTCGACGCCATCAAGGGCGGCGTGGTGCCGCGCGAATTCATTCCGGCCGTCGACAAGGGCATACGCGAAGCACTGAACGCCGGCATATTGGCGGGCTACCCCGTGGTGGATGTGAAGGCGACGCTGTTCTTCGGTTCGTACCACGACGTGGACTCGAACGAGAACGCCTTCAAGATGGCGGGCTCGATGGCCTTCAAGGAAGGCATGCGCCGCGCCGATCCCGTGCTGCTGGAACCCATGATGCAGGTCGAGGTGGAAACGCCCGAAGACTTCACCGGCAACGTCATGGGCGACTTGTCCTCGCGGCGCGGCATGGTGCAGGGCATGGAGGACATCGCGGGTGGCGGCGGCAAGCTGGTGCGCGCCGAAGTGCCGCTGGCCGAAATGTTCGGGTACTCCACCTCGCTGCGGTCGCTGACCCAGGGGCGCGCGACCTACAGCATGGAGTTCAAGCACTATGCCGAGGCGCCGCGCCAGGTGGCGCAGGAAGTGATGGCGGCCCAGGGCTCGGGCCGCTGAGTCAACGTCAGGCGGGGGCGGCGGCCGTGGCCGCCGCCGCGCGCATGCGCGACGAGGCCAGTTTCACGCCCAGCAGAATCATCACGAAGCCGTAGGCATGGAACAGCTGCGGGGCCTCGCCCAGCAGCGGCCAGGCCAGCAGCGCGGCATAGACCGGCACCAGGAACATCGACAGCCCCGCCGTGGCTGGCCCCGCCTGGCTGATCAGGCGGCCGTACACGTAGTACGCGCCCAGGCTGGGCACCACCGCCAGGAACAGCAGCACCGCGGCCAGCCGCGGATCGCCCCAGGGCGGCGTGGCGCCGGCCGCAGCCTCGATCGCGGCAAAGGGCGCCAGGGCCAGCACGCCGCCCAGCATCATGGCCGCCAGCCGGGCGCTGTCCGGCACCGCGGGCAGACTCAGCCGCTTTTGCAGCACGGTGTAGAAGGCCCAGCCGGTGGCGGCCAGCAGCACCCAGAGGTCGCCCTGGCCGAAATCCAGGCGGGCCAGCGTCTGCGCATCGCCGCGCGCCAGCACCACCAGCACGCCGCCCAGGGCCAGCGCCAGGCCCGCGCCGCGCAGGGCGGACAGCGGCTTGCGCCAGATGATGGCTTCCAGCAGCGCCACCAGGATAGGGCTGCACGAAAAGATCAGGGCGATATTGGTCGCGCTGGTGTTCTGGGCGCCGATGTACTGCGGTGCCACGGCCACGCCCATACCCAGCACTGCCAGCGGCGCCAGCGACGGCAGGGCGCGCCACAAGGTCTTGCGGTGCGCGCGCAGGGCGGGCGCGGCAAGCGGCAGCAGGATCAGCAGGGCGACCAGCCAGCGGCCGAAGGCCAGAAAAACAGGAGGGAGGTTGGCATCATGGGCCCAGCGGGCCGCCACCATGTTGGAGGCGAATAGCGCCGGAGCGGCGAAAAGCATGGCGGTGCCGGACAGGCCCAGGCCGGATCTTGCGGGTGCTGCTGCTGCGAGAGACATGGTTTCCTGCCGCGCGGATCGGCGCGCGGCGTGCTGCGTTGATACTGCCGGCGCCTGCGCCGGGTTATGCCGCAGCGTGGACGCCGAAATCGGACGGGCGGGATAGGTGACCGTCTTGCAGGAGAGTCTACGGGCAGGAGGACAAAATAGGTTTCCTGATTCACGCCATATTTGGGGAATCAGGAGAATAGTTGTCTTGTAGAATTAGTTTTTGCAGGGAAAATATCTTCGTTATCCGTCCATCATGCCCGCATCGCCCAAAATCGACGAAACCGACCGCAAGATCCTGCGCGCGCTACGCGCCGACGGACGCCTTACCAACCTGAAGCTGGCCGAGCAGGTGGGGCTGTCGCCCACGCCCTGCTGGAACCGGGTCAAGGCCCTGGAAGAGGCGGGCGTGATCGAAGGCTACGCGGCCCTCTTGAACCAGAAAGCGCTGGGCCTGCCGGACACCGTCATGATCGAGGTGACGCTGGAACATCACGACGACGACACGCTGGCGCGCTTTGGCGAAGAGATCACGCGGCTGCCGGAAGTGGTCGAGGCCTTTCTCGTGACGGGCGAGTACGACTATCTGATCAAGGTGGCAGTGGCGGGGACCGAAGGCTACGAGGAATTCCTGCGCAAGCGGCTCTACAAGCTGCGCGGCGTGCGGCACAGCCGATCCACCTTTGTGTTGCGGCGCTTGAAGCACACGCCTTCGGTCGAACCCTGAGGCGCGCGCTGCGGCCGGGCAGATCCGGCGTCAGCCGTTGATGAAGGCTTCGATGGCGCCGTTGAAGGCGCGCGGATTGCCCAAGTTCATGCCATGCGACGATCCCGTGATCGTCACCCGCTGCGCCTGCGGCAGCCATTGCGACAACGCGTCCAGCACGGCCGGGTAGGGGGCAGGGCTGAGCGCGCCGCCAATCAGCAGGGTCGGCAGCTTCAGCGTGCCGATCTGCGCCGGCGTCAGCGCTTCGGGCTTCTCCTCGGCCTGTCCGAACAGCGTGCCGACGTTGTCGCGCACCATCTCCTTGAACCACGGCACCATGCGTTGCCAGGTGTCGGGGCCAGTCACGGTATCCACGAACAGCGCCAGGCCGTCTTCGATCTCGCCGTCGCGGATGAGCGCCAGCGCGCGCTGGCGAAAACCGCCGCGCAGGTCGTCGTCACCAGGCAAGGGCAGGCCCGGGTCGGCCAGGGTCAGGCTGCGCAGCGCGCCGGGCTGCTGCAGCGCCGCTTCCAGCGCTACGCGGCCGCCGCGGGAATGCCCCACCAGATGGGCCGGTTCGCCCGCCACGGTATCGATGAACTCCAGCACGTCGCTGGCATGCTGTTCGATCGAAAAGCCATCACCCTCGCCATCCCAGGTCTCGGGCCAGTAGCGGCGCAGGCATACCGCCAGCACGCGGAACGACTTGCCCAACGGCGCCATCTGCGACTTCCAGTAGCGGCAGTCGGACAGGGAACCGTGCACCAGCACCAGAGGCGCGCCGCTGCCGTACTCGGTGTAGGACAAGGCGTAGCCGCCGATCAGGGCGGTTTGCAGGGGCAGGACGGGTTCGGAACGCATGGGTGTCGGATGGGAAAGCCAGGAGCGCATTCTAGCCCGCAGGCGCCGGGCCCCGGCGCTGATAAACTCGTTTTCCGATCCCTCGGCGCGCTGGCCGCGCTGATTTCCCAACTCCACGGAGCCGCCCCGATGTCGCCTGAGTCCCTTGCCGCCTTGCCCGAATCCGCCCAGCGCGTCGCGCGCCTGCTGCTGGAGCTGGGCCATGACAAGCCCGTGGTCGTCCTGCCGCAAACCGGCAAGACCTCGGCGGAAGCGGCGGCGGGGCTAGGCTGCGAGGTTGCGCAGATCGCCAAGTCCATCATCTTCCGGCGCGCCTCGGATGACGCGCCGGTGCTGGTCATCGCCAGCGGCGCGAACCGCGTAGACGAGGCCAAGGTGGCCTCGCAGGTGGGCGGGCTGGCCAAGGCGGACGCGAAGTTCGTGCGCGACATGACCGGCTACGCGATCGGCGGCGTCTGCCCCATCGGCCATGCGGTCAAGCCGGTGATGCTGTTGGACGCGGATCTCTTCAACTACGACAGCCTGTGGGCCGCCGCCGGGCATCCGCACGCGGTGTTCAACCTGACGCCGCGGCAGTTGGCGGACATGACCGGCGCGCCGGTCGTGGATGTGGCGCTGCGCGCCTGACATCGCGCCGTCTCGCGCTCAGTGCGGGTGTACTTGCAGCCCGTCGATCAGCACCTGCCGCAGGCCGCGCGAGCAGGCCTCCACCCGTCCTTCCACCCCGTAGACCGCCGCCAGCGATGCCGGCGTGATCACATCCGCCGGCAGCCCCTCGGCGTGCAGCCGGCCATCATGGATCATGACGGCCCGGTCGGCGTGCTGCAGCGCCACGTTCAGGTCATGCAGCACGATGACGCTGATCAGGCCGTGCTCCAGGGTTTCCTGCCGCAGCAGTTGCATGACGTGGAACTGGTAGTTCAGGTCCAGCGCCGAAAGCGGCTCGTCCAGCAGCAGTACGCGCGGATGGCGGATCAAGGCCTGCGCCAGTCCCACCAGTTGCTTCTGTCCGCCGGACAGCGAATCCAGGTACTGCAAGGCCAGATGGGCAATGCCCAGGCGCTCCAGCAGCCGGTCTATGGCGTGCATGTCCACCGGCGTACCCAGGCCGTCGCCGGCCTTGGCCGCCACCAGCACGGATTCGAACACCCGCAGGTGCACGGCGGCGGGCAGGCCCTGGGGCAGGTAGACCACGTGCCGCGCGCGTTCGCCGAAGCTTTGTCGCAGCAGGTCGCGGCCGTCCAGCGTGACGTTGCCGGCGCGCACGCGGACCAGGCCCGCCAGTGCCTTGAGCAGGGTGGATTTGCCGCTGCCATTGGGGCCGAGCAGGGCGGTCACCTGGCCGGCGGCCAACTCGGGTATCGACAGCGCATGCAGCACGTCCGTGCGTCCGTAGCCGGCGGTGAGGCCGCGCACGGATAGCGTCGTTGCAGAAGCGGTGCGCGGCGCGGTCATGGCATCTGCCGGCGCAGCACCACCGACGCAAAAAAGGGTATGCCGACCAGTGCCGTCACGATGCCTACCGGCACGATCACGCCCGGCATGAGGTTCTTGGAGGCGATCGACGCCAGCGACAGGATCACCGCGCCCACCAGCGCGCTGCCCGGCAGGAAGAACCGGTGGTCCTCGCCAAACAGCCGCCGCGCAATGTGCGGCGCGACCAGCCCGATGAAGCCTATCGTGCCGACAAAAGCCACGGCCAGCGCCGACAGCAGGCTGACCCGGGCCAGCGCCGCGACGCGCACGCGGCGCACGTCCACGCCGAAGCTTGCGGCGCGGTCTTCACCCAGGCGCAGCGCGGTCAGCTTCCAGGATTGGCGCATGGCCAGCGGCAGCGCCATTGCGAAGGCCGCAGCCAGCACGCCGACCGTGATCCAGCTGGAACGCGACAGGCTGCCCATGGTCCAGAACACCAGGTTCTGCAGCGCCTCGGCGCTGGCCATGAACTGCACCAGCGACACCAGGGCATTGAAGGTAAACAGCATGGCAATGCCGAACAGCACCACGCCCGACGTATTCATGCCGCCCCAGCGGGTCACGGCGTCCAGCATCAGCGCCGCCAGCAGCGCAAACAGGAAGGCGTTGCCCGCCACCAGCCAGCCGGCGGGGACGCCGGGCAGGCCCAGCTGCAGCACGATGGCCAGCGAGGCGCCAAAGGCCGCAGCGGACGACACGCCCAGCGTGAACGGGCTGGCGAGCGGGTTGTTCAGGATGGTCTGCATTTCCGCACCCGCCATTCCCAGCGCCATGCCGACCAGAGCCGCCATCAGCGCCGATGGCAGGCGGATCTCCCACACGATCACGCGTGTGGTTGGATCGGCCGCGGCGGGAGCCGTGAGCGTCTGCCACAGTTCGCCCCAGGGCAGGCCCGAAGGGCCAACCGTGAAGTCGGCCAGCAGCGCAATGAAAAGCGCCGCCAGCAGCAGGGCGATAAGCCCTGCCCGGCGGCGCAGGATGTGCTGGTAAGCGGCAACCGCGCTCGCGGCAGGCGGCATTACTGCAGCAGCTGGAGACGGCTCTTGGCCGTGTTGGCGGCCGGCGTGGTCGGGTAGTCGCGCACGATGCGCTGCAGCGTGGTCTTGGCACCGGCGCGGTTGTTCATTTCGATCTGGCTGCCGGCGATGACCAGCAGGGCGTCCGGTGCGCGCGCGTTGTCCGGGGCCTTCTGCACCATGGCGTTCAACTGCTCGATGGCGCCCTTGAAGTCCTTCAGCGCATAGCGGCTGCTGCCCAGGTAGAACTGGGCGCTGGGCGCGAGCTGGCTGGCAGGGTACAGGGCGGTGAAGGCGGCCAGCGATTCGGACGCTTCCTTGTACTGGCCCTTGCGGAACAGATCGATCGCGCCGTCATAGGCGGCCTGTTCCTGGGGATCGCCAGCGGAGGCCCCCGGCGGATTGGCGCTGCCCGCCGCGCCGCCCGGCTTGGCCGAGGGCTGCTGGCGCGACACCAGTTCGAGCTGGTCGCGCAGTTGGGCGACTTCCTGCTGCAAGGCCTGGATCTGGTCGGCCAATTGCAGCTTGGCGCGCTGGCTTTGTTCGTTCTGCTGCTGCACCTGTTGGCGCAAGTCCAGGATGGCCCGGCGGGCTTCATCGTCGGAAAAAGCGTGGGCGGGCGCCGCAAGGGCGGCAAGCACCAGGCCGGTGGCCGCAATCAGAGGACGCAGGGACAGAACGTTATCGCGCATGAAAATTCCCGGGTATAAAAACAAACGTCGGGACGGCCGGTTGACCGTCCCGACGCGTGGTAGGGCTCTAGACTATACGAAAAAGCTTAGCGGCGATAAACGATATCGGCGCGGCGGTTTTCCGCGAAGTCGGCTTCCGACGTGCCAGTCGCCTTCGGCTTTTCTTTACCGAAGCTGATGGTTTCGATCTGGTTGTCGCTGACGCCCAGCAGGGTCATCATGCGGCGCACAGCGTCGGCACGGCGCTGGCCCAGGGCCAGGTTGTATTCAGCGCCGCCGCGTTCGTCGGTGTTACCTTCGATCTTGATGGTCTGCTGCTGATGCGAGGCCAGGTACTTGGCGTGGGTTTCGACCAAGCTGCGGTACTGGTCCGACACCGTGTAGCTGTCGAAGTCAAAGTACACCGAGCGCTGTTGCGCCAGGATGCTTTGGGGGTTGAAGGGATCAAGGATCTGGCCAGAGGCCGAGGATCCTTGGCCAGCGCCTCCGCCCTGACCCGCTTTATCGTCGAGAGGGACGGAGCTGCAAGCTGCCAGGGCGGCAGCCAGAGCGGCGATGGTTAGGCTTTTGGCAATGCGCGACTTCATGATAGTTCCTTTGCAAAGAGAGTCACACGTGTTATCGGGTAAATGGGCCCCAAGTCGGTTCACGTATTTCCCCATTCAGTACCGAAAGCGTCTGCCGTACGCGGCCATCGCTCGAGACACCAGCAAGCACGCTACGGCCATTTTGGATGGCTGCGTAGAGGACTTGCATTCCATTCGGCGCAAAACTCGGGGACTGATCGTCACGACCATCAGTCAACAAGGTCTCGGAGCCTGAGGACAGGTTCAACGATGCGATTCGAAACGCGCCGTCGCGTCTTGCAACGTACAGCAGCGTCGATCCATCGGGGGAAATTCGGGGTGATATGTTGTAACCACCATTAAACGTGAGGCGGCGTGCTTCGCCACCACTCGAGCCGGTCTGGTAGATCTGCGGCCCGCCGCTGCGGTCACTCGTAAAGATAATGGAAGCACCGTCTGGCGTAAAGCTCGGTTCGGTGTCAATCCCGGGAGAACGCGTAACTCGGGTCGGATTCGAGCCGTCGGTCGCGCCAACGATGTAAATTTGCGACAAACCATCGCGGGTCAGAGCCACCGCCAGCTTGCTGCCATCGGGCGACCAGCCGGGCGCACTGTTGTTGCCCTTGAAGTTGGCGACGGGCGAGCGGGCGCTGGTTGCCAGATTGTGCACGTAGACGACAGGTTTGCCGGATTCGAAGCTCACATAGGCGAGCTTGGAGCCATCGGGCGACCAGGACGGCGAAATGATGGGCTCGCGCGAACGCAGGGCGACCTGCGGGTTCTGTCCGTCGGCGTCCGCCACCTGCAGTTCGTAGGTGGCGCCCTTCTTCAGCACGTACGCGATACGGGTCGAGAAAACGCCCTTAACGCCGGTGATCTTCTCGTAAATGCGGTCGGCGATCTGGTGCGCCACGCGACGCAGTTCCTGCTCGGTGCCCGAGAACGCCACGCCGTCCAGCTGACTCTTCTTGACCGTGTCGGCCAGGCGGTAGCGCACGTCGTAGCGGCCGTCGGCGCCGCGCACGATGCTGCCGTAGGCGATGAAGTCGGCGCCCTTGCCGCGCCAGTCGTCATGGGCGATGGGGGAGTCCACGTTCAGGCCGGAACCGGCGGCGTTGATCAGGCGAAACTGGCCCGTGCGGGTCAGGTCGGCGCGGATGACTTCGGCCAGGGCGCGGCCATGGGTGTCGTCGACCGCGAAATCGGCGATGGCCACGGGGTATTGGGTGGCGCCGGTACCGGAAATATCGACGCGCAGCTGCGCATGGGCGGGCTTGATGGCCATCAGGCAGGCCAGGGCCAGCATCAGCAGCCCGAGTCCATACGATCGCCAGAGAGCGAGGGGGGGTACTCGTCGGCTATAAGCGGGAGTCATATTCATCAATCTCCTGTCAATCATACATTCTGTACACAACGTCAATAATGGGTTCGTAGCGGCCCGTCGAGGGCTTCGGGAAGGGGTTGCAACGGCGGATGCCCGTCTCGACCGCACGGTCGAAGCCGGCATTGCCCGAAGAACTGGTCAAGGTGACGCCGTTGACCTTCCCGTCGGAACCTAACTGTACCCGGTATTGTGCCGTGGGATTTTCCGATCCGCTGCGGGGCGGGGGCGGATAAGCCACCCCGGGTTGCACGCAGGCGCGGACCTTGGCGCCATAGCCGCTGTCGCGTCCGCCGCCCGCCTGATTGCGGTCGGCGGTGCCGCCGGGGATGCCGGCGGCGCCCAGGGCGTCGTTGCGGAAGGCATCCTTCAGCGCCTTGTCGGCGGCGGCCTTCTTGGCGGCTTCTTCCTTGGCCTTCTTCTCGGCCGCGGCTTTCTTCTCGGCGGCAGCCTTCTCGGCAGCCGCCTTTTCAGCCTTTTCTTCCGCAGCCTTCTCGGCAGCGGCCTTTTCGGCGGCAGCCTTTTCCGCCGCGGCCTTCTTGGCAGCGTCGTCCTTGGCCTTCTTCTCGGCGGCAGCCTTGTCGGCGGCGGCTTTCTCGGCGGCCTTTTCGGCAGCAGCCTTTTCAGCGGCCTGGCGTTCCTGCTCCAGGCGCTTCTTTTCCTTCAGCTCGGCCTGCTTGCGTTCTTCGTCGAGGCGCGCCTTTTCCTTGGCGGCTTCGGCGGCCTGGCGTGCCTTTTCCTCTTGCTCGCGCTTTTTCTTGGCTTCCTGCAGCGCGATCTCGGGATCGACTTCCTCGGTCTTGGGCTGGGCCTCGGGCTCAGGCTTGGGAGGAGGGGGCGGCGGCGGGGGAGGCTCGGGCGCCTTTTCAGGCTCGGGCTTCGGTTCCGGCTTGGGCTGCGGCTTCGGGGGGTCGGGTTGCGGCGTGGGCGGCGGGGAGTCGGGCGAGTTGCCGTCTGCCCAGAGCTGTACCTGCACGGGGCCGGGGCTCTCGGAGCGCCAGTTCACGCCAAAGATCAAGACGATCAGCAGCAGCACGTGCACGGCCACGGCCAGGATCAATGCCTTCCGGTTGTCGTGGTTGGGCGGGGTGGCCGGGGGGCCGCTGCGGTGTCGGATTATGGGTGGCGTCATGAGCGTTGCATGCCGGCGGCGCCGGCGGAAGGCGTCGCGTTAGCGTTTTTTCGCGGGAGCAGGCTGGGATGCGCCGGCGGACTGGTCCACCAGCAGACCCAGGCGGGTGATGCCGCTGGTGCGAAGTTCATCCATGACCTTCACGACCGTCTCGTAGGGCACCTTGCCGTCGGCGGCGATGACCACCGGGGTTTCCGCGGTAATTCGCGAACGCACTTGCGCCACCAGTTCGGGGCGCGCGATGTCCTGCATGGTGGCGCCGGGTTCGCGCACGCGCAGGGCGATCTTGCCGTCTTCCGAAATCTGGACTTCCAGCGGCTTGACCGGCACGTCCGAGGCCGCGCCAACGGAGGGCAACTGGATCAGGCCGGGCGTGATGAGAGGGGCGGTCACCATGAAGATGACCAGCAGCACCAGCATCACGTCAATGTACGGCACCACATTGATGTCGGCCTTCATGCGGCGGCCGGACCTGCCGCGTGAGCTTACCGAGGGCATTAGCGCACCTGCCGTTGCAGAATGTTCAGGAATTCATCGACGAAGCTGTCGAAACGGATCGAGATGCGATCGATGTCGTTCGTGAAGCGGTTGTAGGCGACCACGGCGGGAATGGCCGCGAACAGGCCGATGGCGGTGGCGATCAGCGCTTCCGCGATGCCGGGAGCCACCGAGGCCAGGGTGGCCTGCTGCATGTTCGACAGGCCGATGAAGGCGTGCATGATCCCCCAGACCGTACCCAGCAGGCCGATGTAAGGGGACACGGAGCCGGCCGAAGCCAGGAAGTTCAGGTGCGATTCCAGCGAATCCATCTCGCGCTGGTAGGCGGCGCGCATGGCGCGGCGCGGGCCGTCCAGCAGGGCGGTGGCGTCGCCGGAGGCATTGCCGCGGCGGGCTTTCAGGAATTCGGTCATGCCGGCATCGAAGATGCGAGCCAGCGCGCCTTGCTCGTCGCGGCGCGAGGCCACGGCCTGCTGCAACATGGACAGGTCGCCGCCCGACCAGAAATCGTCTTCGAAGCGGCGGGTCTGGGCATGGGCCCGCTTGATCGCCAGCCGCTTGGCGAAGATATAGGTCCAGGACATGATCGAAATGCCCAACAGCATCAGCATGATCAGCTGGACCGGCACGCTGGCGTGCGAAATCAGCGAAAGCAACGACATGTCGTTGGTGACTTGCATGGTTATTCCTGAATGAATTCCAGTTTGGCGCGAACGTCAGCCGGCAACTCCGCCGGCCGCATGTGAACGGCATCGACGCAGCAGACTTGGATGTTGCCTTCGGCAAGCAGTTCCCCGTCGCGTTCCGCGCGTTGCGCGAAGTGTATCGAAGCGCGGCCCAGTCGTGTGACCCGGCTGCGTATCGTCAGTAAATCGTCCAGCCTGGCCGGCTTGCGGTAGGACATGTCCAGCGAGCGGACAACGAATAGACGTTGCTCGCTGACCGCCAGGTTGGACTGGTTGACCCCCAGGTCGCGCAGCCACTCGGTGCGTGCGCGCTCCAGGAATTTCAAGTAGTTGGCGTAGAAAACCACTCCGCCTGCATCCGTGTCCTCGTAATAGACACGGACCTGCAGGACGGATTCGGCGGACTTCGGATCGGTCACGATGGATAGGAAAGGGCAGTCGGGACGCGGAAAGTCCGTAGTTACTATAAAGTTTACAGCGTGTCGAGTTTCGTCAGCACGGCTTCAAGCGCGGACTCTACCGGAATCTTGGCCGCTTCGGTTTCCCGACGGGCCTGCAATTCCACCACACCATCGTTCAGCCCGCGTTCTCCAACTGTTACACGCAGCGGGGCGCCGATCAGCTCCCATTCAGCAAACATCACGCCCGGGCGGGCATCGCGGTCGTCCAGGATGACGTCCACGCCGCGCGCCAGCAGGGATTCATAGAGCTTTTGCGCGGTGTCACGCACGGTTTCACTTTTGCCCCAGCCGACCGGGCAGATTACCACTTCGAAGGGGGCGATCGCGCGCGGCCAGATGATGCCGCGGGCGTCGTGGTTCTGCTCGATGGCCGCGCCCACGATGCGGGTCACGCCGATGCCGTAGCAGCCCATTTCCAGGACGGCGGGCTTGCCGGTTTCGTCCAGGAAGGTGGCCTTGAGGGCTTCCGAGTACTTCTTGCCCAGGTAGAACACGTGGCCGACTTCGATGCCGCGCTGGATCGACAGGGTGCCCTTGCCGTCCGGCGAGGGGTCGCCGGCAACCACGTTGCGCAGGTCCGCCACCAGTTCGGGCTCGGGCAGGTCACGGCCCCAGTTCACGCCTTGGATGTGGAAGTCTTCCTTGTTCGCGCCGCAGACGAAATCGGCCATGTTGGCCACGGTGCGGTCGGCAATGACGTGCACGGGGCGGACGGTCTTGACCGGGCCCAGGTAGCCCGGCTTGCAGCCGAAGGTTTCGACGATCTCGGTTTCCGTGGCGAAACGGAAGCCCGCCAGGCCGGTCAGCTTGCCTGCCTTGATTTCATTGAGTTCGTGGTCGCCGCGCAGCAGCAGCAGCCAGATGTCGGCGCCTTTCTCGCCGTCGGTGGCCAGCACGATGGACTTGATCGTGCGCTCCAGCGGCAGGCCCAGCAGCTTGGCCACGTCTTCGCACTTGGCGGCGCCCGGCGTGGGCACTTCGGCCATGGCCTGGGCGGGTTCGGCGCGGGTGGGGTACAGGCCGGGGGCCTCGGCCAGTTCCATGTTGGCGGCGTAGTCCGAGTCGGCGTTGTAGACCAGCAGGTCTTCGCCGGTGTCGGCGATCACCTGGAATTCGTGGCTGCGGGTGCCGCCGATCGAGCCCGTGTCAGCGGCCACGGCGCGGAATTCCAGGCCCAGACGACCGAAAATGCGCATGTAGGCGTTGAACATGGTGTCGTAGCTGGCCTGCGCGCCGGCTTCGTCGCGGTCGAACGAATAGGCGTCCTTCATGGTGAATTCGCGGCCGCGCATCAGGCCGAAGCGCGGGCGGCGCTCGTCCCGGAACTTGGTCTGGATGTGATAGAAGTTCACCGGCAGCTGGCGATAGCTGTGGATTTCATTGCGCGCGATGTCCGTGATGACTTCCTCGGACGTGGGCTGCAGCACGAAATCGCGCTGGTGCCGGTCCTTGATGCGCAGCAGCTCGGCGCCGTATTGCTCCCAGCGGCCCGACTCCTGCCAGAGCTCGGCCGGCTGCACCACCGGCATCAGCAGCTCGATCGCACCCGCGGCGTTCATTTCTTCGCGGACGATGGCCTCGACCTTGCGAATGACTTTCAGCCCCAGGGGCATGTAGGTGTAGATGCCGCCCGCGAGCTTGCGGATCATCCCTGCCCGGGTCATCAGCTGATGGCTGGCGACTTCGGCTTCGGAAGGGGCTTCTTTGAGGGTGTTGATGTGGTAGTTGGATGCGCGCATGTTTAAAGGTGGCTGCAGATACGTATAATCGATCGTAATTGTATTGAATTCGGTGGGGGTGGCCCATGCTTGACCGCGAAGGCTACCGCCCCAATGTCGGCATCATTCTCGTCAACGGTAGAAACGAGGTCTTTTGGGGCAAGCGTATCAGGGAACATGCCTGGCAGTTCCCCCAAGGCGGCATCAAGTATGGCGAAAGCCCGGTGCAGGCCATGTATCGCGAACTCCATGAAGAGGTGGGCTTGAAGCCCGAGCATGTCCGTATTTTGGGGCGTACACGCGATTGGTTACGTTATAACGTGCCCGATCACTTCGTCCGGCGTGAGTGGCGTGGCCACTATAAAGGACAAAAACAGATTTGGTTCTTGTTGCGCCTGGTAGGACGTGACAGTGACGTGTGCTTGCGCGCGACGCAGCATCCGGAATTCGATGCCTGGCGCTGGAGCCAGTATTGGGTGCCCCTGGACGCCGTGATCGAGTTCAAGCGCGACGTCTACACCCAGGCGCTGAACGAGCTGTCGGCTATCCTCTTCCGGCGCCATCACGAAACCCGCTACTTGCGCCAGCGGGTGCACGGGCAACGGGCGGCAGAGAATCTGCCCGAAGGAACGGACGGTCATGCGCATATTGTTGGTTGAAGACGAACGGGACATGGCGTCCTGGTTGATGCGCGCGCTCGCCCAGAGCGGGTTCGTGCCGGACCACGCGGCCGACGCCCGCACCGCCGAAGCCTTCATGGCCGGTACCGAATACGACGCCATCGTCATGGACTTGCGCCTGCCCGACAAGCACGGCCTGGTGGTGCTGCGTGAAATGCGCAACCGCGACGACCGCACCCCCGTGCTCCTGCTGACCGCCCAGGGCGCCTTGCAGGACCGCGTGCGTGGCCTGAACCTGGGCGCGGACGATTTCCTCACCAAGCCTTTCGCGCTCGAGGAACTGGAAGCGCGCCTGACGGCGCTGGTGCGGCGCAGCCGCGGCCGCCAGCATCCGCGCCTGCAATGCGGTTCGCTGTCCTACGACAGCGAAAGCCGCGCCTTCACCCTGGACGGCTCGCTGCTGTTCCTGACCCCGCGCGAGCATGCCGCCCTGGCTGCCTTGCTCACGCGCAGCGGCTATCCGGTGGACAAATCCCAGCTGTTCGGCAAGGTCTTCACGCACGACAGCGAAGCCAATCCCGACGCCATCGAGGTGGTGCTGCACCGGCTGCGCAAGAAGCTGGCTGGCAGCGACGTGCGCATCGTCACCGTGCGCGGGCTGGGCTACATGCTGGAAAGCGTCGCCAGCGAGTCCGCGGAATCCTGAGTGAGGCTGCGGCTATCCGAGCTGCCGCGCGTGGGCATCCGCGCGCTGCTGATCATTCTGCTGCTGCCTGGCGTGATCATGCTGCTGGTCGTGGACAGCGTGAACGACTACCGCACGCTGGCCGAGATCACCAACGAAGCCTACGACAGCGCCCTGGTCGAGCCGGCCCGGGTGCTGGAAAGCAGCCTGGAATTCACTGCTGACGGCAACCTGCAGGTCGCTACGCCGCTGTACGCGCAGGTGATGCTCGAGTCCCGCGCTGGCCTGCGCAAGTATTTCCGCATCGAAGAGATCGATCCGCCGCTGCCGGACGGCGCCGCCGTGCCCACCGAGCCCGGCAAGACTTTGCTCGGCATGCCGGAAATGCCGCGTCCGCCCACCTGGCCACGTTCCAACAGCCAGCCGATTTTCTACGACAGCGTCTATCGCAACGATCCCGTGCGCGTCGTGGCCGTCGTGCGCGACCTGTACTACCAGGGTCAGCACCGCCAGGTGCTGGTCGTGGTGGCTGAAAGCACAGGCAAGCGCATCGAGGCCGAGAACAATGCCCGGCGCCAGGAAATCCTGCGCGACACCCGCATGCTGGCGCTGGTCGCGCTGCTGGTGTGGTGGGGCGTGTCGTGGGCGCTGAAGCCGCTGCGCCGCCTGCGTAACGACATCCGCGCGCGCCGCCCCGACGACCTGACGCCGCTGGATGCCTCGCGCGTGCCCAGCGAAGTGGCGCCGCTGGTCGATGCGGTCAATCACCATATCGCCCGCTACCGCCGCGTCCTCGACGAGCAGTCGCAGTTCCTGGCCGATGCGTCGCATCAATTGCGCACGCCGCTGGCCATCATGCTGACGCAGGCGCAGTATGCGCTGCGCGAACGCGATCCGGCGCGGGCGCAGGAGGGCCTGCGCGGCATCGTCGACCAGCTGGGTCGCACACGTCGCCTGACTGAACAGCTGCTGTCGCTGGCTCACGCCAACCAGGCCGACCAGTTGCCGCGGCAACTGCTGGACATGAACGCCGTCTCGCGCGAGGTGGTGCTGCAATATCTGCCGCTGGCGCACGAAAAACAGCAGGACCTGGGCTGGGTACAGGCGGGTTCCGAAGAGGGCCAGGAAATCCCCGCGCCGGTGTCGGGCAACGAGGCCGAACTGCACGAAGCCTTGTCGAACCTGGTGCACAACGCCATCCATTACGCGCCCGCGGGCGCACGCATCACCGTGTCGGTCTGCTGCCACGACAACCGCGCCGAGGTCGCTGTTTCCGACAACGGGCCGGGGCTGGACCCGATACTGCGCCAGCGCGCTTTCGCGCGTTTCGAGCGGGTCGGCACGGACAAGCCGGTCGCCTCGTCGGGCTCGGGCCTGGGCCTGGCGATTGCCCGCGCCTACGCGCGCCGCAACGACGGTGACATCGAACTGCGCGACGGCGAACCGAACGCGCAAGGCGGTGTTGGCCTGGCCTCCGTGCTGTGGCTGCCGTTGGCGTCCACGGTCTCCCAATATCCTCGTCCGCTCGATGTCGAGCTCAAGGGCGATCAGTAACTTCTCCCCATTTCCGCAGTCATGCGCGGCTTCCGTTCAGGGATAACCCCTGAATTCAGGAACGCGACAGCGCACAGAAAGCGGATTAGCAGCTTCCTTCCGTAATCTGCGTCCGGGCCTGTCGCCAGGCACCGGATGGCGCTCGTTTCGCGGGTGCGTCCCGGCCAGGCGCACGGCCGCACCACGAAGGAGGATGAAGTGCAAAAGACAATCAATAGAAAGGACTATTACGGCGGAGCGCTGATGGTCCTCATCGGGCTGGGGGCGATTTACGGTGGCACCGACTATCACATCGGCACCCTGAGTCACATGGGGCCGGGCTTTTTTCCCGCGGCGCTCGGCGGCCTGTTGGCGCTGACCGGCGTGCTGATCGCCATCTCGGCGCGCTCGGGTGAATCGTCCGCGCCTGCGCCCGGCGACGGCCATGCCCACGGCCTGCCGGACTTCCGCGGCGGCGCCTGCATCCTGCTGGGCATCCTGGCTTTCCTGCTGCTGGGCCATTACGGCGGTTTGCTGCCTGCCACGTTCGCCATCGTTTTCATTTCGGCGCTGGGCGACCGCAACAACACGATCAAGCAGGCTCTGCTGCTTTCGATCGCCATGACCGTCATCGCGGTCGTCGTCTTCTGGTGGGCGCTGCAGCTGCAGCTTCCGCTGTTTCGCTGGGGTTGAAGCGCCATGATTTCGCAATCCTTGATGGACCTCTGGTACGGCTTCGGCGTCGCCTTCCAGTGGCATAACCTGATGTGGTCGTTCTTCGGCGTGCTGGTGGGCAACCTCATCGGCGTGCTGCCCGGCATGGGCGCGCTGTCGGCCATTTCCATTCTGCTGCCGCTCACCTACGTGATGCATCCGGTGCCGGCCATCCTGATGCTGGCCGGCATCTTCTACGGTTCGCAGTACGGCGGCGCCATCGGCGCGATCCTGCTGAATCTGCCTTCGCATCCGCCGCACGCGGTCACCTGCCTGGACGGTTATCCGCTGACCAAACAAGGCAAGGGCGGAACGGCGCTCGGCATCACGATGATCTGTTCGTTCTTCGCCGCGTCGGTGGGGATCATCGTCATGATCTTCGCGTCTCCGCTGCTGGTCGAAGTCGCGTTCAAGTTCGGTCCCACCGAGATCTTCTCGATTATGTTGCTGGGCCTTTTGGCCGGCGCCACCATGTCGCGCGGCTCGCCGCTCAAGGGCGTGGCGATGACCTTGTTCGGCCTGATGTGCGGCGTGGTGGGTACGGACGTGAATACCGGCACCATCCGCTTTTCGTTCGGGCTGCTGGACCTGTCCGACGGCCTGGAGCTGGTGGCGATTTCCATGGGCCTGTTCGGCGTTGCCGACTTCCTCATGAGCGTCAACCGCATGACCATCATCGGCAGCGGCGCCAAGCTGCGCCTGCGCGACATGCGGCCCAGCAAGCAGGAGCTCAAGACCGCCTTCTGGCCTATGGTGCGCGGCACGGCGGTAGGCACGCTGTTTGGCGCCATGCCCGGCACCGGTCCTACCATCACCACCTTCGTGGCCTATGCGCTGGAGCGCAAGATCTCCAAGACGCCCGAGAAATTCGGCACCGGCATGATCGCCGGCGTGGCGTCGCCGGAAGCGTCCTCGCACTCCAAGACGCAGGTCGACTTCATCCCCACGATGAGCCTGGGCATCCCCGGCGACGCCGTGATGGCGCTGATCCTGGGCGCGCTGCTGATCCAGGGCATCCAGCCCGGCCCGCAACTGATCACCGAGCATCCGGACATCTTCTGGGGCCTTATCGCCAGCTTCTGGGTGGGTAATGTGCTGCTCATGGTGCTGAACGTGCCGCTGATCGGCGTGTGGGTGAAACTGCTGCAGGTACCGTACCGCTATCTGTTCCCGTCGGCGCTGTTCTTCATCGCGGTGGGCGTGTTCAGTACCCAGAACAGTCTCTTCCAGATCTGGGAAGTGCTGGCTTTCGGTGTGATCGGCGCCATCCTCATGACGCTGGAATTCTCGGTTGCGCCCATCCTGCTCGGCTTCGTGCTCGGCCCCATGGTCGAAGAGAACTTCCGCCGGGCGTTGCTGCTGTCGCGCGGCGATCTGGCGGTGTTTGTGGAGCGCCCGATCAGCGCGTGGTTCATCGGTGCGAGCGCCTTGCTGGTCCTCCTGCAGGTGTGGGCCTTCCTGCGCCGCAACAAGAACAAGGGCAAAGGCAAGCCCGAGGTGCCGCAGGCGGCCTGAGCGCTTTTCCGTTTGCCTGCACGCGGCCCGGCTACATGCCGGGCCGTTTGATTTGTGCGGCGGCATCCCTCATGCTTGAGGCTTCCCCAGTCTGCACACAGAGCCACCATGCACATACTCTTTGCCTGTCCCCACCATGATCCCGCCGCCTGGGTTCCGCTGCTGGAAGCCGCCATGCCCGGATGCCGCATTTCCGTGTGGAACCCGGACGGCCCGCCTTCGGGCGCGCAGGCGGCTCTGGTGTGGCGTCCGCCGGCCGAACTCTTCAAGCACGAGACCGGCCTCACCACGCTGTTCAACCTGGGCGCGGGCGTCGACGCCTTGCTGAAGATGCCCGAGATCCCGCCGCAGGTGCGCATCGTCCGTCTGGAAGACGCGGGCATGTCGGTGCAGATGGCGGAATACGCGCTGTACGCGTTGCTGCGCGTCGCGCGCGATTTCGAAGCTTTCGATCATGCGCAGGCGCGGCAACACTGGGATACCCGCGAAGGCTCGCGGCAGGCGGACTGGCCGGTGGGCGTGCTGGGCCTGGGGCAGGTGGGCGCCAGAGTCGCTCAGACGCTGGCCGAATTCGGCTATCCCGTGGCGGGCTGGTCGCGCACGCCGCGCGAGATTCCCGGCGTCGAGACCTTTGCGGGCGCGGCCGCCTTGCCGGCGTTCCTGGCCCGCACGCGCTTCCTGGTGAACGTGCTGCCGCTCACGCCGGACACCGTTGGCATCCTCAACCGCGAAACGCTGTCGCAGTTGCTGCCCCATGCGCATCTGGTCAACGTGGGCCGGGGCGAACACCTGGTCGAGGATGACCTGGTGCAGATGCTCGAAGAAGGCGAAATCGACGGCGCCACGCTGGATGTGTTCCACACCGAACCCTTGCCCAAGGACCACGCGTTCTGGCGCGATGCGCGGGTGCACGTGACTCCGCACATCGCGGCGCGCACCTTGCGCGATGAGAGCATTCGCCAGATCGCAGGCAAGGTCGCGCAGTTGCAGCGCGGCGAAGCCATCACCGGCGTGGTCGACCGCTCGCGCGGCTACTGAGCCGGCGGCAGCGGGGCTTTTTCCAGCCGCTGGTACATGGCGGGCAGGCGCTCCGACAGGAAATCGAGCAGGGCGCGCACGGCGGGCATCATGCCCCGCCGCGACGGATAGATGCAATGCACGATGCCCTCGGGTGACTGCCATTGCGGCAAGACCTGCACCAGCTGGCCGCGCCGTAGCTGTTCATGCGTGGCGATCGAGGGCAGCAGGGCGATGCCGCGGCCCCGCACTGCGGCTTCGGTCAGCACGATGAAGTCGTTGCATGACAGCTGCGGTTTCAATTCCACATGCACTTCCTCGCCCTTGTCGTTGCGCAGGGGCCAGCGCACTTCGTTTTGCGGATCACTGAAGCTCAGTGTGGTGTGCGTGGCGAGGTCCTGCGGCGTGTCGGGCGTGCCATGGCGCTGCAGGTAGCTGGGGCTGGCGACCAGCGTGCCGCGCGCGGTGCCGAAGTGGCGCACGACCAGTTCGGCGTCGGTATCCAGCTTGGTGCGCACGCGCAGCGCCAGGTCCACGCCCTCGCGGATCAGGTCCACGCGGCGGTTGGTCACAAGCAACTGCACCGACACGGCGGGCCAGGCGTCCAGGAACTCGGGCAGCAGCGGCGACAGCACGTCCTGCGCGATGGATACGGGGCAGCTCACGATCACGGGGCCGGTGGGTTCGGCCTGCAACTGCCGCATGGCGTCGTCCGCCGCGCGCGCCGATGCGGCCATTTCGCGGCAATAGTGCAGATAACGTTCGCCCGCCGAGGTCAGGCGCAAGCGGCGCGTCGTGCGTTGCAGAAGGCGCACGCCCAGGCTTTCCTCCAGGTGCGAGATTCGGCGCGACAAGCGGGATTTCGGAATGTCCAGCACCCTGGCGGCGGCGCTGAACCCTCCCTGTTCGACTACCTGGGAAAAGTAGTAGAGGTCGTTGAGATCTTGCATGATTGTTCTATTCCTGGAACGAATAGTTCATCATAACCGGATTTGTGTGAACAATTAACCCGTCTACAGTGACGCCATGCACTCGGGATCTGATCAAAGCCTACGGATCCTGACCGCCCGCAGCGAGCGGGCCCTCACTGGAGAAATTTGCAATGAAGACCCTGGTTATCCTTTCCTCTATTCTCGGCGATCGTTCCAACAGCAAGCAATTGGCCGATCACCTGATCAACCGCGTCAAGGCGTCTAATCCGGCCGCGGCCATCAAGGTCCGCGACATCGGCGCCCAGCCCATCCCTTACTTCGACGGCAACACCGCCGGCGCCCTGTTCACTCCGGCCGATGCCCGCAACGTGGACCAGCAACGCCTGGTTGAGATGAGCGACGCGCTGGTAGCCGAATTGATGGATGCCGATCGCATCGTCTTCGCCGTTCCGGTCTACAACTTCAATATGCCCGCTCAGTTCAAGAGCTATCTCGATCATCTCGCCCGCGCTGGCGTCACCTTCCGCTATACCCCCGAAGGCGTGCCGGAAGGCCTGGTCAAGGGCAAGCAGGTGTTCGTGCTGACCGCCCGCGGCGGCAAGGCCGAAGGCACGCCTTCGGACACGATGACGCCTTACCTGCGCCAGATGCTGGCTTTCCTGGGCATGACCGACGTCACCTTCATCGCCGCCGAAGGCATGGCCATGGGTGAAGTGGCCGCGCTGGAAGGCATGGCGCAGGCCAAGCAGCGCATCGACGCGCTGCTGCCCGCTGCGCAGCAGGACAGCCTGGCCGCGTAAGCGCAGGCGTCCAAAGCAAAAGGCGAGCCTTGCGGCTCGCCTTTTTTCTTGCCGCGAGGGCAGGGCTCAGTCGCGCAGGCGCTTGATCAGGCTGGAGGTATCCCAGCGGCCGCCGCCCAGCTTCTGGACGTCGCCATAGAACTGGTCCACCAGGGCCGTCAGGGGCAGGCGCGCGCCATTGTGGCGGGCTTCGGCCAGCACCAGGCCCAGATCCTTGCGCATCCAGTCCACCGCGAAGCCGAAGTCGAACTTGTCGTCGACCATGGTGCCGCCGCGATTCTCCATTTGCCAGCTCTGCGCCGCGCCCTTGCTGATCACGTCCAGCACCAGCTTCATGTCCAGGTCGGCAGCCTGGCCGAAAGCGATCGCCTCGGACAGGCCCTGCACGACGCCTGCGATGCAGATCTGGTTGACCATCTTGGCCAGTTGGCCGGCTCCGGGCGGGCCCACCAGCGTGACCGCGCGGCCGAAGCTCTGCGCCACGGGCTTGATCGCATCGAACACGGCTTGTTCGCCGCCGCACATGATGGTCAACACGCCGTTGACCGCGCCTGCCTGTCCGCCGGATACCGGCGCGTCGACGAAATTCAGGCCCAGCTCCTTGGCCTGCGCGTAGAGTTCGCGCGCCACGTCGGCGGATGCGGTGGTGTGGTCGACGAAGACCGCGCCGGGCGTCATGCCGGCGAAAGCGCCGTCGGGGCCCAGCACGACGCTGCGCAGGTCATCGTCATTGCCGACGCAGGCGAACACGATCTGCGCGCCGGCCACGGCTTCGCGCGGCGTGGCTGCGCTCTTGCCGCCGAATTCGGCGACCCAGGCCTGGGCCTTGGCGGGCGAGCGGTTGTAGACCGTGACGTCGTGTCCTGCGCGCGCCAGGTGGCCGGCCATGGGCAGGCCCATCACGCCCAATCCGAGGAAAGTGACTTTCTGGGCTACGACAGCGTCGTAGCTCTTGGTACCGATCGTTGCCATGCAGGGGACTCCGCTTTATGTGATTGGGGCCGTCAGGCGTTGACGCCTGTAAACAGGCCCTAACCTTAACGCAATCAAAAGCCCGCGGCGAGTCCATCGCGCCGGCTGTCGCTGGCGCTGACATATCCGTCCACGGCCGGGTCGCCCAGGCGCCAGATGAACTGCCCCGATCCGAAGTCCATGTAGGGATCCGCCATGCTTTCGAGCACATGGCCGCGGGCGCGCAGTCCCTCGGCAACGGCCGCGGGCAGGCCGGCCTCCGCGTCCAGCGACAGTCCATGGTTCCATTTCCAGCGAGGCGCGTCGCAGGCGGCCTGCGGCTGCTGGCCATAGTCCAGCATCCGGACCAGCGTCTGCACCTGCCCCTGGGGCTGCATATTGCCTCCCATGACCCCGAAACTCATGACGGGTGCGCCATTGCGCATCAGGAAGCCGGGGATGATGGTGTGGAAGGGGCGCTTGCCGCCCGCCACCGCATTGGGGTGGCCAGGGTCGGTGTTGAAGCAATGGCCGCGGTTCTGCAGGCTGACGCCGGTGCCCGGCACCACCACGCCGGAGCCGAAGCCCATGTAGTTCGACTGGATGAAGCTGACCATCATGCCGCACTTGTCTGCGGCAGTCAGGTAGACGGTGCCGCCGCGCGGCGCATGGCCGCTGGCGTGGGCCTGCGCCGCATCGGGGTCGATCAGGCGCGCGCGCTGCGCCAGATAGTCCGCGGCCAGCATCTGTTCGGGCGTGACCTGCATGTGCTGCGAGTCGGCCACGTGCGCGTAGACATCGGCAAAGGCCAGCTTCATCGCCTCGATCAGCAGGTGCTGCGTTGCAGGGTGATCCACCGGGCGTGCCGCCACGTCGAAGTTCTGCAGGATGCCCAGGGCGATCAGGGCGGCGATGCCTTGGCCGTTGGGCGGAATCTGATGCAGCGTGTGGCCGCGGTAGCTTTGGCTGATCGGGGTCACCCACTGCGGCGCGTAATCGCGCAGATCCGCCAGCGTCAGCGCGGCGTCGTGGGCTTGGGCATGCGCCACCAGCTTGTGGGCGGTCTCGCCTTCGTAGAAGTCCCGGCCGCCGCTGGCCGCAATGCGCTTGAGCGTGGCGGCCGCGCCTTGAAGCACGAAGTGCTCGCCGACCTGCGGCGCGCGTCCGCGAGGTAGGAAATGCTCGGCGAAGCCCGGCTGCGGTTGCAGGAGGTCGGCTTGCGCCGCCCACTTTTCCTGCACGATGGGCGACACGGCAAAGCCGCGCTCGGCGTATTCGATGGCGGGTGCAAGCACGTCGGCAAAGGACAACCGGCCCAGCTTTTCGTGCAGGGCGGCCCAGCCCGCCACGCAGCCCGGCACCGTCACGCTGTCCCAGCCGCGCATCGGGATGGCGCCCTGGTGCTTGCGCCGGAAATAATCCATGTTCCAGGCTGCCGGCGCCGTTCCCGAGGCATTCAGTCCATGCAGCTTGGACCCGTCCCAGATGATGGCGAAACAATCCGATCCCAGCCCGTTGCTGACCGGCTCCGTCAGGGCCAGCGTGGCGGCCGCAGCGATCGCCGCGTCGACAGCGTTGCCGCCTTGCGCCAGGATCCGCAAGCCTGCCTGGGCGGCCAGCGGTTGTGACGTGGCGACCACGTTGCGTGCGAACACGGGGCGGCGGGTGGTGGGATAGGGGTTGTTCCAGTTGAAATTCATCTCGAATCATCGCGTGGGGTAAACCCCTAGCTTACCGTACGCGAACTGCGTTTGAACATAACCCGTATTGAGTTGTATTGATTCGTAGCGTTTATCGGACTGGATGCCGGACGCGCAAAGAAAAACCCCCGGGCGGAACCCGGGGGTTTTCAGGGCGAGACTGCCGCAGTGGGGCGGCAGGCTGGCTTTAGTCTTCTTCGACGAAGGTCTCTTCGCGCTTCTTGCGGATCGCCGGCAGGGCCACCAGGATCACCAGGAAGACGGCGACGGCCAGCAGCGAAGCCGACAGCGGACGCGTCACGAAGGTCGTGAAGTCGCCGCGCGACAGCAGCAGGGCGCGACGGAAGTTCTCTTCCATCATGGGACCCAGCACCAGGCCCAGCAGCAGCGGTGCGCCTTCGCACTTCAGCTTGGACCACACGTAGCCGATGATGCCGAAGATGGCGGTGGTGAAGATGTCGAACGTGTTGTAGTTCAACGAGTACACGCCGATCGTGCAGAACACCAGAATCGCCGGGAACAGGATGCGGTAGGGCACCTTCAGCAGCTTGACCCACAGGCCGATCAGCGGCAGGTTCAGCACGACCAGCATCAGGTTGCCGATCCACATCGAGGCGATCAGGCCCCAGAACAGCTCCGGGTGGCTCGTCATGACTTGCGGGCCGGGCTGGATGTTGTGGATGGTCATCGCGCCGACCATCAGCGCCATCACGGCGTTACCCGGGATGCCCAGGGTCAGCAGCGGGATGAACGAGGTCTGGGCAGCAGCGTTGTTCGCCGATTCCGGGCCAGCCAGGCCGGCCGGGTGGCCCTTGCCGAAGCGTTCCGGATTGCGCGAGATCTTCTTTTCCAGCGTGTAGGAGGCGAACGACGACAACACGGCGCCACCGCCAGGCAGGATGCCCAGGGCCGAACCCAGAGCCGTGCCGCGCAGCACAGCGGGGGCGGCTTCCTTGAATTCCTGCTTGTTGGGGTACAGCGAGCCGATCTTGTCGGTGATGTCGACGCGGTTTTCCTTCTGCTCGAGGTTGGTCATGATTTCGGCGAAGCCGAACACGCCCATGGCCACGATGGCGAAGTCGATGCCGTCTTGCAGTTCGGGGATGCCGAAGTCGAAGCGGGCGACGCCCGAGTTCACGTCGGTGCCCACCATGCCCAGCAGCAGACCCAGCAGGATCATCGCGATGGCCTTCGGCAGCGAACCCGAAGCCAGCACCACGGCGCCGACCAGGCCCAGGCACATCAGCGAGAAGTACTCGGCCGGGCCGAACTTGAACGCGACTTCAGCCAGCGGGGGCGCGAAGGCGGCCAGCAGCAGCGTGGCCACGCAGCCTGCGAAGAACGAACCCAGCGCAGCGATTGCCAGCGCGGCGCCCGCGCGGCCGTTGCGGGCCATCTGGTGGCCGTCCAGCACGGTCACCACCGCGGACGTTTCCCCTGGCAAGGCCACGAGAATTGCCGTTGTGGAGCCGCCATATTGGGCGCCGTAGTAGATGCCTGCCAGCATGATCAGGCCGGCCACCGGGGGCAGCACGTACGTGATCGGCAGCAGCATTGCGATGGTCGGGACAGGGCCGATGCCCGGCAGCACGCCGATCAGCGTGCCCAGGATGCAGCCCAGCAGGGCATAGGCCAGGTTCTCGGGCGTGAACGCCACCGAGAAGCCCAGCATGAGGTTGTCAAACAATTCCATGGCCGAAGGCTCCTTAGTTCATGCCCAGAAACGACGGCCACAGCGGGAAAATCAGCCCCAGCCCCTTGACGAATGCCAGATACGAGAACACCACCAGGAAGATCGCGTTGGCAACGGCGACCTTCAGGCTGAACTCATGGCTGGCCAGGCTGCTGACGACAACCAGAACGAACACCGAGATGTAGATGCCCAGCAGCTTGAGGATGAAGCCGTAGAGCACGACCGATCCGACCACCAGGAACACGATGCGCCAATCGAACTTGTCGACGTGGGTTTCGTGCGCCTTCTTGGACATCGAGCCAAGCAGCACGATGGCGCCCAGCAATGCCAGAACAATGCCTAGCCAGAAAGGAAAATACCCTGGGCCCATTCGGGCGGCAGTACCCATTTGGTAGCTGCTGGCCTGCCAGGCGAATCCCAGTCCAAGGGCGATGAACATCACCCCCGACCAGAAGTCCTGTCGATTGCGTAGCTGCATGATTGGTTGGCTCCTGTTTACAGCATGTAGATAAAAAGGTCTGTGGCCAATCCCGCCGACAGGCGAGTGACAGGCACAAAAAAGGCACTTCAGGGTGCCATTTGTTCTTATGAAAGGTAAGGCTGGGATTCTTGAAAGGGCGAATGGTAATGGACGCCCGCCACGCTGCAAACCCTGTAAGGTCGGTGAAAGGCTGGGGTTTTCCCTAGAATTCGGGAACTCCCGACCCCGAGTTGTAACGGGTCAGGAAGTTTGAGGGCTTTTTGAAAGCTAAGTGAAAGTTTATAGAAAGAAAGACGAAAGCAGGATCGGCCGGATGCGTGGCTTTCGAATGAGGCAGGAATAAATCCTACTGAATATTGCCGGGTTTCTCACCTTGCGTGAAGAGACCCCGTTCAACTCAGGATGGTTTACGATAGCGCCCATGCTGCAAGATCTAGACCAACTCGCCGCCCGCATAGGGCAACTGGTGCAACGCACCCGGCAACTCCACGCAGAGCGTGACGCGTTGCGCCAACGCCTGAACGAAACCGAAGCTGAGCAGCGTGTGCTCAAGCAGCGCGCCGCCGAGCGCGAGGCCGAAATCGTCACGCTCCAGAGCAAGCTTCAGGATCACGACGGCGCGGTCACCTCCATGCTCGAGCAAGCCCAGCAGGCCGAGGCCGCGCTACGCGAGCAACTGGCCCGCGAAACCTCCGAGCGCCAGTCTCTCGAATCGCGTTTCTCCGCCCGTGAAACCGAATTGCAAGGCAGCTTGCAGACCCGCGACACCGAATTACAGCGCTTGCGCGTGGCCGCCGCATCGGCCCGCGAGCGCATTGACGCCGTGCTGGCCCGCTTGCCGGGCGCACCGTCTGGAGAGCAACACTGATGGAACGCGTAGATGTCACCATACTGGGGCGCGACTATTCTTTGGCGTGTTCCGCCGAAGAGAAGCCGACGCTGCTGGCCGCCGTGCGCCACGTGGACCAACTGATGCTGCGCATCCAGGGCACGGGCAAGGTCTCCAGCAATGAACGCATCGCCGTGATGGCCGCGCTGCAAGTCGCGGGCGAGCTGCTCGCCATGAAAGCGCCCGATGGTCCGCTGGGCGGTTTGGCGGTCGGCGACTTCAAGCGTAGAATCGAGGACATGAACGCAGTACTCGATGACGCCTTGTCGGGTCAGGAAAAGCTGCTCTGACAGTTCATATAGCAGTATTCAAGTATTTTCAGTTTGTCCCTGCCGTGTTCGTGACTAGGCCATACATTCTCTGAACCTATGTCTTATGGCATATTGGTTGCGGGAGTGCAGAGCTGGAGTGATCGTCTCCTGTAGACGAACCCGACGCTCTTCGGAACGCGACCACCTTGAACCTCAGGGTTCGAGATGCCGGCCTTGACGGCACAGGCGGGGCATCTATCCCAGCGGGCCTGCCATAAGAGCAGGTCCGCCTCGGGCGCCTCACCACTCCCCTTCGTCCTCCCTCTAGGACCAGTCCATGTTCAAACACCCTGTTTTCTCGCTGACCAAACTCGGCGCAGCGTGCGCAGCCGTGGCCGCTCTGAGCGCCGCGCCGCTTGCCCATGCGCAGACCCAGGCGCCCGCCGCCGCGACCGAAGCGTCGGCCAGCCGCGCGCCCGAACTGACTCTGCAGGCCAATGCGTCTTCTGAAGTCAAGCAGGACACGGTCCGCATTTCCTTGTCCGCCGAAGTCGAGGCGCCCGACCAGCCCGCCGCAGGCAAGAAGCTGAGCGCGGCCTTGGACGACGTGGTCAAGCGTGCGCGCGACGTCAAAGGAGTGGAAGTGCGCACTGGCGGCTACAACGTCTGGCCGAACACTTCCAGCAAGGGCAAGATCGGTTCCTGGCGCGGCCAGGGCGAAGTGATCCTGGAATCCAAGGACTTCGAAGCCGCGGCGGCGTTGGCGTCCAAGCTGTCGGACAAGACCGCCATCTCGAATATCAGCTTCCTGCTGTCGCGCGAAGTGCGCGAGGCCGAAGAGCGCAAGCTGCTCAAGGAAGCCGCGCAAGCCTTCAAGGACCGCGCGCTGGCCGCAGCCAACGCCTTCGGTTTCTCGGGCTACCGCCTGTCCAAGCTGGAACTGGGCGGCTCGGGCGGCCCCGTGCCGATGCCGCGCATGATGGGCGCCGCGGCCATGGCCAAGGACGCCTCGGGCGGCTATAGCCCGGACGTCCCGCTGGAAGCGGGCAACGTCACGGTCAGCATCGCGGTCAACGGGACGATCGTTTTGCAGTAAGGCTGAACATGATGGCGCCCAGGGCGACCATCGGCACGGACAGCCACTGTCCCATGCTCAACCCGCCCGCGAGCAGGCCCAGGAAATTGTCCGGCTCGCGGGTGAATTCCACCAGGAAGCGGAACGTTCCGTAACCCATCAGGAAGAGCCCGCTCACCTGGCCCAGCGGGCGCGGCTTGCTCGAAAACCACCACAGCAGCGCGAACAGCACGATGCCTTCCAGGCCCAGCTCATAGAGTTGCGAGGGGTGGCGCGCCAGTCCGTCGCCGCTGCCCGGAAACACCATGGCCCACGGCACATCGGTGGGCCGGCCCCAGAGTTCGCCATTGATGAAGTTGCCCAGGCGGCCAAAGCCCAGCCCCAGCGGAATCAGCGGCGCGATGAAATCGCTGACCGCGAAGAATGGCAGCTTCTTCTTGCGTGCGAACAGCAGCATCACCACGATTACGCCGATCAGCCCGCCATGGAACGACATGCCGCCCTGCCACAGGTACAGCACTTCCAGCGGATGGGACAGGTAGTAAGAGGGCTTGTAGAACAGCACATAACCCAGCCGTCCGCCCAGCACCACGCCCAGCACGCTATAGAAGATCAGATCTTCCAGATCCTTCACGTTCAGTGACGTGGTGTGGCCGGAGGTGATGCGGCGGCGTCCCAGCAGGTACACCAGGGCGAAGCCCACCAGGTACATCAGTCCGTACCAGTGGATGGCAAGCGGCCCGATCTGCAGGGCGACGGGGTCAAATTGGGGATATTGCAGCATGTTCTGCCCGACACAATAAAGTTGAATGATAATAACCGGCGAACATTGAAGATTCGCGCGCAAGCGAGCCAGTTCCCCCGGGGCGGTTGCCATGTCCGAGCCCCGGCGGCCGACAGGAGACAGACCATGCCGCACAACGATCGTTCCCGCCACATCACCCACGGTGTCGCGCGCGCGCCCAATCGCGCCATGTATTACGCGCTGGGCTATCAGGAAGCCGACTTCGAAAATCCCATGATCGGCGTGGCCAACGGCCATTCGACGATCACGCCATGCAATAGCGGCCTGCAGCGCCTGGCCGATGCGGCCATCGATGCGATCCGCGCGTCACGGGCCAATCCCCAGGTATTCGGCACGCCCACCATTTCAGACGGCATGTCCATGGGCACCGAGGGCATGAAGTACTCGCTGGTCTCCCGCGAGGTCATCGCCGACTGCATCGAGACCGCGGCGCAAGGGCAGTGGATGGACGGCGTGGTGGTGATAGGCGGGTGCGACAAGAACATGCCTGGCGGCATGATCGCACTGGCGCGCACCAATGTGCCCGGCATCTACGTCTATGGCGGCACCATCAAGCCCGGCCACTACAAGGGCAACGATCTCACCATCGTCTCCGTCTTCGAGGCCGTGGGCGAATACACCATGGGCCGCATGCCCGAAGAAGATTTCAAGCAGATAGAGAAGTGCGCGATTCCCGGCTCCGGGTCCTGTGGCGGCATGTACACCGCCAACACCATGAGCTCCGCGTTCGAAGCCATGGGCATGAGCCTGCCATACTCCAGCACCATGGCCAACGAGGACGAAGAAAAGGTCACCTCCGCCGCGGAGTCTGCGCGCGTGCTTGTCGAGGCGGTCAGGAAGGGTTTGCGCCCGCGCGACATCATCACGCGCGAATCCATCGAAAACGCGGTGTCCGTCATCATGGCCACGGGCGGCTCCACCAACGCCGTGCTGCATTTCCTGGCAATCGCGCATGCGGCGGAAGTGCCGTGGACCATCGACGACTTTGAACGCATCCGCAAGCGCGTGCCTGTCCTGTGCGACCTGAAACCGTCCGGCAAATATGTCGCCACCGACCTGCATCGCGCCGGCGGCATTCCGCAGGTCATGAAGCTGCTGCTCAACGCCGGCCTGTTGCACGGCGACTGCATCACCATCACCGGCAAGACCATCGCCGAGACCCTGGCTGATGTGCCCGACGCTCCCAGGGCGGACCAGGATGTCATCATGCCGCTGGATCGCGCGCTGTACCCGCAAGGCCATCTTGCCATCCTGAAAGGCAATCTCTCTCCCGAAGGCTGTGTCGCCAAGATCACTGGCCTGAAGAATCCCGTCATCACGGGCCCGGCGCGCGTCTTCGATTCCGAGGATGACGCCATGACCGCCATCATGGCGCGCGAGATCCGCGATGGCGACGTGGTGGTCATCCGCTACGAAGGGCCGAAGGGCGGTCCCGGCATGCGTGAGATGCTTGCGCCGACCTCCGCGCTGGTCGGCCAGGGACTGGGCGAAACGGTGGGTCTCATCACCGACGGCCGTTTTTCCGGTGGCACCTGGGGGATGGTCGTGGGCCATGTCGCGCCTGAGGCTTTCGTGGGCGGCCCCATCGCGCTGATCCGCGAGGGCGATTCGGTTACCATCGATGCCCACAAGCTGCTATTGCAGCTCAATATCAGCGACGAAGAAATGGCGGCTCGTCGCCAGGCCTGGGTTCAGCCCCGGCCGCGTTATACACGCGGTGTGCTTGCCAAATTCGGCAAGCTCGCCAGCACCGCGAGCCGTGGGGCAGTTACCGATGCATTTGAAGAGTAGTCTGTTGTTGGCCGCCGCCTGCGTCCTGGGCGCGGGGGCGGCGCAAGCGCAAACCACCGGGTTGGACCTGGCCAAGAACAAGGCCTGTATGGCCTGCCACCAGGTCGAAGCCAAGCGTGTCGGCCCGCCGCTCAAGAGCGTGGCTGAACGCTATGCGGGGCAGGGCGACGCCATGGTCGATTACCTGGCAGGCAAGATCCGCGGCGGCGGTCGCGGCGCCTGGGGTGCCGTGCCCATGCCCGCGCAGACTCAGGTCAGCCCGGACGACGCCCGCGCGCTCGCCGAATGGATCTTGTCGCTGGCTCCGCCCAAGCAGTAGTCTTATTCTCTCGCGTTCCGCGCACGAAAGCCGGGACGCCAGGCCGTATTCCGCGGCCCTTTATCAGGAAGGAATCGTCATGGCAGAACAACCCTCTCCGGGCAATGAGGTCGCGGTACTTGGCGGCGGCTGCTTCTGGTGCGTTGAAGCGGTGTTCACCGAGCTGCGCGGGGTCAAGAGCGTGCTGCCCGGTTATAGCGGCGGGCATGTGGACAATCCCAGCTACGAGCAGGTCTGCGGCAAGGCCACGGGCCACATTGAAGTGGCCCGCATCGAGTTCGATCCCGCTGAACTGTCCTACAGTGACTTGTTGCGCGTATTCTTCGCGACCCACGACCCCACCACACCGGGCCGCCAGGGCAATGACGTCGGTCCGCAATACGAATCCGCCATCTTCTGGCAGAGCGAGGGGCAGCGCGAGCAGGCCCAAGCCGTCATCGCCGAGGTCAATGCACAGCAGATCTACGATGCGCCCATCGTGACGCACGTGCTGCCGCCCGCCAAGTTCTGGCAGGCCGAGGACTACCACAGCAACTACTTCGCCCTGCATCCCGAGCAAGGCTATTGCCAATTCGTGATCGCGCCCAAGGTCGCCAAGTTCCGCAAGCAGTTCCAGGAGCGGCTGCAAAAGTAGCAGGCAAAAAAAACCTCACCACAAGGTGAGGTTTCAAAGCCAGCGCCGATGCCCGAGCACCGGGCGCTGGCGGGGGAAGACTTTATTCGACGGTCTTCACCACGCCGCGGCGCATCTGGTCCAGTTCGATCGACTCGAACAGGGCCTTGAAGTTACCTTCGCCGAAGCCATCGTTGCCCTTGCGCTGGATGATCTCGAAGAAGATCGGGCCGATCTGGTTTTCGGTGAAGATCTGCAGCAGCAGGCCGCCGCCGGGGGCGCCGTCCAACAGGATGCGGTTCTTTTGCAGGCGCGCTACGTCTTCGCCGTGGTTCGGCAGACGCCGGTCCAGCAGCTCGTAGTAGGTTTCCGGCGTGTCCAGGAACACTACACCGTTCTGGCGCAGCGCTTCGATGGTGGCGTAGATATCTTCGGTGGCCATGGCGATGTGCTGGATGCCTTCGCCACGGTACAGGTCCAGGTATTCCTGGATCTGGCCCTTTTCTTCCGTGCCTTCCTCGTTGATCGGAATGCGGATGTTGCCGCAAGGCGAGGTCATGGCCTTGGACTTCACGCCCGTCACCTTGCCCTCGATGTCGAAGTAGCGGACTTCGCGGAAATTGAAGAGGCGTTCGTAGAACTCTGCCCACTCGGCCATGCGGCCCTTGTGCACGTTGTGCGTCAGGTGGTCCACCAGCGTCAAGCCGGCGCCGCGGTGATTCAGGTCGGCCTGGGCGTTTTGCGGATCCACGGGAACGAAGTCCACGTCATAGATGCTGATGTCGCCAATACCGCCATGGCCGTCCTTGCCAGCCCAGCGGTCCACCAGGTAGATCAGCGAATCGCCGATTCCCTTGATCGCCGGAATGTTCAATTCCATCGGGCCGCTGTGCGAATCGAAGCCCCACGCGCCCAGTTCCAGCGCGCGCTTGTAGGCGGCGTTGGCATCTTGCACACGAAAGCCGATCGCACAGATCGACGGGCCATGCAGGCGCGCGAAACGCTGGGCGAAGGAATCCGGTTCTGCGTTGATCAGGAAGTTGACGCCGCCCTGGCGGTACAGGGTCACGTCCTTGTGGCGGTGCTTGGCGATGGCCTTGAAGCCCAGCAGTTCGAACACCTTGCGCAGCGCGGCGGGGTCCGGCGCGGCATATTCAATGAATTCGAACCCGGCGGTGCCCATCGGGTTGTCCCAGGGTTGGAAAGCGCTGCTCATAAGTCTGCTCCCTTGCATCGTTTTTAAGGACGACTTGTTCTTCAAGTCTAGACGGAGATTGTAGGAAGGAACGACGGGCAGACAATTGCAAACATGTCGCGAAAGCCAGTAGGTTGAGCAATAATATTGCCGGATAGAAAATATTAAGGGCTGAAAATGTCTGACATTGAGCTGGATAGGACAGATATACGGATTCTGGCCGAATTGCAGCGCGACGGCCGCCTCAGCAACCAGGAGCTGGCCGATCGTGTGTCGCTGTCGCCCAGTCCCTGCCTGCGGCGGGTCCGCAGACTGGAAGAGAAGGGCTTCATCAAGAAGTACGTCGCCCTGATCGACGCGAAGAAGGTCGGCCTGGGGCTGCTCGCCTACGTAAACATCCGTCTGAACAAGCACAGCGGATCCAGTCATGCTCCCATGAGCGACTTCGCACGCGACGTGCAACTATGGCCGGAGGTCGTGGAGTGCTATGCCATGTCCGGAGACATGGACTACCTGTTGCGTATACAGGTCGCCGACCTGGCGCATTTCTCCCGGTTCGCCATGGATACGCTGATGCGCCACCCTGCAGTGGTGGACATGCGTTCATTCTTCGCCCTACAGCAGATCAAGGAAACCACGGAGCTCAGGCTCTAGCTATGGCTTTTCAGCCCCTCTATATATATAGGTACCGCCCTCAGACGTTTGTCGTGGGGTGTCCAGGGCGAATGGTGCGTCCCCGTAAAGGATGCATCTTTTAAAAAAAGGGTGTCACCTTCGTAGTCCCGCCAAAATTCCGTGCTATAGTCTCGCTCCTTCGCGATTCGGGCAGTTTTGAAGCGTGAAGCCAAGCAGGCACACGGGTTGGCTAAGGGAAACCTAGCCGGCCTGCCGCCAGGTCAGCAGCGATGTTGACAGCGGTTATTGCAAGGGTTGCAGCAAATTAGGCAGAAGCCAGTTGCGTAATCTGCAAAAATCGTGCTATAGTCTTGGGCTTGGCTCGTGATGATTATTAAGGGTTTGCCCTTATATCGCTGGCCATCCAGGCGGTAACCGATCTCAGATTCAAAGCGAAAGCGGCGGCGATGGGGTTGCTAGATAAGGTGCAAATTAGGCAAAAGCAGTTGCACAATCTGCAAAAATCGTGTTATAGTCTTGGGCTTGGCAGTTGCCGAAAACTTAGGGTTAACCCTGATATTTCGATAGCTGCTAAGAGAGGCGGACCTGAAGAGGTCGCAAGCAAGAAAGCGAAACGCAGTATGTGACGCCGACTTGACAAGCGAAAAAAACTTCTTCATAATCTCGTTTCTCTGCTGCAAACAACGCGGCGCCGGCGAAAGCGGCGTAGCGAAGCGAGCAGGCAGTAAGTAGTACAGAATTTAGCAGCACCGCTCTTTAACAATTAAACAACCGATAAGTGTGGGCGCTTGATGCGAGTGCATAGTGACTTCGGTCACAGGCACAATGAAATCAAGTGCTCACTAGAAGTGAAGTACCTTAGATGTCAAGTCTAA